>CAZJQL010000001.1:0-87961 GCA_964548665.1 uncultured Methanosarcinales archaeon
ATTCCTTTTGCAAAGATTCTTTCTGAAAAGATCAATGGCAAGGAAATATTTGATACAACAAAAGATAGGGTAAAAAGAGATGTCAAAAGAATACTCTCTTTGACTCGTGCAATTACTTGGCTTCATCAAAAGCAGAGAGCAACAAAGTATGTGGATGGCATGACTTTTATCTACGCAGAGCCATCGGATTTTCTCAACGCACTGAATCTTTTTGGAGATTTCTTCAACTTGACTTATTCTGGCTTAGATCATAGACTGGTCAAATTATTGGATTATGTTGAGAAAAATGTTGGAAAACATTCCGATATAATCAAGGCAATTGGTTTTCAGGAAAGATATCATGATTGGATACTGAGAAGCAAAGCCCAAAAAGCATTGAACATTGCATCTGTTAAGACTATAAGAGATTGGTGTCAAAAGCTTAATGATAGAAATAAGATCGAGATCTATAAAGAAGAGTATCTCAATAAGAAAGCTGTTCTAATTCGACCTATAATTTCACCTGCACACAACCTGGTACTACCTGTTAGCATTGACGATGTTGCTAGGTTATTACAGGCATGGTTAGGGTCAGATTCAGCTAAGGAAATCTATCAAAACCACGAAATCCAACCCTTTCTGCTTCAATTTGAAGAGTATGTGCCTGAAAATGAAGATGATTCTGAAGATTCAGATACCTTTACGGAAGAAAATACTATGTCAAAAGGTACATGTGAAGAAGAGCTGATAGTAACTGAGGAATTCATAGAAGATGAACCAAAAAAGGTCACTAGCCAGACACAATTAACCCAACAGGAGGATAGAAACAATGGACAAAATTGAAAGAAACGAGCTATACACAAAGTATGGCTACAAACCCCAAAACCTATGCATTAAGCCATTCTGCTTTTCAGAGAAAATTCCAGGCCAGCTTGGCTTATGCTGTGACTGCACTAAAGATTTGCAGGACCTGCTTGGAATGAGAGAGATTTATGATTACACTGGACTAACTCCGACGCTTAAGATCACACCAAAAGAAGCAGTTGAATTACTGATTCAATATCATAAAGGAAGCTTCATCACAAGACTCAGATTTGAGCATGAACCATGTTATTCTTGCAGTGAAAAAGCGAATTCAAACCCTCAAAAAGTCGAAAAACTCAATGTCCAACAGTCAGAGAAAAAAGCATGATAGACGACAAACTTAGAAACTTTGGAAGCAAAAAACACCGATTTAACAGAGAAGATTGCAGAAAAGGTGGCAGGTCAAAGAGTCAGAATAAACTTGATGCTATCAGTTGCAATGCCCTCAAGACTGGACAACATACGCCATATAGGAAGTATTGCAACTCTTGTCTGTTGCGGGATTTTTGTCAAGATTACAGTCCAGGAAGCGAATGTTTGCACATAAGCCCAAAAGCATTGAAGATAGTGATGAAACTCAAAGGATTCAACACAGTCGAAGAGTACGACCATTACTGCTTCGATGTAATACAAGATGTAGCAATAGAAGAGCATAATCATAACTGCACTCAGAGAGCTTTTAGAAGAGCGATAGAGCTTCTCGAATTAAGAACAGAGGTGAATAAACGTGGCGGATATAAAAAACTTCAAAGGTAGAATACATAAGCTGTCAAATGCAGATAGAATTAAAGGAGGTGCTATGTCAAGTCCGAAGAAGACACTAGCCAACAGAGTTAAGAATTTGAAACATGGAAAATACTCTGAACTCCATCATCTACTCCTGACTTGTGTAGATTGCCCTTTTATTTTTTCTTGCCCAAAAAGAAATTCAGGATATTGCGTTTATCTTATTGAAGACTTGAACAAAGACAAAGTATTCAGAAAACAAATCTTAGAAATCAGTGCGCTCAAGAAGAATCCCGATATTTTTTCATTAGTATCTAAAAAATATTCTCTAAAAAATTGGTTTATTGAACGCATTAAAAGTAAGTTCAGATGAGCATCCGAAAGCTTTATATATCATCATATCAGCACTCACTGATATGTCTATTGAAAACAATATCAAACTCTTGAAAGCACTCTCTGAAGAAAGCAGATACAAAATAGTCGAACTTCTATTAAAAGGAGAAAAATGTGCGTGTGAAATTCCAAAGCTCATTGGCAGAACACAATCCAACACATCGATGCATCTCACTAAACTGACTGATCTTGGAATTCTTCAGTCAAGACGTGAAGGCAAGATGATAATCTATTCAATAAAAGACTTGAAAGTCTGTGATGTTTTCAAATCATTAGGATATCCAGAAGGAAAACTTCTCAAATCTTGCTGTTGCATGGAGAAGCAGAAAAAATGATGGGTGAATAAATATGAATGCTATACTATACACTGCTCCAGCATGCCCTTTTTGCGTCATAGTCAAGAAATTCCTTGAAAGAAACAACGTTAAGTTTACGGAGATTGACATTTCAAAAGACAAGAAAAAAGAGTCAGAGATGCAGAAGAAAAGCAATCAGACAAATGTTCCTGTTGTAGATGTTAATGGGACAATAATTGTCGGATACAACTTGCAGAAATTAAAAGAGGCATTAAAAATAAAATGAATCTGACAAAAACAATCAAAGAATTCTTCTCATCAAAATTCAATATCTACTTAGTAATAATTCTCTTGCTTATTGGAGGACTTGCATTCTTCATCACAAGCGAAAAAACAGTCACACAGACGACTGATGAAAAATTAACAGTACATTTCTTCTATCTGCCAACTTGTCCTCATTGCACAGAACAAAAACCGATATACTTTGAAGTCAAACAAGAAAGAAATGACATTACTTTTATAGAGCATGACGCATCTTCACAAGAAGGCTCTCAACTATTCTATCAGATGGCTAGAGAAGCAGGCCTTGACACATCAACACTTGGAGTCCCAACCATATTCGTTGGAGAACACGCACTTGTTGGTGTTCAATCAAAAGAACAAATCTTAAACGCCATTGATGACTGCATAAATAACTGCAAAGGGGAAGAATACCAGCAAATAGAAACTACACAAAAGGCAGACACAGGATTTTCAGACTACGAATTGCCTTTTTTAGGAAGAACAGATCTGACCAAATGGTCACTTCCAACACTTGCAATCGTCTTAGGGCTTATTGATGGGTTTAATCCTTGTGCAATGTGGGTTCTTGTTTACCTTATAGGAATGCTTATTGGAGTAAAAGACAAGAAAAGAATCTGGATTATTGTTGGAAGCTTTGTACTCGCATCAGGAATACTATACTTTCTTTTCATGACCGCATGGCTAAACATATTCCTTCTCTTAGGATATATCAAAATCCTCACAATAATAATTGGACTGGTTGCTTTTGGTGGGGGAATATTAAGTCTCAAAGAATACATTACAACTAAAGGTTCACTAACCTGTAAAGTTGGAGATGAAGAAAGCCACGAAAAAACCATGAAGAGAATTGACAGAATAATCTCCCAGCCATTATCTTGGGCAATAGTTCTTTCAATGATTGGACTCGCATTTGTAATCAATTCAGTAGAATTTGCTTGTTCAGCAGCAATTCCAGCAGTATTCACACAGATACTCTCATTAAGCAGATTAGCATCAATACAACATTACGCCTACATAGGATTGTATGTTATATTCTTCATGCTTGACGACTTAATCATATTTGGAATGGCTGCATTCGCACTCGGAAGTAGCTTTGGTGAGAAATATGCCAAGTACTGCAAACTGCTTGGCGGAATAATAATGACAATACTCGGATTAATCATGCTATTTGCACCGCACTTACTAAGGTAAAAAAAATGGAAGAAATAATATTTGAGCCAAGAAACAAATACCTGCACAAAGCAGATAAGAAAAGAATTTATGATTGCATAGTCATAGGCACTGGAGTTGCAGGATACGCTTCAGCAATGTATGGTGCGAGACTTGGAATGAAAATGCTTCTCATCGGTGAAGTTCCTGGAGGAACACTTGGGCTTACAGGAACTGTGGAAAACTATCCTGGATTCGTATCTATTAATGGTCAAAAGCTCGTACAGCTGCTTGAGAATCATGCAATGGATTATGATGTGGACTACTTGACAGAAATAGTGGAGAAAATAACCAAACAAAAAAAAAGGTTTATAATCACTGCAGGAAAAGAAAGCTACAAAGGCAAAACAGTAATCCTTGCTACAGGAGCAAAAGTCAAAAAACTAGGTGTTCCTGGTGAAGCTGAATTCTTTGGCAGAGGAGTAGATTATTGTGCATTATGTGATGCAACACACATTAAAGGAAAGATAGCTGCAATAGCTGGTGGTGGGGATAGCGCAGTAAAAGAAGCAATACTACTAACGGCGTATGCAAAGAAAGTCTATATCATCAATAACGAAAGAAAGATCCATCCTGAGATGGCTAATTTGAAAAAAGTTAATGAATTAATCAGGAAGAAAAAAATTGAAGTTATCAATGACAACGAAATTCTCGAAATAAAAGGCAAAGACCACATGGATAGAGTCATTCTAAAAAACAAATACGATGGAAAGAATGAGTTATTCATTGAAGGACTTTTCATTTATATTGGACATACTCCTGAAAGCAAACTCGCACAAGATATTGGTGTGAAAGTCAATTTTAAGAAAGAGATTATTATCAATCAGCATTCAGAAACAAATGTTTCAGGATTTTTTGCAGCTGGAGATGTAACAAATATTGACTGGAAGCAGGCAATCATTGGAGTATCGCAAGGAGTTACAGCCGCATATTATGCTTATAATTACTTGAACAGGATGTGAGATTCATGGAGACTGAGAAATGGTTTGGAATAGACAGGCAAGAGATTCAATGGTTTCCCATCATTGACGATGAGAAATGTATTGGATGTATGGCCTGCTTGAATAAATGCAAGAAAGCAGTATTTATTGAGGAAGATGGAAAACCAACGGTTGCTAATCCATACAATTGTGTTGTGGGGTGCACAGGTTGCCAAAAAGTTTGTCCAGAACACGCTATAAGTCATCCACCTAGAGAATATTTGGAGAAGCTCTCTAAAAGAAAGGACTTTGTTGTCGGTTGTATTTGCGGAGGAAAATAAATATGGAAAATCATCAAGTCAAGAAGATTGTAAAGGATAGCTATGCAAAAGTAGCTGAAAGCGGTTGCGGATGTTCATGTAATTGCAGTCAATTGAATAATGAAGATCTTGCTAAATCAATAGGCTATTCTGAAAAAGAAATTAATGTTGTTCCTGACGCTAATCTCGGTCTTGGATGTGGAAACCCTACGGTACTTGGAGACATCACAGAAGGCATGACTGTTCTTGATCTTGGCTCAGGAGCTGGCTTTGATTGTTTTCTTGCAGCTAAAAAAGTCGGAAAGAAAGGCAAAGTCATAGGAGTTGACATGACTCCGCAAATGATTAAGAAAGCTAAAGAAAATTCCAAAAAATATGGATACACTAATGTTGAATTCAAACTTGGAGAGATAGAAAAGCTTCCAGTAGAAAACAACTCAGTAGATGTAATCATCAGTAATTGTGTGATTAATCTTTCTCCTGATAAATCAAAAGTATTCAAAGAGTCACACAGAGTACTTAGGAATGGAGGGAAGATGTTTATCTCTGACATGGTATTGTTAAAAGAATTATCTGAAATACATAAGAATGATCAGGATTTAATTTCAAGCTGTGTAGGTGGAGCTATTCTAAAAAAAGAATATCTTAAACTTATAAAAGAAGCAGGATTTGAAGTCAAAATATTGTCTGAAGACAAAGAAATAAGCGATAGACAATACAAAGGATTTCCAGTCGAGAGTATGAAAGTTGTAGCTCACAAGAAATGAGGAGGATTGAGATTTATGAAAATCGAAATATTAGGAACGGGATGTCCAAAATGCAAGATGCTTGAAGAGAACACAAAGAAAGCATTGGCAGAATCAGGAAAAAAAGCAGACATAATCAAAGTGACAGAAATAGACAAGATCATTGAATACGGTGTGATGTCAACACCAGCCATTGTGATTGACGGCGAAGTGAAGGCATACGGCAAAGTATCAACAACTGAAGAAATAAAGAAGTGGTTGAAATGAGGAGATCATTAGTAATTATATCAATGGTTTTGCTTGCAGTATTTATTGCAGGCTGCACAGGTCAGGCACAAACAGCAAGCACTACAGGAGACATCATAGCGAATACTGCAACAGCTGATGTTGAGAAAATTGAAGTATACCATTTTCATGGAACAAACCAATGCTACTCATGCATCACCGTAGGTGATTATGCTGAAGAAACAATCAACACATATTTTGCTGAAGAACTAAAATCAGGAAAGATAGTTTTTGGCCACATTAATGGAGAACTTGCAGAAAATAGAGAACTTGTCATGAAATATGGCGCAACAGGATCTTCACTATGGATTGGCACATATGCGAAAGATGGTAAGTTTTCAGCTGAACAAAATGTCAATGTGTGGTATAAGATAAACAATAAAGAAGATTATATGACTTACCTTAAAGGTGTCATAAACCAGAAACTTGTAGGTAACTAAAATGGATTTAATGGCATTCATGGAAGCAATGGGAACAAGCAACATTCCTCTGCTTGCAGCATTTTTCATAGGGTTGATGACTGCTATAAGTCCCTGCCCATTAGCAACTAATATCACAGCAATAGCTTACGCTTCCAAAAAAATAGATAACAGCAAACATACAACCATTGTGAGTTTGCTTTATACTCTTGGAAGAATGTTCACATACGTTGCAATAGCATCACTTATTGTCTGGTTTGGCGTGAATGTCCAATCAATATCCTTATTTCTGCAAAAATATGGAGAAAGAATTCTCGGACCAGTACTTATAATTATCGGAGTAATAATGCTCGATATCATTAAGATTAATCTATTCAAGTCGAATGCAAAACTTGACTCGTTAAAAGAGAAGCTTGCAAAGAAAGGATTTCTCGGAGCATTCCTTTTAGGCGTGATTTTTGCTTTAGCATTCTGCCCTTTTAGCGGAGTATTATTTTTTGGAATGCTCATACCATTGGCAATTAATGCAGGAGATGGACTATTAATTCCATCAGTATTTGCCTTAGCAACAGGTCTTCCAGTCATCATATTATCTCTTATCTTAGTTTATAGTGTTTCAAAACTTGGAACAATAATGAACAAGATCCAGACCTTTGAAAAATGGATGAGAAAAATAGTCGCAGTGACCTTCATAATTGTAGGAATTTATTATACAGGAATATTCCTGTTCGGATGGTGATTAAATATGGAAAAGAAAGACTGGACAATACTATCAATAATAATCGCTGTATTTTCAATATTTTATTTCATACCTTACAATAGCACATGGTTTAATAATTCAGTAATCAGCGGAGTAAACCTTCTTAATGATTATGCAAAACAGCATGTACTAACTTGTCTTATCCCTGCATTATTCATTGCAGGAGCGATTATTGTATTCATTCAAAAAGACAAAGTTCTGAAATTTCTTGGACCTGGCGCTAAAAAATATGTATCATATAGTATTGCATCAGTTTCAGGAGCAATTCTCGCTGTCTGTTCATGCACTATACTTCCATTATTTGCAGGAATAAGGAAAAGAGGAGCAGGACTCGGTCCAGCAATCACTTTCTTGTTTGCAGGGCCAGCAATCAATATCGCTGCAATATTTCTCACGATGAGTGTGTTAGGATATGAGATGGGGCTTGCACGAATGATAGCTGCAATAACAATATCTATTCTTGTCGGCGTTACTATGGCTCTTATTTTCCGAGAACAAGTAGAAAAAGGAACATTCTTATCAGAAGAGGCAGATAAATTAAAACTCTCAAATCTTGTAATAGTAACATTCTTTATTATGATGATTGGTGTTTTGGTAGTTAATGGACTTCAAATTGATAAATTACTCAAATACTCATTAATGGGATTATTAACTCTATCAACAGTTATCCTCGTATGGCTTAAATTCGGCAAGGAATTAATCGGCAAATGGATGGAAGAAACATGGACATTCTCAAAAACAATACTTCCTTTATTGTTTGCAGGAGTGTTTGTTGCAGGATTCATAATGCCATTACTTCCAGAAACATTGATTACAAATCTTGTCGGACAAAATACGATCTTAGGAAACCTCATCGCATCAATATTTGGAGCATTCATGTACTTTTCAACATTGACAGAGATTCCTATTGTTCAGGCATTGATTGCTAAGGGAATGGCTTCAGGACCAGCTCTTGCATTGCTATTAGCAGGACCTTCATTAAGTCTGCCAAATATGCTCGTAATAAGAAAAGTATTGGGGACATCAAAAACAGCAGTATATGTCGGACTCGTAATAGTTTATTCGACGGTTGTAGGATTGATATTTGGGATGATTGTCTGATATTCACGAATCTAGCCATTGCAAAGGCTACGTTGTTCTACGAGGGTGTTTAAATAGGTATTTGAGCATCCATCGACGTGAACATAGGAGGTAATACCAAATGGCAAAGAAAGCAGACGCTTCTATACAAGTGAATCATCTTGCATATCAAAATCATTCTCTTGCTGAAATATTCAAAGAGTTTGGAAAGCAAATTTTGGAAATGAGTATAAATAAAGAAAATCTCAATCTTGTCCTTTTCATATCAAGAAAATAATCCTTAAAAAATTGGTTTATTGAAAAGATTAAATCTAAATTAAAAAATAAATAAAAAATTATATTACTATTGTTGCTGTTGGCTTGTCTTTTTCTTCGTCGAAGTCTGTTACGAGTGCTTCTGTTGTGAGTACCATTGATGCTATTGATGTGCTGTTTTGGAGTGTGTTTCTTACGACTTTTGTTGGGTCTAGCACTCCTGCCTCGAACAGGTCTTCATAGCTGTCTTTGTCTGCATTGTAGCCGTACTTTTCGTTTTTGTTGTCTTTGATTTTTGCTATGACTTCTGCTCCTTCTTTTCCTGAATTTGCAGCTATTTGCCTTATTGGCTCTTCCAATGCTTTTTTGACAATTTCTAAGCCTATTTGTTGGTCTTTTGTAAGATCTATTTTTTCAAGTTCAGATACTGCTCTGTAGAGTGTTAGTCCTCCTCCTGGAACTACTCCTTCTTCTACTGCTGCTTTTGTTGCGTGGAGTGCGTCATCGATTCTTAGTTTTTTCTCTGATAATTCTGTTTCTGTTGTTGCTCCTACTTTGATTACTGCTACTCCGCCGCCCAGTTTGGCTAGTCTCTTTTTGAGATCGTCTTTTTTGTATTCTGAATCTGCTAGTTTTATCTGGCTTTCTATTAGGTGTTTTCTTGCGTCGATGTGTTTTTTTGCGCCCTTCCCTTCGATAATGATTGTTTTTTCATTGTCTACTTTGATTTTTCCTGCACTTCCAAGCCAGGATTCTTCGAACTTATCAAGCTTCATTGCTTTGTCTTCTGATACGACCTTTCCACCTGTGAGGACTGCAATATCTTCTAGCATTTCTTTTTGTTCATCGCCAAATCCTGGAGCTTTGACTGCACAAACTTTTAATGCGCCTCTTATTATGTTTAATATTAGTGCTGCTTGTGCTTCTCCTTCAATATCTTCAGCAATGATGAACAGAGGTCTTGATTCTCTTGCTGATTTTTCAAGTACAGGTATTAATTCTTTCATGCTCGATAATTTTTTGTCTGTTATCAAGATTAGAGGGTTTTCGAGTTCTGCAACCATTTTTTCATGGTCTGTCGCCATGTATGGCGAGATGAATCCTCTATCAAATTGCATGCCTTCAACAACAGATAATGTTGTTTCAAAACTTTTTCCATCTTCTACAGTTATTACGCCGTTGTTTCCAACCTTTTCCATTGCATCAGCAATTAGTTTTCCTATTACTTCGTCATTATTTGCAGATATTGTCGCTACTTGGGTTATTTTTTCTTTAGTTTTCACATCGGTGCTTTTGGATTTGAGGTATTTTACTACTGTGTCTGTTGCTTTATCCATTCCTTTTTTTACCTCTACTGGATTTGCTCCTGCAGTAATATTTTTTAGTCCTTCGCTAATCATTGATTGCGCAAGAATTACTGATGTTGTTGTTCCGTCTCCTGCGTTATCTTGTGTTTTTGTTGCTACCTCTCTTATCAACTTTGCACCCATATTTTCAAATTTGTCTTTGAGTTCTATCTCTTTTGCTATTGTTACACCATCGTTGCACATCAGTGGATGCGTAGATTTATCCAATACAACATATCTCGCTTGGGGACCTAGGGTTACTTTTACGGTGTTTGCAACTTTGTCTATTCCTTTTTGAAGTGCTTGCCTTGCATTTTCGTTAAACATTAATTGTTTTGCATCTGCCATTTTGCTTCACCTCACTCAATTTTTGCGAGAATATCTTTATAGTCTACAAAAATGTGTTTCTTGCCGTCAATTTCAATATCTTCAGAACTGTATCCGCCATATAGCACCTTGTCTCCTGGCTTTAAAGGCAACTCTTTTCCATCTTTAAAATGTCCCGCAGCTATTACTTCTCCCTCTTTTCGTTCTTCTTTTGCAGATTCTGGAATATAGATTCCTCCTGCTGTTTTTTCTTCTTTCTTGTGCTGCTTGATAAGCACTCTTTCACCTAATGGTTTGATTTTCATTTTTCATACCTCCTGTTTCAATTTTGAATTTCAATTTTTCGATTAAAAGCAGTTCTTAGCTCTTTTAGTTTTTTAATAGGCATATTGTTGAATGTTTTTAGCATTGCTTTTTCTAATTTTGGATGTTGGGCTCTACCCAAATAAGATAGTGCATAAAGTCCTACACTTACTGAACAGATTAAATAAAATACTGTGAATAATTTTGTAATATTATTTGTTGGATGTAAATCACCGTAACCTACAGTGGTCATTATGGTTGTTGAAAAATATAATGAATCTACAACGCTCCAATTTTCATAGTGATGATAAAATATTGTTCCTGTTCCAATCAAGGTTAATACTATTATAAATGAAATTCCTAACTTGTTCATATTAACTCTCACCTTTTGATTATATTAAAATATTAAAAAAATAATACAATCAGACCATAAAGTCTGTGTTAAATACATGCAGCTGTCTTTCGTCTATTTCCCGTGGAGATAGTTCGTCTACTTCTTCTGATGTTAGTAGACGACCATCTTTGTCTTCAAACATCATAGACTTCACCTCCTACTTTTTTGTTTATTTCACATCAATCAGCTTTCTTTTTGATTCTTCTATCTTTAGTTTAGGTATTGTGACTTTCAGAACGCCGTCTTTGTATTCTGCATTTGCTTTGTCAGCATTGACGTTGCTTGGCAGGCTGAAGTGCCTATAAAATCCAGAGTAGTTTCTTTCAAACCTGTACATCCCTTTTTTCTTGTCTTCATGCTTTACTTCGGCTTTTGTTTCGGCTTTAATCTCTATTCCATCTTTATCTACATGGACTTGGATGTCTTTTCTATCAATTCCAGGTATCTCAACTTCGGCAATAACTTCTTTATCTGTTTCATAAATATCAGAAAGCGGTTGTTTATATGAACTTGTTACTAGTTCTCCTTTTTTACCTGCACTTGGACCTTCTAGCAACATTTGATTTCTATCAATAAATGGATCGTTTGCAAAAAAATTCTCAAACATATTATCCATTTGTTCTTGCATTCTTCTCATTTCGTCAAAAATAGTGTATCTTTGTCTCATTTTCTGGCACCTCCAGGTTTTAATTTAATTTGCCCTTGTTGATTTAAGGTAGACGATGGAAAAGTTTAACTAATATTTAAAATTTACGAATTTTAATTAGTTTTAATTATTTAGATTTAAATGATGTCATTAATTTTTAGTAATATTTAAATATAACAACAATAATCTAATCAGCATGGCACAACAAATAATCCTTAGAGAACTACAAAAACCACAAGAAATCAATTTATCGCAAGATATAGACTGGCTTGGAGAAAGCTTTGGATTCTCAGCAAGTAGAGATACAGATAGGATAACCGCTAAACTACTCCAAAACCTCTTAGAAGACATAGGTAGAGATGGATCAACAAGTACAGAAAAATTATCAAACAATATGGACATAGAAATTCAAAGAGTGAACTATCATCTAAGAACACTTGTTAATTCAGGATTTATCTGCAGGGAAAAACGCCTAATAGTTTTAAGACAGGGGAGTGTAAAAGCAGCTGTTGAAGAAATGCGAAAAGACGCAAACAGGATGTTTGATAATCTCTCTGTAATTGCTGAAGAAATAGACAAAAATTTAGGTTTAAAAAACCGTTAAAAATTTCTCTCCAAAGCAAAGAACAACACGATACTTAGGAGAATGCGAGGTGTGAAGAATGAACAAAGAAATTCAGGAATTGAATGCTGTTGCAGAGAAATACTCTGAGAAAATAAATAAAGTGCATTCTGAAATAAGCAAAGTAATCGTGGGGCAAGATGAAACAGTAGAAAAATTACTAATTGCATTAATATCCAATGGCCATGTTCTTATTGAAGGAGTCCCAGGGCTAGCAAAAACGTTAATGGTAAAAACACTCTCAGAATGCCTAGATTGCGGATTTGTTAGACTTCAATTCACACCAGATCTTTTGCCAGCAGATATCACAGGAACAAAAATTTATGACCATAAAAATAGTATCTTTAAAACGGTGCAAGGACCGATATTTACAAACTTTGTATTGACAGATGAAATAAACAGGGCACCACCAAAAGTACAGTCAGCACTCCTTGAAGCAATGCAGGAAAAGCAAGTAAGCATACAAGGAGAAACAATACAACTCCCAAAACCATTCATGGTCTTAGCAACACAAAACCCAATCGAAAGTGAAGGAACCTATAAGCTCCCAGAAGCACAAGTAGATAGATTCATGTTCAAACTCTTAATAAAATATCCAGAAAAAAATGATGAAATAGAAATTATCGAGAGATTCACAGAAGGGATGATAATAAACGTATCAAAAATACTTTCATCAAAACAAATTATAGAGATGCAGGAATTCAATCAAAAGATCTATGCTGATAAGAAAATTAAGGAATATGTTGCTGAGATAGTTGATGCAACAAGACATCCAGAAAAATATAAACTAGATATTAATGGCTACATAGAATACGGAGCATCACCAAGAGCATCACTTTGGCTTATTCTTGCATCAAAAGCCCACGCAATGATCAATGGCAGGGGATATGTAAAGCCAGAAGATGTAAAAGCTATAGCACATGATGTGTTGAGGCACAGAGTTTTGTTAACCTATGAAGCTGAGGCAGAACAAAAAACAAGCGATGAAATCATAACTAAGATACTTAATAAGATCAAAGTTCCATAAGGTGGTTTTTATGGATGAAGAGAAAATGCACGAAGCGCAGTTTATGCAGCTTGTGATGAGCATGCAAAGCTCTGCGTGGATGATGCTGGGAAAAACAATCAATCCTATCTCAGGGACAATAGAAAAAAATCTTGAAGTGGCAAAATCAATCATTGACACTTTGCAGATGTTAAAAGCAAAGACCAAAGGCAACCTTTCAAAAACAGAAGATGCCTTCTTGTCAAATACAATACAACAACTGCAAATAAATTTTGTTGAAGAAATGAATAATTCTGAGAAAGAAAGACCAAAAGAAGAGCAAAAACAAGATGTGGTTGAACAGAATAAAAAAGAGCAAAAAAAATCCGAAGAATCATCACAAACAATAGCTTCAAAATAAGTGATTACTATGCTAGAAACAAAAGAGGTGCTAAGACAGGTTAAAAAGATAGAGATAGCTACAAAACACTTAGTTGATGGAATTATTGCTGGAAACTATCATTCAATTTTCAGAGGGCAAGGGATAGAATTCTCAGAAATAAGGGATTACAAGCCAGGCGATGATATTAGAGCAATAGATTGGAAGGTTACAGCAAGATTTAATCACCCATATATCAAAGAATTTATTGAGGAGAGGGATTTGCAGGCATACTTTGTGTTTGATTATTCTGCATCAGGGAGCTTTGGAAATCTAGTTGAGAAGCGAAGAAAGGCAATAGAGCTAACGGCAACACTAATGTTCTCAGCAATAAGGAATAATGACAATGTAGGATTATTCATATTTACAGATGGCGTTGAGAAGTTTATTCCAGCAAGAAAAGGAAGAAAGCATGTTCTTAAACTTATTAGCAGTTTAGTAATGCACGAAACTAAATCCAAAAATACTAATTTAAAAAATACGCTTTCAGTTGTGTCAAACATTGTCAAGAAGAGAAGCATAATGTTTATCATCTCAGATTTTTATGGGCAGGAGTTTTCCAAAGAATTAAACATGCTTAAAAACAGGCACGATGTTATAGCAATACGAGTAAATGACTCAAGAGAAACAAATCTTCCTAATATTGGGCTTATACAGCTCGAAGACGAAGAAACAGGAGAGCAGATCCTAATTGACACATCAGACAAAGAATTCAGAGAAAACTATTCAAAAATATTGAGAATTGAGAACCAGAGGCTCAACTCAATGTTTAAAAAATACGAGGTAGACTCAGTAAGCATAATTACAGATGAGCCTTATGAAATTCCTCTGAGAAGATTCTTTAGAACAAGACAGAAAAGGATGGTGACATAAAAATGGCTGGATTTGAAACACCATCAATACTTTTATTCTTGATAACAATCCCTTTATTGTTCTACATTTACAAGAAGATTATTGCCAAGAAAAAGAAAGATGCAATCACATTCAGCAACATTGGATTCATAAAATCCGCTCTTGGTGATAAGAAAAAATCAAAAAGAAATGACTTGCTATTCTTCTTATGTCTTCTAATAATAACATTAATGATTATTGGTTTTGCAAATCCACACATCCCTCTTAAACAGACTAGAGAAGGTGTTAATGTGATTTTAGTTCTTGACGTCTCTGGTAGTATGCAGGCAACAGATTATCAGCCTACAAGGCTTGAAGCTATGAAAAAATCTGCAGAAATACTAATCAAAGATCTTAAAGAAAAAGATCATGTGGGTATAGTGACTTTTGAGTCTGGAGCAACTACTGCAGCATATCTAAGCCCGTACAAAGATAAAGTTATTGAAAAACTTCGAAGCATTTCTCCGCATCAAGGACAGACAGCAATAGGCGATGGGCTTGCAATGGGTGTGGATATGGCGACAAGCATTCCGAATAAGAAAAAAGTCATAATCCTGCTCAGTGATGGAGTAAACAATGCAGGAGTAATAAGCCCTCAAGAAGCGATTGCATTTGCAAAAACAAACAACATACAAGTTCATACCATTGGAATGGGTTCAGAGGGACAAGTAATATTAGGATATGATTGGTTTGGAAGACCTCAATACGCAGAATTCGATGCGGAAACACTCAAAACAATAGCTAAAGAGACTGGTGGAAAATATTTTCAATCAGTAAATGATAAAACACTTGAAAATATCTATAAAAACTTAAGCAAAGAGATAAAAAGAGAGAAAGAAGAAACAAATATCAAAGAATATTTCTTCTTAGCAGCACTGATAACATTCATAATCTATCTATACTTAAGATATGGTGATAAGAGGATAATACAATGAAAAAAATAATCCTACTACTAATGGGACTCCTTTTATTAATGCCACTCGTGCATGCTGAAGATATTACCTTATCATTAGACCAAAAAGAATACTATTTCAAAACAGGGGAAAATGCAATCATAAACATTCACGCAGAAAACACATACAAGGAAACAATCAATGGAATGCTAAGCTACACAATCACCCAGTTAATAAATCAAGGGAATTTCCAGATGTCGAGTTCAAACACCAAATCTACCAATTTTCAGATAAAAGAAGGAAAAACAGATAATCAATTAAATTTTGGGACATCAGAAACACCTATATTATTGACAGTTGGACTCTCATTTCAGTACAATAAGGATGAATCAAGAGTGGTGCAATTAGAAGACATAAAAATACATTTTGTAAGCGAAGAATCACAAAAACAAAACACCCAAAAAACTGTTTCTAGCAGTTCACAAAAGACAAGCGCCACACAACAAAACGATCCATTTACACAACAAGAACAACGAATGCAACAAATGATAAATCAAATGTTTGGAGAAGAACCGCAACAACAGCAACAACAATCAGCAACACAGAAACTCCAAAATAACCAATTATCTCAGGACAGTTCAGCATTAAAACAGCAGATGCAAAAACAATTCCAAGAACAGCAGGCATTAAAAGAAGAATTCCAAAAACAACTATCACAAAATCAAGAATTCCAAAAAGAACATCAAGAACTATTAAGTCAAGGATATAACATCACAAGCGGAAGTCTAAACCCTATTGCAAATGACACAGGGACATTCGAATTAAATTACCAAAAAAACAACGGAGAACGAGCAACACTTAAAGGAGAAATGAACAATGGACAAATGCAACATCTTGAAAAAGATACTCCTCAAACAAGACAAGAACTATTAAACCAACTTCAACAAAATAAACAATTCCAAGAATACCAAAAGCAACTAGAACAGCAAGGATTCTCACAACAAAATACTGAATTCAAAACAACACAAAACCAAACAGATATTCAAGTAAATTATCTAAACAAGAAAAATGAAACAGCACAAATAAGTGCTGAGATAATAAACAAAACAATAGAAAAAGTCGAATTAACAAAAAATATTGAAACTAAAAAGAAAAACTATTGGTGGATTATCCCTGCATTAATTATTCTTGCAATATTAGTATATTTAGCTTATAAAAAGTTGAACAAAAAGAATAATAATACAAATCACCAAGCTATTCAAACTGAAGAAAAACCCTTTGATTACAAGAAAGAATCTAAGAAACTATTAGAAGAATCAAAGAAATCATTTGAGGTAAAAGAATACAAAGATGCATACGGAAAAGCAGGACAAGCACTAAGACTATATTTAAGCTATGAGAATAATCTAAAGAAAGAAATAACTAATGATGAAATAATCATTCACTTAAAAAAACAAAAAAAAGAATACCAAAAAATAAAAGAATGCTTCGATCTATGTTCGCTAGTAGAATTTGCAAAGTATGAAGCGAATAAAAAAGATTTTTATAAAATAATAACCGAGATAGAAAAAATAATTGAATGATTTAATCAAGTAATTAAACAGTTGTAAATTTTAGTAAGATGATTTTAGAGAAACGCATTAAAAAGACTCTAAAGACTTTTTATCTTTTGTTATCGTAAAGTATTCTTTACAAAAAGAATATATGAACTGTTTACAAAATAAATTTCAGCACATTTAAATATTAACTATTGATTTAATCTATCATAATGTTTAATAAGTATTTTAAGAATCTAAGTGTTGAAAAGAAGAATGCCTTGTGGCTCATTATCTTGTTTGGTGTAATCAGTCTTCTAGGGGATATTATTTACGAGGGTGCAAGAAGCGTTAATGGTCCCTACTTGAACACATTGGGAGCAAATGCAGCAATCGTCGGCTTGGTTGTAGGTATTGGAGAATTGCTTGGTTATGCTATACGATTGCTCTCAGGATACTTCTCTGATAAGACTAAAGCGCATTGGTTCTTTACAATATTCGGATATGGCTTGCTTATTTCAGTTCCACTTCTTGCCTTGTCAAGCTATTGGCAATTTGCAACTATCTTCATAATTTTGGAGAGGATAGGCAAGGGTTTAAGAAGTCCTGCAAAAGACACAATACTTTCTCATGCTACAAAACAAGTAGGGACGGGAATAGGATTTGGAATAGCAGAATTCTTAGATCAGATCGGTGCAACAATCGGACCACTTATTTTCACATTCTTTTTTGTCAGTTTAGGATCTGCCCAAAAAACAGTCTCTGATTATCAGCACGGATATGCATTGTTCTGGTTGCCTTTTATCATATTAATGATGGTCTTATTTTTTGCATACTTTAAAGTCAAAAATCCAGAAGCACTGGAAAAAGAGGACAAGATAAAAGAATCAAAAGGAATTCCAAAAATATTCTGGACTTATGCAATATTCTCGTTTGTTACAACTATTGGATTCATTAATTTTGCAATAGTAGGATATCATATGAAAGTGAATGGATTATTTTCAGATGCACAAATACCTCTGTTATATGCGTTTGCAATGATGGTCGATGCAATTTTTGGTCTAATTGTAGGAAGACTTTATGATAAGATCAAAACAAAGCACAATCACGACCATTCAGGATTATTATTGTTAATAGGACTTCCAATAGTTACTGCCCTTATCTTGCCAATGATTTTCTCGTTCACCCTTTCAATGATCCTAATCGGTGTATTCTTGTGGGGTGTCGTGATGGGCTCACACGAAACCATAATGAAAGCAGCAATCGCAGACATCACTGCAATCAACAAAAGAGGAACAGCCTACGGGGCATTTAATGTAATCTACGGAATTGCATTGTTCATTGGAAGCGTGCTTTCAGGATTCTTATATGAGATATCGATTAATTTGATGATAACTGTACTCATGTGCATGCAAGTAATAGCAATGATCATATTCTTTAAACTAAAAAAAGATTTGAACTAAAATTTATCTCTTATTTTGAATCCGCTCTGATTATTCATTTTAAATGATCATCTATTGCTATTCACGAATTTAACCATTCCAATCGCTACGTTGTTCTACGAGGGTGTTTATATAGGTATTTGAGCATCCCTCGACGTGAACATAGGAGGTAAACCACAATGGCAAAGAAAGCAGACAAATCGTTTTACACGTTAGCACAAAAAGTGCTCCAGGAACAAAACAAACCAATGCATTACGCAGACATAACAAAGGAGATCTTAAAGATCAAGGAAACCAAAGGCAAGACGCCAGAGCGAACAGTAATGGCAGTAATACTAAGAGACAAGCACAATATCTTTACAAGTGTAGGCGAGGGTATCTTTGGATTAAGCTCGTTTCAAAGTAGCCCAAAAGCTACCAAAGCTTAGAGAATTACGCTTGCCGCAACTATTCCTTTTTTGCTAAGGTGTGCAGAGAGCATTGAGTTAAACATTTTATTATGGCTAGAATATCTCAGATGTAAGAGTTCATGAACGATTACTTTGGATCTTGTCTGATAATTCTTATTGAGTAATGCGTATGAGAATGTGACTCTTCCCTTAGATGAACAGCTCGCCCATTTTCTACTCATTGCCCGTACATGAATTTCTTTAGGCTTCACCCCTATATCTTCTGCCCAATGCATCACTTCTCTTTTGAAATCATTGACTGGAATCATTCGTTTGCACCTTTAAGCATCGTTGTTATCTTAGTGGTCAATTCGACAGTCTTTTTAACGGTTGTCCCTGATTTTACGAAAACTTTCTGGAGCTCTTGCTTTAATTTCCGCTCATGATCTTCACTTTTCTTCCAATGAGGATATTTTTCGAAAATATTTTTCATACTGTTGGCTTTTTCTTCAGCATCACTTAAGCCTTCATCTTTTAATAGCCAATAGACTGAGAAGACGTCAGTGGACATCTTCATTTTCTTTTGTTCTTTTTTAGCGTGGTTTATCTCGGTAACGAGTTCTTTTAATTCATCAAGTGTTTCTTCAGTATCTTTTTGTCTTTGTTTGTAAAGCATAGAGATTAGCTCTGCTTTTTGGCCTATTGATACAAGGTATGGATTACTGCTTGCGCCATGCTCGATAGATATTCCGATGCTTCTTAAGAGATTGAATATTTTCTCTGTATCGGAAGATTTGTTCTCATCAAGCTTCTTTAAAGTGGTCTCGTTTATCTCGTAAATTTCCAGAGTGGACTTTATCTTTCCGCTGTGGGTGTGTTCTTGGACAAGCTTCGCTGTTTTTCTTGTGAATTCTTTGTCAACAGATATTCCTGGTTCGTATGCTTCTCTTAATATCTTGAACATTCTTGCTAAGGTGTCAAATTCTTCAATGTATGGTCTTAGGAATGCGTCTGGTGATAATATCTCATAGATGTCTGACATCTCTTTGAAGAATTGATAGAAGTCTTGTCTTTTTGTTTCGTCTTTGAAATAATCGAGTACTGCTTCAACTGCTTTATCTTTGGTTTTTCCTTTCAGCAGCTTAAGATAATCTTTTCTTGCAGTAGTTATGAGTTCTTCAAATCGTTTCTTTAAGACTTCAAGATCTTTGACTACTTCAGTCACATCTCCAGAATCAAATGCGAGGGCTTTCTCAAGCTTGTCGAAAATTCCGACGAAGTCAAGAACAAATCCTGAAGGCTTCTTTCTGCCCTCTTCATCCTCATATGGTCTGTTGACTCTTGCAATTGCCTGCAATAAAACGTGATCTCTCATAGGCTTATCAAGATACATACAGTAAAGGATCGGAGCATCAAATCCAGTCAATAATTTCTCAGTAACAATTAATATCTTCGGCTGTTTGTTAGGGCTTCTGAATGCTTTTCTTATTCTCTTTTCTTTTTCCGTTGTGATATAATATTTCGCTAAGTTTTCCTGGTCGTTATGTGCTGGACTGTAAACAACTTCTGAATATTCTTTTGGAAGATATTTGTCGATTTCTTCTTTGTATAATGCACACGCCTCTCTATCTACCGCAACGATAAAAGCTTTGTAGCCCATTGGCTCTACATTATTCTTGAAATGGTCTACTATGAATTTAGTGACTTTCTTTACTCTCTGCTTATTCTTCAGCATATTTTTGAGAGTGACTGCTTTTTCTAGGACCTTGTTTAATGATTCTATGTCACTTATTCCTTCTGCTTCTGCGAGGTTTAGGAATTCTTTTTCAAGAATTTCTTTCTCAGGTCTTATCTCATTAGGAGCTAATGTATAGTGGAGTTTGACTGTTGTTCCGTCTTCTATTGATTCTGCAATTCCATATTTGTCAAGATATCCTTTTGGAGGATCATCTCTTCCAAAGACCACAAATGTGCCTTTTCCATGAGAAGTCTTGTCAATTGGCGTTCCTGTAAATCCGAGATATGTTGCATTAGGTAAAGCTCCCATCAAGTAATTTCCTAAGTCTCCACCTGTTGTCCTATGTGCTTCGTCTACAAGGACAATTATGTTTTTTCTGGTATTGATGTTTGCAGGTAATCCTTCAAACTTGTGAATCATAGAAATGATTAATCCTCTTGCGTCTCTTTCCAATAGATCTTTCAGATGCTTTTTTGTTTCAGCAACTTCGATATGCTCAATGCCGACTGCAGTAAGATTTCCAAATAGTTGTGTCTCTAACTCATTTCTGTCGACAAGCATAATTACAGTTGGATTCTCGAAGAGCGGGTTTGCAAGGATTCTCTGGGCTGCAACAATCATGGTGAATGTTTTTCCGCTTCCTTGAGTGTGCCAAACCAATGCCCTATTTTTCTTTTTGCTTGAAGCTCTCTCCACAAGCTTTTCAACTGCTCGCATTTGATGAGGTCTTAAGACGACCTTTTGCAGTTCATCATCTTGCCTTGTAAATAGTATGAAATGCAATAATGTTTTTACAAGCCTTTCCTTATCAAAGAAAGTCTTGACCATCTCTTCATAGTTCTTTGCAAGAGTGTCGGTCTTCCAATTGAAGACAGATTTCATTGACAACGACCATGTCGATGAATATAAGAAATGAATAATGTTTGTTGCAGTGTAGACTTGAAATAAGGTCATCGCTTCAGGAGTCTCTTTATGATATCTTCTGACCTGGTCTAATGCTTCTGCAATGATGGAGTCCCTGTTTACTGATCTTCCAATAAATTTAGCGACTGATTTTGTTTCGACAAAAAGGATAGGGACTCCGTTAATCAAAAACGCTACATCGTAACGATTTGTGTTTGTGCCGTTTGTATATGAGAATTCATCAGTAACTTGGAAAATGTTTCTTTTCGGGTTCTCATCGACGATTATGACATTTCTTTCTCTCTTTTCATTTTGAACAAATACTGTTTTTAATCCTCTTAAGTATTCCCACGCTTGAAGATTTCCCTCAATTCTTGCAGGCAATCGCTCAATCTTTTTGATGAGCTCTTCAATCATTATAGAGTCAATAAAATCAGAATTTAGCTTTCCGACTTGTTCAGTAAAAACTTCCTTGAATAAAAGCCCAGTCTTTCCACCCCTAAGCCTAATTGCATCCTCTGGCTTGACATATTCCCATCCAATTTCACACGCATATTGGATAAGTGTATTTTGGACTGCAGCTCTTTCGTTTCCCAATTTATTCATTTCAAATCCCCTAATAATTTCTCCATCTCAAAAATGAAGTTTTTAGCTCTCTTCAAAGAAGTAATTGCTTTAGAATGCTTCTCGACAGCAGTTGTTTCATACTGAAGAATGCCTCTTTTATTCCTTTCCTGATCGAATTCCTCAATTAACGTATCTGCCTTGATTCCAGGAAGGGCTTCATTCTGCGCTTCTTCGTACTCTTCCAATAATCTCTTCTTAAGTTTATTTCTTACATGAACAATAAGCGCATCAGCTGTAACTTTGTGAGGTATCTTATCCCCTACTTTGTAGCCTATCTTGAATAAGACTGCATTGGCCATATAAAACATCGAGTAATATGATGTGACAATAATCCACAAATCTGATTTCTTGTTCTTCGCTAGAAATTCAGCAATCTCAATGCTATCATTGGAATTATTCAATAAGACTGTGATAATTTCTTCCCTGAATTGATGCTTTTTTAGCATACCTGATTGCAAGTATTCTCGGACATTAGCTTCTGCTTCCTTTATTCTTTTATCATCAAGCATTGTTCATCAACCTATAATAATCCTCTACTCCAAAAAGCACAATATTATGTTTAACTGCTTCAGACACGACGGTAAATTCCTTTGATTTTAGCATTGATTCAAAATTCTCATAAGTAATATGAGTTAAGTGAATATTAAGAGGAAGCAAATTAACCTGAGTCTCAATCTTTTTAGAATTACTCGATATAAGCAATAAATCAATATCTGAACCTTTGGTCTGTTGACCCTTAGAATAAGAACCAAATAATAGCAGAATAAACTGCTCATTAACCTTAGCTAACCGATTATATAATACAAGGAAATTCTTGTCTTTTAAGAGCTCTTGAAGCCTCGTAAATTCGACTTGAAATACAGAATCATTGAACTTATGATTAAAAGAGCAAATAGTGGTGTTCCCCTGTTTTTTAAGACTAACCACGCCTTCTTTCGCAAGATCTTTAAGACTCGTATAAGCGGATTTATAATTGATTTGCCTCTGAATTCCAATCTGCCTAATGCTAAATACTTTCTCCTGATTCTCGATAAGCAACTTCAATATATTCAAACGTTCATTATCCATTGTAACCCATACAACTATGGTTTAAACCCATATATAAACTTTACTGTTTACTTTCGTGATGTTCTTCCTTTTTCTTCCGCTTAAGCTTCTTAACAATCCAATCAATCACATTCTTCTTAATATCGAAATTAAAGACAGAAGCACTGATTAAATCTCCAATAATGATAAAGATAAGAAATATATTGACGATAAAAACAACTTGATAATTGAAATAAAGCTTATTGTAAATAGCTACATAATTATTGTTCACAGTATCAAATTTCTGATTGAGAATAGCAACATCATACCTTGAAATGTTAATCTCCTGCTTAAGATCTTCAATATCTTTTTTAGTTACGTTCTCAGTTATGAGACGAGTATATTCAGCCCTGCACTGCTGTACATTCTGATCTAATTGACTATTTTGTTGCTTAAGGCCACTAATTTCAGAATCCTTCTGACCAACTTGAGTAATATAAGGAGCACACTGAGAATCAGTAGCTATCTTAGACAAAGAAGTAAAGACAGGAATCATAGCTAAGATGAACATCAAAGCCAAAAAGCCACCGACAATAACAGCAACAGGTCCTTCAGCCATCTTAAACCACCAAATCCTTCACTCTGACTTTAGCAGTCATAAGATCACGAAGCATAGAATTAAAGAACTCCTCAAGAGAAGCTTTCTTACGTTCCTCTGCTATGATCTTATCATCTAAAGCAGATAGAATATCTGATATTTGAATTTGAATATTTTTTTGTGGAACACCAATTTCAATATTATCAATCAAATCTTTATTCAATCCACTTCTGTCTTCATCTCCTGTAATATTTCTAATTTTATCATAAATATTAGACAAGGCATAATGTAAATACATATAATCTACTGATTCATTTGGGATAATGCAAACAACAGATTGATTAGATGTGCAAGGTATCTCCAGTGGTGCTGTTGTTCCTCTTGTTTTTCCTCTGCCAGCTAATGCAATAACCACTGATTTAGGAGGTAACCATTTGGCATTTGAATTTTCCAATCCTTTTTTTGAAATAAAAGTATTCATTGATGCAATCTTTCTGCCTTGAACTTCTCCTGATTTCATCCAGGGGATCTCGGCAGGTTCCCAATACTCTTTTATTTCAGTTTTGGGAGTGCCACCTGCTATTAATTTGGAAAAATTCTTGATTTTAAGAATTTTCCATTCGGCAGGAATTTTACCGATATCTGTATCTCGAAGCGTTACAGATTCAGCTTCTTCAGGAGTGGCCATTCCATAAGTGAACAAATGCTTCATCATGGATTTCTTCAATTCAGACAGTGAACTAATCACAGAATCCGTTTTCTCTTTTGATTCAAGTATGGCTAACAATACTGACGCTATTTTCTTCTGCTCGTCAATTTGAGGCAATATTGTAAGAAAGTTCTCAACAATTCCTTTGTTAATATTTTTCTGTGTACTCTGAATATTATGCATTGCTAACTGAGGAGCTAAATATTTCAATACAAAAGCACCAAACTCTACATTTAATTTTTCGTTTGGAATTATAGCGAGAATTGCCTGATTTGTTGCTACAGGAATTTTATTTATTGCAGTCTCTCCAATTGTCGCATACATACTTAACAATAATGAATTTGGCGGAACTATCCAAGCACTTGATTCGTCTAATCCCTTTTTTGTGATAGTTTCTTTTGTTTTATACAAATAAATTCCGCAAGAGGTCATATCCTCTATAAGAACAAAAGGAATATCTCCATTAAAGTATTCCTTATTGCCTCGTTTAGGTGTTCCACCTGACCGCATCTTAATGGCTAAATCCTTTATTCTAATAAGATTCCAGCTTTCAGGTATCTCTCCCATTTCTGTTTGTTTTGTTCTTTCAAGGACAGTTATATTTTTCATTTTGATTCCTCTAATAAGCTGATGGGTTTCTTTTGATATTTTTCTGCTTTCTTCAAGAATAGTTTTGCTTTGGAAGGCTCGTGCAATGGTTTAATTGCTGCAGCTTTTATTCTCCATGCATCGCTGTTCTTCTCATTAAATCTGATCACTGCGTCGGCATCTTCTATTGCTTTATTCCATTGATGCGTATCCAGGAAAGCTCTTGCTCTGTCCAATAAGAATTCTTCTTTTCTCCAGAGTCTTAATGCCTTATCAAAGTAATTCAATGCTTCTTTTGGTTTCTTTTTAGCTAATAGCACAACTCCTTTTTTATTTAGTACATAAGCATTTTTTGGAAAGAAGGTGTAGGCCAAATCAATAATTTCTTCTGCTGTTTGTATATTACCAGAGTTTAAGAAAACAACAGTCTTATTTGACCAACCTAATGAGAAATTCTTGTCTTTTTCTATTGTTTTCTCAAAACACTCCAGAGCTAAATTAAGATATTTTTCTGTATTTTGATATTTTGAATTCTTCTCGTAAATAACTCCCTTGTTGTTTATTGAATTGACATTATCTGGCTCTTTTTTCAGCAGTTCTTCATTTAGTTTAAAGGCGTTTTTGAGGTCGATAAGTTCAATGTAAACATCTACTTTTAGGCTCTGTAGAACTGCTGATTTATTTACGTGCTCTTCTTTCTCATCAAGGAATTTCAAAGCTTCTTCTGATCTATCTAATGCTTTTAGTATCTCTGTCTTTGTTTGAATAGCGACAATAAAGATAGGATCAACTTCTAAAGCCTTTTCTACATAAGGCAGTGCTTCTTCAGGTTCACCTTGCCTATTTAGATTATGAGCCTTATTGTTTAATGCAAATTTATGTTTGGCATCAATTTCAAGAACAGCATCATAGCAGACGGTCGACTCGTCAACCTTATCTATTCTTTCAAGAATAAATCCTTTGTTCAATAGTGCTTCTGTATTTTTAGGTGTTATCTCAAGTGATTTATCCAAAAACATTAATGCATCGTCTTCTTTTTGTAATGCGAAGAAGAACATGCTCATTTTGGAGTAAACTAAAGCCTTGAGATTTATCTCAGTATCTTTCATATTGATTAATGCATTCTTGAGCTCTTCAGCAACTTCATGAGGATTATTCAGATTAATAGTTTTTGTAGTATTGAATTGGAATTGAATACCAAATCTTTTTCCTAAATCAGTAGACTGTTGAATTGCTGTTTCTGGTTTCTTTATATCGATTAATGGCGGAACTTCCTCGTCAGGAAAATACGCTTTGCATATGTCTGGAATCTCAAAAAGAAGATCTAAGAACTTTGTTCCTGTCCAATCGTTTATTTCGCACCTGTTCTTTTTATTCCAATTATCCATATCATCTTTGCAGTCAGGGGTTGAATCGGAATTCGATAGTATAAAGAATCTTTTTATTCCTTGATCTTGGGCTTTTTGAACTTCTGTAGAAAATTGTTTAAAATTAACTCCTGCTTTTTGTCTCTTGCATTGAAACCAGCATTTCTCACGTTTTTCTTCTTTGGCAATTTTTACAATAAACTCGGCTTCTAAGTCTCTGCCACCATCTCCTCCTTTTCCTCGAGTAATTGGATTAATAAAGTTATTTCTCTTGATGATATCATAGCAAAGATTCTGGAAATCGTCAGGAGATAATTCATTGAGAAGTTTCTTCCATTCTTCTCTTTTTTTAATCTCTTTTTGCTTCATATTAACATAACCTCTCCACCCAGAATTTAGCTTCACTTATTAGTTGTTTTGAGATTTCTTCAGAATTATCAAAATAAGACGATAAAGCTGTTGTAATATTGCTTAACATGGAATCAGTTGCCAAATCTTTTAATGAAGGATTCTTTAAGGTATCTTCTATTTTTTGTTGATTATCATGTATTTTTTTAAGATCTTTATCATTCATAAATCGTGATGCCAGAAATCCTATGTCTCCTGCAATGATAGGATCGACAATAGAAATCTGGCTTAAGGCTAATGCTTCTGAAATAGTCTGTATTGAGAATATATCCTCTATTTCCAGAACTTCTCCTATCGTTTTGTAGTTAGTTTCATAATCATAATCCTTTTTCCAATAGATATTCTTTAGGTCAATAACTGCAAGAAGACTTATTATGCATTTAGCGTTTTGATATTTCGAATATATCTCTTTTTCAAACCACTCCTCAAGATCTTTTCGTGTGCTTAGATTTTTCGGCACTTTAGATGGCGGAATTATGCTTAATGCTCCACCAAGATTCTTAGATCCATAATTTTTCTCTATTTCTGTCTTTATGAATTTGAAATTCTTGCCATCAACTTTCTGATTGGCATATTGAAAAATGATTATAGGAAGAGGTTTTGAATATTTTTTAACTAAATTCTCTTTAGATATTCCTTTTCTTTTTAAGGAAGTTATGACATAGCTATAATCTTTTTCAGTCTTCTCTTTGTCACTCAATGCTTCCTCTATTTTTTTATTCTTCGTCTCTACATCTTGTTTAAGATTCCTATTTTCTTCAATTAATAAGTCAATAAAACTCTGGTTTTGTATTTCTTGTTTTTTCTTTTTACTAAAAATTGAGATAATCTTATCTAGGACTTTACTTACAAACCACCCTATTATTGATTCTAACCACATCCTATTCAAACCCCATCTGCTCTAGGATTTTCTTGAGTTTTTCGTCAGCTTGTTTTCTTTCTTCTTCTGCTTCTCTTAACTGAACATATGCATCTTCAAGATCAAGTGTTTCATCAGTGCCATTCTGTGCAACGTATCGTGATGGAGAAAGGTTGTAGTCGTTCTTTGTTATTTCTTCAGCAGTCACTATTTTGCTTACTCCTTCCTCTTCTTTCCATTTCAAGTAGATTGATGCAATCTTGTCTACTGCTGAATCTGGCATGAAATTCTTTGGCCTTCCTTTCTCAAATAGCTTAGAGCCATTAATCAATAGAACTTTATTCTTGTGTTTCTTATCTTTATTTATGATAAGAATTATTCCTGGAGCAGTTGTATTATAGAATAGGTTTTCAGGCAATAATAGAACGGCTTCAATTATATCTGCTTCTATGAACTTCTTTCTTATGTCTCTTTCTCTGTTTGATCCTGCATTTCCTGAGCCACGAGATACTGCCCCTGTGTCTAAGACTACTGCTATTCTTCCTTTATTCTTTAGGGAAGCGAGCATATGTTGGACCCAACCCCAGTCTGCACTTGACGTTGTTGGATATCCGTAAATGAATCTTCCATATGCATCATTTTCGTAAGTGCTTTGAGGAAAACTGTCTTGATTCCACATTGGATTAGCAACGACAATATCGAATTTACGCAAGTGACTGTCTGCTGTTGTGAATGCTGGCCTATTCATTGTGTCGCCAAGAGCTATATCTGCTTCCATATCGTGAATAAATGCATTCATTTTAGCCATAGCATAAGTTGTATGTAGGCTTTCTTGACCAAAGAATTTCAATGGTTTTACTTTTGTGTTGTCTCCATGTTTCTCTCTGAATCTCAAGAAACTCTTAATCAATAGTCCGCCTGATCCTAAGCAGGGATCGTATATTTCCTCTCCTTCTTTTGGGTCGAGAATGTGTGCCATAAGTATTCCTACTTCTTTTGGCGTATAGAATTCTCCTGCACTTTGCCCTGATCCTTCTGCGAATTTTCTTAAGAGGTACTCGTATGCTCTTCCTATTAAGTCTGGCTCAACATCTTTCTGACCAAGCCTATGTTTGTTTAATGTATCAATTAATGCTTTGATTTTATCGTCTGTGATTATTCTTTGGCCTGCAGCTGTTGCGTTGAAATCAACTATGTCTATGACTCCTTGCAGTTTAGGGTTTTCTCTTGCTATTGCTCTGACTGCGTCAGTAAGGTATTCTCCGAGTCTTGTGCTTTGTTTTATTATGTTTGACCATCTTGCATTTTCAGGAAGATAGAATCTTACGAGTGTGTGATCTTCTTCAACGAATTCTTTTGCAGTCTTTATGTCTTCATATTCTTCTGATAATTTTTGTATTTCATCGTCGAATACATCGCCAAGTCTTTTCAAGAATATAAGTGGTAAGATATAGTCTTTGTATTTTGGTGCGTCTATTTCCCCTCTGATTTTACACGCTGCTTCCCAGAGCCATCCTTCGAGTGTTTTGATATCTAGCATTTTGATTTACCCCTATTTCTTTTTGCGAAGATCTTCTTCCATGAGTTTTTCGAATTGTCTTGAAACTATCCATCCTTCTTTTTTACAGAGCTCTCTGTATTTCTCATATAATTCAGAGTTTACCTTCAACGTGATGTTCTTTGTACTCATAAAACAACCCCCTCACTGGACATTTACACGCACATACTTATAAATGTTGCTATCGTGTAGAACACATTTCAGAATAAGTCAGGATTTACTTACCAAAAAGTGTCAATATTTAAGAAAATTTATAGAAGTCATAAGCAAAACATAGGACTTTATTCTCTTTTAGGTCCTTTCATTATTGCATTACACCCATCACAAACTGGGGCTTGCTTAATTGCTACACTGACTGGAATCAGTTCTCTTTTATTACACCTAACGCATAGGCGATTAATAAGCGATGGATCTGGAGATCTGCTTTTAGGGAATACCTCATTCATTAATTCAAACGCTTTATCTTTGAAGAATGCATTAAAGCTTGTATGTATGGTTTTTTGTGTTTTATAATTGCTCATTGAATCGGTTAGGTTCAAACACATTGGCTTTTTCTCGGCATAGAGTTCTGGCCAGTTCTCACGAAATTTGACATCATCTTCAGCATAAAAGACACGAATTAAATCGCTCTCTTTCAATTTTATCGCAGTAGTTTCATCAGTTTTTGATAAATCAATGATTTGCAAGACTGCAATCTCTTTGAATATATTCAAAACATATCTTATGTGTTCTTCGTTCTTCCCGCCAATAATGGTTATTTTCTCGCTTAACATTTTATTTGTCCTCCCTCACTCTTATTATTCTCGGAAATCTTAGTTTCTCAAAATCTCCTTTATTGAAAGATAGCTCAATTGTTGAGCCTATAGAATAATCTGCAGAGCTCATCACAGTCCCTGTTTTCTCGTTTTCTGAAATATACTTGTAAACCCATGCTTTGTTGTCTTTTGTCTGTTTTTTCTCTATGATCTTGACGTCAATTGTTCGAATGGGTTTCATTTTAATCCAATTGAAGCGAGAATTTGGCTTGTAGCTTTCAAGATTCTTTATTACAATACCTTCAAATCCCGATTCTATAAGTTTCTTGTAAAGTCTTTCAACGTCGACGATTGTATTTGTAAATGTGTTTGGAACAATGTTTAAGCTATCATTCTCCTGGACAAAGAAATTGATGTGCTGTCTTCTTGTTACATAATCGGATTCAATCAAGCTGTTGCTATCAACTTCTAAGATGTCAAAAACAAAGAAGACAAATCTTTCATCGGAAAACAATTCTTTGGCAATTGCACGATGAGAACCTACAACTTTTCCTTTCTTTAATACGGCCATTTCACCATCAAGAATAATTCTTTCTGGAAGTATCCCCTTTCTAAGATCTTCTGCAATGGACTTATATCTGCTTGAATAATCCTTGCCATTACGTGTAATGAGCTTTATTTCTGTTCCATTCTTTTCAAGAAGAATCCTTACCCCATCTATCTTAGGCTCTAAAGCAACAGCATCATTATTGTAGATAAAAGTTTCCACCTCTCCCTCTCCAACAAGCTGTGGCTTAAAGCTCGTCACATTTATCATCCTTCCTTACCTCCGACAAATCTGCATTTAATCTCTTGATGACCCAACATCCTTGACCTTTAGAACTATGAGAACTCTTGAAGTATACCGCGAGAAGAGGAACAATATTGAACTCAATAGCCTTCTCAATTATTCCATGAAGGCCAGTCATTCTATAAACTACTTCTCGAGTACTTTTGACTTCCACCAAGAAAACCTCTTTTTTAGAGAATAATACTGCATCGCAGACAGAATATTGCCTTCTACCAGAAGCTGCAACTCTTTCTGTATGATATCCTTTATCTTTCATCATGTTGCAGAAGTCCCGTTCATATTGGAGATGACTTTTCAATCTCATCAGAGATCACCTCCAATTCTTGCTCTGCAATCTCGCCAATCAGTTTAGCAATAGAAGATTTTCCGAGAACAACATCTTCGTGGCCTTTGTATTTTTCAAAGAGTTCTGTAAATCTTCTGAGTCTATCAAGCTCTAAATCCTTGTCAAACTTTATTCCTGCCTTATTGCAGAATGCTCTAAGAATATCAACTTTCTTCATCCATAAACAAAGAACACCTGCATGTTTTGCCCATTCGAAAAGCTGTTGTCCATTTGGATGATTCATAATCAAAACAGGCATTAATCTATGAGTTCCTGGAATAGGTTTCATGTCAAGAGATCTTCCATGAGACAAGCATCCAATCATAGAAGTGATGTATTTCTTTCCTGCACTTCCGAGATATTTTCCTTTCTTATCCCTCTTGATTGAAACAGCAAATCCAAATATAGGAACTTTCAGCAATTGATCATAACAGAAAATCAAATAGTCTATTGGCTCAGAATCAAACCTCCAAACATCAACAAGCCTCTGCTCTTTCTCATTAGTATATCTCTTAATGTCGTTTGGATTAAACCAAGAAGGAATCCTCTTTGGAAAGTCCTTATTGAGTCGAATCTGCAGATTATATCTCGAGATGAGATACATTACAAAGTAGAATATGGCTTGTTCTTCGAATCCATTTCCGAGAGTGGTCACATCCAATATACTTTTTACAACTTCTTCCTTATGCAGTTTAGGAGCCTGTTCGAGAACATAACTTTCAGGCATTGTTCTGTTGAAATAGTATCTTCTCTGCTTGAATGATACAACCTTAATCCAGCCGACGCTGATAAACCTTACATCAAACCAACTTTTTATATCGCCATTAGTTACTTTGAATCGGTCCTTCATCATGTCAATATTATAGATATCATTGGACTGAGAAATGAGCAGGAAAGCACTTCTTACCTCTTTAGGCATAAGCTTCAAGATCTTATTATAGATGGCCAAATCATCTTTTCCGTAGACGTAGCCTGGTTTTCTGCCATGAATCATAGCATTGCCTGGCATCATAAAAGGACTTCTTTTGATGAGCTGCAACCTGATAAGATCATTCAGGCAGAAGTAAACATGATCATAATTCCCGTATTCCTTATAATACTCTTTTTCCCTCAATAAATAGAGAACTTCAGCAGTCGTATAGCCTTCTTCTGAAGACATCAACGCATCAAAGATTTCTTTTTTAATGCCTTGCAAGAACTCTTTCTCATCAGTTTTGCTATTTAGCTTCTGAATCTTCTGGTTGATATCATCCTGGCTCATGCCGTAAACAAAGACAGAACTGCACTTCCTGGCACTGCTCTGAGCCTTTTTCCTGCTCTTGATGATAAGATTGCCCTGCATGATCTGACGCAGGTAAGAAGAGATGTGGCAGTACCTGATGCCTCTGTCTTTGAAGGCGTCAAAAATCTCTTTTGTAGTAACTGCCCGTCTTTCCGTTATGAACTTATAAATCTGGAAAGTGATACTATTTTTGTCAAAAGTGATTTTATCGGCCAACGTCTATACCTCCAGAATTAGTAAGGAATAACCAATATAAAGCCCTAATTGGTAAGAAATATAGTAAGCTTAGTAAGAAAAGAATAGAAAAAGAATTATAACAGGAAAACGCCCTAAATACCGAAGTATTTAATCGTTATCGACTCTTGGTGCTAATATGAATTGTAGGCTTAACTTATCTTTTTCTAGGTATTCCAGAATTAAAGGATAGTCGTTGCTGAATTTTATTGTTGCTTTTGTTGCTAATTTTGATCCTTGCATCATTTTTTTTAGGTATTCTATTGAGTATTTGGATTTTTGTGTTGCTTCTGTTTCTATTTTCACTTGTTCATCTGGTTTTATTATTACTTCTGCTCTGTTTAGATCGCCTATCGAGGATATTATTAAAGATTCTTTGTCTGATTGTAGTATTACGCTTTCACCTACTATGTCCATGTCTTCTATTGCTTCGTTTAGAGTTGAGGACAATAGTTCTATTTTTGCTTTGGTTGTTAGTTGGGGTATTCTTTGTTGTCTTTCCTCTAAGTCTATTAGTGGAAGATAGAATGTTCTTGTTGTTTTTTCTTTCATAACTATTTTTAATTTATTTTCTGTTTTTTCTATTGTGAGTTTGTCTGTAGGTTTTGTTCTTCTTAGTACTTGTTTTAGGTTATCTAGGTTTATTGCTATTGTTGTGTCTTCTTTTAATTCATATTCTGAGAACATTGTTGCTGGCATTTTGAATATTACCATTGCAACATTTGCAGGATCCATTGCGATTATTTCTATTTGATCTGGCGTTATTTTGAATTTTGTTTCTTTTACTAATTCGGAGATTATTGCTATGCTTTCTTTTAGAAATTTTGGTTCTGATAGGGTTAATTTCATTTATATCCTCCCTTTTTCTCTTGAAAAGGAACTTTATTTATATAGTTTTCTTTGATTTCGTTTAAAAACCCATCGAGCTGAATAAGTCGGGTTCTGTTTGAAAAGGATCTGCGTCATACATTATTTTTAGTGCGGTTCTTTGTTTTTCAGTTATTTTTCTTTTTTCAGTTTCGCTTAGCTTGGTGTATTGTTGTCTGAAGTCATCTATGCCCAATATTTTTCCTTCAAAAAAGCTTTTGAAAGCTTGTTTTATGAGAGGAATTTTTGGTTTTTGTATGTTTTGGTAGATTTCATATTCTCTGTCGGCAAATATGACTCCTGCAAACCAATCTTTGTAAGCTACCGCGTTTACTTTTCCAAAATTTATTGCTTCAGAGACAGGATTATTTTCTGATATTATAAATGTGTTTGCTCTGATTGCAGGGTTTGCTTTATTTATTTCTTTTAGTTTTTCTTTTAGCTGTTTGCTTTTTTCTGGTATTATTACATTTAAGTTTATTCCGTGCGGTGATTTGATGAAATAGAATTTTGCTCCATATTGCATAGAAAATATTATGTTTGCTTGATTAAATTCTTCATCTGAAAGAAAATCTATTATGTTTTCTTCTAGTTTCAATCCGGTTAACTGAGAAGAATTATAGCTTGGTTTTTGTTTGAATATTTTTTGAGCATCTTCTGACGAGAATTTCCAAAAGTTGTATATTTTGTCCAAGTCATAATTTTCCCCGAATCTTAGATTTTTAGCTTCCATGTATGTTCTTGCTTTATCTACAGGTATTTGAAGATGATACTCTAGTATTGATAGCAAACTTTCTTTTATTAGTAAATTAGTTTCTTTTTTCGATGATTCAAAAATATATTTAGCTACAGCGTTATTTTCTATGGTTTCCCCGAATACATCTAGGATTATTGTAGGATATTGTAAAATTCCTTGTATTTTTCCAGGCTTATAATCTGAATATTTGAAAAGAGAGTTTGTTGTTTCTGTTATTGTTTTTCTATTTTTTAGTCTTTCCATGAATCTTTTAAAATTTTGTTCGTGTCTTTTTGAGTATGTTCCTGTCATAATCTCGTAATTTCTATCTCCTGCTTCGTAATGAAGCATGACCGGGTCTGTGTTAAACACCGTATTTAATGGTTTGTTGACGAGCATGGCTTCCAGAATTGAGTTTCTTAAAAGCAAGTTTGTAGCTTCAGAGCTTTTCTCACCATCTTCCAAGGTATAATTACAAACTTCTATGAAATTTTCAAATTTGCCTGATTTTATTTTATCATTTATTTCTTGATAAGATAATGATTTTTTGAATCCTGCCAATGTTGATAATTTAGAGTCTCCGAGAAGAGTTATTCTGTTTTTTGAATAACAATAAGTATCTAGTATTTCTTGCGCGGTTCTTGACCATATTCTCTGAGATTTTTTTATGCCGTGTTTTATTTTAAAATCATGCAGATCATTTGTTGAGTTTGAATTTTTTTCTTTGTCGAATTTGGTTAGATGTTCTAAATCGTAATCTAAAATGTTGTGGCCTAGTATGAATCTGTATTTTTGTGAGTCTTGATTTAATCTCATGACTAACTCAACTTCGTTTTCAACAAAGACAAATTCTATGTTTTTTTCTGAGAATCTTTGAATTGCTTTTTCTTTCCAAGATTCATTTCTCCATGCTTCTTTAGACACATATAGTTTTTTTTCATTTTTTGAGTCTAGAACAGCCATGTATATTCTTCCTGACGGAATGTTATTATTATAATCTATAACTTCTAAGTCTATAGAACAGCAGTTTTCCATGAAAACCGAATGTATTTCTTCTAATTTTTTTTCTATAGAGTCGAACATTATAGGATTTTTTCTCATATTTATTTGTTGAACTAGTTCTTTTTCTGAGTCAAAAACTGTAAATATTGGAAATTTGTTTCTTAATTGATTTGTTGGGCTATTTAATGTAAATGGATCTTGAAGTGCTTGTCTTGGAAGGAGAGCGGGTTTTCCTGTTTGCGTAGATATTTTTAATATATTGTATTTTTTTAATTCTTGTTGAACTTCCACTTCATCAGTTGCAGACATCAATATTTTGTATTGCTTGACTTTTCTCTTGTCTAGAGTTTCTACCACCGTAAATTTGTCCACTTTTCTTGGAAATGGAAAATTCTCTAATTCTTTTATTAAACGTTCTAAGTCTTTAGCATTTTGTATTTGTTCTGATTCATATCTTTGAAGTCTAAATTCGTTTAAATCCAAAAACTTCATGTTTTTGTTTTCTGTTCTTATTTCTATTATGTGTCCATCATCTTTCTTCTTTAGACTTATATCCTCTTCAGGAATAAAACTTGATAAAACAGTTACGTAATTATTATACGCGAGTTTAGCTTCTTCTTCATCTTTGAAAACTATTGATCTTGCTAATGCACTTTTTTCTGTGTTTGTTATGAATAAAGGATTTTTTTTGGGACCGAATGTGAAGTCTAATTTTTTTCTTAGAGCTCTGTCTTTCATTCTGGCACGTATAATGTAACTATTATTTTCATCTATGTTTTCTAATAATTGAAAGTCATTATTTGTTAAAAAATATATTTTGTCTTCTGCAAACACAATTTCTTTTTCTGGAAAAGTTTTTCCCCCGCCATATCTGTTAACCGAGAAATTGACTTCAGGATATTCTTTTTCTAATTTTTTTATTGTTTCTTGAAGCGAACCGTGTTTTTTTGGTATGAATTCTCTTGAAGGAACTTCATGGTCGCTAGCCATCTCTGTTTCTAGAAATTGTTTAGTTTCTGTATCTACGTATTCTACAATTACTTTGTTTCCACTAAGTCCTTTTGGTTTGACTTGGTAAAATAGCTTAACCATAAACTTGGTTAATTATAATCATAATAAAAATATTTAGTTTTTTCACTGGCGAATGAATACATAGAACGCCTATGATTGAATAAGATGTTTAAACATAAATTTTTGAGAAATTTCTTAGTATGTGTATTTTATTTGGAGAATAACCCATTTCTATTGCCAGACTTTTCTGTGCTTCAAGCATATCTACTGTTCCGTGTGTTGGAATTATGTGCTCAGGCCTTATTAATTTTATGACTTCTCTATGATCTTCTCTGCACGCGTGGCCTGAAACGTGCAAGTCTGTGAAGATTCTTACTTTTTTTTGTTTGAGGTCTTCTTCTAATTTTGCTCTATTAACAAAATTTTCTTCTACAGGAATTATTTTGCAAGAAAATAGAACTAAATCTTCTTGTTCAAAAGGAAATATTTTGTTTTTTGCCAATCTTGACAAAACTGCTTTAGGCTCTCCTTGGTGTCCTGTAACTATGAAAAGTTTATCCTTTGTTTTGGTTGTTTTTTTGAAGTATTTCTCTATTGTTGATCCAAATCTTACAAATTCAGCTTTTTTCGAAAAATCAGCTATTCCTGCCATTTGTGCTGCATCGAGATATTTTGCAAGAGATCTTCCGACAAATACAGGAGTTCTTTTTAGGGATTTTGATAATTCTACAATTGTGTTTATTCTTGCTATGTGGCTAGAAAAAGTTGTAACAATTATATTTTTGCCTTCTGATGATGTTCCTAAAAGTACATCTCTGAGCATCTCTCTAGCTATGCTTTCTGAAGGTGTTTTTCTGGGATCTAAAGCATACAATGAGTCCACTATAAGTGCTTTTACGTTTTTCAAATTTTTCATAGCTTCATAATTTGGTTTTTCTCCTAACAAAGGGTTGTTATCTAGTTTAAAGTCATTGGCATAAACTACAGATCCTTCTGGCGTATGAACTACAACCATGACTGTGTGTGGTGTGCTATGAGTCACATGTATAAATTCTATACCCATATTTTCTGAAACTTTGAATTTACAGTTTTCTGAATGCGAAATAAGTTGAGAATCTATGCTCTTTTTTTTGTCCTTCAATAGCGCTCGTAGCACTTCTATTGTGAATTTTGTTCCATGAATTGGTGCTTTTAATTTACTTGTAAAGAACGGAACTGCTCCAACATGATCTAAGTGTGCATGACTAATACAAATAGCCTTTAAATACTTTAACTCATCTTGAATTGCGTGTAAATCTGGGACTGCTTGTTCTCTTATAAGAAGTTCCTCAGAAAGCGCGAAATGCGTATCTTCATCTTCGGTCAGTCTGACATAATTTTCCATCATTAAGCCAAAGTCTAGCATAACTGCTTCTTCTTTCCATTTAACGATAGTGCAGTTTCTGCCTATTTCGCTAAATCCGCCCACAGGAATTATTTCTATCATTTAGTTTATAGAACAATCATTATTATTTATAGCTTTGCAAATATTCTTCTTTTAGATTTTTAAAAGTGAAGTAAAAATTTGTTCCGACTGAAGGAGTAGATTCAAAAGATAAGTTTCCTCCAAGCAATCTGGACAAGTCTCTTGATATTTTTAAGCCTATTCCTTTAGAAGTTATTCTATCGGGATTTTCTTTCAGCAAATAATCTTCTTGTTTAAGTTTTTGTTGTATTTCTTCACTAATTCCTAGTCCGTTGTCTTTTACAAATCCTTGATATAAGATTCCTTCAGATGTATAAAGCATTTTTATTCCTAATTCTATTTTGTCTTTTGTAAAATCATTTGCATTTGCTGCTAAATTATAGAATAGTCTCATCAGTTTTGTTTTGTCGGTATATATTAAATCATGTTCTTTCCCATAATTTTCGGAAGGTAGATGTGTTTTTATTATATTTACAAATTTTTTTGAACTTGAAGATGCATTATTTATACCAACATATTCTGAGACTTCATCAACGACATCATTTAGGTGTGTTTGCGATATTTTAAGTTTATTTTTGCCTTCTGCAGATTCTGCCATCTCTGCAAAATCTTGAGTCATAAAATCTAAATACCGTGCCGCTTTCATAATTATTGCAGAGTATTTTATTATTTCTTCAGAACTCACAGTTTCACCATTTTTTAAAGCAAATCCTGTTTCTTGTATAATTTCTGCAAAGTTTTGTATCGGCATCAGAGGTTTTCTTAAATCATGTAACAAATCTGAGACGTCTTGCAAAGAAACACAGGATTTTAAGAGACTTAATACTTCAGAATCAGCTTTTTTCATATCATTATTAGCTCCGACAACCATGTTTCTGAGAATTTAAGTTCATTTATAAATTTTCCGATAGTTATCACTTTTGAGTAATAAATAAAATAAGTGCGGAGGGGGGGATTCGAACCCACGAACCCACTAAGGGACTAGATTCCTCAAATCTTGCTTTAAAGCAATAGATTTCATTAGTGGAAAAGCCGGCGATGCAGTAATCACAGCCGGTTAGCTCATCACTCAAATTTCTTGAGTCTAGCGCATTTGACCAGGCTTTGCTACCTCCGCGTAAAACAAAGAAAAAGAGCTTTGTTTAAATTGTTTACTGAGAATTTAGTTCTTCTAGTTTTTTTTCTAACTTATCTAAAGTGTACTGAAGCCTATCAACATCAGTTATTTTTTTAGTTTTAACATCTTTAGTATGCAAGGTGGAACTTATTTTTTTTCTTTCTTCTTCATGTTGTTTTTCCTTTAAAGAAAATGCATATTCATCTTCAATCTCTGCTCTCAAATCAGGATCAGCCATTAAAGGTTCTAACCTTCTAACGAGCTCCTCTAATTCTTGCAACATATTTTTCAAATCTAAAGTGAGTTCTTTTTTTCTATCCCTCATATTATAAAAATCTTCCATTTTAGTCAGAAGAAGGGCACTATCTCTAGCAACAGTCATCATCCTTATTCTGAGATTTTTAACATCCGATATTCTTGAAAAATATTCCATTTTAATCAATTTGATTTTAAATAATCTTCTACTTGATCTATGCCAGCGTTAACTCTTTGAATACTAGCATCAAATTCATCTAAATCTTGGTGTTCTTGAACTTCTATTTGCCTTATTTCTTTAAGTTTATTTTTTGCTTCCTCTGTTTTTTGTCGTATCTGAACCAAAAGCTCCCTTATTTCTTCGTGTTGATCTACTTTGACATATATTGAGTTGTCCATTATTGTTCACCTTCTTCAAATATTTTCTTATCAATCTTCAATATGTTTTCTTTTATAAAATCTAGATTTTGACTTAGTTCGTCTGTAAGCTCCTGCATGCTTTCGATTCTTTGCATTAGCTTAACATCTATGTCCAACATTGTTTCTACTTCTTCTTTTATCAAATCAGAAACAATAATCATATTTTTGTATTTTCTTTTGTCTATGAAAATATCTCCTTTTTTATCCACTTCGTTAGGCAACCCGTACTTCTGACTTTTTATTTCAGCTAAAGAAGGAGTTTCAGATTTGCTTTTTGCTTTCAAATATTCTCCAAATGTTTTATTATTTTTTTGTCTTTCTTTTTCTAAATCCAGAGAAGGTTTTACCTCAAATTTTGGAAGAGCTTCTTCTTTTTTCGGTAAATCTTTTTTCGCAGAAGCAACTTCTTGTTTTTCTTTTTTAGAATCTTTGGATAAATCCGATAAAGGCATTTCATCTTTGGGAGATTTAGTTAATTCTTTGTCATCTAAATCCAGATTTGAGAAATCTTCAGTTTCTAATTCTTCAGGAATTAATTCTTGTTTTTTAGAAGATTGATTGGTTTGAATACTTGAACTTTTATCTGACTCCACTTTAGAATCTGACTTTTTAATACCTTTAGAATCAGCAGTTAACTCACCCACATTTATCACCATTCCTTCGAAGGCATCATTTTTATCTTCATCTTTGTTCTGCTGAGATAAATCTAATTTGGCTTTAGGAATATTTGCTGTTTGTGACTGTGGCACTTTTAAAGATTTATCAGGACCATCCTTTACTTGAACAAATTCGCTCAGTCCTAAATCGAAGTTTAAATCTTCTTCATTAAAGTCAGGTATTTCGAAGCTATTTTGCTCATCTTTTATTTTTGTTGAAGGAAGAGTAGAAACGTTCTGCTTGTTTTGGGCTTGTTGCTGAGTTGCTGTTTGAGAACCAACCCCTGTTTTAGCAGGAACAGAATTGTCTTTTTTTAAAAATCCGAAAAGCCCCATATATTACCCCTTTTTTAAAGCACGTTAACTCTGCTTTAGAGATAAAATTATGTGTTGAGTATTAAAACTTTTTTCATCACTTTAAAATAGAAAAAACAGTTTTATTAGAGCGATAGAATAAAATTTTAGTTTTCGAACAACTAAATATCAAACACATCTAACAACTTAGGAGCATAAGTTTGGCCTTTAATGCTTTTTTTGGCCCAATCATTCAAAGCATATACTGATTCTTCATCGCCGTGTTGAAAAAAAACAGTTTTAGGATTTATTTCTGAGACAAGTTTTTTTATAAAGTCAGAATCTGTGTGGCCTGAAAAATCATATTTTTCAACTTCACATTTAACTATTGTTTTCCAGCCATCAATATATACAAAACCTTCTTCCAATAATTGTCGTCCGTTGGTTCTTTTACATTGAAATCCCATGAGCGTTATTTTGTTTTTAGGATCATGCCACAATTCTTTCAAATAATCGAGAACAGGCCCTCCTTGAAGCATTCCGGAAGTCGTTATAAATATACCTTTATTTTTTATGGCATCCTTTCTTCTTTTTGGACTACTTATCCATTCTACCCTATTATTGAAAAAATCTGCCAATTCTTCTTTATTACGAACATATTTACTTGCAGTTTCTATTATTTTTCTTGTTATAGTTTTAGCCATACCGTCCACATATATTTTACAGGGAATTTTTTCTCTGGCAAGCAATAGTATTGCTTCTTGAGCTCTTCCTAAAGCAAATACAGGTACAAGAACAGATCCCCCTTGAGCTATGGTTTTTTTGACAGAAGCAACAAATTTTTTGGTTAAAATTTTTCTATCAGGCAACGTTCTATTTCCATAAGTTGACTCTGTGATCAATACATCTATGGGCTTACGCTTCATCTCATTTGTAATTATGGCTTCATACATGAGTTCGGTTTCTCGGTTGTTATAATCTGCTGTATAAAGAACTCTTTTGCCTTCGACTTCTATAAGAATCATTGCGCTTCCGGGTATGTGTCCTGCATTTATGTACATGAATCTTATATCTTCGTGTTTATACCATTTATCAAATTGAACATATTTTGTTTCTTGAGATATTTCTAAAAGATCTGCCTTATTATATGCTGGGTGTAAATGTTTTATTCTTGCTATTTTATAAGAATCTTTCAGCAAGACTTTTGTAAGGGCAAACGTTTGTCTTGTGCAAAATATTGGACAATTAAGCTTCTCATGCTCTAAAAAAGGCAATCCTCCTGAATGATCTAGATGTGCGTGACTAAGAAAGACTCCTTTTATTTTTTTTATATCTCCAAGACCTTCAGGAGTTTGAAAACCGTCTTCCTTGAACTTTATTCCTGCATCAAGTATGTATTTTTTTCCTTTTGTTGTTATGCTTATACAGCTTCTTCCTATCTCTCTCGCGGCACCGTGAAATTGTATTTTCATATAATTAAAATTAACATTTAATTATTTAATTGTATCGTTTGTGAATTTATATGATAATTATTCGCAAATATTACGATTTGCAACAGTCATCTTTCGATTTTTGAAGAGAATCTGTTAAATTTACATGATTAATTCTACAGAAATGACCAAAAAAGATTTTATATCGAGAAATACAATTACTTGGTTTTTAGTTTTATCATCAATAATGCTTTTCGATGTTATTTTTATTCAAGTCGTTTGGAGTGATGAATTACAAGAAAACACAGCTATGCTTAATTTAAACAACAACACAATGAATACAACTTTCATTACAAACAGCACAATTTTTGAAACAGAAAATAAAACAAGAATAGATGTTGCGGGAGAATTTCTTTTTTTAGACATAAATGATTTCAACAAATCATCCTTTTTGATGGTTAAAAATCTTAATTATTCTAAATACTTGAATTTTACTGTTTTGACAACAATTAATTTTGAGCTGAATGAAAGCATCAACAACACAAATAGTTCCAAGCATTGGAAAATAAACAAATCCATAAATTCTTACTCTAAAACTTTTGGAGAAGTTAACATGAGCGATAATTTCATTTCATTTTGCGTTTTAATAGAATTGTTGAATGCTGAAGACACAAATATTTCAAATAATCATTTATGTTTTTTGAATGATTCTTATTTAAGCAACTCATTTGAAAAAGCAAATGCCTCAGAAAATGTTACAATGATTTATTTTGATGAAAATTTTACTTCTGATTTTAATTTTATTAATTTGAATAGCTCTATAAACAATACAAACAACACAAATAATACTAATAACATGAACATTCAAATAAATCCAAATAATATCTCGGCATTCATAAATGATACAAACATTCAAGAACGCATTCAAACAACTAATGATTCTAATACTTCACAAACATTAAACAAAAATGTTTGTTCATTGAGTTTCGAAACAGACAAATTCATTTATGAAACCGGAGAATCCATATTTTTTAAAATAAATGCAAGTAAAGAAGCTTTTCAAAAAGGAATTTATTATTGGATTGAGATTTCTGATGAAACTGTAGTAAAGGCCAAATTAGAGACAAAAATAGATAGCGCTAAAAAATTTACACCGAAAACAAGCAATAACGAATTATATTTTTTGAAAGGCTACGTTAATGGTTGTAATTCAACTCAAGAAAATGTAGTTTTTTTTGTTGGATCTACTGAAGAACAAAAACTGCAGGAAGAAAAAACACAAAATAACTCAATAATTTCAAAAAATTCTTTCATAAATATAAAGGAAGCTTATTTTGTAGAACAAACATTCATCATAAAAATTGATGGTTATAGAAACACAACCAATAAAAGAGTTGTTTATGTAATTCTTGACGGAGAAAATATAAAAAAAGAAGAGCAGAAATTTAATGCTAGTAATAAAAATTCTTTTTTTTCTTTTGAAAAATATTTTAATCTTTCTTATGTTAATAAAACATCGGAATTTAGCGTAAAAATAGAAGGCATAGATGCTCAGTCCGTAATTGAATCTTATTATTTAGAGATAGGAGATGTCTCAACGAGCGAATTTAATAAAATTGAAGACTCAAATAAAACTTATGAGGAGACAAATAGAATTTATGAAAAATTACTTGATTCGGGTAATTTTTCTGATTTGACAAATATTAACAAAACAAAAAATGAAGCAGGTTCAATAGTTGTTAAACAAGGTCAGGAACTGAATTACACCCCCGTTTATGCAGTCATTGTGAGTCTGGGAGCGTATATTATATACGTGTTTGTCAGGCATTTGATTAAAAAACGCAAAATTATATAAGGAAACGTTTATTCTTGGAAGCATGGTTAAAGAAATAACGTCCAAAGAAATAAAAGAACATGTAGAGAAAGGATATATTCGTGCTAATATTTTGTTTGAAATAGTGGGAAATCCTGAAGAACATGTTTCTAAAACTATGGATGCTTTAATTAAGCATTTGGAACAACAAAAAGACATAATTTTCATAAACAAAGAAGTTGGAGAACCTGAAGAAACTAAAGATGGTTTATTTGGTAGCTATTGTGAAGCAGATCTTTTGTTAAAGAATTTTGGCAAACTAACCTGGGTAATATTTAATTTTATGCCTGCCTCTGTAGAAATAATAGACCCTGCAAAATTGACATTGAAGGACAAAGAGCTTACAGATTTGACAAATGATGTTCTCGCGTTTTTACACGAAACTAACACGAGAGTTATTCAAACAAATTCTTTAAATCAAGGCATGCTGAGAAGCATAAATGCTTTGGTTAGAAATTCAATACTTTTGACATTGTTAAATGGATCAAAAACTGCTGAAGAAATATCTAAAATGGCAGGAATTACAACCAAAGATCTTGAACCAGTATTTGAAGCAATGATTAAAGAAAAGACCCTTATTAAAAAAGAAGATAAATATTCTAGAGCTTGATTGTTTCAAAACATTTAAAAACAGGGTTTGTCTTTCTTGTTATATGAAAGATTGGCAAAAGGTCGAGGCTGTTTTATTTGCTTCTGGAAAGTATTTGACTGAAGATCAGATATCTGATTTGACCGGCGTTGTAAAAAAAAGTTTGAAAAAAGCATTATCTGATTTAGAAAAACATTATTCTTCTATTGATTCTAGTTTGAAAGTGTTCAGCGAATCAGGCGCTTGGAAATTGAATGTGAAGGATGAATTCTCCGATATTGTTAAGAAGATTGTTTCGGAAGCAGAGATGCCCAGACCTGTTATGGAGACGCTCGCAATAATTGCATATAAAAATCCGGTTCTTCAGTCAGAGGTTATTGATACCAGAGGATCTGGAGCTTATGAGCACATTGGTTTGCTTGAAGATAAAGGTTTTGTTGTTAAAGAAAAGCATGGAAGAACTTTCAAATTAAAGGTTACTGATAAGTTTTATGAGTACTTTGATGTTGATGGAGATTCAAAATTGTCAGAACTCTTTAAAGGCGTTAAGAAGCCTGAAACTCTTGGAACCCTTGAAGTTTACACAGAACAAAAAACCGAGGAGAGGGATGATTTTTCAGATAGACTTATTGAAAGAATGAAAAAACTGGACTCAAAGCCTGAAGAAACAAAAAACAATCAGGACTTTTTAAAAGACATTGATTCTAAAATAGAGAGTGCTAAAAGCAGAATAGATCTTGAAGAGAATGAACTTAAAGAGTTCAGAAGTAAAGAAGATGATGCTCCTGAAGAAGAAAATGTCGAAAAAATTCTAGAAAAAGTGAATAAAGAAATAGATGAGTTGTCTCAAAATGATGAGGAAGTAGAGGACTCAAGAGATAAGGCCTAAGTTTTTTCTTATTCTGCAAGCCTTGCAGACTTGTTCTGCACAAGGATCTCCGCAATTTGCACAAAAATTTGTTTTTTCAGATATTTTTTCTGTTTTCTTTTCAGATAAATATTTTAGAAGTATATTTTTTTTGGTGCCTGGTCTTTGTGATTCTAATCTGTTAAGTTCGTCTCTCACATGAGCCCTGAATGAGTCTTTTGAGTAAGGACATTCTGTAAAAGGAACATTGAAATTATTTATTAGAGCATAAATCATAACTTCTTTTTCTTTTAAAAAATATAGAGGCTTTATTTTCTGAGTGAATCCCTCCTTTTTTTGTGTTTTAGGACCTTGTCGTTCATATAGTGTTGTTTGTGCTTTTAATAAGTTCATCATTACTGCTTGAGCTTCATCATCTAAGTTATGTCCTGTCGCTATAACATCATAGTCTAGAGTGTGCTTATTCAATAAAGATCTTCTAAATGTTCCACAAACAGTGCACGCAGGGTTTCCTAGTTTTATTATAGCGTCAAGTCTTTTTCCAACTTCTTTTTTGAAGGATTTTATGTTTAGTTTTATATTATTTTTTTTACAGAATTTTTTTAGAAATAATAGGGTTGTATCCCTATAATTTTTTATTCCTTCGTCTATTGCTAGGGCCTCAACATTATATCCGAATTTGTGCAATAGATGTAATAAAACTATTGAGTCTTTTCCTCCGGAAACTGCAACACAAATTCTGTCAGATTTTTTAAGTAATTTGTATTTGTTTATCGTGTCTTTTACTGTTTTTTCGAAATATTTGTTGAAATGATTTTTACAATATCTTGGGTTATCATGTATTGCTTTTTCTCCACAAGAATCGCATTTCATTTTATCCTCCAGAAATTATGCTGATTATTTTTATTCTGTCAGAATCAGTTAATTTTTCTTCTAGAGTTATTAGTTCCTCGTTTTTCAGCATAAGAACCTCTTCTGAGTTGACATTTAATTTTTTCAACAAATCCAAACCTGAACCTTGGAATTTTAGGTTTAGTTTTTTATTTTCTTTTTCTATGAATATTTCCATTGTGTTGGTATTTCTTGCTTATTTATAATATCTGCGAATAAATATAATAAGAAACTATATAAAGAAGAAATTGGCATTTATTCTCATGGTTTTAGAATCTTTACTTTCTCCGGTGAGCGCTGAAAATAAAAGCTATAAAGCTTTATTATATGGTTTTTCTCTGGCGATCATTTGTGGTTTTTTGAGCTTGTTTTTGTTAGGAGAAAATGCTAGTATGCTTTTGGTTTTTTTCGTTGCATTAGGTGCAACTCCTTTCATATATAATTTACTTAGATATGAGGAGAATAAAGATTTGGAGGAACAGGACGAATTTGCACTTCTTAAACAGCACATGAAGGCATTATCTGTTTTTGGTTATTTTTTTGTTGGAACTTTGCTTGCATTTTTGCTTTTGTATGTTGTTCTTCCTCCGGCGCTTAGCAATATTCTTTTTGATAGCCAGTTTGAGAGTTTGACTGCAATTAGAGGCGCAGTTATTGAAGCGCCAGTCGAGACGGGTTGGGAGGATTTTACAAGTATTTTTTTGAATAATGTCCGAGTTATGGTGTTGGCAATATTATTTTCTTTTATGTTTGGAGCAGGAGCAATATTTATTTTGACTTGGAATTCTTCAGTTATAGCTGTTGCAATAGGCAATTATATTAGAGATAAGTTAGCGTTAGTTGCAGGAGCGGTAGGATTTGAAAGTGTATCTAATTATTTTTCAATAATAAGCATAGGTTTGTTGAGATATGTTATTCATGGTGTGCCTGAAATTTTAGCTTATTTTTTTGCGGCATTGGCAGGAGGAATTATAAGTGTTGCTGTAATAAAAAAAGATTATACTTCTAGCAAGTTTGAACACATCTTGATAGATGCGGCCAATCTTTTAGCTATTGCTTTAGGTCTTGTTTTTTTGGCAGCAATTTTAGAAGTCTGGATCACTCCAGTGATTTTTCCTTTTTGAGGTTCACTCTAGAACTTTAAGTTTGCCTGCTCTGAGTTCAAAAATTTCTCCTTCATTCAAGAGGGCAGTTATGTATTTTTCTGTATCTTTTATTTTTGATTGTTTTATTACTTCATTTATATCTGCACCTGAGCCTGCATCTAGTTTTTTTATTAGAGTTATAATGTTGTGTGCGTAATTGTCGATTGGTTCTTCTTCGTATTTTTTCTCTTTTGTTGGTTCATAGCTTTGTGTGGCTGATTGTTCTGTTTCTTTTTTGATTATTTTTTGAGAATCTGTGAGCATGTTTAGCTCTTGTTTTCGGTAATCGATCCAGCGTTTATCTTCTATTTTTCTTATTATTTCTGGAGCTATGTATCTTTGAGAATTGTATTCTCTGGGCCTTCCTATTACTAAGATTATGTCTCCTACCGAGATATTTGATGCTGATGTGGAGTCATTGAACAGCATCATGGATATTTGACCTGAGCCGTCATCTATTAGTATAGAATTATCTTCTCTTGATACTACAATCGCTATTATGTTAACTCGAGATATTTGTTGGTTTCCTAGTTCTATGTAATTAGGATCCCAGCCTGTTTTTTGTATATAATTACCTGAAAGAATTTGATTTATTGTACATTTATATGCTGTTTGTCTTTTTATTTCCGGCATTTTAGTGTGGAGATGAATGTTGATTTAAAAGTTTTTTATAAATATTTATTTTCAATATAGAAGTTAATCATCTGAAAAAAAAAGAAAAAGAAGAAATTTACTTTCTTCCTCTAGCCATCTTTGCTCTTGAAACGTCTCCTGCTTTATCGACAAAATACAAGTATCCTGCTTCTTTTTTGACGCCTACTTTAGCAACTTTTTCTGGTTTTGATTTCTTTCCTTTCTTTCCGCCGCCTCTAGCCATCATTGCTCTAGAAACGTCTCCTGCTTTATCAACAAAGTAAAGAAAACCTTTAACCTTCTTTACGCCTACTTTAGCAACTTTTTGAGCCATGTTCTTTACACCCCCTATTACTAGGTATTATTCTATAGAGAATCCTGCAAAGCCTAATATATAAATGTTTTGTTTTTCTCCTCGAGAAAAGCATTTTAATAAACTTTTTAATCGTCGCCAGACTCCTTTCAACATGGTTTTCGTTAAACTTATGGGAGCTCTTGATTTAATAACAGGGATAACAATAATCCTTTTTCATTATGATCTTATCGGATTACGTTTGTTTCTAACATTCACACTTTATCTTTTATTAAAAGGATTTATGTTCAAAGGGGATTTAGCTAGCATGGTTGATTTTGCAGTCGGAGCATACATGCTACTTATGCTAATACTTCCAATAACCATATTAACTTATATTTGCGCAATATATCTTTTCCAAAAAAGCATCTCTTCACTTATTTGAGTAAGTGATTAAAGAAATTTGTCTGTAATGAATTTTTTAACAACCCAAACCAACATTAAAGATATGGCCGCAATTATTACGTACGCATATATATTCATGGCTCTTACCATGAAAAATGCTATCAGACTGAAAAAGAAGTAGAACACCCAAATTTTTCTGGAGTACAAAAGAACATTTATTCCGTTTGTTTTTGGCAAAGGAAGAGAGGTAAATATCAATATCCAACTTACTGCAATTATGAAATCGAATATTAGCGTGCTTTTTGTTAAAAAATAAATTGGTTGTAGTATGACTATTAATAATAAAAGCATCATCATGGGTCCTGCCAAACCAACCCACATAAGATCTTTTATGCTGACATATGGTCTAAATCTTCCCAATCTGTGTTTCATATTTTCTTTTAATTCTACAGAACCTAAATATAGAAAAGGAATTAATCCGAAAGACAGAAATGTTAGAAATATTCCTATTGCTGGGCCAAATTGCCACAACGTGTACTTGCATTCATAACCCAAGTATTCTGCCATAAATTTTTGTCCCATAATAAATAGAGCATAAATTATGAGAAATATGACTGAGAATAAAATGAAATTTACTAAACCTGCTGTTGCATCAAAAGAATCTGTGCCCCACCTTCTAAAAGAGAGTATAAACCCGCTAAATACAACTATAAATAAGAAATTTTTAAGCTCCTCTCCTGAAAAATTAAAAGAGTTTTTTAAAGCATATTTTATTATATTCATCATCTTATAATTTAAGTACTTCTTTAAAAATTTGATGTTTTAATAAACGTTCGATGCGATAAGACTTTCTAGGTGTTTGCGTATACCTTCTACGTGTCCTGCTCCTACTATCACTAGTATTTTTGCATCAGGCGTTGTTTTAATGATTGAGTATATTTTTTTCGCCATGTATCTGTTTCTGTCATCGAGCAAAACTTTGTACAATCCTGAATATCTGTGTTTCATTTGTTCTAGAATTTTGTTTATTAGTTCTTGCGGAGGAACTTTGCTTATGTCTATTTTGATTTTTTGTTTTGAAAAAGGAGATAAAAGAATGTCAAAGAGTATTTTCATTTTTTCTGAGAATTTAACTTTTTTGCTCATGTTGCTCAGAGTTATTGCTGCATCTTGATCTATTAATTCTAGACGAATGTTGTTGTTTTTTGCTAAAGTAAAACCTAGCAACATATCTTCTCCAGGATTCATCCCCACCAAATTTCCTAATTTTTTTTGTAGTGCTCTCCCTATTACTGCAAATAAGTACCCTGTTATCCCTATTTTTTTTATTGCAGTAATTTTTAGTTTCTGGGTTTCTTTATGCGTGAGCGCATATAATCTTTGTTTGTCTAATTCTATTGCTATTATTGATGGTTTGTATTCTGTGAATGCTTGTTTTATTTTTTGTTTGGATTCTGGAGATACGTGGCTTGTTCCAATTATCTCATAATTTTTTGAGCTTATCATTTGATAAAGAAAAAGATTGTAATTAAAAAAGTTTTAGTTATGCTTTCACTTTCAAGTTCTTCCATGCTAATTCAAATAACTGTGATAGTGCTTGTGCAAAGAATTCTGTGTTTACCCATACTCCTATGTCGTATGTTGGATGTACCTCTTGGTCGTGTGCAAGCATAAACATCACTGATTGTCCATCTATAACGAAGAATCTTGCGTTAAGTCCTAAGTCTTGTATGTCTGCTACTTTTCTTAGTTCTTTTATTTCTTCTGTTTCTTTTTTAATGGTGGCAGCTATTTTTATTTTTACTCCTCTTTCTTTTGCTTTTTTTAGAGATTTTATTAGAAACTCTGCCTTTCTTTTTAGACCTTCTTCGGTTGTTGCAATTATAACAGATTCTTGAGCATCTCTTAGCATCATATTTATATGGTCATATAAATTTTCTCTGCCTTTAACAAAACCTGATCTGTCTGCAGGATCTACCATATCTATTCCTTTTGAATGAAGTGTTACTAAATCATTTAGAACGTCTGAGTCTTTTAGTTCTTCTAGCATGCTTATTGTTTTGTCGGCATCATCTTTTATGTTTCTTTTTACTCTTTCTACGACTTCTTTTGGTGGTACTGCTATGTATTTGATTGGTTTGCCTATTTTCATTACTACGAATCCTTTTTTTTCTAGTGATTCTAGTACGTCGTAGGATCTGCTTCTTGGGACGTTGGCTATGTCGCTTAGTTCTCCGGCAGTGCTTACTCCTCTAGAAAGTAAAGCAGTCCAAATCTTTGCTTCATAACTATTTATTCCAAAATCTTTGAGTTTTCCTAAAAAATCTTTTTGTACTATCATCATATCACCTTAAGTGTAATCAGATAGAGAAATGAATATTTATTTATAAAGTTTGCTATGTGTTACTATTATAAAGTAAAAAAAATGAAAGAATCATTGTTTTGTGACTTTTTGCTTAGACGATTCGACTACTTTCGATTTTTTAACAATTTTCGTCTTTTTAGGCTTTTCAGAACCGTTTTTTGCCTTCTTATCAACAATCTCTAAATTCAACGAAGCGAATGCTTTTTTTACATCATCATGAGAAGCTCCTTTAGTTAATTTAAGAACTTTATCAGTAGGCTCAATATGCTTAACATTACAAGGTTTTCTTCTGGTTTGACCATCAATTAAAACCATAGAATCGTCCAATCTATCAACCACAACACAATATTTGTTTGCATCTCTGCCTGCTATTTTTAAACACAATCTTCCTATTTCGTACATTTCACTTTCCTCCTATTTCAAAACCAATCCTGTTAGAACTCCATACATGTCGCCACATATAGTAGGATTAAAGCTTTGCTTGTCTTGCTCTTTTCTTGAGTTCTTCTCTCGATGCCTCTGAAGATAATACGCCTCCAAAAGGTCTTTGCGGCCTCTTTGCAGTTTTAGGCATATTCTTCATCTTAGTTGGAAGAGCTCTTGGAACTCCTTTAAGAGTTTGACCTGTAACTGAACAAACACCAACTTTAGGTTTTCTTCTGACATAAACCTTTTTAGTGCCCGTAACTGTTCTGACTTGTTTTTGTCTGAACGTATTTGATTTAATTTTATGATTTACCATAATACAACAGGAAAGAAGTTTCATTTATAAATGTTATTCTTTGATCATATAAACAAATAGACCTGAATTGTCTCAAGAAATAACAAAAAAATATTAAAAAGAACTAAAGTAAAAATACGATATGACTAAAAACATAAAGCTCATTTATGTAATTTCTGCTTTAATGTGGGGTCGTTTCTTTGTACCTGTTTTAGCTCTTTTTTATATAGCTTCTCAGGTTTCTCTAAAAGAATTTGGAATAATCCTGGGTGTTTTTTCAGCAACAATTATGTTGCTTGAGATACCATCAGGCATTTTGGCAGATAGAATTGGAAAGAAAAAAACTCTTCTCATTTCCAGATTTTTGTATCTGATAGAAGTAGTTTTGCTCGCATTTACAAACGGATTTTTAATTTTTTTAATTGCAAAGATTTTGAGTGGTATCGCAGTAAGTCTTACTAGTGGAACAAGTCAAGCTTTGCTTTATGATTCAGTTAAAAAATATGGACAAGAGCATGAATTCAAAAAAATATTTGGAATACAAAAACTCATTTCATACACATCTATGGGTTTTGTTTTTGTGATTGGTTCGTATCTTTTCTCAATAAATTCCAAGCTTCCGGCAATCGCGTCTCTTCCTTTGCTCTTTCTTGGCTTTATCTTGACTTTTTTTATTGAAGAACCGCATCCTTCAGAAAATAAAAATACTCATATTTTTGAATATTTTAAAAAAGGAGTTGACTTATTTAGAACTCACCCTCAACTTCTCATACTTTTACTTATCAGCATTCCATCTTTTGTTATCAATGAGGTTATTTTAACAAATTCATCAGTCTATTTTATTACCATATCAGTTCCGGTTGCTGCAATAGGTTCGATAAATTTTTTTATAAATATTTTCGCTGCACAAAGTTCTAAGCATTCAGAAAATATTCTAAGTTTTTTTAACAACAACATTGTTTTTTTGGTTCTTTTTTCTATTTTGATTTGCTTACTTTTAGGATTTTCAATACCTTACTTGGGCGTTTTATTTTTCTTCATCGTGGCAGGAATTGTTGCTTTATTAGACATATTTTTAGAGGATTCCTTTAATAAAAAAATAGTTTCGAAATACAGAGCCACCAGCCTCAGCATAAAAAATATGATCATAAATCTTGGTCTGTTTTTTGGATATATGATATTCGGTTTTTCTTCAATCAATTCACTTGAAACTGGATTTTTTATATTAGCCATAATATCTTTTGTTTTTGTATGTGCAGTCTATTTTTTTAACTTTCATCTAAGAAAAAAAGAAAGAGTGTTCAGATAAACTTTTTTAATATTTTAGGCAACATTAACTTGAGATCTCTTGATAGAAAGTTTTTATTTCCTTCTAGTTCAGAAAGAGAAAAGAATTTTGATTTTTTTTCATCAAATATGTCCTCATTCGGACTAAGTTTTCCTTCCACATAAACAATAAATTTGTGTGCAATTATTTCTTTTCCCTTCGGATGAATAAATTTGACTTTACCAAAGTAAGTTAACTCTGAAATCTTTTCTATTCCTTTTACTTCTTCCTTGAGCTCTCGTAATGCTGCAATCTTAAGTTCTTCTACAGCAGGATGTGAAACATCTCTACACTCCTCAGAATCTATTTTTCCGCCAGGAGTTTCAAACCAAGAATGTTTTTTTCTCCACAGAAGGTAAATTTGGTGGTTAGAATTAAAAACGAAACATCCTGAAATTATTTTTTTATTCATTTTAATAAGGTTCTGTAGTGCATCTGAAACCCCAAGAATTTGCACTCCAATGTGGACTTCCTCCAAAATCTGCAGAGTATATTCCTCCATCCAGACCATTTATGAAATGTCCTCCCCTTAATAGGGCCTTACCTGTAGTGGCGACCGAATATATTCTTCCTACGCCTTGATTTGCATTATAAGCAACAAATGGTCCGAGCTCGTATTTTTTATCTAAAGAAGAACTTCTGGTGTAACTCGAACGCCATTGACATGCAGACATTCCATCGTTTTCATGAAAACTAAACCAGCCTGTTCCTGAACATGAATTTCCATCAAGTGACACATAAGGAGATCCTGCTTCCGGTAAATCTGTCCATTCCTTTGCATTTCCCGCAAAATCCCAAATTTCTCCTCCGTTGCTTAAATATAACGTTCTTCTGTTTATTCCAGTCAAATCGCTTGTGCTGTCTTTTAGTTGCCCACTATCACTATTGCCCCTATATATTTTTCCAACACCTTTTAGTCCTGAATCCCAATTATAAAGAACTGATTCCATATTTCTTGCAATCGTTAACCATTCTAGATTCGTAATTAAATCATAACCAGCAGCATCACAGGCATAGTAAGCATCATAATAAGATATACTGACCCAAGGAAGTCCTGAAGATACACTTATAGGCAAACTTCCATTTCTTCTTGCTTCATAAGTCATTACACAAAAATCAGGAACTTCTAGATAAGTACTTCCTGGAACATATGTAAATCCTTGAGGACAATAAATGTGACCATCATAGTTTTCTATTGTTTGCAAAAACTCATTATATGACTGCTTGGTTGTTGTTTCATATTCCTCGAAATTTTCAACTTTTTGAGAAACACCTGCACTTACAACTTTAGCATAAGCGTCTGATCCTGTGGGCGAGTAATACTTGAATGAAACATCTAATTGTTCATTTTTTCCAGCAGATAATTCTCCCGCACATTTTATTGCAAAACTTTCTCCATCAGAAACAACACTATCCGTTGTTTCGCAAGATATGTTTTCACCTGTAGATTTTACCGTAGCTGTCGCACCAGTTATTGCAACATCTGTTCCGAGAGTATTTTTAAATTTGAAATTTTGAGTTTTGTCAGTTACAACGACTGATTCGCAACCAAAACCTTGTTCAGACGTGCATTTTTTTACGCCAGGCATACTTAGTACTCCAAAATGGCTCAATGCGCCTACTAAAACTAGAACTACAAGAAACGCCCAACCATATGTTGTTAGAAACTCTAGTGCGCCTTGTGCTCTTCTATTCATACTGTTTCTCAGCCCACCTAGTATAAAAAGCTTTCTCAAAAATAAAACGAGACTTATTAAAAATTATTTAAAAAAAAGTTTTTATGCAATGTCTAGAATTTTTCTTACAATTATGTTTATGATTATGCTTAAAATTATGTAAACTCCCAGCCATCCTGGTTTCCATCCTAATAAACTGATTTCTCCCAGAGGCCTTACAGAAGCGTACCCTACACTTATTTTTAATAATTGACTATCTTTATACTCAGATACAGGAGCCAAATATTTTTTGTTTGAAGTTATTAGTATTTCTTTTGTTTGTTTGAATGTATCTCCTTCTATTAAAATAGTATACGTTCCTTCCTGAGGTGCAGAAAGCGCCCATTGTATTTCTGTTCCTTTATTTGAAGAAACGGAGTATGACTCATTTTTCTGACCCATCATAGCAGGCACGCTGGAAAGCTTTATTTCACTTATATTTCCAGAATAATTTGGAGAAATTAAGGCAGTGACATAAAATTCTTGTTCAGGCATTATTGGCTGATATGAAAGAGAGGCAGTCATCCAAGAAAACAATAAAATTAAAGGTATAAATGTATAAATCATCGATTTGAATGATTGTTTCATCATTTCAGAATTCATTTCGAGCATTTGTTTTGTAAGCTCGTTTATTTTTTTTGGATTGTCTTTGTATTTTTTTTGTTTATCTCTTAACTCTTTTAGTTGCTTTTTTATTTCTTTTAGCCTTTTCTGATCCGTGGTATATTTATAAATTATCGTTGTTAAAATAGTTATTACAATAGCTAAAATCAAAATTATTAGCAAATAATCTAAACTCATAAAAGAATCATACAAAGTCGTAAATATGTTTGCCATTTTATTTTTCACACTTTTTGCTTTTTATCGATGTCTATAATGCCCACGCATTTATCACAATAAAAACATGTCGTCAACACATTAACACTAATTCATCGAAATAAACTTTCTCATCATAGGATTCATGTCATACATGTGTTGTTTTGCTATATCTTCATATAATTTATATATAATCATGACTGTAAGAAGCAAACCTGTTCCTGAACCTATTGCCCCAGTTAATCCAGCAATACTTGCTAGAAGCCCTATTGCAATTCCTCCCATAACAGTTAGAGGTAAGATGTATCTGTTCAATAATCTTTCTAAAACTCTTTGATCACGTCTAAATCCTGGAATTTGAAGACCTGATGCAACCATTTGTTTTGCTTGACTTGCAGCATCAAGCCCTGATGTTTGTACCCAGAATATACTAAAAACTGTAGCACCTATAACATAAACTATTATGAATGTTAGCGCTTGGCCAACCATTATCCAATTAAGAGATCCTACTATTGTGGCCTGCAAGATATCAGGTTGGTTCAACCAAAATACAAAACCAGAAACTGGTGTTTGTCCTGCAAATGTTCCTAAAATAGGATTTCCCATATTTTGCAACAATCTTGCAAAAAGCTGTAAATTAGCGATAAGTGCAGACACTAAAATTATTGGTAAAACATTTGCATATAAAAAATTAAGAGGCCATCTTATTCCTTGTCCTGATATTCTTCCGAAGCTTAAAGGTATTTCTACTTTCATTGCTTGAACATAGACAACAAATAAGAAGACTGCAATTGTTGCTAAAACCTTAGCTAAATTTAAGCCTATGGTTAGCATATCTGTTTGTCCTGATTGTAAAAACAGCATTTGTATTATTACTGGAATTGCTCCGGTCGCTATTTCTGGATTAAGAGGGCTTGGCAATGGGCTTAATAATTGTATGAATATTTGTTGACTTATTCCTGCCGCAATAAATAGACTTACACCTGACCCGAAACCATATTTGCTTATGATTTCATCCATAAGCATTATGAAGATACCGCCAATTATCAATTGAACGACTAATATTAGCGGACTGAATCCTGCTTGTGGAGATAGGCCGCCCATATATACGAAAATGAATGCCTCAATTATTACAAATGCAAATGCAAATAATTTTTGTAAGCCTTGGAATCTTCTTTTGCCTTCTTGAGTTGTAAGATCCATATTTAATATTCCTGAGCCTTGAAGAAGCTGTAAAACTATGGATCCTGTTACAATAGGACCAATACCTAAACTTATTATGCTTCCAAAACTGGCTCCGAGTATTGTACTTAGAAAAGTAAATTGTTCTAATGCATTTTGACCTAAACCATATAATGGTATTAATCCTAAAAGAAAATATAATGATAGAATTACTCCCGTCCATTTGAGTTTTTGTGTAAAAGAAAGTTTTTTCTGTCCTGATGGCTTTACTTCAGGTATGTTTTCTATTATTTTGTCTAATAAACTCATTTTTCAGCTCACGCTTCCTGTGAAGCTTTTTCTTGTTTGTTTTTTAGCAGTATGATTTTTCCACCTGCTTCTGAAACTTTTCTTATTGCTGATTCTGATGCCTGCTCCACAGTTATTTCGAGTTTAGATAAAACATTACCTGCCCCCAACAATTTGTGTATCTTCAAAGAAGACAAGTTTATTGAAATCAATTCTTTTTGTTTAGTTGCTTTTCCTTGTTTGATAAGAGTTCCTATCATTGCTTCTAAATGAGCTAAATTGATTGTATTTATTTTTGTTGTCTTTTGACTCTGTGAAACAAATCCTCTTTTTCCAAAGTAGTTAGGATCTTCCCAGTATCTTGTTTTCTTGGCGTCGCCTTTTTTTCCGGTTCCCGCATTTCCTCTTCCTCCTCTGTGGCCTGCGCCTCTATGTTTTTTCTTCGCGCCCCAGCCATGAGTCCAAGATCCTCTTTGTCTACTGTTTTTCTTTCTTTTGTTATGAGTCATTGATAATCACTTACATCATTTTTTTTATTAAATCATTTATTTTCTCTCCTCTGTAACCGAGAGCTCCTTTTTCAGAGAATGATTTTTTTATTCCTTTTCTTTCAAATCCTCCTTTTGGCGGATGCATTGAATAAAACTTGTTTTCGGTCGGTCTTTTTTCATTAAGCTCTTTTAATGTTTCTTCTGAAATTTCTCCATAAGTTATGTAATCTTTACATTTTTGTAACATTCCTTTTGTTACAGGATTATCTTCCACTATTGCTAAAGATAATTTTTTTTGAAGATTTAGCATTCTTAGAGTATCTCTTATATCTGTATTCATACCAATTAATCCTCTAAGCAAAATAACTGCTATTTTTTTTCCTTGTTTTTTTTCTGCCATTTTATGCTACCTTCAATCTTCCTTCTTTTAAAGATAATGATTCTACATCTTTAGCTCTTACTTTTGTAGTTGATAACATTTTAAGTGCTTGCTCACAAGCTTTTATTAAATTAATTTTGTTTTTTGTTTGACCTTGTGTTTTTGACCAAACATCTTTTATTCCTGCAAGCGCAAGTATTTTTGCACATTCTTTTTCTACACACAGCCCTTTACCTTTAGGTGCAGGCATAAGCTTTATCTCTACAGATCCACATTTTCCTTCTACTGTGAATGGTATTGAGTTAGGTTCCTTAGAGTTAGATTCCCAACTTCCGCTACCTCTTGTTATTTTAAATAAATTTAATTTAGCGTTTTTTAACGCTTTTTCTCTGGCAGGAACAGTTTCTTTACTTTTTCCTAAGCCCATTCCAACATAACCATCTTTATTTCCTATAACTGCAAGTGTTGTGAATTTTGGTTTATTTCCTTCTCTTGTTTTTTTCTGAGTTTGTCTAAATACTCTTCTTTGGCCCCCACCGAATTTACCTTTTGCTTGACCTATTAGCAATAGTTCCGATTGCATGTCTGGCAATAAAGAATCTATTATTTCTGGTTCCAGCACAGTTAAGCCATTATCTAAAATATAATCTATATCTTTTATTTCTCCTGATTGAACTTTTCTTCCTAAATCTGTCTTAGGAACCCAGCTTGAAGGTATTTTTATTTCTATTTTTGTTGATTCTTCATCAATAGGTTCAAGCACAACTACTTCTTCTTCCTCTATTTTTGCTTGTTTTTTGGTTATTTTTTTGGTTGTTTTTTTTGCTGGCATGATTATCCCTTAATTTCCTTTAATTTGTTTTTTGAGTTTTTCGAAATCTTGTGTTATTGATTTGTGCTTATCTAAAAATGTGGAAATGTGTTCTCCTTTTAATCTTTGCTCTGATGGGAATATGCTTTCATTTACAGGAATATTTAATCCTGCATCTTTTGCTCCTTTTAGAGCAGCAAATATTTTAGAGCCTTTTAGTGGAGTCACTAAGCCTAAATCCAATATTGCTTCATTTATTTTGAGCTGTGACGCTTTTTTTGCAAGCAACATTCCTGCAAGGTATGCTGCTGGAAGATTTTTAAAAGAATGCTTCCAATCCATTTTAGACAGTTCCTTTGATCTTACAGTTGTAATTATTTTGTCGCCATCAGGCGCATATTGTGCAACCTGCAAGATTATTTGGGTGTTGGTTTTTCTTATAATTAATCTTGGCTTTTTGCTTTTTAATAAAACAAGTCTTTTTTTATAATTAGTTTTGCCTTCTCTTTTTCTTCTGAATCTTACAGTATATCTTGTTGTTGCCATTATTTATCACTTTTTGATTTTGATACTTTTTTTGTTACTTTTTTTGTTGTCTGTTTTGGTGATTGAGCCAATTTATTTTCCTTATTTTCTTCTTCTTTTTGAAACAACTTATTGTCTTCTAAGTAAATTTTTATGTGTCTTGTACTTCTAAAAAATCCGCCCTTACACTTTAAATATAATTTTCTGTATGTGTCATTGGATATTAGTTTCTTTTCTCTGAATTCTGCAATCAGATTTCTTTGACTTCTAATTTTATTCATCCATGATTCTTTTCTTGGAAGTCTAGCTGTGCTTTTTCCTTGTCTTGAACCTTTTCCTTTTCTTTGACCTTTTGATTTTTGAGATTTTATTTTTCTTGCTCTGCCTCTTGAAACTCCTTTTTCTTGGATTTTAACAATAGCCCCTTCATCTGCAAGTTTTCTTATATCTGATTTTGTTATTGCGGATTTTATGTCTGCTAATCTCTGATTATCGAACTTTATTCTCTTTTCTGAGACATTAAAAACTTGAGACGCTAATCTTTTTTGGATTTTCATTTTTCATTTACCTGCTTTTTGTTAGGAGCTTATCTTTTTCAGCCTTTTCGACTTTCTTTTTTTCTTCTTCATTTATTTCTGGCTGTTGAGCTTCTTTTTCTTTATTATCCTCTGATTTTTTTTCTTCTAATTTTGCTTTTTGAACTTTATCCGCTTTTTTCTTTGCTAATTGCTTTTTACTTTCGAAAAAATCTTTTGCTTTCTCTTCGTATTTCTTTACATTCAAATTAAATAGCTTTATTTTTAATGAGGATGCTTCTTTTATGAGCTCTAATTTTTTTTGCTTGCCCATTCTTGCAAGAACAACACACTCAGCCTTAGGATTGATTTTCTTCAATTCAGCAAGATTGTGAACCAAAATTATCTTGAGACCATCTGCTGTGTTTCTTTGGGATGCTTTTAATCCGTAACCTGGTCTTACATTTGCAGAGTGCCCTTTTCTATTAAGTCTTTTTTTATTTGTAATTCCATCTGGCTTTCTCCAAGACAGAGGCAATCTTGCTTTTTTGTGTGTATCTTTTCTTTTGAATGTTTTTTTCATTAAATATCACTCATGTTCTATTTTATTTTATAATCAAACCTTTTTTCCATCTTTTTCAATAATATAAATTCCGTCCTGGAATATTCTTTTATCGAATCCTGGTCTTCTAGTCAGTTTTTCTATTGAAGCGGCAGTTTGACCTGCTATTTCCTTATCATGTGATTGTACAGTTATAATATCTCCTGAAATTTTTACATCTGCACCTTGTTTTATTTTCAATGTTCTAGGAACTTTTTCTCCTACAAAATTTTTCAATTCGAATGTGTCTCCTTTCATAGCTACAGTCATAGGAAAGTGACCTGAACAAATTTTCAGAGAATAAGAAAATCCTTCAGTAACTCCCTTAACCATGTTTTTCAAGTGAGCTTTTGTTGTAAATATTTTATTTTTCTCGTTTCTTGACATTTTTTTATATTCAAGAACTATTTTTTTATCTTGAACAGTTATTTTTATATCTGAATCAGGCAGCATTCTTGTGATTTGTCCTTTTGGTCCTTTTACAGTCATTGTTTTTTTATCTACTGTTAATTCGCAACCTGACAATAAATCTACAGTTTCCATTAATTTATCTTGTGTCATTTTATATCCCTTAGTAAGCATAGCTTATTAGTGTTCCTCCAAGGTTTTTTTCTTTTGCTTCTTTGTTAGTCATTAATCCTTGGTTTGTTGAAACAACAAGTATTCCGAAATCCATCGCTGGAAGGTATCTCTTTTCGTATTTTTCATAATCTTTAACTTGTATTCTAAATCTTGGTTTAATTACGCCGCACTTATTCAATGATCCTATTAAATTTATTTTCAAAAGGTTACCTTTTCCATCTTCTATTTGTTCATGACTTCCAACGTAGCCTTCTTGTTGCATTATTTTAAGCACTTCCCTTATAATTTTTGAATTACTATTTGAAACAACTTCTTTTTTTCCTAATTTCTCATAATTGTTTATATGAGATAATACGCTTGCCAATGAATCGTTTAATGTCATTTTTTTCCTCTCATTTGTTTATGAATATTTTTTGAATCCTAAATCTATAGCATTATCTCTAAAACAGTGTCTGCAGAGATGAATACCATATTTTGATATGTGTGATCCCGTTCTTCCACAAGTTCTACACTTTTTTGTGGATTCTCCGTGTTTTCTGTTTTTAGGAGTGTTATATTTTTTGAATTTTGCTAATTTAGCTGGTTTTTCTTCTATTTGACTTAAAGTCTTAGCATAGTGTGATGTAGTCATTCTTCTTCACCCACTCTTATTGAGTATTTTTTTTTCATAAATTCTATGGCTTCTTCTTTTGAAATTCTATGATTACTTGGTATTTTTGAAGGCCTTATTTGCCTGTTTTTTACTCTGAATCCCGCTCTTTTCAGAGTTATTGATGCTTGTAAACCCATCATTCCTATTTCAGTATCGTATTTTGCATCTTTAATGTCGACGTATTCAGGTATTCCGAAACTTATGTTTCCATGTTCATCGAAACACTCTTCAGCAAGAACATTATCTTTAGCATATAATATTCTTGGAATCAAATTTTCTGCATCGTCATGTCTGAGAGTGATTTTACAGCCAATTGGCAATCCAGGTCTTAGACCCCATCCTTGAATTCTCTTATTAGTTATTGTTTTTACAGGAGCTATTCCCGTCAAGTTTTTTAATAATTTTAATCCTTTTTCCAAAACTTTTTGGTCTTTTCCTGCACCTACATTCAAGGTAACTTTTTCTATTTTGATTTCTTTCATGCTGTTCATTTTTAATCAAGCTCTATGATTGGTTTTTCTTTTCCTATTATAATGGAATATTCTTTGTTTGTTTCAAAGGATTCTGTTTTTGTTTTTATTCTAACGATATTTTGAGTTATTTCTTCAACAATTCCTGTTTTTCCTGAGTGTTTACCCGTATATATTAATGCAAACATCCCTTTCTGAACAGATAAATGATTCAATATTTTTTTAGTTGTCAAATCATACACCACACTATCTCCTGTTTTGTATGTTTTTGCTTCTTTTTGATCAACAAGTATATTCTGTGATTGCATCGTGTTTAATTGAACTTTTCCACCAGTTATTGTAGATTTTCCTGTGATTTTTAGCAATAGTTTGTTTTTGTCTGATTCGGAAATTTCTTTTGCAAGAAGTTTCCCTTTTTTGTCTATAATTATTCTAAACGTTTTTTTCATACTTGGAACAGACACAACATCTAAAAAGCCTGTGTGAGCTTTATGATCTCTTTTTCTTTTTCCATTTACCAAAACTTCTTGAGTTGTGAGTAAATTTTTTGTCTCTTTGAGAGTTTTAGTCAAGCCAGACATTTCTTTTAGGAATGAATTTAATGATATTGATAAATCTAATTTATGTGCGCCAGGTTTAGGTCTTGAAATAAAAACAGTGTCCTTTCTCAAAATCCTCCATGTTTTTGGAGCAGCTATTCTTTTTATATGATTTTTAGCCATTTTAATTTGCCTCTGTTTTCTTATTCTCCTTAGATGTTTTCGGAGTCAGATTGGATTTTCTTTTTTTGTCTGATAAATTTAATTCTATTATTTGAACATTCGAAGGAGTTATTGGAGCTTTCGTTTTGGAACCATCTCTTTTAGTCATCTCTAATTTGGAAACATATATTTTGGTGTTCTTAACATCCACTTTTTCTACAGTTCCTGTTTTAGATTTAAATGATCCTCTTAAAACTTTTACTTTATCTCCAACTCTTACTCTAGTATTTCTTTTTCCATGCTTGGCTCTTAACTCTTTAGATAAGTTTACAGACAGGAATTTAGATTTTACGTTCAGAGTTGCATTATGAATATACTTCCTTTGCTTTCTTGGTTGAACGCTTGATTTCCATGTTTTTGAAAATTTGGTTTTCATTTTTTTCCTCTTAATACATTATAATTTATAATCACACGATCATACTTGCTACTTTTGCTATACCTGGCCATCTTTCACATGCTTCTTTGGCAATAGGCCCTTTGAATATAGTTCCTTTCGGATTTCCCTTATCATCTTTAAGCACGACAGCAGCATTATCTTCGAACTTTATTCTTGTTCCATCAAGTCGTTTGTATTCTTTTTTCTGTCTTACTATGATTGCCCAGACAACTGTTTTTCTCATATCTGGTTTTCCTTTGACTACTGATGCTTGAACAAGATCTCCTACTCTTGCTGAAGGCATTTTTCCTTTTAGTGTTTTATGTCCTTTAACTGAAAATATCTTCAACACTTTTGCTCCACTATTATCACAGGTTTCTACCCTTGCTCCGTGTGGAAGTGATTTTGGAATTGTTGCTTTGATTGATTTCATTTTTCATACCTTCAATTTAAGTTTTGATTGTGTTTCTTTATTATTTCAGTAACGATGAAATTTTTTGTTTTTGATATAGGTCTTGTTTCTTCTATTTTAACTATATCTCCTTTTTCAGCATTTATTGATTCCGGATTGTGTGCTTTAACTTTTGTTCTTCTTTTTTCATATCTTTCATACTTAGGAATGTATTTAGTTCTGTCCCATTGCACTGTAACAGTCTTACTCATTTTGTCACTTATGACTTCTCCTATGAATTTTCTTCCTCTCGTTGAAATTTTTGTTTCAGTCATTTTATTTCTCCTTGATTTTGATTCTTTCTTCCGGCCTTTTTGTTATTTTATTTCCATCAATTTTTTGATTGTTTAATTCGAATTGCTTGTCTTTTTTGAATATCATCATTTCTTTGTTTTTTGTTTGAATTGTGAATGTGTTTTTTGTTTCATCAATAATTAAACCTGTTATTTGTTCTTGTTGTTTATTTTTTGAGCTTATTATTTTGACTTGTTTTCCGATGAATTCTTGTTGATGTTTGTTCATTTTATGATTCTATGGAATCAGGACTGAATCCTTGTTTTACAAGTTCTTTTCTCATTTCTTTTGTGTGATCCCCTTGAAGTTCAATCATTCCATCCTTTGATGTTCCGCCACACGCAAATCTGCTCTTCAGCTTCTTGGTGAGCTCCTTGATATCCACTTCATGTTTATTAATGCCTTCAACAACCGTGTATTTTTTTCCGAATTTCTTCTTGACAAGTTTAACGATTATTTTTTGTCCTTCTTTTGCAATGTTTTCCCAGACGCCCAATTCTTTTGGAAGACCGGTGATAGGATCTATTTCTGGCATTTAGCTATTTTTCCTCCACATTTTTTTGATTTTTTATTGTTAATATTTGAGCAATAGTTCTTTTTATTTGTTTAATCTGTCCTGGACTTTTTGGAGCTGTACCTGTGCTTGCCTGTCCTTTTAATTTTATTAATTCTGAATTTAACTCTGAAAGTTTTTTCTCTATTTCTTCAGATTTTAATTTTCTCAAATCTTTTATTTTCATTCTTCATCCTTCTTTTCTTGTTTTGTGACTTTCTTCACAGCTTTTTTGGTTGCTGATTTTTTTGCAACTTTCTTTTTAGGCGATTTTTCTTTTGACTCTTCTTGTGCAGATTCTTCAACACTCATAGAGTCTAAATTTTTTTGTTCCTGCTGAGCACCAACATTTGGTGGTATTGATTGTGTTTGATCTAAAATTTTTACTTTATCTGGCAAAACTGTTGTCCCCGGCATAATTTTTACCTGAACACCGATTATACCTGTTTTAGTTTTAGCAACCTGTTTTGCTTCATCTACCCCAGTTATGCTTACATCTCCACATTTTTTTAAGTAACCTTGATAAAATCTCCAAGTTTTTGCTCTCGAACTAGGTATTTTTCCTGAAATTAAAACTTCTATTCCTAAAGCTCCTGAATCCATTACTGTTCCTAACGCCTTGTGTCCCACTCCCTTGAATCTCGCGGTGCCGAACTTCTCGAGCGAGTTAGCAATCATTTCAGCAGTTACTGCAGCATTACCTCTCGGATCTTGTAATTCTTCTATTTCTATTTGAGGATTCTCAAGATTGAATTTTTCCTTTAATACCCTGGTTAATCTTGCAATATTGCTTCCGCCTTTTCCAACAACCAAACCAGGTCTTGATGCCACAACAATTATTTTTTCTCCCAGAGGAGTTCTTTGCAATTTTACATCACTCAGTCCTACTCTACTTAATTCTTTGAACAAGTAATCTTTAACTAGGAATTCTTTGATGTTTTGCGATACAAATTTTCTCTCAATCATTTTTTATCCTCTGGATTAGTTTCTTTTTTTGTTTGAACAGTTTTAGATCCTTTGTTCTCTGTACTCTTTATTGGCTTTGGTTTTACTTCTTTTTTCTCTAATTCTTCAACAGCTATTTCCAAGTGAGTTCTTTTGAATTTTCTTCTCCTTTGTCTGCCTTGATGAAATGTATTTGATGATTTGTTAACTACTAAATGAACTATTTTTAGCTCTTCTGACAAACCTTTTGCCTGAGCGTTAGCTTCAACTTGTTTGATTATTTTTATGAAAGCCTCTGATGCTTTTTGGGGAAATCTTCCTTGTCCTATTGCAGTTCCTTTTCTGTGTCCAACACCATCTGTGAATCTTTTGAAAGGTATTGCTTGTTTTTTCTCTAGGACTCTTTCAAGTATTTGCTTGGCTTTTTTAGTGGTTTTTCCTCTGATGAAATTAGCGATTTCTAAAGATGTTTTGGTTGATACTTCTACATCTTTTGATATAGCTCTAGCCATATTTTCCTTGAATTGCTGTAATGCATATTTGGTTTTCATCTGCTTTCACTTCAAATTATTCTAATTATTTAACTGAAACATTGGAGGATGATTTTGTCGATCCTACTCCTGGCGAACTGTGTTGTACTTTTCTTCTTGATAAAGCAAGCTCTCCGAGGTAGCAACCGATTGATTCCTCTTGTATAATTACTGATTGAAATTCTTTTCCAGTATGTATTTTTATGGTTTTTCCGACCATTGAAGGAAGAACTATCATGTCTCTCAAATGCGTTTTGACATTATCTCCTACCTTCATATCTTCGATAAATTTTTTCTCAACATCTGAAAGTCCTCTTTTGAGCTTTCTTCTCTGCCTTGATGGAAGTAACTCTGAAAGATCTTTTATTGAAAGAGCTTTTAGTTCTTCCAATGTTTTTCCCCTGTATGTGAATATTTTTTTTGCCATGTTAACTTACCTTGATTATTTGTTTCTTCTTCCCGATCTTCTTGGTCTTATCATTCCTACTTTTCTACCTGGTGGCGCATTTTTAGGAGCAGGTCTTGCTTTTGATTTTCTTAAAGATCTCTTGTTACCAAATGGATGCGCTACTGCGTTCATTGCAGATCCAGATACAATCGGATAGTATTTGTTTTTTGATTTTGATATGTGGTGTTTCTTTCCTGCTTTAAGTAATGGTTTTTCTGGTCTTCCTCCACCAGCAACAATTCCAATCATAGCTCTGCATTCAGGATGAAATAATCTTTGTTTTTTTGATGGTAAAAGAACAGTTATTGCCTTGTCTGTTTTTGATATTAATTTAGCAGAAGTTCCTGATCCTCTTACAAATTTTCCTCCATCACCTGGAATTGCCTCTATGCTAAATATATCAGTTCCTTCAGGGATGTCTTTCAAAGGAAGAATTGTTCCTGTTTGAACTGCTTGATTTAAAACTACTGTATCTCCTATTGCAACACCTTCAGGAGCGATGAGTAAACTTGTTGTTTTGTCATCGTATTCTGCTTCGATTAGAGGAGCTGTGTGACCGGCACATCTAACAAGATTCTTAACAACGTATTGATTCTTACTGAGCATTTTGACTTCGCCTTTGTATCTGAAATCTGGAGCTCTGAATCTACCTGATCCTTTTCCTCTTCTTTGTTGAATAAGATTTTTTCCCATTTATTACACCTTATGAACTTTACATATCTACATTAAACCTAATTTTGTTGCTACATCGATAGCAGGAGTTTCTTGTGAAAATTTTATGTATGCTTTTTTTCTTCCTTTTGTATCCATCAATGTTTTCACGTTAGAGACTTTTGCTTGGAATTCTTTTTCGATTGCTTGTTTTATTTGAATTTTATCTGCTCTTGGGTCAACAACAAAAACTAATTTGTTCTCAGATTCCATTAATCTTATGCTTTTTTCTGTGGCTAATGGATATAATATTACTTTGTTCATTGTTCATCCCCTTTCGCCTTAGATTTTTTTGAAGTCGCATTTTTAGTCGTTGTTTTTTTGACTGCGGTTTTGGTTTGTTTAACTTTTTTTTCTTGAGAATCTGCTTTTATTTTTTTTACAGATTCTCCCTTAAAATCTTTAGTGAATAGTTTGTTTTCTGAAATTTTCTTTATTGCAGATTCAGTATATAATGTCAATCTTCCTGGTTGAGCTCCAGGTGCAAGTAATTCAACATTTAAAGCTTCAGGAGTCACCACATCAAATCCTGTAAAATTATTTGCTGATTTTTGCAAATTACAAGATTCTGAAACAACAAAAAGAATTCCTGTTTTTGTTTTGTATTTTCTTCCTCTTGTTTTTCCTTTACCAGCTCTTATTTTTCTTTCTTCAGTTCTTTTTATTTCTTCTGAAAATCCTGTTTTTTGAAGAATTTTTCTTAATTCTGATGTTTTTGATATTTTTTGAAAGTCATCTGATAAAATGAAAGGGTATGCTTCTGGAATTCTATGCCCTCTTTCCGCCACAAGTTTCTTTGACATAGTGGAGGATAAAGCTGATCTTATTGATTTTCTATTTTCCGTTTCATTTATTTTTTGTTCCCAAACCTTAGATGCTTTTGGTGGATGTGCTCTTCTTCCACCCACTGTTTGTGGTGCAAATGCCCCTACAAAATAAAATCTCGTTCCGCTCCTATTAAGTATTTTTCTAGGAGTTCTTGATTGACCTATTCCGTATGTTCCTTTATAATCTCTTCTTCTCTTTGAAACAAAAGCAGAATATCTTTTACCTGCTTCAGGATGTGAACCGTATTGTTGTCTTTTATTTGCTTGTATTGCAAGCACTGCTCTTTTAATCAAGTCACTTCTCACAGGTTCATGGAATTGTTCTGGCAAATCTATTGTGCCTTTTTCTGCTCCATCCTTGTTCATTATTTTGAGTTTCATTGTTTATCTTCCTTGTTGTGATTCTGTATTGATGTATTTTATTGATTCAGATGTTTGTGATGTCTTCTTCTTGAGTCTTATTGGTTCTGAAAGAAGAACTAATCTTTTTTTAGGACCCTGTATTGATCCTTTTATTAGAACATATGATGATTTTACCAAGCCATAGTTTACAAGTCCTCCTTTAGGATTTACTTCCTCTGGCTTGTCGCTTATTTTTATGATGTTGTTATTATATTGTGTTCTTTGATGGTAACCCATTTGACCTGCATGAGCAACTCTGTACATAACGTGTCCTTGTCCTGACCAACCACCTAATGAGCCTACAGATCTTACTCCTTTTTCAGATTTATGATTTTTTAAGCCTATTCCAAATCTTTTTACAGGTCCTTGGAATCCTTTTCCTTTGGTTACTCCATGAGAATCAACAAATTGTCCTTCTTTGAAAACTTGAGAAATTGTTATTAGTTTATCAACATGATTTTTTACAAATTCCAGCTTTTCTTGTATATTTCCTCCAAGTTCTACTTCGAATAAATCAGGAGTTTTTTTAAGGTCTATTGTTTTCGGAGTTGTATAAACTTGAATAGTTAAATCAGAATATTTTGATAAATCAAGTTTTGATAGTTCTTCTGTGTTTTTTATTTTTGAAGAATCTTTTGGAGTGTTAGTTTTTCTGGATAAATCTTTATCAACTTTAAAATTTATTTGGTGCTTGACTATAGTTCCTGTTCCTTCTTTAGAATATAATCTTATGCTAGCTATTTTTACAGGAGGACATTCTAGAATTGTTACTGCTTCAAACGCATCTATTCCTGAAGTTCTTTTATTTTTATCTGTTCCTGTTATTAATATGTGCGTCATTCCTGCTTTGTATGTTGGAAATGATAATAATTTTGCTTCTTTTAATTTAGGAACAGATCTTATTCTAGCAACAGTGTTTTTGGCTCTTTTTCTAGGCCAGACACCCATGCTTCCGAATCTTGGTCTTTTTGGTTTTGGCATTATTTATACCTTTGTATAACTCTTTTGATTGGTTCACGTAGGGCTACGTAAACTTTTTTTATAAACGCCTATTGTTGAAACCTTTTTTCAGAAAACATCATCTGTTTGTCAAAAAAGGCCTCTTTTCAGGCGCAGTTTTTGCGTTGAAATCGTCTAAAACTTCAACTATTACTTTGAGAGGAATACATTTCGATTTAAAAAGGTTTGGATTGATGCGAATTAAATGAACACCACAAATTAATTTTGTTTCACTTTGAAAGCATATCTTATTTCTTCAGAAATGTCTGTTATTTTCTTAGAAGTGAAGTTTTGTGTTAGCTTGTCTCCTTTAGTTATTAGGGTTATAGATACATCTGTTGGCAAACAAGAACTATGATCTTTTCCAGTCATACCGTGATCAGACACTATTATAATGTTTGATTTATTAAGCAAATTGCTTTCATTTAATTTTTCTATTAACAGACCTATAGCCTGATCCGCAACTTTTATTGCATTTGAGTATTCTTGACTTTCATGACCATACATGTGTCCCGCACTATCCACTCCAGGCAACAGAATAAATGCAAAATCAGGATTGTTTAATTTGACATAGTTTATAAAATCAGACATTGCTTCTAAGTCTCCTCCTGAAAATTTGTAATCTTTTTCACTATAAACGTAACTCACACTGTTTTCCAGACCAGCAATTCTTCCTGCTTTTCCATCAAAAAACAACGTTTTGTATCCTTTTGATTCTAGTTCTTGAAAAATCGTTTGTCCAAAAAATTCATCTCCAGGATCGACATATTTATGCTCGGTCGGTTCTCTTCCTGTGAATAAAGAAGCGTGTGCGACAGTAGTTATTGAAGGACAAACTGTTTGAACATTTTCATGCAACGTCGCGTTGTATTTTTCTAAAAGAATATCTATATTTGTTGTTTCTGCTTTTTCTATATAATCCGGCCTTAACCCATCTATTGTGATTAGAAAAAAGTATTGTTCTCTGGAAAATTGTGGTTCATTTTGAATTATACAAGAACTTAAAACAGAAAGCAAAAGAAACAACAGAAACATAAATCTTTTTTTCATAACTTTTTATTTGAGAAGCGTTTTATATTTTTTATGTTTTTACAAGATTAAACTTTAAAAAAAGTCAAATAGTAACCTGCTATTTTTTTGTCAGAGTTTTTTCATCAACATTTTGTTCATTTTCTTTATTTCTGGCGCTTCCTGTTTGAACCTGTATGTTCGCAATAAGTGTTCTGTGAGTGTTGCAATATTTTCATCATACATCTTAAAAAGAAAATTTATTCAATTTAAACAAATTTAGCATCTTTATTGTTTTTTGTTTTGATCTTCTTGTTTTTTTTGTTCTCTGTATTTTCTTCTCATTTCTAGTTGTTCAGGAGTTAGTTTTTGCCTTGTTTTGATTTTGGTTTTATTGAGTTCTTTTTTTAGTTTCGCGTATTGAAGCGGATTTTTTATTTTTTGACAAAATGCGTCCGGGTTGCAAACTCTTAAGTCTTGATAGTAGTTTTTACAATTGTGTGGAGGTACTACTTCTTTTGTTTTTTTCATTTGACGTAATTGTCCTTTCAAGTATACTTCTCTTAATGGTTCAGGATTTTTTTTGTTCCATTCATACATTTTTTCTTCTATTGCATTGTTTGACCAACCCGCTCCTTTTAAAAAATTTATAAGTGTGAACAACGTTCTCTTTTTTCCATCTTCCATGCCGTTCAACATTGATTTTATGCATGGAGGAAACAATTCTTCTTCTATTGCTTCTTCAGGAAGAGCAAATTCTTTAATTTCTTTTATTTCCTTTATTTCTCTTGGATGAAAATCAAATGCATTTATTATTAGTTGTTGTGCTTCTCCTTGTTTAGACTTTTTTCTGTCTAGAAAAGGAATGTTAAATGACACATTTTCTGGTTTTGCTTGATCTTTTTTGAATTGCAATATTTTGTTTATGTCAACAGGAACGCTGATTAACATCGATTTTTCGTGAAAAGAATAAGGCATTCTATACAAATGCCTGGGAGCTATTAGAATAGTGTCTATTTCTAAAAATTCGGATACATTTAGAAGAGTTTTTGTTTCATTTAAAAGCGCTGAATCATTTGTATTCATTTGTTTTACGAGTTTTTGATATGGAATGTTTGTTCTTTTTTGTACGTTTTCTATGTTGTTTTTTTCTACACGAAGTATGGCTTCTCCGAGTGGCTCTAGCATTTTATTTTTAAGATATTCTGCTATTCTTCTTGGTGCATCAGGAAATAAGTCTTTAGTTGGTTTACCATTTACATTTTCTGGAAATGATTCGAATGGAACTGCGATATGAAATCCTTTGTTACCAGAAAATTTACAAGATATATTTTCTATTCCTTGATCCATTAAGATTTTTATTATAATGTGTGCGGCCAATTTACTATAAATAAAATGACTACAATCTATATCTAGTATTAAATCCCATCCTTTTCTTATTTCATCTAATTCTTGTTTTTTTATATCTTGTCTTAGAGATAGAGGATTTGTCCAGAGTTCCTCTGAGCAGTGAAAACTTGTAGCTTTTTTCTTGGCGAATTCTAAGACATCTTCTTCGTATATTAGAACATCTGGTCTTTTCCCAAAATAATCTAAAAATTTTATTGCCACTTCTTTATCTTTGGCTTGCTCGACTAATGCTTTTTTTACTTCTGGTAATTTATAGAAGGATAATGTTTTTGAAAGCAACATTTCGTTAATGAATCTTTTTGTTTTTTTATATTTAATTATTTGAAAGATTATTTATATTGTATATGCGTAAAACGCTTTATTCTTTTGTATTTTTAACAAAGAAGGGCTTTATTATGATCATTGTAAAAGAAAAGCACACTGGACAAGTGAAGAAGATTTTTAAAAAAAGAAAGCCCCCCTCTATGTAATATGACAAACGTTGAGAATCCCGAACTCCATGAACAAAAAAATTTGACGTTGAGATTATATCAGGAAAAAATTCTTGATACTGCTGTTAGAAGCAATTGTCTTGTTGTTCTACCTACCGGTCTCGGAAAAACTGCTATCGCAGTCACGTTGATTAAAAAAAGATTAATGAATTATCCTGATTCTAAAGTTGTTTTTCTAGCACCCACTAAACCTTTAGCCCAACAGCACGAAAAAACATTAAAACAAAATCTTTCTGAAAATGTTGTTCTTTTCACAGGATCTGTTTCTCCAGATAAAAGAAAATCTATGTGGAGTGATTCAAAAATAATAATAAGCACTCCTCAAGGTCTTGAAAATGACATCATTGGAAGAAAGATTTTTTGGAAAATGTTTCTTTGATTGTTTTTGATGAAGCACACAGAGCAACCGGAGATTATGCGTATACTTTTATCGCAAAAAAATATTTAGAGTTTGGAAAAAATGTTCGAATTTTAGCTCTGACAGCAAGTCCCGGATCCGATAAAGAAAAAATCAATGAGATTTGTGAGAATCTAGGTATTGAAGAAATTGAGTTTAGAAGCGTTGATGATGACGATGTCGTGCCTTATGTTCAAGATATGGATGTTGAATATGTCAAGCTCGATCTTCCTCTAGAATTGAAGAATGTTAAAGAGCTTTTGGATAAGTGCTATGTTTCTAAACTTTCAGAAGCTGAAAAATATGGGTTTGTTCCTAGCGGTTTTTCTAATTATAGCAAGTCTGCTTTACTTTCTTTGGTTTCTGGTTTGCATGGAAAAATTGCTGGAGGAGAAAAAGATTTTGATTTAATGAAAACGGTTAGTTTGCTTGCTGAAGCATTGAAGGTTCAGCATGCTTTGGAGCTTGTTGAAACACAAGGAATTCATGCACTCAACGAGTATTTTATTCAATTAGAAAAACAAGCAATTTCTAGTAATGTTAAAGCAGTTAAGAATCTTGTTAGAGATATTAATTTCAGGTCTGCTGTTGTTGCTTCAAGAAAATTAAGTGAAGAAAATATAAGCCATCCCAAGATGGATTATTTGAAAACATTGATTGAAGCAGAAATTGGTTTAAATAAAAACTCTAAAATAATTATTTTTACGCAGTTCAGAGATAGTGCTTCTAAGATTAAAAAAATTCTTGCTGAATTAAATATTACTTCCGAGGTTTTTGTTGGCCAGTCTAAGAAAAAAGATACAGGTCTTTCTCAGAAAGAACAAAAAGCAATGATTGAAAAATTTGCTAATGAAGAATTTTCTTGTTTGATTGCTACGTCTGTTGGTGAAGAGGGTCTTGATATTCCTGAAGTTGATCTGGTTGTTTTCTATGAGCCTGTGCCCTCTGCAATCAGAACTGTTCAAAGAAGGGGAAGAACTGGAAGACATAAAAAAGGCAGAGTTATTACTCTGTTGACTAAAAACACTCGTGATGAAGGTTATAGATGGGCTGCGCACCATAAAGAAAAAAGAATGTATTCGGCACTTAAAGACATTAAGAAGAATTTTGTTTCTGGAAAAAAATCTTCTGATGTTTTTGCTAAATACGAATCTGAAAAAATAGTTGCGCCTGAAAACAGCACAATTATTAAAGCAGATTATCGTGAGAAAGGTTCTTCTGTTCTTAAAGAATTGTTGAACATGAATGTTTCTTTGGATCTTATTAATCTTGATATTGGCGATTATCAATTAAGCGAGCACGTTGTTGTTGAGTTTAAAACAGTTAAAGATTTTGTTGATTCTATACTTGATGGTCGTCTAATTTCTCAAGCACGTGAATTAAAAAAATATTATCAGGCATTCATTATAGTTGAAGGAGAGGAAGATATTTATTCTCAGAGAAGAATTCATCCAAATGCCATAAGAGGAATGCTGGCAGCACTCATAGTTAATTTTAGAATACCTGTTCTTTATACAAAAAACCCTCGAGATACTGCTTCATTATTGAAAATTATTGCTGAACGCGAACAACGTTCTGATAAATCTGATTATCAAATGCACTCAAGTAAACCTTTATCAGATAATGAAATTTTGGAATACGTTGTTTCAAGCTTTCCAGGCATTGGTTCAAAGCTTTCAAAACCTTTGCTTAAAAAATTTAAGTCTATTCACAACATAGTTAATGCTTCTGAAGAAGAACTCAAAGACATAAAACTAATAGGAGATACTAAATCCAAAAAACTCAAAGATTTTTTTAATAAAGAATATGATGACTGAGTTCATATTTTACTTATAAATCCATGTCTTGGGCTGAAGAGGTCGCCGGATCTTTTTAATTTATCTAGTATTTCTTGTGTTTTGTCTGCCGATACATTTTTTATTTCTGCTTCTCTTATTATATCGTCGATTGGTATTGTTTTTCCGACTACTTTTTCTAGTTCTGTTATTATTTCTTTTATGACTGATATGTTTGTTCTTGCTGATGCTGTTATTCCTGTTGTTATTCTGTCTATGTCGAATTTTCCTGTTTCTGTGTCTAGCCCTATTAATGTTAGACAGTGGTGCAGTAAGTCTATTGCTCTTTGTGCGTCTTTTTTGGTTACTGTTGGCGAGAGTCTTGTTCTTGCTGATGCTTCTGCTAGGCGAACAAGTCCTTCTAGTTGTCTTGCGCTGATTGGTATACTTTGTACTTTTTCTTCAGGATTTCCTGTGTTTCTCATACTGACAAAGTAACTTTTTATTTCTGCTAATGCTGGTTCTGTTAATCTTGGAAATATCATTTGTTTTGCGTAGGCGACGTATCTTTTTATTGTATCTGTATCTATTTTTTGTTGTGGTATTTCTGCTTCTCGGTGTAATTTTAGAATAAATGATGCTAATCTTTCATCTCTTTCTTGGTTAGGTAAGTCTTTTACTGGAAAAATCAGGTCAAATCTGTTTATGAGTGTTGAGGGTAATTCTATTTGTTTTGCCAATATTTCATATGGATCAAATCTTCCAAATTTTGGGTTTGCTGCCGCAAGAACTGTTGTTTCGGATCTTAATGTTGCTTGTATGTTTGCTTTGCTTATTGTTACTGTTTGTTGTTCTAGGGCTTCGTGCATCGCTGATGTGTCTTCTTTTGACATTTTATCTAACTCATCTATACATACTAGTCCTTTGTTTGCTAGTACTAATGCTCCTGCTTCTAGCGCCCATCCTTTTAGAAATTCATCTTTAACAACAGAAGCAGTTAGGCCTGCTCCGCTCGCTCCTTTTCCCGATACAAATCTTGATTTTGGTGCAACAATTGATAATCTTTTGAGCAGTTGCGATTTTCCTGAACCAGGATCTCCTACCAACAGTATGTGTATGTCTCCTCTTCTTTGTACTCCGTCATCTTGTTTTTTTCTGCAACCGCCGAATAATTGTAGCACTAATGCTTCTTTTATTCTTTCATGTCCATAAATTGTTGGTGCTATTGATTCTATTATTTTTTCATATATTAGCGGATCCTTTGATAGTTGAAGAAGTTCTTCTTTTTGTTCAGGAGTTATTGATAATGATGTAAATTCTTCTTGTACGGGTTCTACGTGGTTTGCTTCTATCATTAAATCGAAGCGTGTTGATTTTCCTCCTGTTGCAAGTATGATTGGTATTTCTTTTAGTGTTCCCACAACTATTATTTTACTTCCAGGATTTGTTTTTTTGTCAGAAAGAGGACTTACTAAATCATTCTTCAGAAATATGTTTATTCTTTTTGGTTGTTCTCCTCCATCTAAATCTTCTGGTGCTTCTTCTAGAACTATTTTTTGTGCATCTACTAGTTCTTTACTTACTAAGTTGAATTTTCCTTTTCTTCCGCAACTACATGCAGAGGGTTCTTTGAATTTTGTGTCTACTTGTAGAATTGCCATTTGGTTTCCGCAACTCGGACATTCAAATTTTGCACTTGTTACTTGCGGTCTTACATCGCTTTTTTGTCTTACTATTCCTTGAAACTGGTATAGCTTGTCTATGTTTTTACTTCTTATCTCACTTACAAGGAGTTTTGAAGAGTCGGGGAGATTTTTGAATCTTATTTTTATTTTTGCATCTGTTGTTCCTAAATCAAATCTAGATATTGCATATTCTGATGCTTTTATTGAATCTTCTGGGTGTTCTAGTAAATCTTCTGCAAGATGTAAATCAAATTTTGCTAAATCATTAAAATCTATTATAAGAGATTCTTCTCCTTTGGATGCTTTTGCAAGGAGATCTTTGTGATGATTTGTTTCTAGAAATTCTTGGTATTTGTTTATTTGTTCTTGCGCATCCATTTTTTTCCTCGGGTAAAATAATTAACTTTGACTCGAACAATTGCTTTTTAGATTAAAAATAAAAAAAAGAAGTGGTTTATTTTTTTAATTTTTTGAGGTTTGCAAGCAGCATGTCTACGGCTTTATGAACCATTTCTTCGGATTTTGTTCCGGTACAAACTATTTTTCCGTTACTGAAAAGAAGGAATGTTGCTTTTGCTTCCATTAGTTTGTAAACAAGTCCCGGAAATTGTTCTGGTTCATATTCTGTGTTATCTAGTTTCATTGCCAGAGTGTTGAGATTTAAATCCATCCCTATGTTTCCACTTGCAACTATATTCTGCACGTTTATTTTTGGTTTTATTTTGATTTTTATTCCTATTTTTTCTAGGCTTTCAATTATTTTTTTTATGCTTTCATCTACTTTTTCTAGACTTCTTGCACCAGTACAGACTATGTTTCCTGAGCTGAATATTAGTGCTGATGTTTTTGGTTCTTTTATCCTTATTACTAGTCCTGGAAATTGTTCTGGATTGTATTCTGTGTTGCTTAGTGTTGCTGCCATTTTCTCCAGGGGAATGTCGTGTTCCAAACTTGTAGAAACAACTATGTTAACCACAGTTATGTTTTTGTGTGGATCGAACTCTTCTTTTGTCTTTTTAGGCTCTGTTTGTTTTGCCATTTTCTAAACCCCCTCCTATTCAAGGCATTTATAAAGGAGATGAAGGCCTATTTATAAATGCTTTTATATTCTATTGGTTTTTTTCAAAAGATGTTTTTTCAGACATCAAACCCCCTTCATTTCCAGTGGAGATCTTTAAATTTGAGCTCAATCGACGCGAAATTTAAGCTAAACAAGCAACCAGTATACAAAACACACCCCTTTATTTCCAGTGGAGATGGAACTTAAAAAGACATAACCATAAAAAAAGAAGAAAACAGCTTAAAATAGTAAATCTTTGAGTTTAAATCCTTTTAAAAAGAGAAAACAAAGAAAGAAAAAAGTGGGCAGATTCAGACAAGATCTAATCTTTGTGCTTCTTCATAGTATCCTTTCCAACCCAAATCAAAGTTGAAATATTGCATGAATTCACTCAGAGTTTCTTTGTCCGCGTTTGTTTGTTTGAGCCAGTTAAATATGTGTTCTGTGTAACAATAGACACAAACATTCATATGTCTCTTTGTTATAATACATACATCCTCTGAGTCAGCACATTTAGAGAAAACTCTAGACTCTTCTTCGAGTTCTTCAATTAACTCAGGTTTTGTTTCTAACAACCAAGTCTTCATTTGAGACTCTAGTCGTTCTGGGCAGATAGGGTTAGTTATCTGCTGTTCGCACAAAACACATGCTCCCATTTTCACCACCTCCGGCTCATTTGTGTTTTGAAACCTCGGCGTCACTGACCAGAAAATAACAGACATTAATTTAACCCGAATTTAATAACCATTAGAAATTTTGTTCCTTGTGCGCTACAAATCCGGGTTTATATTTTCTGGACTTATAACACCCAAGGCTTAATCTTGTTTGTTTTAATGTTAAATATTCTTGCAACTAGATCAGAGCAATAATTTGCATGGAATCTAGTTGGAATACTCATCATAATATTCTCTGAAGCCGTTTTATTTAAATTTTTCTGTATTTCACCCAAAGAGTTTATAAAAAGAAGCATTTTCTTTTTTGTTTATGAATTATGAAGATATGCTTAAAAGTGCGAGAGAAAAGCTTCCTGAACCTGTAAAGGGTAGTGAAAGATTTGAAATTCCTAATGTTAGAGGACAAATTGAAGGTAATAAGACAATAATTAGTAACTTTAATCAGATTGCAGATGTGTTGGGGAGAAAACCTCAGCATTTATTGAAATTTGTTCAGAGAGAACTTGCAACGCCTGGAGAATTCAGAAAACAAGCAGTTATTTTTGGTTCTAAAATTCCTGCTAGTAAAATTAATGAAAAAATAAAAGCTTATTCTGAAGAATTTGTTTTTTGTAAAGAATGTGGCAAGCCAGATACTAAAATGGTTAAAGAGGGAGATGTTTATTATATTAAATGCCAGGTGTGTGGAGCAAGGCACAGCTTTTATTCTAAGATTTGATATATTTAATATTCTTCTGATTCTTCGATCATGAAACTTGAAAGGCCTGTTTGTATTTCTTTCTCTTTTCCAAAAACGCCTTCTATTCTTCTTTGTGTGAGTTCTAGCGTTTGTTTTATGTATGAGCTTACATTGTATTTTTCTGCGAGCATCATGCTGTACTCCATGTACTTTACTATGCTTCCTTCGCTTATTGTAAATATTATTTTTCCTCCACAATGAGTGCATTTTCCTATTAATGGCGGTCGTCTGAATTTTTCATTGCACGCAACGCATCTGAATTCTTGTGTTGAAAATTTTCTTAGATTTCCTTTTGTATCTCTTATGAAATGTTTTTCTATTATTAGTCGAGCAACATCAGATTCATCTACTGCTCTCAATTTAACCGCTATATCCATTTGTGCTTCTACTTTATCACCCATGCTCGGAAGCAATTTATAAGAAGAACATAGAACGCCTGCATTTATGTTTGTCGTGTCGTGTGTAAATCCGAAGTTTTCGTATTGCTCTTCTTTTCCTACAACTTGTGCTATTCTTTTCATTTTTATATCGAAGGGCATTTTATATTGTTCGGCTGCCCGATATAGTTCTAAAGGATATTTGTTTGATAATTCTACGTTAAAAACCATATCATCCACTTCTGCAGGAATTACTACGGATGTTAATACGAGTGGCGCATCCATTGTGCTTCCTCTGGAACTTGGAAGATAATGCTTTGAGAAATTTAGAAATGCGTCCATTAGCAGAAGAATACAAGATTCGTCTCCATCGCAATCTCTTCTCATTGCTGCATGAATATATGGATGTGCAAAAAATGCTTGTGTTTTTGAAAATCCTATTATTCTCACAACTATTCCTGCAGATGTGTGTGGTGCCAAGCCTATTGCTAGATGTCCTGCTAAATCTTCTTTTGATTTTAAATTATAAAATCTTTTTAAGCCATATATTTTTTCTAGTGATTCGTCAATAAAATTCGTTGTTCTGAATAAAACATCGTCAGCAGGCTCATCTGGAGAAACTTGTGAGCAAGGAAGTACTATGTCTTGCACTTTTAGTTCCAAAATTTGGTCATCTTTTTCTAGTGGAGCGCCTTTTATGTCTTGAGTATATCCTAATTCTTTTAGTTTATCTACAGATACATTCACTTCTTTTGGTTTGAAATGCGTTAGAGTGACTTCTGAACAATCATATCTTATTGTTCCGTCTTTATTTACAGATAGATTGTGTTTTGCTCTCAGTATTCCTTTTGTTAGATTTTCAGCGCTGTGATCTTTGTTTGCTGTTCCTCTTACTCCTTTTATTAGATCTGGAAGTATTTTTGTGTCTAGTTTTTTTGTTAAAGAGTCTATTAATTCAGTTATTTTTATTTCTGCTTTTTTGAACTTTGGAGCATCATGCGAACAGGTTGTTGATTCTCCACAAATTTGACAATGTTTTATGAGATCAGTTTTTGAATCACATTTCTCGCATATTTTCATAGGTGTTATGTTTGAACATTTTTTGCATTTGAATAGTTGGACGTCCGCAATTATTTTTTTTGACTCTATTGCAGATTGAAAACTTCTTAAACGACCGCCTTCATCTCCTACAGGAAATAAAACGTGTGGACTTCCAGTTAGTTTTCTCATTTTTGCTTTTTCTGGCCTTCCCATTCTAGCTCCTATGAATGTTCCTGATTTATCTTTTATTTTTATTCCAGAAATTTCAGCAAGTATGTCTGATGGCTTATCGTTTTTTTCTAAACTTTTTTCGAATATCTCTTGATTTTCTAATTGTAGAGAAAATAAGAGTGCTTCTGTTTTTTCTCCTTCTATTATTACAAATTCTTTATTTATTTGTTTGTGAGGCATTCCTATTAGCTCAAGATATCTTTTTGGTTTATCTTTTAAGTTTAGAATTATTTTTTTATCTTCTTGTTTTCCTGTTTTTACCCATTCTCTTAACTCATTAAGTTCTTGTTTTGAAAGTGTGTTCCAATAATACGTGTGTGATGGGTGAAGTGGAACATCTAGCATTTTTGATATCTCTAGTGCTGCTTCGAAGCTTATTTTTGTTTTTAATGGATTTTTAAAAAGCACTTGTATTTTTTCTGAATCTATTGAAACTGCGTCCGCTATTTTATCAGAATCTAGTGTCCAAAATAATTTTATTGCTTGTTCTTCTAATTCTTGAATCCATATTTCTTGGCAGTATCCTGCAGGTACAAGTTTGTGTGCTCGATCATAAAAGTCTCCATAATTTATTAAAACATCTCCTAAATATAGTATTTCGACAACGTCCTCTTTGTGTTTTTTTGCATCTGCTTCATTGTCTATGTACATGACATCTCCATTTTTTAGTTTTATTATTGGACCATCTATTGTATCACAACAAGAATATGCTGCGGCCTTTCCTGGACGTTCAACTTTTAATTGAGTTCCTGTAGCAATAAAATTATTTGAAAGTATCATTGTTGCGGGATGTATTGATTGTGCAGAAAATCCTGATGTTCTTGAACGTCCATATCTTAATCTGAATGCTCCTGATCTTAAAGGGTGTCCTAATACAGGTCTTCCGCCCACTAAATCCGTTATGTACGTGTAGTCAGGCGTTATTTTTGTTGTTGATTCTTTCTTTGCAGATTTAGACTTCATTTTTGTTTGAATTTTAAGAAATTCTTCCATAAAGGCCCAGTGTTCCATATCCATAGATTTTCCCCATTTGCTTATTTTTGCCCAGAGTTTAGGACCTTTTAGTGGAATGCAAGAACTGTGTATTAGGCAATATCCGCTTCTTAGTTTGTTTGTTGGAACTCTTGGTAAATCTCTTAGAAGTGCGCTTGATATATCAAATTTTTCTGATGGATCTCCAGAAATTTCTACAGGTAGATTTCTCATTAAGAATTCTGTTTCTTCTTTTGAAGGAAAATATTGTAAGTTTGTTACGTATTCATGGTAGTCTTCTAATTCAGCATAGCACCTTTGAACTTCTTTTTCCGTTGGATCGTATTCTTCATACCCCATTTTTTTTCGTACATAGTCTGCTATAATCACTGAAACTGCTGCCGCTGTTCCTCCTGCTGCTCTTATTGGTCCCGCATAATTTATGCAAAAATATTTTCCTTTTCCGTCTAGTCTTTCTTTTAATTCTAAAGATGTGAATCCTTCTAGTGGTGCAGAAACAACTCCTAGAGTTACATATGCGAATCCTGTTCTTATTCCTATTTCCATTGCTTCTGTTTTGTCTTTAAATTTACAAAATTTTTCCTGTGCAATTTCGTGCGCTATTACAAGTGCTACTCTCCAATCTAGAGGAGCGTATTTTTCTTCTAATTCTATTATTCTCTTTATTGCGTCTGTGTCTGATAATTGTGGAGCTACTGCAGAAATTAAACCAATTACTCTTTCAGCTAGATTTTCTGCTAGTTTTACTTCTACATAATCTTCCGGATCATATCCTTTTTTTCTTGCTTCTTGAGCTATTTTGTATTGTTTTAAGGATTCTTTTTTTATTTCCTCGAAGTACTTTTGTACTTGTTTTGATGCGTTCGTCATTTGAGTTTGCTCATTTCTTTTACTTCTTTTGTCATATCTTCTTCTTTCTCTTTTGATTTTTTAGTCATGAAATTCATTATTTTTACATCTCTTGTTCTCAGATTTACAATAGGTAATCTTGCTGGAAGTGGCTCTAGTCCTCTTTTTATTTGGTCGTCTGTTGTTTCTGTCCAACATGATGCATTTATCATTGTTACATTTCTGTAGTTTGCAACGCTTGATCTGTGTATATGTCCTGTTACAAAAAAATCTGGAACGATGTCGATAAGTAAAAAATCCTCTTCTGGATCTGGAAGGTAGAGTGTAGATTTGTGAGTTGGTGCGAGATGTCTTCTTTGAAGCATAAATTTCATTATCAGATCTGATCTTTTTTGTCCTCCTGCTTCTCTTATTGAAGGTATGTTTTCTGAATAGTATATTAGTGATCCTCCATGATATAATAATAAATCGAATCCTGGAAAATTTTCTTTAGATCCTATGTTTACATAGGCCGGGTTAGATACGAGTAGAACGTTTGGCATGTCCCAGATTGCTTTTGCCATATCTTTGAATGGTCTTTCTTGTGGTTCTGATAGGCGTCCCGCATCATGATTTCCGGACATGACGACTATTTTTATTCTTTCGGGTATCTGTTTTAGCCATTTTGCTGCATCTTCATATTGTTCTTTTATGTCTAAAATTTCTAAGTCTTCTTCTTGCCCAGGGTATATTCCTACACCTTCCACGATGTCTCCTGTTAGTATTAGGTATTTTGTTTTTTGTGCCATGTTTTTTTGTTCTTCGTTTCCTAAATCTCCGTTTATCCAGTGTATAAATTTTGTAAATTCTTCTCTCATGAAATGTTTTGATCCGAAATGTGTATCTCCTAACAGAACAAGATATTCTTCTTCTTTCTGTTTTTTGAGTTCTTTGCTCAAAGGGATATCTGGAAATATTATTTTTTCTACAAAAATTGCTTTATTTATTACGACTCCGTTTATTCCTACTATTTCATCAAGAACGAGATCGTTTGCTGTTTTGTATAGCTCTTTGTTGTTTTCGTTTTCTTTTATTATCGCATTTATGGTTCCGGTTGTGTCTTCTAGTTTTAAAACAATAGAATTGTTTTTTGTTATGTTTTTGTCTTGTATCATTGCTATTGTTGTTATTCTTTCGTTGTTGTTTTTGTTATTTATTCTTGATATGGATGTTACTCCTTGCATTTCTTGTCTGTTTTTTAGCATTTGACTTATGTTTTTGAATCGCAGATTAAATATGGATACAAAGTCTTGAAATGTTCTTTTTTTGGGTTCTTTGTCGTATGATTTCGTTATTTTTACTTTGTGTTCTTCTTCTTTTTCTTGTTCAAAATCTTTTATTATTTTTTCATCTAAGTATTCTAAGTCTTCTCCGTATTTTTGTTCTATTTTTTTTAGAATTTCTTCGTTTATTTCTTTTTCAAGAAGTTCAGGACTTATTAATACTCCTTTTTCTATTAATTTTAATAGGGTTGGTGATTGAGACATTTTTATTTTCCATCTTTTATTTCTAGCTCTTCTTCTAGTATTTGTATTAATTTTTTCTCCATGGAGTTTGGAAGAGATATGTTTATTTCTCTTGTTCTTCCAAATCTTCCTTTACTTATTACTTTTGTATTTATTATTCCTAGCATGTCTAATTCTGCTATTATATCAGATACTCTTCTTTGTGTTAGAGGTCTTAATCCTGTTTTATTGCAGACTGATTTGTATAATTCGTAAATATCTCCTGTTAGTATTTCTGATTTTTTGTCTTGATTTAATAGAAGTATTGGATACAGTGTTGCTTGGAATTGTTTCGGGTGTGTTTTAACCATATCTATTAGTCTGTCTCTTTCTATTTTGTCTTCGGCTTCATCTATGTTTTCTATTTTTACTTGTTCTTGATTTTTTCTTTCTGCAAGTTCTCCTGCAACTCTTAGTAGTTCTAATGCTCTTCTTGCATCTCCGTGCTCTCTTGCAGCATATGCTGCGCATTTTTGAATTACTCCTTCTTCTATTATGTTCGGTTTGAATGCTTTTGATGCTCTTTTTCTTAAAATGTCTTGTATTTGCATTGCGTTGTATGGTGGAAAGACTATTTCTTCTTCAGATAGAGAGGATTTTACTCTAGGATCCAGATTGTTTGCGAACATTAAGTCGTTTGATATTCCTATTATTGATAGTTGTGATTTTTTTAATTCGGAATTTATTCTTGTTAAATTGTATATTATTTCGTCTCCTGCTTTTTGTACTAGTTGGTCTATTTCGTCTAAAATTAAAATAATTATTTTTTCTTCGTTGTCTAGTGCTTGAAAGAATATGTTGTATACTTCATCTGTTGGTAGTCCTGTTGGTGGTACTGCTTTTCCAAAAAATCTCGCTAATTCTGCTATTAATCTGTACTCTGTGTCTGCTATTTTTTTTAATTTGCAGTTTAAGTAGAATATTTGTAAAGGTAGGCCTTTTTCTTTTGCCACATTTTCCATTTGTTCTGCTACGTATTTTGATACTAGTGTTTTTCCTGTTCCTGTTTTTCCATATATGAATAGATTTGATGGTTTTTCTAGTTTTAGAGATGGGGCTAAAATTTGCGCTATTTGGCTTATTTGTTCGTCTCTGTGGCTTATTTCTCCTGGTATGTATGATGATTGGAGAACTTTTTTGTTGTTGAATATTGTGTCTTTTTTTAGAAATTTTTCGAAGAATAGATTTAGATTGTTTTGAACCATAATTCCAAAAGAAACACAGGTTATATAAATATTCTTCTTTTGGAAAATATTATATTTGAATTTATGTTTTTAAAAATAGCACCCTGTCCCCTTTATTTCATATGGAGTTTTTTTAATTAAAATGATCTTTTTGTTTTTTTAGATTTTTTTAAATACATAATAAAGCGTGTTTTTATTTTGAGAATACTTTTTTCAAGTTATATTTTTATTATATTTATTAGATCACACTTCTTTTTTGTTTTAATTTCCTAATTTTTTGAAGTTTACTTAATTTTTTCGTGTGAAATATAGATGATTGTTTTTTATTTTTTTTATATAATATATAATAATATATAATATTATATATTTATTTTCTATATAGAAATTAATTAATTTTTTAATAAAGTGATTAATTTATTAATTTTGTTTGATAAATTAAAATAATGAAAATACAAAAATTTATTCAAAAATAATTAAAATAAATATTTAATAAAAATTAGAAGAAACATATAATTAATTAATAATTAAAAAATATTTTTAATAAAACAAAACAATTTTTATTTTTTATAAAATTTTTTCTACACGAAACCAAGGGGACAGGGTTATTTTTCAGAAAAAACGACTTTTAATAAAACATCTAAATCTAGTTCAAATACACAAACAGGATATTCCAAAGAATAATAATTAAGAATTGCAGGATTTATTTCTCCTATAATGCCTACTGTTAAATTATTTATTTTTATTTCAGCAGATCTTCCTTCAACAAAAAGTTTATTTTTTATTCTTTCTAATGAATAATCAAAATTTAAACTACTTGCAAGAACATCTAATTGTTGTTTTGCGTTTGTAAAAGATACATTTTCTCCACAAGAAGCTAAGCACAAGTTGTTACGTTCTTCAACATTTGTTTCTTTTTGTTCATTATAATGGAATGTTGTTCCTATTTCAAAGATTTTTTGAGGATACTCGTAATGCTTGTTGTTTTTATAAATTTTTAATATTGAAGGTATTAAACTCATTCTCAAAGAATCATATTCTGAGGATAAAGAATTTCTTATAGAAACAATTTTTTCAAAACCCAATTCTTTTTGTTCTTCTTTATTTATTAATGAAAAACTAAAAACCTCTATGTTTTCCATTCCTATAAATATTTCTCTTACTTTTCTTTTTAGTTTTTCTATTTTTGATTCCTTTCCCACAGTAAAAGGTCTTTGATTATCTTCTTGTATATTTTCAAATCCGTAAGCTATAGCTATATCTTCGACTAGATCTATTTGATGAAGAATATCTGTTCTATAAGGAGGTATTTTTACGTTTCCTTGACTATTTGCTTCAAAGCCCATTTTTTCAAGCAAAGAAATTATTTCGCCTTTTTTTATAGATGTTCCCAAATACTTATTAACATATTCGAAATCTAATTTAATTTCTTCTGAATCTAATTCAGGAGTAATATGCGTTTTATTTTTGTGTTTTATTTTAACTTCAAACAATTCTCCACCCATATCTGAAAAAACACAAGAAAGCATGTTTATTGCTTTACTCAAAACTTTAAAATCAGTTCCCGAGCATTCTATGAATAAGTCTTTTGTGGTTGTTTCTACTTTGCCTGTTTTTTGAGAATTTATAATGGGAGGCATACTCAATATTTCGTTATTTGAATCGATAAATACAGGATATTTTTTATGTTTTTCAAGTAACCAACCATAATCTTTCCCCGTTTTATGTTCTTTTAATATTTGTTGCCCCGTCATTATTTTTTCTGATCCCAATGGCTTGAATTTTATTTCTTCAGGTTTTAGTGCAGTGTATTTTATTGGGAATTTTATTATATCTAAAGGATATATTCCTATCGCGCATCTTTTTCTATTTCTTCCATAAGTCACATGCAATTTTTCTTGTATAGATATTATGTTTTCTAGTTTTTCCTGATTTAGTTTAACGTTCTTAACTACAACACAGGCAGTATTCGGTCTTATTTCTTTTAAAGATTCATCAACTTCAACTAAATAATTAGATTTTGACGAAGAATATTTTTTCATTCCTTTTTCGATTCCTAAAAATGTTTTCAGTGCTCTTGAAAATCCTTCTTCAGATAATAAATCAGGTCTATTGGGGAATATTTCAACAACTATTTTTTCTTTGTCTATTTCTTCTAAATCTGTTCCTAAATAACTTATTCTTTCTTTTAGTATCTCATCAGGAATTTTTTTACCTAACAATTCAAGGACTCTTTTTTTATTAAGTGTTATTGTCGGCATTCTATTTTCTCTTTATTTTTTTGTTCTTTTTTTCCTCTGCATTGCTCAGATCATCATCTAAAGGAGTTGTTTGGTTTTTGTTTCTGGTTTTTTTTATTAATTTAAGTATAAGATTTACTGCTTCTTTAGCTGTGTTTGCTCCATATATGAATTCTGTTTTTCTTGCATCAAAATATTTGTTTGTTAATTCTTCAGCAATTCCTCCACTTGGTGTTAATGCGACCAGGGGTTTGTTCATCATGTAAGCATATGTGGCTTCGTTGAGTGTTCCTGCTCCTCCTCCAACTATTATTGCTCCATCACAACTATTCAAATTTATGCTGTTTCTAGACCAGCCAATTCCTGTTGCTACAACAACGTCCGCATAATCATTTACTTTGTTTATGTTTTCCCAAGGAATTATTGCTAATGTTTTTCCATTATTTTTTTTAGCACCTTTTAATGCTGCTTCCATAACTCCAAGGCCACCTCCTGTTAGGGTGAGAGCGCCTTTTTTTGCTAGTTCTTCTCCAACTTCAAATGCATAATTATAGGCTTCTTTTGTGGTTATTGCTTTACTAGAACCTAAAACAGCAATTTGTATTTGTCTTTTTACTTTTGCAACTTTTGTTTTTTGGTGGTTTTTCATTTTTTTCACTTCAAGAATGTTTTTGTATTTTTTAATTGATCTAAATCATTCTTATATATTTCTCTCAAGTCATTTATTTCATAATATCTTGATATTATTCTTTCCATTCCTAATCCCCAAGCCATAACAGGACATTCAAAGCCCAGCAGGGTTTTTGTGACTTCTGGTCTGAATATTCCGCAGCCACCCATTTCAACCCATTGTTTTTTTATAGGATTATATGCTTCTACTTCTGCACTGGGTTCGGTGTATGGAAAGTGTGCTGGTCTTATTCTTACATCAGTAAATCCCATCTTGGAAAAAAATTCTTTTAAGTATCCTTTTAATGTGAACATCA
>CAZJQL010000001.1:87971-149223 GCA_964548665.1 uncultured Methanosarcinales archaeon
CCTTTTAATTTTGTTAGATTCGCATCAGGGTCTACGACAATTCCTTCTACTTGATGAAATTCAAATAAATGTTTCCAGTCTAGAACTTCATTTCTAAAAACTTTGCCTATTATGAAATATTTTTTTGGAAGGTTTTCTTTTTTTAATGTACTGAGTGTTCTTGCGCTTATTACTGTTGTGTGTGTTCTAAGAAGTGTTTCTTTTGCTATATTTTCTGAGTATTTTGTTTGCCATCCTTTTGATCCTGTGTCTGCTCCTGTTTCGTGAACATCTTTTATTTTTTTTAGTAAATTTTTTTCTAATTTAGAATCTTTTTCTAAGTAAAATGTGTCTTGTAGTTCTCTTGCAGGATGATCTTGAGGCACGAATAATGAATCCAAATCCCAGAATGCGCTTTGTATTTGATTTCCTTGCATTTCTTCAAATCCGAGTTCAAGCCATATGCTTCTAATATATTCTATTGCTTCATTTACGAAGTGTTTTTTTCCGCGGGTTATTTTTGGAACTTTGCTTTGTATATCAAAAGCTTTTAATTGTGTTTTTTTCCATGATCCTGTTCTTATCATTTCAGGAGTTAATTTATCTTCTATTTTTGTATTCAAAATTTCTTTGTTTGTTGCTATTTTTTTTCCTTTCTCAGTCAGAGAAATTATGAATTCTATTTTTTTATCTCTTACAACAATGTTTTTTCTTTTTATTAGTTCTTCGATTATTTTTTTTTCTTCAGAAGTCAAATTTTTTTCTTCCGCAGGTAGTTTTTTTAAAATATTTTCTTCTTCGAATCCTTCTTTTAGTTTGTTTTTTCCTTTTTGAGTTATTGTGAATATTAATTCTTCTTTTTTTTGTACGTCGACATAATTATTTTTTTTAAGAAGACCGACACAAATATTTATTTCTTCATTTTTTATGTTTTTTAGTTCGCTAATTTTTTTTTCTCTGTTTTCTATTTCTTGAAGAAATCTTTTTTCTGGCAGTCCTTTGTCTAGGTATTCTTTTCCGTTAGAATCTATTTTGTATATTTGTTGTTCTTTTTTTTCTAGTTGTACGAGTTCTTTATTTGCTAACCATTGTAGTGCTCTTAGTATTTCTATTTCTTGCAATCCTGTTTCTTTTATTAATTTGGGTATTTCTGTTATTTTTGTTATTAGTGGAAGTATTTTTCTTTCCAGGGCACTCATTTCTAGAACAATATTTTTTTCTTCCATCTTTATATACGAGGGACTTCTATTATTTAAGGCTTTTGGATAAAAAAGTAAAAATAAAAAAAGAAATTATTTGGTTTTGACTTTTATTTCTTTCATTCCTTTCCATGCTGCTTCGAATAAGTTTTCTACGGCAGAAGAGAAGAAAGGTGTGTTTATCCATATGCCTATGTCATATGTTGGATGTACTTCTTGATCATCCATTATCATGAACACTATTTCTTTTCCATCTACAACTGTAAATCTGGCGTTAACTGTTGTGTGTCTGACTTCAGCTATTCCTTGCAGTTGTTTTGCAGCATGTTCTGTTTCTTTGTTCATTGGTGCAGCTATTCTTATTTTTACTCCTCTTTTTTTGAGTTGCTCGAATACTGGTTTAAATCCTTCTACCTTTCTTAAGAAGCCTTGAGATGTTGTCATTATTGTTATTGTTTTTTCTGCATTTCTTATGGTCATATCTAAGTGGTTGTATAGGTTGTGTCTTCCTTTTAGTGATGCTGATAAATCTGCAGGCTCTACAAGTTCTACTCCTTGTGTGTGTAGTGAGTTTAATTCATCTACTATTTCTGTGTCTTTCAGATTCTCAAGTAATTTTATGCTGTTGTCTGCTTCTTGTTTTACGTTTTTCTTTACTCTTTCTACGACTTCTTTTGGTGGTACTGCTATGTATTTGATTGGTTTGCCTATTTTCATTACTACGAATCCTTTTTTTTCTAGTGATTCTAGTACGTCGTAGGATCTGCTTCTTGGGACGTTGGCTATGTCGCTTAGTTCTCCGGCAGTGCTTACTCCTCTAGAAAGTAAAGCAGTCCAAATCTTTACTTCGTATAGATTTAAAGAAAAATATCTTCTTAATTTGCTTAAAAATTCTTCTTTTACAATCATGTTTTATACCCCCCGCGGGACTCCACCCCTTTTTGTATAATTAATCTTTAACTACTTTAAATATGTTACGTTTTTTTACTATTGCATGATTGTAGTATTCTATAGTCAACTTAGAGTTGTACTGTCTTATTCTTTAGAATTCTTTTGTTTTAAGACGTAATATTTTTCGTTGTCTGTTTCAAATTCATATTTTATTTCATATTTGGATTCATTTATCGCTCGTTCAAACCAATGTCTTTTTCCTTTTATTTCTTTTTTTCCACCTATTGTCTTTGTAGCAAAAGAAACTACTATTTCTTTTGTATTCAGTTCTTTTAAGAGTTTTGTAGTTGTTCCTCTAACTTTGGTTTCTAAGCTGTCTAGCAATTTTAGCATGAGTGTGAATTCTTTATTTTTGCTCAGTTCTGATATTTTTTGTATGTTTTTTTGTTCAGTTAAATCTAGTTGTATTGTTTCTATTTTTCTATTAAAGTTTTTGTATGTTTCTTTTATCTGTTTTAATTCTTCTTCATTTATGTCTACGGCTGTACAATTTATTTTGTTAGAACTTAGGAGAAAAAACAAAGGATTAAATCCGCAACCAAGGTCTAATACATTTATATTTTTTTGTTTAAAGACTTTTAAATATATTTCTTGTTGTGTGTCTATTCTTTCTTTTGTTGATTTGTGCTGTCCCAAAAATTTTATGAGCTCTTCTTTTGTTTGAGGTGTTTTATTTTTGTTTTTTTGTTTAAAAGCTCCATGTACTTCTCTGAGTTTTTTTCTTATGTGTTTTTTTAATTCTTTGAATTCTTTGCTTTTTTCATTATATTCTTTTTTTTCGAGTTCTGCTTTTGCTGTTTTGTATTTGTCAAAATATTTTTTTAAGAAATCATCTAAAAAAGATGGATTCAATCCCGATAGTTCTTTTTTGTTTATTATTTTCTTTTTTATTTCTTCAGGTATTAGTGTGTTGTCCATCTTGTTGTTCCTGCTATTCCTCCAAGAGAGTCTAGCTTTTGACAGGTTTCTTTTTGTGTAATTATTGTTATTTTTGCTCCGGCATTCTCTGCTGTGCTTAGTAAATTATCTATTTGGTTGTATTGGCCCGCTATTTTTTTGACTTTCAGAAATGTTTCGCTGACTAATACTGTTTCTGCTGCTCCGCTGTTTATTTTTTCTTTTGCATCGTTTAATCCGTAGAACGCTTTGTTTTTTCTTATTCCTTCTAACACTTTATCTAATTCAGTTATTTCTTGTAATGTTCTATCATTTTCTAGGGCTTTTGATAGCTGTGGTGCTTTTATTAGTTCAGTTAATGCTTGATCACTTACATCAGATATTGTTGCGAGCGTGGTTGTTTTTCTTATTTCTTCAGGTAATTCTTTTACTAAGTATTCTTTCCAAAACGCAGGGCTGGCTATTATTGTTTTTTTTATTTCATATTTTTTTATGTATTCTTGTATTTGTTTGGCTATTTCTTTGTAGAATTCGCTTTTTTTAATTGAGGGATCTGCTTTTTTTTGTACATCTCCTTTTATTTCTGATAGTTTTTGATATCCTGTTTTTTTGAGCAACGAGAATATAGCATTTTCTCTATCGAATATTATTATTAGTGCTGCTGGTTTTTCTTCTGTGGCTTCATCGAGTTTTTGTAGTTGTAATCTTGTCCAGTATTCTTTTTTTATCGTTATTGTTTCGTTTATTTCGAGATTGAATGAGTGGTAGCTTCCGTTTGAAACGTCTTCAGGTCCTTGAGTTATTTTTCCAAGAATTCTGAGTGTGCCAGTTTCTGGTTCATATTCTGTTTTTTCTGTGGTTATTTCTAAAAATACTGGTTTTCTTACTGTTTTTGCGTTGTCTCCTTCTCCTATTTTTATTTTTCTTTCAGTTTTCCCTCTGATTAAATCTTGTTCTTCTATTATATGGCTCAAGTACCAGAGGTCTTCCTGGTTTGTAATTTGAACAGTTATTTCGCCATATCTTAAGTTTCGTCCTAGTATTTTCATTTTGCTGTTTTGTTTTTTATTTGTTTATTTATGTTGTGTGGTTTATATTATTTTAGTATAAGAATGTCAAAACAACATTTATTTTCCATATTGTAGTTATTTTTCTTTTTAAACACTGGACATTTTCATAGAAAGTATATAAACATCTTGTGCTTTTCTATCTTTGCCCAGCATCGAATGTGGTGCTTGAAATAAAAGGCGAAAAGCAAGGGTGATAAACATGGAAAAAAGAATAGATGAAGCTGGCAGAGTAAATATTAAAGCTCCCAGTGTTTCTGAAGTTATGGGCAAAAAAAGTCCGGAACAAAAGTTTAAGGCAGGATCTGTTTCTGCAACAATATGGCAGAATCAAGGACATGATTCTGAAGGAAAACCGACCGCATACAAGACTATTTCGTTTGAAAGAAGTTATCTGGATAAAGAAGGAAATTGGCAAACAACAAACAGTCTTAGGGTTTCAGATATACCTAAAGCAATTTTGGTTTTGACCAAAGCATATGAGCATTTAATGTTAAAGGACAATATAGAGGATGAGTGAGGATGGAGACTATGGCAAGAAAAGGAGAAATGGATGTTACCGATTTACCAGGAGTTGGTGCTGCAACTGCAGAAAAATTAGCTTCAGCAGGCTATACTGATTTGTTAAGCATAGCTGTTAGTAGTATAGGTCAATTAACCGAAGCTTCAGGTGTTTCTGAAGCTGTTGCTAGAAAGATGATTCAGGCAGCAAGAGATGGCCTTGACATGGGTTTTCAATCAGGTATGGACATGCTTAACAAGAGAGAGAAAGTTGTGAAAATAAAAACAGGAAGTCAGAATTTTGATACAATGATGAATGGTGGGTTTGAAACTGCAGCAATAACTGAGTGCTTCGGCCAATATGGTAGTGGTAAAACTCAAATAGGTCATCTTTTGGCAGTCAGTGTTCAGAAACAAAATCCTGGGGCAACTGCTGTTTACATAGATACAGAAAATACGTTTAGACCTGAAAGAATAGCTCAGTTTGCTAAGGGTTTTGATTTAGATCCTTCTGAAGTTCTTTCCAATATTAAAGTTGCAAGAGCTTTTAATTCAGATCATCAAATGCTTTTAGCTGAGAAGGTTGAAGATTTAATAAAAGAAGGATTAAATGTGAAATTAGTTATTGTTGATTCTTTGACTGCTCATTTCAGAGCAGAATTTGTTGGTAGAGGAACTTTGGCAGAAAGACAACAAAAAATTAACAAACACATGCATGCTCTCGCATTGATTGCAGATAAATACAATTTGTGTGTTTATGTAACTAATCAAGTGATGGCTAAACCTGATGCTTTCTTTGGAGATCCTACTGAGGCGATAGGAGGTAATATTGTAGGCCATAATAGCACCTTTAGAATTTATCTCAGAAGAGGTAAGAAGAATACAAGAGTTGCCAAGCTTGTAGATTCGCCTAACTTGCCAGACTCTGAGTGCATCTTTAATGTGACCGAATCAGGTATCGAGGATGCATAATTTTTTATTTTTTTTCTAAAAATTTTTAAACAAAAACCTATTCTGAACGCTTAAGGCTTGCAAAAGCTGAATTAGTAGGTGAAATACAACAATGGAGAGAAGATTTAATAATAGGCCTAGACAAGGTCAAGATTTTATGAGATCTCCGCCAGTTAATGTCGGAGACGAGATGGATGTAAAGATAGAAGCTGTCGGTGAAAAAGGCGATGGTGTTGCAAAGAAGAACGGTTTTGTTCTCTTCGTTCCAAGTGTTAAGGAAGGGGATGAAGTAAGAATCAAGGTAACTAGAGTCCTAAGAAAAGTAGGGTTTGCTGAAGTTCTTGGTAAAGCTCAAGGACCGATTCAAACATCTCAGCCAGCTCAAACTAAGAAGGAAGAGCCTAAAGAAGCTGAACCAGATTATTCTGAAGAAAATGATTCTGAAGATTTTGGTGAAGATTCTGGAGATGTTTTTACTGATTCAGATGAGGAAGACAAGTAAGTCTTCTTTTTCTTTTTTTTTTAACAATATTTATATAATTATTTTTTAAAATTCTTTTGTATGCGTTGTTTTGTAGCTATACCTTTACCAGAAGACTTGTGCTTTTTACTTAAAGATTTTTCTCAAAAATTTTCTTTTAGAGGTGTAAAACTTGTTCATCATGAGAATATGCATCTCACTTTGTTTTTTCTTGGAGATGTAAAAAACTTAGATGTTGTTATTTCTAAACTAAGATCTGTAAATTTTAAATCTTTTAAATTAAAAACTACGAAGCAAGGTTTTTTTAGGAATGAAAAAGACATAAGATCTTTGTGGCTCGGAGTGGATAATTCCGAAGAGTTGTTTTCTTTTTGGGCTGAGTTGAATAAGATTTTTTGTCAAGAAAGAGTTTTCATTCCTCACATTACTTTTGCTCGTGTTAAATTTGTAAATAAAAAAGATAAGCAGTTGCTTCTAGATTTGTTAAAGAATTCTAATTTGAAAGAATTTTCTTTCAAAGTAAATTCTTTTAAGCTTTATTCGTCTGAACTTACAGAAATAGGCCCTGTTCACAGAGTAATAGAATCTTTTTCTTTAAACCAAGAAAAAATATATAACTAACAATGTGTCTAGAAACACAATGGACAATAAAGGTCAGGCTGCCCTTGAGTTTTTGACCACGTATGGTTGGGCTTTTTTAATTATTCTAGTAATGGTCGGGGGATTCACATACTTTGGCGTATTGGATGCTTCTTCAATGAGTGGAGAAGATTGTATTTCCAGTCCCGAATTTACATGTCAAAGTAAGCAAATAACAGACACTCAACAAATTATTAGCATGAGAAATAATTTCAATGAAAATATTGTGGTTGTGAATGCTTCAATTTTTAAGAACAATGAGTATTTGAAATCTTGTGTTGCTGACAACTCTGTTTATTCAGAAAGTTCTTTTCAAATATATTGTGTTGCTAATTTGACTGAAGGTAAAAGAGAAAATTTAATGATTAAGTTTTATTATTATTCTGCTGGAGGAAGCAGTGCCTATTCTAAGGAAAATATTGTAAGGTTGAGGGCTAAAGTTCAATCAGATTCAGAAATTCAACAATCTGCTGGTTGGTTTGCCAAGCCAGGAAGTGTTTCTTTACAAAATTTTATTATAGGCACTACGAGTTTTGATTTAAAAACTCTTTTTATAAACAGTTCGAATCAGTTTAATATGACTCAGTCTTTTATTCCTATGGGTGGTTCTTCTACATATAATTATTCTAATGGTGTTCTGACTATCGCAGGAAGAGGATTAAATTATGCCGATATGAGACAGAACGTTAATTATGTGAAAATAGGTCAGGCATACATGATTAGCTACGAATCTAAAACCACTTTTGCTTCTTCTTCATTTTATTTAGATATTGCAGATACCACTCCTGCCATTTCAGATAGAACAACGCATTCGCCAGATTTTAAGTCAAGCACTTATTTCATAACTAACACTAAAAATACGGGATTTATAGATGTTAATCTTTATCATAACGTTACTGCTCCTGTTTTACCAGAGCATCAAGCTCAATTTAGAAATGTTAAAGTCTTAGAAGTAAGTCCTTTGGATTCTCTGATGACTGGAACACAGTATTTTCAAGCACCAACTGCCGGAACAATGTATTTAGCAAGTAATCAAGCTTACGGCACTTGGGAGTTTGATGTTTATAGGGCTTCTGGAAGTAATGAGATTTTGGTGGGATTAATTGCTGATTCTTTAGGCAGTGGCTGGACTTCTAATTATTCTTTTGCATTTAGAAATAATGGGCTGATGCAGATTTTAAAAAATGGAAATATTTTATCTAGCAGTGTCGGTTCTTATTCTCACAGCGTTTGGTGGGGTATAAAGATGACAAGAGATCAAAATGGAAGATTCTTAGTTAAATTAAAAAGCAGGGTTTCACCATACACGACAATTATCGACAGAACAGATAATTCCTTTAATTTTTCTAATTATTTAATTTTAGACTTAGATGCAGGAGACAGAGTTGCCAACATACGTCTAAGTCCTGTGGTGGAATAATTTAGGACAATATTTAAAAAGCGATCTTTCTTTCTGTTTCATATAGCCGACGCTGACATGTTGTAGTGTCATGCAATACTGCGTGAGGCAAAAGAAATCGCAGCTGTATTCTTATACTGCTGTTTTTGGAGGAATGTGAAATGAGTGAAGAGTTATTGGTGCCGAATGATGACTATTTGAAGTCAGGAATTCATATAGGGACAAAGTTTAGAACTAAGCACATGGCTGAGTTTATTTATAAGACGAGGCCTGATGGTTTGTCTGTTCTAAATGTGCAGAAGATTGATGAGCGAATAAGATTGGCAGGAAATATGCTTTCTAATTATGCTCCAGAAGATATTTTGATTGTTTGTAGGAGAGAAAATGGTTGGAAGGCTGTTAGGAAATTTGCAGAGGTTACTGGCTGTAAGTTTTTTGCGGGAAGATATCCTCCGGGAGTTTTAACTAATCCTTCTTTGAAGAATTTCGTTGAAGCTAAGATTATGCTTGTTACAGATGCTTGGCCTGATAAGAATGCTGTTGAGGATGCTATGAAGATCGGTATTCCTGTTATAGCTCTTTGTGATACAAACAATCAAGCTAATAACATAGATTTGGTTGTTCCTTGTAACAATAAGGGTAAAAAGAGTCTCGGTTTGTTCTTTTTACTTTTGACAAAGATTTATGCTGAGAAAAGAGGTCTTATAAAGCCTGCTGATTTCAAGTTAACTCTTGAAGATTTCTCAGATGAATAATCAATAACTTTTTATTTATTCTTTTTTTTATTTTTTTTATGAAGTTAATTGTGGTTAGACATGGTCAGACTGAATCTAATGTTGCAGGTGTTTGGCAAGGTCAGAGTGATGGTGTTTTAACAAAATTAGGAGAGAGTCAAGCAAAGAAGACTGGTCTTGCTCTAAAGTCAGAAAAAATTACTTTTGTTTATTGTAGTCCTCTTGGTCGTGCCAGAAGAACATCAGAACTTATTTGTGATGTTTTAGATGTTGGGTTTGAGCAAAACAATCTTCTTATGGAAGCTAATTTAGGATCGTTAGAAGGCACTAAAGCAGAAGTGGATTGGAATTTTCGTCCTGATGATGTGGAGCCTTTTTCTAGTTTGATTATTAGAGCTAAGTCTTTTTTAGCATTTCTTTTTAAAAAGCATTCTTCTGATGATGTTATTTTAATTGTGTCTCATGGCGGTTTAATAAGAGCTTTAGTTTCGGCTATGCGTGGTGTTGAAGTGTATGAAGATTTTCCTTTACCTAATTGTTCTCTTTCAGTTTTTGATTATGTTGGCGGTGTTTTTTTAGAAAATGCTGTTGGTGATGTCTGCCATTTAAATTCTTAGTTTAGTTTTGAATTTCTTCTATTCCTTGGTCTATTATTTTGAATTCTACTTCTTTTCCTTCTGGGAGTGAGCGGTGTTTTCTAAGTATTGCTTTTTTACCTTTGTTTGTTTTTTGTAGTTCTATTAGGCATTTGCTAGCGTATTTTAGTACGTCTCCTCCGACCATATTTACTTTGCTCTTGTCTTCGAAATCAGAATAAACTTGGTTTGTTAATATTAAAGGTATGTTTAATTTTCTTGCTATTTGTATTAAATACACCAATTGTACTCCGAGTTCTCTGTTTACTTTTTGTACGTCTTTTGTTATTCCTATTTCTAGTCTATAAAGCATAGCTACGCTGTCTACTATAATTAATCCTATTTTGTTTGATATTATGTTTTTTAATTTATCAAATACTTTTTTTTGTTCAGAAAAATTTGTTGGTGTAAGGACTATAACGTTGTTGAGTATTTGTTCATGATTATCTGTTAGTTGTTTTATTCTGCTTACTGAGAATGAGCCTTCTGTATCTATGTATATTGTTTTTTTTTCTGTGTTGTTTACTAAGCAAATTAAGCAAAGGTTTGTTTTTCCTGTTCCTGGTGGGCCGTATATTGTTGTTATAACTCCGTTTTCGTATCCTCCTTCCAGAAGCCAATCCATTACGTCCGATCCGGTAGTTATCTTGCTTTCTTTTTGCATTTGTCCTAGAAATGTTTGTTTGCTTATATTGTTTATTATGCTTCTGTTATTGATTCAAATAACGTATTTATTCCTGGTTTTATTGCACTTTTGTCAGTTATGGAGCTGTGCATTTTTGGGTGTATTGCCCAGTGTTCAGATTTTTTTGTATTTACAAACATAATCGTTGTTTTTGTTTCTTTAAGTACATCCCAATTTTTAAGTAACCAGTCTACATTTATTTTTTTGTTTAGGGTGACTATTTTTTGTTCTTTTATGTTTTCAGAATTTAGTTGAGTTAGATCTTCTTTACAAACATATTCTTCTATTTCTCCTGTTTTTTTATTTACTTTTATTCCGTCGGTTGTTTCTGTGATATTTTCTATTTTTTTATTTATGGAGTCTTTGTATTTTATGTAAGCAGAAATCCATTCTTTTAAACTCATTTCAGCCATGTTCTTCCCTTTTTTGTGTGGTGTTCGTTGACTACAAGAAAATATGGTATTATAAAGCTTGCTGTAAATATTAGTGCCAACACGGCGGAGGGAGGATATTCTAACTCCAAATTAAATGAGGCTAACTGTATTGCTCCTGTTATTGCAAAAAAATTAATCGTGGATGCTATGAGTGTAGATACCCATATTTCTGTGTGTTGATGGTGGCTTGTTAAATGGTCTAAATCTTTTGCAAAATAACCTATAAATAGTCCGAATGAAAGCCCTATTAATGTTAGCATCAGATACGTTATTATTGGGTCTGCAAACACTATTAATGGGGTCATTAAAAACACAAATCCTGTTATGAATAATATTAATAGCACTAACAGCACATAGTAGTTTATTTTGTGTATAAATTCGTTCTTTTTTTTATTTACAGGATTCATTTTATTATTTTGTTTTTTTCTTATTTTTAATCTTTTTCATTAATTTGATGCGAGTTCTTGTATTTCTTGAACAGATAGTGCTCTCGAATATATTCTTAGTTCATCTATTGTTCCGTGGAAGTAAGAGCCGCTTGGACCTCGTCCTATTAAAACTTTGGTCGTTGTTTGAGGGGGTTTTTGTGTTTGTGCGGTTCCACTTTTAAGTATTCCATCTTGATAGATACCAAAATATGTTCCATTCCAGGTTATTATTAGGTGTGTCCAATTGTTTTTTATTGTGTTGGTGTATGATCTTACGTTTGTTGTTGTATTTCTCATTCCTATGCCTGTGACGCTGTTGTTGAAGTAAAATAAGCTCCAGCCAGGGGTGTCCCATCCTGCGCTTGCTCCTTTGCTTACAAGATTCGGGTATTGATTTCCTAGCCAGGTTGAAGGCACGTTTATCCATATAGAAACACTTCCTGCTTCTGTAAGTGTAAATATAGAGTTGTTTCCAATATCTATGTATTGGGATGACGTTCCATTAAGGTATATGCAGTTTCCTTTTTTGCATTCAGATGCGAGTTTTTTTTGTGGTGAATTGTATATTGTTCCATGGTTGTTATTTCCAGAATAGTCGTAGGTGATGTTGCCTGTTTCTTCATCAAATGTCCAATAGCCTATTAGGCCTCCTGGTGCTCGAGGTGTTTGTGCGTTTTGTGCTATTTCTGTGGCTGATTTTATTGTGGTTTTGAGTGTTACTGTCATTGTTTTTGTGTATGCTGGGTTTCCTGTTGCGGGGTAGTAGTTTATTTGTATGTTTAGTGTTTCTTTTTTGTTGGTTGTTTGGTTAGTTGAGCAAAATATTTGGAATTGTGTTTCTGCGGGTATGTTTTGGTTGTGTATGCATGTTCCTATGGTTGCTCCGTTTTTGTTTATGGTGGCGTTGTGTATGGTTATTTCTTCGGGTAGGTTGTTTCTTAGTGTTATGGTTTGGTATTTGTCTGTGGCTAGGCTTGTTTGACAGGTGAATTCGACGCCGGATACACAGGTTTCTGGTCCGCTTATGTCAAAAACACCGAAGTATGTGAATCCTCCGATCATCACTAGAATAATTAAAAAAGCCCAACCATACGTGGTCAAAAACTCAAGGGCAGCCTGACCTTTCATTTTTTTGATCATTTTTGTAAACATTTTTATATGTTTTTTAATTTTTTGTTGTTTATGGTTCAAGATTTGTCTTCAGTTGATGTTTATTTTCTTTTAAGAGAATTAAAATCTTTGGTTTCGTATAAATTAGATAAGGTTTATCAGGATAAGGATGTTTTGTTTTTTAGGTTTAATTCTAAAGATGGTAAGAAAGTTCTTAAGTTCGTTCCTGGCTGTATGTTTTTTATTTCTGAGGGTTTTGATGCGCCTGAGTCTCCTCCGGAGTTTTGTTCTGTTTTAAGAAGACATCTTTCAGGTGCCGTGGTCAGAGATGTTTTTCAGAAGGGTTTTGAAAGGATAATTGTTTTTGAGTTCGTTTATAGGGACGAGTCTTTTTCTCTTATTTTTGAGTTGTTTAAGCCAGGTAATGTTGTTCTCGTAAAGAATGGTTTGATATCTGATTCTTTATTGAGAAAGCGTTTTAAGGACAGATTAATTGCGCCTAATAAGGAGTATTTTTTTCCTCCTGAGCAGTTCAATTTTTCTTCTCCTAAAGATCTTTTTTCTAAAATTATTGAATCTGATAAGATTCTAGTTAAGGCTTTAGCGGGTCTTGGTCTTGGTGGTGTTTGGGCTGAGGAAGTTATTTTAAGAGCACATCTAGATAAGAATTCGAAACACGTTTCGGAAGAGGACGTGATTAAGTTAAAAAACTCTTTGAAGGATTTATTTTCTGAGAATATTCGTCCTTGTGTTTTTAATGGTAAGGTTTTTCCTGTAAATATGTTTTCTTTTGGAGGAAGCTCTTTTGATGGTTCTTTTTCTGAGGCGCTTGAGAAGTTTTCTCCTGTTGAAGTTGTTGTTGAGAAAAAGAGTAAGTATGAGGATGTTTTGGATTCTCAGAAGAAGCGTATTGTTGAGTTGGAAAAGGAGATTGTTGAAAATCAGATGAAGGGGGATTTTATTTATGAGCATTATCAGGAATTCAGTTCTCTTTTGTCTAAGATTTCTGTTTTGAGGAAGTCTAGGTCTTTTGAAGATATTGATTTTTTGTTAAAAAGTAATAGGAAGTTTAAAGAATTTAATAAAAAAGAAAAAAAGTTGGTTTTTGAGTTCTAGATTATTTCGCCTAGTTCTACTGTGTCGTTTTCAGTTATTACTCCTTGTGTTGTTTCTGTTATTGCTTCTGTTTCATTTAGTTCTTCGTCTTGTGTAGTTTCTTGTGTGTTTGTGCTACATCCAGTTACGGTAACCAATAACAAGGCTAATATCATTATTACTGCTAGTAGTTTCATCTTGGGCCTCCATTTCCGTTGTATGCGTATCTTCCGTTTCCAGGCATTCCGTTGCCGTTAAATGATGCTGCCATTGCTCTGCTTCTAGCGTCACCTACAACGTCTTGTCTTATTTTTTGTCTTTTTTGTTCTTCAATAAATTTTATTCTTTCCTTTATGTTCTCTGCTTGTTTTTTTCTTAGTTCTTTTTCTATTTCAAGCTCTTTCATTTTTGCTTCTTTTATTATTTCCAGTCTTTGTTTTCTTTCTTCAAAAGCTCTTTCTGTAAGCTTTTGTTTTATCTCCATTTTTTGTTCTTCATTCAGAGTTTTGTATTCTGTTCTTATTCTGGTTTTTATTTCTTCAGGGGTTAATTGTCCTGATCTTACTTGTTGTATTAGTTCTAGTTTTTCAACACCAAGTCTTTCCATTGCATTTTGTAATACTGCTGCGTTATGTTCTTTTTTAGCTTCTGCTAAGATTTCATCAATTTTTTCTGCTGCTTTTCTTTCTATTTCTGCAAATCTTTGTCTTATTTTTTCTTTGTCTTCTTCAGTCAATATTTTGTTTGATTCTTCTCTGAATGCTTGGGTTAATTCTTGTCCTTGTTTTTTCCATGAAACGAATAGTTCTATGTTTTCTTTCATTTCATATTCTGCAGGGTTGTGTGCTTTTGCTTCTTCTGCTAGTGCTGTGATTTCAGTCATTATTTCTTCTAGTGCTGTTATGTCTTGATCAGGGTATGTTGTAGTTATGTAGTCCATTACTGCATTTGCTTTTGCATAGTTTACTCTTGCTGATCTTTCTAGTTGAAGTATTCTTATTTTAGCACCTAAGTTTTCATTCATTACTCTTATTTCTCTGCTTACTTCTTTAGAAATCATTTGTGAATCTTCTTGACTTATTCCTTCTGTTGCTTCAACATATGTTTCTTCGTATGTTGTTTCTGTTGTTTGTTCGGTTTCTGTCACTTCGACCGCTTCAACTTCCACAGGTTCTGTTTCATATGCTGCTTCATTTTCGCCATATTGCATGGTTTCATCTGAAACATCTTCTGCTTCGGCTTCTACTTCTTCAGCAAATACAGGTATTGCTGTCAGAAGAAGTGCCAATGCAATTATTGCTATAAATTTTTTCATATTAACACCTCTACTCTGTTAATGTTTTTTTAATTCGAACAATGATTTATAAACTTTTTTATAATTAGATTTTTATATTGAGCTTGTTTCTTTTACTTTATGAATTTTTTAAAGAGATATTCTGAGCTTGGCGTTTCTTTTGATCCGACTAAAATTGTCTTGAGGAAGTGTTTAAGAGTAAATACATTGAAGATATCTTCTGACTCTTTGGTTAAGCGTTTGAAAAAGAAAAAAGTTTTTTTGGAAAAAGTTTCTTTTCTCGATAATGGTTTTTTTTATGATGCTTCTTTTTCTCTCGGGAGTACGCCTGAGTATCTGCAAGGTTTTTATTATTTGCAGGAAGCTGCAAGTCAATTGCCTGTAAAGGTTTTAGGCCCTTCTAAATCTGATTTGGTTTTAGATATGGCTGCCAGTCCCGGGGGTAAGACTTCTCAAATTTCTCAGTTGATGAATAATGAGGGGGTTGTTGTTGCTTTAGATACGGAGCATAAGCGTTTAAAGAGTCTTATTAATAATTTGGAGAGGTTATCTGTTAGTAATGTTCTTGTTTATAAGAAGGATGCTCGTTTTGTTTCTGATCTCGGTTTGAAGTTTGATAAGATTTTGTTGGATGCTCCTTGTTCTGGCAATTTTTGCGTCGAGCCTGGTTATTTTTCTAAAAGATCTATAGATGATTTGAAGCAAAGAGGTCGTTTGCAAAAAGAGCTGCTTAATGCTGGTTTGGATGTTTTAAAAAAAGATGGTTTTTTAGTTTATAGTACTTGTTCTTTGGAGCCGGAAGAGGATGAGTTGGTTGTTGACGCTATTTTAAAAAATAGACGAGATGTTGTTCTTGTTGATACTGGTTTAGGGGTGGGTGTCGAGGGTTTAACTGTTGTTTTTGGTTCTGAGCTTGATTCTTCTTTGAAGTTGTCTAGGCGTTTTTGGCCTCATCTTGAGAATACGGAAGGTTTTTATATTGCTATGTTTAAGAAGATTGCATGAAGCCTTTAGCGTATGTTGTAAGTTTTTTAGGTTCAGTTATTGTTTATTTTGTAGCTTCTATTGTTTTGTTTGATCAAATTAATTTTTTCAGATCCGTTGTTGCTTTTATCGTTTTGACTTTTTTGATTGTTATTTTAAGAACTATTTTTACTGGGCATCGTCCTAATGCTCATAATATTAAGAACAAAATGCATGGTTTTTCTTATGCTAAGATGAGGTTGCTGACTCAGAAGATTCATGAGTTGAATAAAAGAAAGTTTGCTAGTGGTCATGTTGCTCGTGTTTTGCTTTTGGGTCTGATTTATTATTCTGTTTTTCCTGAAGTTTATTTTTTAGTTATTGTTTTGCTTGTTTCGTTGGCTGTTGGTGCGTCTAGAGTTTACCTTAAGTATCATGGTAAGTGGGATGTTTTGACTGGTCTGATTGTTGGTGGTGCTTCTTTGTTTATTGGTGATTACGTGATTTTCTTGTTATTTTCATAGGTTTTTCGGTTTTTTTCTGAATATTCATTTTAAGTTGTTGTTTTTTTCTCGGTTCGGTGATGTATATGGGTTTAACAAATAAGAAAGAAGAACAGTTGAGACAGATGCCTTTGATTAAGTCAAAGGTTACTAGGAGTAAGGATGGAAAATTCTTGATTCATAAGACGGAAATAGTGACTATTCGTCCTATGGCTTATTATGAGGCTGTGTTGAATAACAGTCAAGACATTCAGCAGGAGCTTGATCAGGAGATTTTTCAGGAGAACTAAGTTCTCCTTTTTTGATAATGAAGATTTGTTTATTTTTGGAATGAGAAGGATTTTTCTAAGATTGAAGGTTTGAATGTTATTAGTTATTAAAAGAAAGGGTGGACAGCTTTTCGGTTCTCCCGCCCTTGAAGGTAGTACTCGCCGAAACGCGGGTGTGCTTGACTTCTGTGTTCGAAATGGGAACAGGTAGAACCACACCGCTATGACCGTCCTGTATTTTGGGAATGATTTTTTATTTATAAAACTTTTGAAAGTTATTTTCTATATGGAAAATAAATATTTTAGTTATGTTTAAATAAAATATGCTTTCTTCTTTGTCTTATGTCTAAATACGTTGTTACAGGTGGCGCGGGTTTTATAGGAAGCCATGTTGTTGAAGAGCTGGTCAAACATAACGAAGAAGTTATAGTTATAGATAATCTTTCTACGGGAAAATTAGAAAATTTGAAACAATTTATTAACAAAATAAAATTTGTTAAAGGAAATATAACTGATTCTGCATTGTTGAGAAGGGAGTTTTCGGGTGTCGACTTTGTAATTCATTTGGCAGCATTACCTTCTGTGCCAAGAAGCATAAAGGATCCTATTTCTTCTAATGAAAACAACATCACAGGCACATTAAATATCTTTGAGGTAGCCAAGGATTTAAAGTTGAAAGTCATTTATGCTTCCTCAAGTTCAGTTTATGGGGATTCTGCAGTTCTTCCAAAATCAGAAAATATGCCCTTTAATCCTTTATCATTCTATGCAGTTCAGAAACAAACAGATGAACAATACGCAGCTCTTTATTCAAAGATTTATGGTTGTGATTTTATTGGGTTGAGATTCTTTAACGTATTTGGACCTAGGCAGGACCCGGATTCTGAATATTCTGCAGTAATACCTAAATTCATAGCTCTTATAAAAAACAGTAAGTCTCCCACTATTTATGGTGATGGTTTAACTTCCAGAGATTTTACTTACGTAAAAAATGTCGTTCACGGGATTCTGCTTGCTTGTAAATCAAACAACAGCTCTGGTCACGTATTTAATATTGCCTGTGGAGACAGAATAACTTTAAATCAGCTCGCTAATGACATTCAAGAGATATTAAACAAAAAAGTTAAAATAAATTATGCTCCTCACAGAACTGGAGACATAAAGCACAGTCAAGCAGACATATCTAAAGCTAAAACTATGCTCAAATATTCTCCTAAATTCACATTTAAACAAGGTTTAATGGAAACGGTGAAAGCATATGGGTGAAACTATTTGTGTCGTCGGATTAGGTTATGTGGGTCTTCCGCTGGCTGTTCTTTTAAGTAAAAAAAATAAAGTTATAGGATTTGATTTAAATTCAAAAAAAATTTCTGATCTAAAAAAATTTATTGATTTCACAGGAGAATTGTCTAAAGAAGAGTTGGCCGCTGCCGAAATAGAGTATACGGACGTTCCTTCTAAAATAAGAGATGCTTCATTTATTATTGTTGCAGTTCCAACTCCTGTTGATAAGCACAACAAGCCAGACATGAAATTTGTCGAGGGTGCTGCAGAGATAATCGGAAAAAATTTATCAAAAGGAGCAATAGTTGTTTATGAAAGCACCGTGTATCCTGGTGTAACTGAAGAAATTTGTGTTCCTATTTTAGAAAAAAATTCAGGTTTAAAATGTGGTGTTGACTTTAAAGTAGGTTATTCTCCAGAAAGAATAAATCCAGGGGATAAAGAGCACACAGTTGAAAAAATAACAAAAGTTGTTTCAGGAATGGATTCAGAATCTTTGGAGAGAATTAGTGCTGTTTATGGTTCCGTTATTAATAATATCTACAAAGCTCAAAGTATTAAAGTCGCAGAAGCTGCTAAAGTCATAGAAAATATTCAAAGAGATTTAAATATAGCTTTAATGAATGAATTATCTTTGATTTTCGATAAACTTGGTGTTAATACAAAAGATGTTCTTGATGCAGCTTCCACTAAGTGGAATTTTCACAAATATACTCCAGGATTAGTTGGAGGTCACTGTATCGGTGTAGATCCTTATTATTTGACTTTCAAAGCTCAAGAACTTGGTTATCATCCGCGCGTTATTTTGGCTGGCAGAGAAATTAATGATTCTATGGCAAAAAAAGTTGCAGAAAAAGTTGTTAAAGAAATAAATAAACAAGGCAAAATTATTAAAGGATCTAAAATATTGATTTTAGGATTAACTTTTAAAGAAAATGTTCGTGATGCAAGAAACAGCAAAACCAAAGACATGATTAAAGAGCTAAAAGAATACGGTGTTGAAGTAATTGCTTCTGATCCTCATTTAACTCAGCAAGAAATAGATCACGAAGATTTCGGAGTAAAAAATGTTTCACTGAATTCTGTTTCTAAAGTAGATGCGATCATACTAACTGTGCCTCACAAAGAATTCCTATCCAAAGACGCATCTTTCTACTCCTCGCTCTTTTCAGATAAAAAAATAATCTTCGATGTAAAAAGTTGTTTAAACAAAAAAGATTTCACTTCAAAATGTTTCGAATACATGAGTCTATAAAATGGCAAAATATAAATCTACATTGAACGAAATAGTAAAAGGCGCGGGAATTACTTTCATAACAGGCATGATAGGATACGTTCTTATGTTTTTATTTAAGCTTTTAATTGCTAGAAATTTAACGCCTTCAGATTATGGTTCCTTTGAATTGCTTAATACTATTTTCGGAGTATTGGTTGCTATATCTGCTTTAGGAATATCTTCTAGTGTTCCAAGATATGTTCCTTATTATAAGGCAAAAAAAGAGTTTTTTTTATTAAACGGTTTTCTGAAATTTAGCTTCGTTATTCCAGTAGTAGTTTCTGTTCTTTTGTCCGTCGTGTTTTTTTATTTTTCAAGCCACATTTCTTTTTTTTTTAATTTAGACGAACAATTCGTGTTTTTTTTGAAATCACTTTGCTTTATTCTGCCTCTAAGAATTATTAGTGAAATAATACATGTTCATTTTAATGCTAATAAAAAAATTTTTTTTGGATCGTTCAGTTTTAACATAATAAATAAATCCGTCTTGTTTTTCGGTGTTTTAATTTTATTATTTACAAACTTCGATTTAGCGTATGTGGTATTAGTTTTTATATTTTCTTTCATATTTATGTTTCTGTTCGATGTAGTTTCTTTTTTCATCAAATCCAAAGATATGTATTCTTTTAAAAACAGGTCGGATTATAAACTAAAAGAATGGCTTTATTTTTCTATTCCTTTGCTTTTGACCGGATTTTTTGCATTTGTTTTTAATTGGACAGATAATTTTGTGATCGCGAAATTTCTGACATCTGCAGATTTAGGAATCTACGGCGTTGCTTATTCTTTGGCGTCATACTTGTTCTTTATTCCAGGTTTATTTTCTTCAATATTTTTACCAATTTTAACAGAATTATATGCAGATAAAAGCAAAAACACTAACAAAATAATTTTTCAAGTAAGATCTTGGATTGTTTTGGCTTCTATTTTTTTAGGAACGATAATGATTATATTTTCAGAACAAATAATTTTTTCTCTTTTTGGTCCAGCTTATGTTTCAGGTTCTTCTAGTTTTGCAATTTTATCTGCCTTTTTTTTAATTTCTAATTATTTGAGTTTTGGAAGTTTTATTCTAATAATTAAAAACAAAACAAATAAACTCTTTTTAAATTATTTCATATTTACTGTTTTGAATTTAACTTTGAACATATTGTTCATCAGCATATTTAAATCTATTTTCGTAGTTGCATTAACTTCAGGTGTATGTGTTCTATTATTAAGAGTTTTTGAGAATCTATTGTCAAAAAAGAAAAATCTTGTGTTTATAGATAAATGGTTTGTTATTAAGAGTTTATTTGCTTCTTTATTTAGTGCAATTTTAGTAAAGTTATCTTTTATTTTATTAAATTTCATTGCGATTTCAGAACTCATAAAATTAGGTATCGGGTTAGGATTATATTCTTTGTCGTTCTTATCATTTGTTAAAATTTTCAAACTACTAAGTAAAACCGATTTAAATATTATCGAGTTAATTTTAAATAAGATAGGTTTATCTTTTTTAGTTAAAAGTTTGAGAAAATTTTATAAATGATTGTGAGTTAATTAAAAGATGAATTTAAAATATTATGCTGATAGAAAATCTGTAGATTCTGCTAGAGTAAAATTAACTTGGCAAAGAAAACTCTTATTTTCTTTTTTAAAAAAAGGGTTTTCAGTTCTCGATGTTGGCTGTGCCGATGGAAATCTACATGGTGTTGTTAAAAAGAAAAACGCAAAATATTCGGGAGTTGATTATAATGATTATTTTATTAATATTTGCGAAAAAAAAGGGCTGTCTGTAAAAAAATGTGATGTTTCAAAGGAAAGCATTCCTTTTTCAGATAATTCTTTTGATATTATCTGGTGTTCTCATGTACTAGAGCACATGGGTACATATCAACAAATTCATCTTTTTAAAGAATTTAATAGAGTTTTAAAAAAAGGAGGGCGTTTGTTTTTATTTGCTCCGTCTCCTTATCATTGGTATTTTTGGGATGATGAAACACATGTCAGGCCATGCACTCACGGTCAATTAATAAATCTGGCAAAGAATTTTAATTTGGAACCATTAGAAGCAAAATACTCTCTAACCAGATTTTTTTCTAATTCTTTGCAAAAATGGTTAAGACTTCCTCCTTTTCGTTTCTTTTTATGGACTGTTTATTTGGTGGCTGAGAAGAAATGAAAATAGATTATGATAAAATCGGGAAGGGAAGCAGAAAAATATTTTTTACTCAACCTTTGATTTATACTAAGGAGCTAGAACTATTGCTTGAAAAAAACGATTTACAGATCTTTTATTTCACAAGTTCTTTTTTCAAAAAACTGTATGCATTGATTCCCAAAAAATTGACAGTTTATGGTTATAAGGTAACTGAAGATAAATTGAGGTCTTTGGATGATGTTGAATGGTATTCTAGATTTATGACTGATTTTTTCAAGATTCTGAAAAGTAAAAAGATATATCATGTTTTGGCAGTATATTATTTTTTTTCATTTAAACAATTGGATTTCTTGAAGCAATTAGGAGTTTTTGTTTCATGTATATTTGCAGATGATCCAGAAGATACTAAGATCATATCTGGAGTTTTTGGTCCTAAGTATGATTCAGTTATATGTGTTGGCGTTCAGTATAATGAGAATCAAACAATAGTACAAAAATTAAAAAGTGTTGGTTGTATGAAAGTAAGATTTTTGCCCATACCTCCCAATCCCTTGCACTACGATTTAGATGTAAATTTTAATAAAAAAGATATAGATTTAGTTTATATAGGTGGTCTAGTTTGGAAAAAATGGATAAGATTAAGTAAAATTCACAGAAAATTTCCAAAAAGATTGTTGCTTTATAGTGCTTATGATCCTAGAAAAGTAAACGGGTTGAGATCTTACTTTTATAAATTTTTAAATCTATTTTATCCGCTTCCTGATGTAAATTTTATAAAAGATGAAGAAGTCAAGGAGATATACAAAAGAACTAAAATAGGCTTTAATTTACATAATTCTTATGGTCCCAGTAATTCAAGAACATATGAACTTTGTTTAAACGGGTGTTTACAAATAACTGATAATTTTAAGGGAACTTCTAAAATATTTAAAGTAGGGGTAGAAGTTCTTTGTTATAAGGATTTAAATAGTGCTGTAGAATTAATAAATAAATATTTAAATGATGATTTTAGAAGAATACTTATTGCAAAAAGGGGTTTTCGCAGAGCAGCGAATAATTATACATATGAGAAAAACCTTTTCAGGTTTTTTATGTTTGTTCTTGAGGAGAATTAGTTTTTTTTATAACGTAAGCAACATTTACTCCGTTTAGTAACTTTTTATTATATCTCATAAAAGGTTTCAGAGCAAAACTCAATAAAGCCAAAGAGACAAAATAAAAATAAGATCTGATGGTGTAGAACTCAAATGATTTAAAGTAAGATGTGGATCTATATTCTTTGATTATTTTAAATCCATTCTCTTTTATCAAATGTTTAAATACGTTATCAAATATAGGGTTTATGTGGTCGTATTTGTTAGGATTCGTTATAAAATAAGAAGGATATCCGAAGATAAGATAATTTAGTCTAGATTGAGTGTTGTGTAAATTAGGGGTTGTTATTATTATTGTGGTTTTATCTGTTGATATTTTTTCCAAAGAATTAAGAAATGTGTTTGTGGAAATAAGGTGTTCAATAACCTCAATAGCGAATATGAATTCATATTTTTCTAAAAAACAATTAGAAAAATCAGTATTCAAATCTGATTTTATGAATGTTATTTTTTTATTGATTTCTCTGTATTGATCTTTGTTAATGTCTGAACTCGTAATATTTTTAAAACCTTTATCCCACAGCCTTTTTTCAAACGCGCCCGACCCTGATCCTAAAACAAGAATCTTACTTTTTTTATCAGGTTTTAACTTTATGAATTCTTGGTATATTTTCAAATGAAGACCTAATGCTGCATGGATATTTCTAGAAGCATATTTTTCTCTTGTAGAGAATTTACCGTCGTAGATGTTCATATAACTTTCTCCCAATCTTTTGTTATTTTATGTGGTTTGAAATCTTTTGCTCGTTCTACACCACTTTCACAAGGTCTGAAATCTAGCATAAGCTGAGCTAAAGAGTCTACTTTTCTTTTATTGTTATTTTTTTCATCAAATTTTTTTACCAAGACTCCGTATTTGCTATAATAAGGATATTTTACTTGTTGACCTACTTTTAATTCAGGAGCTAATATTTCTCTAGGACCGTGGTCACAATCTGTTGAAATTATCGGCAAATTGTGATTAAGAGCTTCTATTAGCACCAATCCGAATCCCTCATATATTGATGTAAATACAAAACAATCAGCTTTATTGAGATATTTATCAACATCATCTACTGCTCCTTTCAGCGAAACCTTTTTTGTCAAGTTTAAAGAATCTATTTGTTGTTTAAGTTCTGTTTTTTCAGGACCTTCTCCCAATATCCACAGTTCTGAGTTGTTTTGTTTTTTCACAACTTCATTAAATGCACTTATCAAATACTTTTGTCCTTTTTGTTTATCAAGTCTACCTATGTTAATATATATTTTTGTTTTGTTTTGTTTTGTTTTGTTTTGTTTTGTTTTTTTTGTAAAAGTGGTTAAGGGATTATATATTGTGTGGCAGTTATTGATGCCTATTTTTTCAAACTCTTTTTTTATGCCTTCACTTACGCAAATAACTTTATCTGCTTTATTGTATACCTTTCTCAAAATTGGTTTAACAAAAGGCATGTTCAAATAAATCTTAGGATCTATATGTGTGCTTACTATTATTTTGCTTTTGTTATTAAGATATTTTGTCAAGGCATTAGAGATATTTGCATCTTCCATAAAAGATATTGTCGTATCTATTTTTTCAGAATCACAAATTTTTTTTATTAAAAAAAGTCTATTCAAGACTTTTATGAATTTTACTAATTTATTATTTGTGTGTCTTTCATTTAAACAAATTTGTTTTCCCAATGTTTCATATTTTCTTTCAGAGTCATAAAATGTCAAAAATTGTACACTATGTCCTTTTTTCATTAATTCGTTACCTGTTAAAGCAGCAACCCTTTCTGCACCTCCGCCTAACTTAAGTGAAGAAATAATTATGAGTATTTTCTTTAGAGCGTTATTTTTTCTAACCATTTTTGGAATATGAATAGTTTTATTTTTTGATTTGTGTATAGTTTGTTTTTTATGTTGTGTTTAAATACTTTGTTTTTGTAGTGTTTTGCTATTTCTGGATGTATTTTTTCAAGTTTTTTTATGCCGGTTTTCATGGTTTGTTCATATTTTTTATTTAGAATCCATTTGTCTATTGGCGGTTCAAAACCTTGTTTTCCTCTAGTTATTATTTCGTCGGGGACTATTTCTTTTATTATTTCTCTCATTAGTATTTTTGTTTTTAGATGGTTTGTTTTCCATTTTGTAGGTATTTTTTGTGAAAATTCTACAAATCTGTAATCCAAGAAGGGGCTTCTGACTTCCAAGGCGTTTTGCATACTTGCTCTGTCCACTTTTACCAAAAAGTTATCTGCCAGAGTATTAAATAATAAATCGTAAATTCTTAGTCCTTCGGCTAAGTTGTTATTTCCTTTTGTTAGAGCATGTTCTAATTTTAGTTCGGTCCATTCTTTGTATTGCTCTGAGTATGGCTTTTCTTGTGTTAATGATTCGCTGTAGAATTGTTTTTTTTCTTTTAGGCTCAATTTCAACGCTTCTTTTAGTAAATATGTTGAAGCTAAGCTATTAAGGTTTTTTTTGACGGGTAGTTTACTTAAAATCTTTCTAAGTAGTTTTGGTGTTTTTTGTAATAGTTCCATTTGTGCTCCCATTTTGTGGGAGTTGTATCCTCCAAATATTTCGTCTCCACCATCTCCTGATAAACAAACAGTCACATGCTTTTTTGCGAGTTTTGAAACGTTATATGTTGGAAATCCTGAATAGTCAGAAAATGGTTCGTCATACATTTCCGAGTATTTTTCTATTAGGTTTTCAAAGTCTTTTTCTTGGAAGTATTGGTGGTGGTGTTTTGTTCTAAAGTAATCTTTAACTAAGTTTATGTATTTGCTTTCATCATATTTTCCTTCAAAACCTATTGAAAAAGTGTGTAGGTTCCTTAAAGACGTGTTTTTGCTCATTGCTCCAACGACTGCTGAAGAATCCAATCCTCCTGAGAGAAATGCTCCTACCGGTACGTCTGCAATCATTCTTAATTTCGTGGCATCATAAAGCAATTTTCTTCCTTCTTCTATTAACTTTTTCTTATCTTCTATAGGTTTAAAATCAGGAAGTTCCCAGTATTTGTTTTTTTTAATTGTATTTTTTTCTAAATCAAATATTAAGTTATGAGCCGGTTCCAGTTTATATGTGTCTTTGTATATGGTTAATGGAGATGGTATGAAGCCCAATGAGAAATATAGCTCAACAGCTTCCTTGCTTAAGTTTTTTTCAGAATTTATTTTCAAAGTTTTATGCGCTAATATCCCTTTTAATTCTGAGCTAAATATGAATTTTTTGTTTTTATAATAGTAATAGAAAGGTTTGACGCCTAATCTGTCTCTGGAACAGAAAAGTATCTTTTTTTTCTTATCATATATGCAGAAAGCCCACATTCCGTTAAATTTTTTTACACAATCAAAATTCCATTCAAGATAGCTAGCTAATATTACTTCGGTATCGCACTTTGTAGAAAAAGCGTATCCTTTTTTTTCTAATTCTTTTTTTATTTCCTGAAAGTTATATATTTCTCCATTAAATACTATTCCAAGTTCACTAATTTTCATAAATTCTCTGTTGTGTTTTTCAGAATAAGCTCCTTTTTCCTTAGAATAAAATAAAGGATTATGTCCTGCAGGGCTCAAATCAACAATAGATAATCTAACATGACCCAGGGTTAATTTTTCATCGGAATAACTTCCAGAATCATCCGGTCCTCTGTGCTTTATTGTAGAGTTCATTTCAGAAACTAAAGTTTCATCTTTCCAGTTAAATCCATTTATTCCGCACATTTTAATCTAATATGTCTTTTAGTTGTTTTATTATATTTTCCTTTTCGAATCGTTCAATTCCTTTTTTTTCCTGTTTTAGCTTCGACATATTTATTTTACTTAAATCAGGGTTTTTTAATGAAATGAGCGCCCCATTAGGTCCATAATAAGGGTATTTTATTTTTTTGTCAAATTTCAGATCGGGATCAATTATTTCTCTGGCTCCAGATTTAAAGTCTGTGGTTATAATTGGTAATCCTGCACTCATGGCTTCCAGCAAAACGTTTGGAAAACCTTCAACCTCTGAAAAGTATATAAAAAATTTGGATTCGAAAAGATGTTTATAAACATCTGTTTGACTTCCCAAAAGGAATATTTGTTTTTCTTTTCCAAGTTTTTTTATTAAAGCTTCCAATTTTTTTCTTTCAGGTCCATCTCCAATTATTGCAAATTTTTCTTCAGACTTCAAAATTTTGCTTATATTTGTTATTAGTTTATCGAACCTTTTTATATCTATAAGTCTTCCAGCAGAGATATAATCATATTTTTTTGGTTTTATTTCTCCTTTTTTATGCTCCAATGGGTTATAAAGAACAAATATTTTTTTATGTTTCAATCGTCTTTCTAAATCAAGTTTGTTTTCATAAGAATTTACAATTATTTTATCTGCCAAAGGATATAGTAAAAAAATAAGAACCTTGTAAATCAATCCAGATATTCCTCTAAAAAAAACCATATTTGTTCTAAAAGATATTATTGCTTTTCTGTCTGAAAGAACGTTTATAAAATTAGCAATTTCTAAAAAACTAATAACATAATTCGGTTTTTCTTTCTTTATTATTTTTTTAAGTTTAGATACGTAATAAGGCGCAAATATAGGGAAAAAGTTACTTTTTGTGTTCAATAAAGGTATGACTTTCACATTTTCTCGGATTTTATAAAAACTTTTGTTTTTTAAAACAATTATTTTTATTTCATAGTTTTTTAGAAGTTCAGACAATTTTTTAACAACATTTTCCGCGCCTCCTCCTTCCAAAGAATTTATTAGAAAAAATATTTTTTTCAAAGTATTTCCTCAAATTTATTTATGTTTTTATTGATGTCGAAATTGCTTAGCAGAGCATATTGCCTAGTTTTTGTTTTTTGTTTTTTGTTTTTTGATGTCAAAATAATTAGTTTGCTTTTAAGTTCTTTTATATTTCTAGGTTTCACTAGGTTTTGTTTTATGATTTCTTTTGTTCCGCCGACATCGGTCGCTATGATTGGCAAGCCCATTGCCGCAGCTTCTAAGACGCTCGTTGGTAAGCCTTCAGAATATGATGGGTTTACAAATATGTCTGTTATGCTTAGATATTCTATTATTTCTTTTTTGTTTAGTTGTCCTGTAAATATGACTTTTTGTTTTGTTTTGAGAGCAATTTTTTCAAGTTCTTTTCTGTGTGGTCCTTCTCCTATTATTATTAATTGTATGTTTTTGATGTCTGATGCGGCGTTTATTAGGTCTTGCACTCCTTTCGCGTATATTAATCTTCCAACATAAGTTACTATTTTTTTGTTTGGAGAAATATTCAATTTTTTTCTGAGATCTGTGTTTATTTTTTTATATTCTGAAAGGTTTATGGAGTTGTAGATTAGTTTTGTTTTTTTTGCACCCATTTTTTTTGCAAAAGTTACGCACTGTTTTGATATTCCTACTACAAGATCTGCGTTTCTAAAAATGATTCTTCCTAGTGTTTGATCGTAAATCCAAGCAAGTAGTGTTATTATGGGGTTTTTGTGTACTACGTGTACATTTCCGTGCTCTATATGGATGAATTTAGTTTTATTTTTTTTCTTGTTAATTTTTTTTGCTATGATCATTCCTAAATAGCTCATTATGAAGAAACGAGTGTTTGTTATTATTACATCATAATCAGAATTAATTATTTTTTCAATATTTTCTCTGTATTTTTTATTGAAAACAGGCAAGGTGTAGGTGTTCCCCAGGATATTCAATCCAGGAATTCTGTTTATAGTTATTCCTTCATATGTTTCATTTTCTAATAAGTTTTTGTCTTGAAAAGTTAATACGTTCACAACGTTTTTTTTTGCTGTTAATCCTTTTGCTAGTTCTAGTGCAAAATTTTCAAGACCTCCTTTGTAGGGGTAGAAATGTGTGGTTGTTAGCAAAATTTTTTTAGACATTTTAACTATTGTTTTAAATTATTATATAAATGTGTTTTTTTTTGAAATTTTATGCGGTCTATGCTTTATATTTGAAAAAGTATATAAATAAACTTGTGTTTGTGGGCATATGGGTAGAGTTTTGCTTTTCGGATTTCATTTTTTTCTTATAGCAGTAATTTGTTACGTGCCACTAGGCTTTTTTTGGACGTTATATTTAGGATCATTTAATTTTATTGATTTTAGTAGTATGTTTTTTTTATTTAATCTTGCCAATTTATTTTTCTTATTAGCGTTTTTGGCTTTTGTTTGGGATTTTTTAATAATGGAAGGACTTTTCAGAAAACAAAATGTGCTAAAACAAGATTTTTTGACAAAACCAAGAATAGTTGTGGGAATGACTGCTTATAATGATGAAAAAAGCATAGGTTCTGCTGTAAAAGATTTCCTCAGTCATCCTCTAGTTTCAGAGGTTATAGTTGTTGATAATAATTCTGTTGATAATACTTCAAAGGTTGCCAAACTTGCAGGCGCTACAGTTGTTTCTGAAAAGAATCAAGGTTATGGTTTTTGTTGTAGGAGAGCATTAAAAGAGGCCAATATGAGAAAACCTGATTTAATTTGTCTTGTTGAGGGAGACATGACTTTTTCTTCTAAGGATTTAGATAAGCTTTTAGCATATTCTGCTCATTCGGATATGGTTTTGGGAACAAGAACAACTCAAGAATTGCAGGATAAAGGTTGTCAAATGAATTTATTTATAAATTTAGGAAATCAATTTATAAGTAAGCTTATTCAATTGAGATTTTGGGGAAAATGTAGGCTGACAGATGTTGGTTGTACATTTAGATTGATAAGGCCTGATGCTTATGAAAAAATAAGGACATCTTTAAAAATAGGAGGTAATCATTTTTCTCCACATATGATTTTAGAATCGTTGAAAAAGAATTTGAAAATTTTGGAAGTTCCTGTAACTCTGAAAGAAAGAGTCGGGGTATCTAAAGGCGTGGGTAATCGTCATTTTAGAGGATTTTTGGTCGGTCTTAAAATGTGGTGGTTGATTTTGAGGTCTTAGAATGGTTTTTGATAAAAAGTACAAAGAGATAAGGTTTGTAGAGGATAAAAATAGGAGTTTAGTTTGGGAACAAATAGTTCTTTTTTTAAATAAATACTTAAGAGGAAAAGTGGTTGATGTTGGTTGTGGATATGGTGATTTTTTAAGATTTGTCAGAAGTTCTGATAAAATAGGAATAGATGTTATAAAATATGGTGGTTTTCCAGAATCCGCTCGTTTTATTAATGATTCTGTGCAAAATGTTTCTAATTATGTGAAGAATGCGGATGTTGTTTTTTGTAGTAATTTGTTAGAACATTTTGATAGAGATGAATTAAATGTCGTTTTGGAGTCCATACACAGTTCATTGAAGAAAGGAGGACTTCTTATTGTAATGCAACCAAACTTTAAATATATGTATGAGTCTTATTTTGATGATTATACGCATAAAAGCATTTTTACACATATTTCTTTGCAGGATCTTCTTAAGTCAAAAGGATTTTATCCTGTTAAAATATATCCCAGATTTCTTCCTTCTTCATTAAAATCTAAACTTCCAAAATTAAAATTTCTTGTTTGGCTTTATCTTAGAAGTCCAATTAAACCATTTGCAGGCCAAATGCTTTTAATATTGAAAAAGAAATGAAAATGTTTTTATAGTTTTAATTTATTTTATATTCATGACTGATAAATCAAGAAGTGTTCTTCTATTCAGATATGATGCTTTATTAAAGTCTCTAAAAAAGAATGCCTTTTTATGGTTCATTTTTATAATTCTGGTAATTGTTTCATTGCATTTAAAGTTCTCTGAGATAGTTCCTGGTCTTCAAGATGAGTTTGTTGGAAGTGATCCCGAAGCGTATCATAGAAATGCAGTTAATGTTTTAACTAAGGGGGATTATATAACTTCGTGGCACAATCCCTTGGAAGCCATATATTTGGTGGGCGTTTACTCCATATTCGGAATAGATCATCTCGCAGCAAGATATATACAAATAATATTTTCTTTTCTGATTCCTTATTTTTTATTCTTTTTCACAAAAAAGTTTTATGGAAAAACAGCGGGCTTGGTTGCTGCAGGTTTGTCTTTAATTGAGCCTAACATAATTTACTATTCAGCTCATCTCTGGGATATGTTCTGGGTGATTTTTTTGTCAGCTCTAATTTTATTCATTTATTCTAAATACTATGATGATAAAAATAAACTCTGGCCCTCTTTTTTTATAGGTTTGTTCTCCGCAATAGGTGCACTAGGTAAGCTGTGGCTTTTACCAGCAGGAATCGTATTATTAGTGTTTTTCTTAATGGAAAATAAAAAACTAAAAGATATATTAAAAATAGATTTTTTGAAATCTACTCTACTTCCAACTATTTTTTTCATAATTGGTATTTGCTTAATAATAATTCCTTGGAATATTTATGCTTCTAATTCTGTAGATTATTCTGTGTTTATAAATCGCAATTCTAATCTGAATTTTTATTTAGGAAATAATCCTAATAAAGATATACCTATGAAGAGTGTTTATGATTGGTCTTATTCGTATGAAACAAACATAACTGAAGGAAATTGTGGTCTTTTATTAAATAATACTGAAGATAAGTTTTATCCTAAATATTTGGATAATTGTCTGGGAAAATACACTAAAAATTATTTAGTTCATAATCCTGTTTGGTTGTTTGAAAAGTTCTGGAAATTTAATTTCGAGTATTGGTTGTTTCCTAATTTAGATTGGTATCAGAGACAAATAAGAAATCCTGGTTTTCTGATGTTTGCGGGATGGTTTTTGTTCTTGTTTTCTTGGTTGGGTTTTTTTGTGTCTCTAGATAGATTTTGGAAGATGGTTCCATTTTATTTAATACAAGCAGGCATTTGGTTGTCTTATTTTATAACAGTCTATCTTGCGAGATACAAGGCAAGTATTGTTCCTTTATCTATTTTCTTTTCAGCAATAGGCATTGTATTTGTTTTAAAATTCGTGACTGCTTTATTCAAAGATGAGGATGCAGAAAAAAAAGAATGATCATTTCTTCTTTTTCTCTTGTATGCTTAGTTTTCTTACTAGTTCTTCCATTTTTGTGTTGACTTTTTTGATTGTGGTGTACATGTAGAATATTATTATTGAGAAGAATGTGAATCCTGCCATTACTATGAAGTCTGCTGTTCTTTCTATTTGTAGGGTTTGCATTATTCCGTATATTGTTTCTGGGAATGTTATGATTGTGAGTATTCCTAGCCATAATATCATCCATATGACTAAGCTATATGTGCCGTAGTTTTTTCTTTTGTAGTAAACGTATGTGAAGTACATCATTACTAGTGAGAATATTATGCCTATTATTTGTACGCCTAGTATCATTTTTATTAGTAAATGTTTTTTTGTTTAAAAATCTTTTTAGATTGGCTTTCTAAAAATGTTTTTTTTATAGAAAAAATGTGAAACATATTGCTTGTTTATGTTGTGTGTTAAATTTGTAAGCGGTTGCTTCTTCGTTGTGTGTTTTAACTTTAATTATTTTCCAAAGAATTTGAATCTCAGCATGTTTAGGAATATTTTTATGCCGTCCATTACTGTTGTTCCTTTAAAGTTGTCGTGGTAGATTGTGCTTATTTTTATTTCGGCGTATTTTAGTTTTTTCTTTGCTACGTTTGCAATCATTTCTGATTCCATGCTGTAGTCGTTAGAGTTCCATCTTATTTTTTTGTAAGCTTCAGCGGTAAGGCATCTGAATCCTGATTGTGTATCTTTTAATTCTATTCCGTTAATAATATATGATGCTTTGTTTATGAACCAGTTTCCGAATCTCATGACTGGAGGCATTTTTTTGTTGAGTTGTCTGTATCCAAAAACTATGTCTTTTCCTTTTATTGCGTTGAGCAGTTTTTTTATTTCTTCTGGTTTGTGTTGTCCGTCTGCGTCCATTAAAACTAAGATTTCGGCTCCTAATTCGCAGGCGTGGTCGCATCCGGTTTTTACTGCTGCTCCTTTTCCCATATTCACTATGTGTTTTAGAATGGTTGCTCCTGCTTTTTTGGCGAGCATGGCTGTTTTATCTTTGCTCCCATCATCTATGAATATTATTTTTTGAAAGCCTTGAGCTTTAACTCCTTTAATTACATCTACTATGTGTTTTTCTTCATTTAATCCAGGAATTATTATGTATGTGTTCATCTTATGTTTATAAGAATATTTCCGGTTATTATTAATATTATTGCCAACCATTTGTATTTGTTCATTTTTTCTTTTAGCAACCAGCTAGATAGGAGTATGACAAATATGTATGTTAATGAAGTCATGGGATATAAGATGTTGAGGTTTACTGTTTTTAACAGCCAGATGAATGCAAGAACTGCTATAAAATATAGAGAAAGCCCTAAATCTAGTTTATAGTTGAATAGTGATTTTATGTTCAGCTTTAGTTCTGAGGATGCTTTTTTTAATAGTATTCCTCCTATTGCTCCTATTATTGAGCTTATAATCATGATTGTTATGACAATAAAATTATTCACTGTTTGCAACCCCCATAACGGATACGCCCAGTATTATCATGATTATGCCTATGATTTGTAGTGTGACTATTTGTTCTTTAAATAAGAAAAATGATGCGAGTAGTACCCAGACGTAGCTTAGTGCTATTATTGGATATAGTGTGCTTATTTCTCCTTTTCTTAGTCCCATAATTAGTGTTATTGATGCAATGCCATAAAAAAATAGTCCGAGAATTAAAAAATGGTTCGTTATTAAGGCGTATAGGTTAAGTTCAAATGTTTTTGATGCATACTTGAAAAATATTTGGCCTAATGCTGTTAGCAGAGTGGTTAGTATAACTAGGTAAATAGCTATTCTTTGTGTTTTTTGCTTCATGGTTCTACTTTCCACAGACTTATTTTTTCTCCTCTGAAGCTTACGACTTCATTCATTTTTTTGAAGTTCTTAAGTCCTTCGCCATCTAGGAAGAAAAGTCGTGTAAACATTGATTCTGTTAATAATGGATCCAGCACTATTGTTTTATATCCTGTTTCATCTTTGTAGAGTAAGATTTCATAAGCAAATCCTATTTCTTTAAAGTTTGTTCTTTCAAAGTCTTTATTGAATTCTACTAGTCCTGCTGGTGTTGTTGTGCTTTGCTGTAGTGTTGCTCCGGTATTAAGATCTACGGATCTTATTACTAGCAGGGTTTGTTTTTTATCTGTCAAATTAATGAGTGCTTTTGATAAAATTATTCCTGCATTTCCATTTGTTCCTATTCTTATATTATAACTGCAATCGAGCAAATCTGCTTTTGATGTGCAACTCACAGGTGTCTGGGTCAGGTATTGTGGCCAGGGGCTTATCCAGTTATTTGCTTCTCGTTCATCATTTATGCTTTGCACTTCTAAGTATTCTTTTTTGGCTTCTTCTGCTGTGTATCCTAGTTTTTCTTGTGCTTCATTTAGGGCGACATCTGCAGGAAGGTTTTTTAATTTGTAATAAGTATATGCTTTTTCAAAATCCCAGCTTCCGAAGTGTCCCCACACTCCTGCTTTTCCAACCATATCTTCACTTGTTATGTAGTACATTGGCCAGAGATCTTCGCAGTGAGAATAATTAAGAACTTCTTCTGCTTGTATGTTTGTTAAGCCTGCTTCAAGGAGTGTTTTTTTGGCATCAGTTTTACTTTCTCTTGTTATTTTTTCGTGCAATTTTGTAGATGTGTATCTGTCTCTCGAGTAATTTTCTAATATGTTATAACTTTTTTCTTGTCCACAGTTAAGCATCTTTAATATGTCTATTGCTTCATCTTCTTCTGTTGTGAGAAGAGTCTTTCCTATCCAGTATATTCTTTTTCCTTGGTCTCCACCATCAAAAGTGACTGTTCTTTCGCTTCTTGCTTGGAACCAGTGCCCGAAATCCCACCAGCTTGTTATGATTCCTTTATCTGAATCGTTTTTTATTATTTGCATGGTTTCTTCCCAGGCATCGTTGTAGTAAGGAATGTTTGATTTAGATACTGCGTATGCTTGCGGTATGAATTCAAACACGAATAAGAATAAGAGTAACAAAACTACTGTTGTTTTAAAAACATTTTTTGTTGTATTTTTAAAGTTTGAAGTTTCAAGTCCTTTGCTGGTTTTTTGAAATATGTATCCTGCTAATGCAGCTACTCCGAATGCTATAGTTGGTGCGAATAGTGCTGTAAATCTTATGCCTACCAAGCTAGCATAATATGTGCTTAGTATCCAGGGTATTAATATTATTCCGTATAGAGGATAGTTAGTTCCTTCTCTTTTTTTGAATAATAAGAGTATTGCGCCTAATAATCCGCACAATACAAAAAGAAGGCCGCCTCCTGAAGTTATTGATTGTTGATAACTTCCTGGATTTAATTCTGCTACTGTGGTGAATACGCTAGGCCATAAGGCATATGCTGTTTGAGGGCCATATGCGTCTCCTGCCGCTTTGAATCCGAAAACGAAATTAATTGGTTGTAGGGGGCTTGTTATGAGGTTGTTTAATCCTGCTCCAGGTGATTCTCCCATAATTGTTGTTATCAGAATGGTAAAAAGTATTGCGCTTATTAAAAAAATTGAAACGACTTGAACAGGTGTTTTGATTTCTTCCCAAATTGTTTTTTTGTGTATTCTTTTATTTTTAACATAGTGTTTCATTAATAGGTATGCAACAAATACTGCTGTAACTCCCAGTATAAAGTCGAATGTGAACCACCATCCGCTCCAGCTTCTCATAAACCAAAACGCAGTAAACCCCAGAAGTGAACTCCAAATCATTTTTTGTTTTAGATTTTTGCTTTCTATTGCTTCTAAAAAGAACCAAAGCATAAGTAGAGGAAATAAGAATGTTACATAGTCGTCGTCAGGACTTACGGTTCTTGAGACTATAGCAGGCATCACCGCAATTAGTGCTCCGGATATTGTTCCTCCCAGTGTTCCTCCAAATTTTCTTCCTATGAAAAAAGCAGGTATTATTACTAAAGCCATAAGTATTGCTGTTCTAAGAGCGGAAGTTGTCATTATGTCTTGTGTCGGTTTGAATATTTTAATCATTGAGTGTATCTGATTTGTTATGAATGATGTTGTTATGAATCTAGTTTCTTGTCCTACTCTGCCGTCTCTTAATCCAAATATTTTTTGTCCATCTCGTTCTTCAGTTCCGAAGTATCCGTTCTTTTCATACCATTTAGAATAAGAATACCATAAATATGAATCAATGTCTGATAAATAAAAGACGCCGTTTTCATCTCGCATCTGATCTTTGTATTGTTCGGATAATTGCTTTGCTGCAAAATCTAGGTTTTCTCGGTTGTTGGAATAGTATTGTTTGTATTGTTCTTCAACTAAATTATTTATGCTTACTTCGGGCAGATCTGGTCTTTGTGCACGTACTTGAATATCTATTTGGTTTTTTATGTTGTTTTCTATGGTTGTTTTAGCCCAGTCATCTGTTGAGGGTATTCCTATCGAGTAAGCTCGCACATGAAATGCAACAAACATCAAAACAATGAGCAGAAATATTGTTAGGGTTGTCTGATTGAATATTTTTTTATTGGAAAAGAATTTTTTTATTTTTTGTTTATCTATTTTTATTTCGTTTTCATCATTCAATTTAGTTCACCCTCTAAATTAGAGCTTTCATGTTTATTTATATATGTTTTGTTGGTCTTTTTTATATTGGTCTTTAACTGAGCATATAACTCTTTCAAGATCGTCTATGTTTGTTTTTATTGTTTTGTCTTTTGTGTTAACTTCATAGTATGGTTTTGTGCTGTATTTGTCCAGTATTATGTTATATTTTTGTCCGTTTAGTTGTATTTCTTTTTCAAGGTTCATGTTTTCACTTCATCATTATTTTTAGTGCGTGTTTGATTAAGAGAGGATTTCTCAGACTCAATTTAAAAAGCATCTTTATGGGTTCATCTCTGTTGGTTTCACTTAGTATTTTTTTGGTTTCAGATTTATTTACTAGTTTTAATAGTTCGTCCCACTCTTTATCTGTTTGTTTTTTCAGAATTTTGTTTAATTTGTAGTGTGCCAGAAGTTCAAGGTTTAATTTTTTTAAATTAGAAACGTATTTTTCTGGTCCTTCAGCTAGCGCGAGTCCTGCTTTTAGTCCAGGTATTATTCCTCCGCCCGTTGTGTTTTTTATTTGTAGTGCAGAATCTCCAAGTAAAGCGACTGAAAATTTCGTGTTTGGAGATTTTTTGTTATTATTCAGCGTTTTGATAACTGCTGTGCTCGGTTTGTGTAGCGGTATTGGTCCTCCTTGCAGTTCTATTATTTGTCCAGGATATTTTTTCAGGAAGTCGTCAAATATTTTTTTCGCATTAGACTGTGCAGCAACGCCCACTCTAGATATTTCTGCTGATTCGGGTGCTGACCACGCGTATTCTCCTATTGCTGGATAAAAGTCTATTTTTTGAGAATCCAAGTCATTTATTTTTATTCTCGCTTGAACTCCTGTTAGGAACTTTCGTTCTGAATACAAATTATTATTTTTAGCGACCGAGCTAGAAGGACCATCTGCTCCTACTAAGAAATTTGTTTTGATTTCTTTTATTTTTTGAGTTTTTATTTCTCTTATTTTTATTGTTCTGCCTTTGTTTTCTATGTATTTGTGTCCATTCAATATTTTTACCCCGACAGATTCAGCTTTTTTTTCTAAGTATTCTATGAAGGAAACATTGCATATTATTCTGTCCGTGCTGATTGGTGTTTCAAACGAGTTGTTTTGTGAGTATATTTTTGTTCTAGTTATTTTATTCAAAGTGAATTTTTCGATATCTTCAAGCGGAAGTAGTTTTTCTATTTCTTTTGTTAGTATTCCTGTGCATTGTACGGGTTTTCCAGTTATTGTGTGTTCTTCAATTACTATTGCTTCTTCTTCAGGGTTTTTTTCTTTGTATTTTTTTGAGAAGTATAATCCTGCTCCGCCTCCGCCTATTATTGCAACCATGTTTTTGTGTTTTTTCATTGTTTTATATTTTTATCTTTTGTTTTGTCGATACAAAGCAACATTCTTGTTTTTATTATGAAATGGTGACAAAATAAAAATATTTATATATGAATAAGCACTACTTCTCATAAAATCAAGGGGGTTAATGGCATTATAAATAATGTCTATAATTAAAATGAACATAAAAAAAGCACTTTTACCAATTTTTATCGCAGGATCCATATTTTTCGGAGCAAATTATAACGCACAGGCTCAAAGCATTAATTCTCAGGACAAAAAAATTAACAATCCTGTTCTTGCAGAAAATAATGAATTAAGCGAAACAGCCAAATTAAATTTTTTCTATGAACAAGATGACAAAGGAGTTTTTGTAAGAATGACTGATAAGCCAAATGCTAAAAAATTCATAGGAAATACTGCTTATGATGTTCCTTGTACAATAAATGATATTGCATCAGATGTATTTAAAGCATTAAACAGAGGTACGTCTGTGAATGCATCTTGGTTAGAAGGCACCCTTAATCACGTGAAGCACGTTGAGTTAAGAGATAAACTCGATAAAAGAGTAAATGATTATCTAACTAATGACAGAAGAAGTTTGGAAGCGCTTGATTGGTCCGATGTAAACAAAAAAGGATACAGCATCGCTGACTTAATTGTTGCATACAACATGACTGAAAATGAAAAACTTAACAACAATCTTCCTCAAAATATGTTTGGAATTCCTGTAGGTCAAAAAGTTTATATGCCTCCAGAAATAGAGGAGCAACTAAGACAAGTTGCAACATCAATAGTTATATATTCTGGGTTGGATAGAGAAGAACTTGTTGAGTTGAATAAGAAAAAAGGAGAGTTCCAAAAAGATTATTTTGGAGAAACTTTTGTTGATACATCTAAGAGTTTCAAAGAATATCCTTCAAAATCAGACAAAGATTTGAACAACGATGTTGTTTCTGAAAAAGATGTTTTTGATTATTTGAAGGAGTTTATATATGATTTTGGAAAATCAGGATTGACTGTGCAATCTTCTTATGATCTGAAAAATAATGTGGGTGTTGGTTTGGAAGCAAATCATCCTAGCGGATTAGATGTTTCTTTGCAGTACATATTTGGTGGATCAAAGGAATCAGCATCAAGAGTTAATGTTGAATCTCGTCCTCATCCTTTCTTGCCATTGACTGGGTACTCTTCACTCACAACAAATATGACTGAGGATTGGAAAAATGGTTTTAATTTATCAGCAGAATATCCTGTTCTAAAAGAAAATTTTGGAACATTTAAAGCTGGATTAACTGTAGGAATGTTAAATGCTGATGTTTTAGAAGATAAGGTTTATGAAACATATTTCCTTAACAATTCTAATAATAAAATTGATTACAATAAAAATGTAAAACAGGGAGATTCATCTTCAAAGACTTTAAGTTTGATTGGACCAACATTGTCTTTTGATTACAACAACTTTTCAGTTTCTGCAAAGGCATTGTTTTCAGAGCAAACACCATCCTATTCTGTAGGCTTTGGTTACAGATTTTTCAAATAAATGAGGATAAAAAATGATTAATTCAGGAAAAATATTTGCGTTTGTGTTGGTGTTTTTTGTTTTTATGAGCGGGGTTTCTGCTCTTTCAGTATATGGCCAGTTTGATAATGGTCAATCGATTAAAACAATAAATGATGGGCAGTATGCTAATTATAATGTTGCAGCAATCGCTGATCAAGATACTCAGTGGTTAAAAGTTACTGGAAAATTGTACAGGGTAGTAAACAATGACGTTGTTTTGGTAAAGACTCTTTTTTCAGAAACAGTTTATGATGGCTATTATTATCCTTCAACAAAATCTGTGGTTAAGGCTGATTATCAGAATTCGGGAAGTTATTTTATTGATGTTTTGGCTGAGCAGAAATGGAATGATGGTACAACTTCTGCCAGAGCAACGCAATTATATCTTAACGTTTCATCTTTAATCCAAAATAATCCTCCTGTTATTTTATCTATTCCTGATCAGGAAATTTTAGAAACTGTAAATTCTTACAGGTATAATTTGCAAGTATCTGATCCTGATGCTGATCCTTTAACTTGTTATAAAGTTGTGGGTCCTGATTGGTTGTTAGTTAATGCTACTGGTTGTTTTGTTTATGCCACAACAATTCCTCAAGTTAATCAAAACACATCTTATTCTGTTGTTGTTGGTGTAAGTGATGGGCGTCTTTCTGATCAGGAAGATTATGTTTTGAAAGTTGTAGATGTTTTACAGAATATGCCTCCTGTTGCTGATTTCGTATTTGCTCCTCAAAATCCTAATGCTGGTCAGAATGTTTTGTTTAACGCCTCCGGTTCTTTTGATTCTGATGGAGACATAGTTTCTTATGTTTGGGATTTTAATGATAGCACTTCAGGTTCTGGAGTTTATGTAAGTAAAGCTTTTTCAAGTCCCGGTGTTTACGCAGTTCAATTAACAGTGATGGATGATGATGGCGCTTCACATTCAATTTCAAAAAATGTTGAGGTATCTGTTCCTAATTTGATTGTGGATGAGTTGTTCTGTAATCCTGATGTGGTTATTGGTCATCAACAGCATTGTTCAGCACACGTTGTCGGAAATGTCTCTGGTGTTACGATGGCTTTTAAGTTGTCGCAAGGAAATATTTTGTTAGGCCAATGTGAAACAAATAATAAAGGGTATTGTCATATTACTCCTATTATAAATTTGGCTTCTGGAGATTATGAGGTTTATGTTGAGGCTACAAAAAGCGGTTATCTTTCTGATCTTTCAAGAAGTCTAAAAACAAATTTTAAAGTTTGGGAGAAAAGATATGATGTTAGAAATTTAAAGGTATATCAAGATGCATACTTGACTGAAAATTATACTTTTTACAGATCAGATTCGGTTTATGTTAGTTTCGAGGTGTATGATTTAATAAACAATAATTCGGTTCTGGCATCCCAAGGATTGTTGAATCAAGTATTTTTAAGAGTTAACAATAATTTTGTGCTTAATTTTTCGAAATACGGCAATTCGACGCAGGACGAGTATAAATATTATTTAGATGAGATACCTTTATCTGATGATTTTTTAGGTCAAGGAAATGTTTATGCTTTTGTGTTTAATTTTTCAGATAATACTGCCGGTCAAGAGGATGTGGTTGTAACAATACTTAACAATCCTCTAATATTTAATTCGCCGGATAGGGTTTTATTGCAGGAAAATTCTTCAATTATTTTAGATATGAGATCTTATTTGGTTGATGTTGAGACTCCTGTGGATCAAATTTTGCTAAATTACTCTAATGAGGGAAGTCTTTTGTTCGAAGTTTTGGGGGACAAGATTTTTAGAGTTAATGCTAACGGCTTTTCAGGAAATCAATCTGTTGTATTTACTGCAGATGATACTGATGGGTCTGTTGTAAGTAAAGCAATTTTGTTTTCAGTAGAACCTGTTCCGCCTGTATTTGAGGGTCCTGTGGCTGTTATTGATGTTCCTGAAACTACATCGATGGGTTCAGAAGTGGTTTTGAATGCTTCAAGATCTTATGATCAGGATGGGGGAAGTATAGTTTCATACTCTTGGATAATTATGAGAGGTGATGAAACTCTTCAAGTTTTTACGTCTTCTAGTCCTGTTGCTAAGTTTTGGTTTAATTTACAGGGTCAGCATCAAGTTAAATTAATTGTTACAAGTTCTTCAAATAAAACAGGAACTTTAACTAAGGGGATTTATGTTGGAAGAAATTATGTTCAAACCGTTGTTGGCGAAGAAGATGGTTTATTCATAGAAAATATTGAAGTTGTTGGTCATGATTGGGGAGTTGTTGCTCTTGATGATGCGTTTGCTGTCAGAGCAACAATAAATAATCAAAGAAAGACTATGAATAATTTGAGGTTAACTTTTGCTGTTCCTGAATTAGGTTTTGTTGTGAAGAGCGATGCTTTTAGTTTGAGAAAAGATGAGACAAAAGATGTACAGTTTTTTGTGGAGCTTCCTTTTTCAAAGCTAGAGGTTCCGAGTGGAGAATATGTTGCAATTATAGGTGTCAGCGATTCTGACATAATTAGGAACAAGTATTTTCCTCTTTTGATAGAGTGATAAACAAAGACAAAAAAATAAAAAACAAGAAGTTTCCACTACGAGATGGTTACAAAACAAAAACATTTAAATATGATGGTTCGTTTCATGACGATATCATTGTATAAAATGATTTAACGGGAGGTTAGAAAATGAAAATGGCTAATATGTTAACAGCAATTTTGATGCTGATTGTGCTTGTAGTTTCTCCTGCAAGTGCTTTCTCTGGTTATAACCAGGTTCAGCCAGTTGATGATGGGGAATTGAATGCAGATAATGGCGCTCAATACATCACAATAACTGAAGTAAAAATAAATAGTGATGAGGCTGAAGATGGAGATAATTTATATGTTGAAAGAGGAGATGAATTCGATATAAGAGTTACTGTTCAAGCAGGTAACCAAGATGTTGAAGGAGCATACTTAGGTGCTTTTGTCTCTGGTTATAGATATGCTTACTATGAAAGAGAATTAGTGACTGATTATACAAGAACTTTCAATCTTCCTGCAAATCAAAAAAGATCCTTCGATTTGAAAGTTAAAGTTCCAGTAGATATGGAAAAAAAGGATGCTAAGTTGAGACTAATTTTATTTGATGAGAATAGCGATTCAGTTGTAACATTTAATTATCAGATATCTGTTTATGGAACTGCAGAAGATGACGCTGTTCAAATACAAGATTTTTTTGTAAGTCCTTCAAATACAATAGAAGCTGGCAGAGCACTTTCATTCAAAGTTAAAGTAAAGAATTATGGAAACTATGATTTAGATGACGTGAAAGTTAAAGTAGCTATACCTGAACTTAACGTGCAAACTTATGAAACAATAGATAATCTTGATAAGGATGAAACTCAAGCATTCGAAGCATTATTGTTAAGAATTCCAACTGATGCAAAACCAGGAACTTATGATGTTGTAGCAACAGTAGAATTTGATAGATTCGAATCAGTTTCTGAAACAAAACAAATAGAAGTAATAAGTGGTCAAGTATCTCAAACAGCAGACGGCGATTCTTCTGTAACTATGCCTGAAGCAGTTGAAGTAGTTAAAGGAACGCAAGGTTCTGTTTATCCTGTTTTAATAGAGAATAAAGGAGCTGCTTCAAAAACTTATGTTTTAACTGTATCTGGTGTGTCTGAATGGGGTTCAGTTTCATTTGAGCCTTCTTCAGTAGTTGTAGTAGGAGCAGGTCAAGCTCAAACCGTTTACTTAAGAGTTAAAGCAAATGATAATGCTCAAGCAGGAGACAAGGTTTTCAAAGTTGATGTTAGAGCAAATGATGTTTCTAAGGAAACAACAGTTGTTGCTAAAATAACTGAGAGCCAAGGGTCTGGAGCTCCTTTAAAGGCAGTTCTTGAGTGGGCATTGATTGTCCTAATAGTTGTCTTAATTGTTTTAGGAATAGTTCTTCTTGTTAAGAAGATGAGAAGCAATAAAGATGATGATGAGGATGACGAGCAAACTTACTACTAATTTTTTTTCTATTTTTTTTAGTTTTATTTTATGATAAAAAATGAATGCGGCAAAGGGTTTTGGAATTGTATTTTTGTTTTTCTTAGTTTTTTCTGTGTCTGTTTCTGCAGAGATAGAAATAAACAAGTATGGTTCTTATTCTGATTTTGAGTTTAGTGCTTATAATCAACAGCCTAGCGTTTGTTTGTGTGAGAGTAAAATAGATAGGATGATTTTAAAGAACACAGGGTCTTTTCATGCAGTTTTTGATTTGTCTACGAGCAATAGTTTAGTTGAGCTTCCGTTTAGTTCAGTTGAATTGGCGCCAAATCAAGAGGTTTTTATTGACGCTTTGATGTCTGTTCCCTGTAAATATTCATCTGGTTCGAGAGATTATTCTGTGTTTGTATCAAATAATTACGGAAAATCTCAGGAAATTAAAAGAAAGTTGTCAATAAATGAGTGTTCTGCGATAGCTGCGGACTTATATGCTGATAAAGATGTTATTAATCCTTGCGATTCTGTTATTTACAATATTAGTTTGGTGAATACTGCTCCTTTTTTGGAAAAATATTTTGTTGAACCTGAAAGGATGGTTGAATATTTTGATTATGCTGGCTTTACTTTAGAGTTGTTGCCTAATCAGTCGGGATTTATACAGACAAAGTTTTCTCCTTCGTGTGATGTTTACGGAAACAAGTCTTTGAGTTTTAAAATATATGGGGAGAATTCTAGAAGTGAAGCAAATCTGAATCATGATCTGATGATAACGCAGAATTATTCTTTTGAAGTTGTTTCTGATTCTGCTTTAGATGTTTGTCAATATAGTTATGCTGGAAGAGAAATAAGTGTGAAAAATAATGCTGGAATGCTTTTGGAGTATTCTTTGAGTTTGATTAATTCTCCCGATTTCATTTCATTAAATGAGTCTTATTTTAAATTAAATCCTGGAGAAGTAAAAAAAGTTTATTTAAGTGTTGAGCCGGGTCAAGGAAGTGTTGGTGCCAGGCAGTTCCTTTTAGAGATCAAAACAAATATCGGGGATACTTCTTCATTAGTTCCTTTTAATCTAACTGTTTCTGAGTGTTACTCTCTGGGTCTTAAAATAGAAAATCCATTTGATGTTTGTACTGGAGATTCTTCTTTTAATTTGATTGTCGAAAATAATGGTGTTTACGATGAAGTTGTTCTTTTGCAGTCAAGTAATGAAGGAATTGTTGTTCCTGCTGAGGTTTCAGTTCCTGCAGGTTCTGCTGTGAATGTTATGGTTTTATCATCTTTTGTTGAGAATCAATCAAAATTAACAATTCCTTTTGAAATAAATGCTTCTCTTAAGAACAGGCCTACGTGGCTCTCTTGGAATGACAACGCGATTATAGATGTTTACGAACAATATTTGTGTACTTTGCCTTCTTTTCAAGGAGGAAAAATTTATGCGAGATTTTATGATTCAAATAAGTCTATAAAAATATCTAATGCTGGTTTCAAAGATTCTAATTACAGTGTTGTTTTGGTCGGTTCTTCTTGGTTAAGTGTTGGTCAAGACAAAATTTATTTGCAAGAAGGTTTATCTGATTCAATAGTTATCAATTTGTATTCTGATGATTCTGAGGTTCAAAATAAATATTATTTTGATTTGGTTTTAACTTCAGATAATAATGGTATGACTTATGTGAAAAATTATGAGTTGGTTTTAACAGACACTCCTTTTACAGAAAAAGCATTCAATTTCATTATGTCTTCTGTTTGTACAATTATTACAGCTTCACTCTTGGTGTTGTTTGTTTTAATATTGTTGTCTTTGTGGGGTTTTAGAAGATTAGGTTTATCTGTTTCTTCTAAATTTAAAGCATTTGTGGCCGTTTTGATTTTTATTGTTATTGTTGCTTCACTAATTGTGTTTGGAGTTCCTAAATCTGTTTATCCAGATTTAGATTCAGAAAAAGTTAACAATCCTCTTTATTTAATTGGTTATCAAGATAAATCTTTAAGTCTGGATTTAACTGATTATTTTGTGGATCCTGATGGCGATATTTTAGAATTTTCAGTTCAAACTGTTCCTGAAAATGTGACTGTTACTATAAAGGATTCTTTTGTTTATTTGATTCCTGATGAGGGCTGGTCTGGATTTTCAAGAGTTAGATTTTCTGCTGTTGATGAATTTGGAGAGGAAGTTGTTTCTCCTAGTTTTGATTTAGAAATTGTTCCTTTTGTGATGCCTTCTGTTGAGCAGCTTTATTTTAAGTATTGTCCTTTCATAAATGCGTCTTTACTTGTTTTATGTTTGATTTTATTTTTAGTATTTCCAACAAAAACTAAAGTGGAGAAGAAGAGAAAGCAAAAGGGAAAAGTTGTTTTAACTAAAATAAAGCGCGAAAAAGGGTATCTTTATTTTGTGGATAAAGATGGCGACGTTTCAAGAAGAAAGATTTCTAGAAATAAAAAATAGGGTTTATTGTTTTATTAGTCCTAAATTTTTTAATGCTTCTTTGTATTTTAGGAAGTCTTCGCTATTTTTGAATTCTTGTATCTTTTCTGGAGGTAGTTTTTCTAACCATTTGTGAAGTATTTTTATTGTTTCTTTAAGTTCTTCTGTTTGATTTGTTTGTTGAGGCATTTCTTCATATTCTTCTTGTTCTACTTTTGTAAGGAATAGTTTTTTTACAAAAGTTTTTATTTTTCCTTCTTTAGGTTGTAGTTCTTCTTCATAATCTGGCTCTTCTTGCATGTTCATCTCTGTTTCTTTCATTTGTACTTCTTGCCTCTTCTTTTGTTCTGATTGTGTTTTTTGTTCTAATTCTTCATCACTAGGTATTCTTCTTCTTAGGAAGTCGAATATCATTTTTCTTCCTTCTGGCTGATCCATTTTTTCTTCATTTGTTTTTCTAATATTTTTGAGCATGTCTTTATAGAAAGGTTTAGAGGTTCTTCTCTTCTCAATATAGCTGTCTAAATCGTTGTTGAAATCAATTTTGCTTATATTTACCACCCTCTAAGTTCTTTGTTTTTGTAATTCTGTCTTTACTATATAAAAGTTTCTTTTGATTTTTTTAGTCAAATATTTATTTTCAATATGGAAAATATTTATTTGGTTTTAGTTTAGAGTTATTTTATCTTAAAATATTCCTTTAATCAAACTTTTAAGAAAAATGGGGACGCAGGGATTTGAACCCTGATCGGCCGGTATCTCTCACATTAGTCATACCTTTCCGTTAATCATCGCCTTTCGGCTCATAGCTCCAATAATGCACTGGAGCCGGCAATTCTAGCCAGGTTAAACTACGTCCCCTTACTAACAAAGAAACAACATTTTCTTTAAAAAGATTTAGAATTATAAGTCAGTCTACATAAATTATTTATACTTACTAAACTATTGTGTATTAGGGTCTTTTGAAAATGGGGCAAATAGATATTAATGATTTAGTGTCTAGTCTGCAAAAGAAAATAGCTTTTTCTACTCGTTCTGCTGAAGATTTTAAAATATTTTTCACATCTTCGTATAATCATTATGATGCATTACTTCCTAGTTATGTTAGAAGAAATATTTCTTTTTTGCTAGATTCTTTATTCATAACTGCAAGCCACGCAAAAGATCCATTAAAAAATCCTACGGGATTTGGTCTTGCACTCGGCGGATTCATAATGCTTTCAGAAAAATTAAAGTATCCTGAAATTACAAAGGCTTTGTTTTCAAACACTCAAGCAACAAAATTTTTTAGAAATACTCTTGTCATATTGCTCAATACTGATCTTGTTGATAAACAAGTATTCAGAACACTTTTCGAAGATATAAACACGACGCTTCTTGAAGGGGAGGAACTTAAAAATTATAGTGAATCTATAACTTTTTAATTTATTTGTTGCTTATTATTTCTATAACATCTCCTTTCTTTAGTAGATGTTCTTTTCCTACTGTCCTTCTCGTTTTCACATCTATTGCTCTTATGAATTTATCTCCTAAATCTGTATGAATTTTATATGCAAAATCTAGAGCAGTACTACCATCTCTTAGAAGAAAACAATCTGGAAGAACATTTCCGTGCTGATCTTCTAATTTATTGACCCCTCCCGGAAATATGTAGATGTATTTCATAACTTCTAGCACAACTTTGTTAAGCACTTCTTGAACTCCTGTGCCTTCATATTTTACAAGTATGTTTTCTTTTATGAAATCTAAGGCCTTTTGTTGTTTTTCATTGAGTGTTCCTTGTATTTCAAATTCATTATCTCCTGGAACATATTTTATTAGCTTATGCTTGGAAGCTTCTTTTAATGCTAATTCTGATTCTGCAGAACACGGAATTATTGTATGATTCACAAATTCTTTTTTCAATCTCTGATAATTTTCCCAAGCTCCTTTGACGTCTATTTTATTTGCAGCAATAATCATTGGCTTCGTTTTCAATCTTAGTTCTCTTGAGAAAGAAAATAAATCTTCTTCTTTCCAATCAAGAAGTCTTTTTTCAGCTAAATTTAGTTTTTTAAGTATTTCTTTTATCATCTCTTCTGTGCTTCCCAGTCCTGAGAATTGTTTATGTAATGCTTTAGGAACATCTGAGTGTGTTTGAGTTACAGCTCTTGAGAATTTATCCCAAGCTTTTTTTAATATTCCTAAGTACCAAAAATCCAGTTCTGTCTCTAAAAATTTTATGTCTTCTGCAGGGTCTCTTGTTCCTGGCTGAACAGGTTCTCCTTTTTCATTTGTGCTGCCTGAAACATCTATGACGTGTATTAATGCGTCTGCTTGATTTAGATCATTAAGGAATTCCAGACCCATTCCTTTTCCTTCATGAGCTCCAGGAACAAGTCCTGCCACATCTATCATATTTACAGGTATGAATCGTTTATGGTTTATGCAATAACCCGTTCTAGGATTGCATTGTTTTCCAAAAAACTGGTCTGCGCATTCTATTTTCAAAAATCCTATTCCTGTGTTAGGTTTTATTGTTGCGAAAGGGTAATTTGCTATTTCTACATCTGCCAGGGTGCTTGCCTTAAAAAATGTGCTTTTACCCACATTTGCTTTACCTACTACGCCAATTATCATAAAAACCAGTAATTATGCTTATTTTAAAAAGTTAACTTTGTCAAGCTATCAAAAAATATTTAAAGTACTATTCACGAGATTATAAAAACACTTTTTGAGAGGTTTAATTATGGCTAAAAAGAAAACAAAAAAAATTCATAACGATAAGAGTCATTCAGCGCTGAGTGGAGGTCATCATCAGCCCGCACATAGCCCTGCTAAAGCAGCCGGTCCTAATGCTTGGAATCATAGAAATACTTGGATAATCCTTCCATTGAGGTTCAGCTTGGGTTTGATGTTTTTAGTTGCAGGTCTTCAGAAATTAACTGGTTTATTTAGCGGTTCCACTCAAACAATTAGCTTTTTTACAAGTTTAGGCATTCCTGCTTCAGGATTTTTCGCTTGGTTGGTTGCTTGGGTTGAGTTAATAGGAGGGATATTCTTAATATTAGGCTTGTTCAATTTATGGGTTGGTCTAATCTTGGGAATAATAATGCTCGTTGCAACCGTAACAACCACATTAAGTCCTTTCGATTGGGGAAGTTTAACAAAACATCTTGTTTACATAACTTCACTTTTCGTGATTATGTTCAATAAAATTGATTGGACTTTAACTTGCGGTTGGAAAAAGTAAAAAAATATTTTTTTCTATTTTTTTAATTCAATTTTCTATAAATTTTTAAATCAGTTTCCTTTTTCTGTGTGTTATGGTTAAAATTTGGTATTCTGTTCAGGGAGATGGCATGGGTCACGCCATCAGGAGTCATTCTGTGCTACAACATCTCGTAAAAAATCATGATTTATTTATTACTACAACTCAAGAAAAGCCTTTCAATTTCTTGAAATCAAAATACGGTGGAAGAGTTCATCTAATTGAAGGAGATGTTTTGGCTTATGAGAATAACGAAGTTAAAATATTTAAGACGCTCAAGGATTTTTTTAAATCATTACCTAAAAAATCAAGAAAAAACGTTTTCGATGTTCTGAAGTTAATCAACAAGCATCGTCCTGATATAATAATTTCTGATTTTGAACCTACTGCAGATTATTTTTCGAAGCTCTTAAACATACCGAGTCTTAGTATAGATAATATTCATGTTTTGTCCGAATGTAAGGTTAAAATTCCTAGAAGCGCTAAATCAAAAATTCTTTCTGCAAGAACAGTTATAAAATTTTTGCATCCAAAAACTGATTATTTTATTATTCCGGCATTTGCAAATGCTATAGTGAAAAAGCCAAAATCTACTTTTCTTGTTAGACCTATTTTAAGGAAAGAGGTTTTTTCTGTCAATCCCTCAGATAAGGATTTTGTTTTGGTTTATCAAACAACTGCAACAAATGTTAAGATGCTTCCAATTCTCAAGAACACTAAAAATAAATATAAAATTTATGGTATGGGCAAATTGAAAAACGAGGGTAATTTAGAATTTTTGGAGTTTGATGACGCTCTTTTTTTGAAGCATCTTAGTGAGGCGAAGTATGTTGTTGTTAATGGCGGTTTTACTGTAATTTCAGAAGCTCTTTATTTTAAAAAACCTGTTCTTGCTGTTCCTATAAAAAATCAATACGAACAAGAGTTTAATGGCTTTTCTTTAAGAGATAAAGGTTTTGGGGATTTTACTCTGGATTTGGCCAGTTTTGATTTTAATAAATTTGAGAAAAATCTTTCTTTTTACAAACAAAATTTGGAACAATATGGTTTATGGACTAATGATAGAACGTTTGAGTTAGTAGATAAATTAATAAAGAAGATGATAAAGAATAAACCTAATTACTTGTTACTTGGATTTTTGAGTAAAAATGAAAAAAACTAGAGCGTGGGTCATTTCAGCAGATATGGGTTATGGTCATCAGCGTGCAGCTTATCCTTTGAAGGATATTGCTGTGGAGCGAATTATAAATTCTAATAGTGATAAAATTGTTTCTGATGAGGATAAGAAAACGTGGAGGAAAGCTAAGACGTTTTATGATTGGATATCTAGAATGAGTCAAATTCCTGTTGTAGGTGTTCCTTTATTTTGGTTGTTTAATCGTCTTCAGGATATAAAGCCATATTATCCTTTCAGGGATGCTTCTGCTCCTACGTTGGCAGTTAGTTTTCTTAATAAGAGAATAAAAAAAGGATTTGGTAAGAGTTTGATTTCTTATATCTCTAAAGATGTGAATCCTGTTGTTTCAACTTTTTATATTCCTTCTCTTGTTGCCGATTATCATAATTATTCAGATATTTATTGTGTTATTTGTGATGCTGATCTCAATAGGATTTGGGTTGCTAAGGATCCTAAAAAATCTAGAATTAAGTTTTTTGTTCCTTGTATTCATGCTTATAACAGGCTTTTGTCTTACGGGGTTCCTGAGAAGCATCTTTTTATGACCGGTTTTCCTCTTCCAAAAGAAAATATTGGCGGAGAAAAATCTCCTATAACTAAAAAAGTTCTTGCTAGAAGATTGATAAATCTTGATCCGCACAAAATGTTTATTTCTGCTCATAGTTCTTCAATAAAGCAAAGTTTGGGTAAATCTTTTTCTGTAAATGTTAAGCCTAAAAATTTGAGTTTGACTTTTGTTGTTGGTGGTGCTGGAGCGCAATCTGATATTGGTTTTAGTTTGATTAAGTCTCTAAAACATAAGCTTTTGGAAAATAAAATAAATGTTTGTATCGTTGTAGGAACTCATTTGGGTTTAAAGGATGAGTTTGAGTCTTTTATATTTGAGTTGGGCTTGAAACCAAGATTAGGAAAAAATCTAACTATTATTGCGGAGCTAACTAAAAAAGAATATTTTTCTAAATTTAATGAGCAATTAAACAAAACAGATGTTTTATGGACTAAGCCTAGCGAGTTGAGTTTTTATTCCGCTCTGGGTCTTCCTATAATTATTGCTCCACCTATTGGTGCTCAGGAGTATTGGAATAGAAAATGGTTGTTTGAGATTGGTGCAGGTTCTGATCAGGAGAATCCTGATTATGTTTCTGAGTGGTTGTTTGAAAAGCTTAATGATGGTCGTCTTGCTAGAAAGGCGTGGAATGGTTTTTTAAATGCTCCTCGTTTGGGAACTTATAATATTGAGAAAATTCTAAGAAATCACGGCAAACAATGACAATATTTATATGATTATTTTTGTTTCTTTGTTTTATGAATCAGGTTTGGATAAATAAGCATGTTCCCAAAAAGGAAAGTGACTTAATAGGAAATGTATCTGAATATGCTTTTATGAAGCAACACATTTTAACTTTTAACAATTCAAAAAAGCCTTTGTTTATTTATGGCGGTGTTGGAAATGGTAAGACTTCTTCAGTTTCTATTCTTGCTGATGAACTTAATCTTGAATTGGTTGAGTTGAATGCTTCTGATTCTAGGAGTTCTTCTAGTATTTCTGAACTTTTATCCGGGGTTCTTAATCAAGGATCTTTATTTGGTTCAAGTAAGTTGGTTTTAATTGATGAGCTTGATGGGCTTTCAGGAACTAAAGACAGGGGTGCTGTTCCTTCTATAGTAAAAATCATATCCGACAGCAAATATCCTGTTGTTTTTATAGCTCAAGATGCTTTTGATGATAAGTTGAAACCTTTAATGAAAATATCTGAGTTGGTTGAATTTAAGTCTCTTTCTTCTGAGGATGTTTTTCATATTTTAAAAAAAATTTGTCTTTCTGAAGGTGTTTCTTTTGATGAGTCTGCTCTTCATCAATTATCAAGAATAAGTGGTGGTGATGCTCGTGCTGCTATAAATGATCTTCAATCTATAGCTGGTCTCGGAAAAATTTCTTCTGAAGCAGTTTCTTTTGTTGGTGAAAGAAATTCTACAAAAAAAATTGAATCTGCTTTGCTAAAGATATTCAAAACTACTGATGTTTCTGTAGCTCTTCCTGCTTTTGATGATGTTGTTGAGGATTTAGATGAGGTTTTTTTATGGGTCGAAGAAAACATACCAAAAGAATATTTGGAACCCGAACATTTGTCTTTTGCTTTTGATAATGTTTCTCTTGCAGATGTTTTTAGAGGAAGAATAAGGCGCTGGCAGTATTACAGATTTTATGTTTATTGTTATAATTTGATGACTGCAGGTGTTGCTTTAGCTAAAGAAAAGAAGTATTCTTCTAAAGTAAATTATTCTCAGACCTCTCGTTTGTTGAAGATTTGGATTTACAATAATGCCAATGCTAAAAAGAAAAGTATTGCTCAAAAAGTTGCTTCTAAGATTCATGCAAGTCAAAAGGTTGCTTTTTCTTCAGTTGTTCCTTTTCTTCAAGTTATTTTTAAGAAAGATAAATCTTTGTCTGAAAAACTTTCAAAAGATTTCGACTTTGCTGAGGAAGAAATAGCTTGGCTTAAAGCAAAATAATTACTTCATGTAAGCTTTATTTATGATTATTTCTTCTACTGGCCAGTCTTGCATCCCATTTTTTGTTGTTGTTCTAGATTTCTCTATTTTTTGCACCGTGTCTAGTCCGGATACAACTTTTCCAAATACAGCATATCCTTCATCTCTAAATCCGTAGTTTAAGAAATCGTTGTTTGCAGTATTTATGAAAAATTGGGCTGTTGCTGAATTAGGATCAGAGGTTCTAGCCATGGCTATTGTTCCAATTTCATTTTTCAACCCGTTTTTGCTCTCTATTTTTATGGGGGCTCGAACTGCTTTCTGATTACCGTCTGTTGTGAATCCGCCTCCTTGTATCATGAATCCGCTTATAACTCTGTGAAATACTGTTCCGTTGTAGTGTCCGTCTTTTACATATTGTACAAAGTTTTCTACAGTTATGGGTGCTGCTGTTCTGTTTAGTTGTATTTCTATTTTTCCTTTATTTGTTTCTAGTACTGCTATTTCCATTTCTTCACCTTCATAAGTGCAACTGGTTAATGTTGTTATTAAAAATAAAAAAAGAAAAAGTGTTTTCATTTTTACAAGTCATTTATTGTCAAGATTTGCATGTTGCCAGCTCCTTTGACTTTGGAGTCCATAGCTACCATGAATCCTACATTTGCTCGTTCACCTGTATTCGCTAAGTCTTTTTCTACTATTCCATCAAATACTACGGCATATATTCCGCTCGCCAAGCTTTTTATGGTGCTTTGCAGTTCTGTTACTGGAACTTTTCCTAGTATGCTTAATTTTTCATCTAGTATGTATGCTCCTCTTGTTCCTATAAGATCTTCTAACATGGATGAGAATTTTTTCTTTTCGTCTTCTGTTAGTGTTTTCTTCTTTCCAACGTTAGGAATGGTTTTTTGCGGGGGGGGAGTTGTTGGTTTTTTTAGAGGTTGTGTTTGTTCTTTTTTGTCCTCTTTTGCTTGTTGTGCTGGAGATTTTTGAAATCCTCCATTTTGTCCAACTCCTAAGTCTAGTCTTGCTTGTTCTGCTGTTATCTTTGATCTTAAAGATTTGTGTATTTCCTTCTTTGTTAGTTCTTCCACTTCCTTTCCATCTGGTGCTTTTGTTACATAGTCTATTTCTGTTGTGGCGAGAAGTTCTTGTATTATCAGACTTCCTCCTCTATCTCCGTCTGTGAATACTGTTATTGTTTTTTCTTTTCCTAATTCTATTATTGTTTGAGGCACGCTTGTTCCATTCATAGCTATAGCATTTTTAAATCCGTGTTTTAATAAGTTTAACACGTCTGCTCTTCCTTCTACCACTATTATTTCATCACTTTCATCTATTGCTGGGCCTGCCGCTAATTTTTCTCTACCGTATTCTACTATTTCCATGACTCTTACTGATGCTGCGACTTCATCAGATAGTTCTTGTGAATCTGGTATTGATGTATCCATAAGATTTCTGAGTAATTCTTTAGCTCTATCTATTACTGCTTGTCTTTTTCCTATTCTTATGTCTTCTATTTTCGCTACTTGTATTTTTGCGTTACAGGGGCCTATTCTTTGTATTATTTCTATTGCCGCTCCCACTATGCTTGTTTCAGCTTTGTCTAAGCTTGAAGGTATTATTATTTCTCCGTTTGTTTTTCCGCTTTTTGTATCTACGTTTACTTCTATTCTTCCTATTCTTCCTGATTTTTGTAGTTCTCTTAATTCTAGGTCTGCTCCTAGTAGGCCTTCTGTTTGGCCGAATATTGCGCCTATTACGTCAGGTCTGTCTACCACTCCATCAATGAAGATTTTTGCATGAATAATGTATTTTGCTGCAACTTGTGCTATTTTTGCCATTTTATTTCCTCCAGTCTCTATTTAGTTTAAGTCATTGTTATTTTTATTAGAACAAGATAGTAGAGGCCCACGCTCTTTTTTCTTTAATTAAGGTTCTCCTAATCGGAGAAAAAATAATTAGTACGATCTCTTAATTTGTTTTAATGATTGTGAGTGACTCTTTCGAGTCTTGTTCTAATTTATTTATGACTATGAATGTTGCCCGAGACACTAACTCCCAAGCTCATTGCTCGGTCACCTTTTATGGTGTCCCGCTTTGCGGGATTTCGCCTTGTGCTCCATTGAGTACTCTCGTGTCGGGCTTGTTGTTGGTAAATGTCTATAATTATATAAATGTTCTGATAAAATTATTTTCTATATGGAAATTAATTATTTTTAAAAAAAAGGTGCTTAATATTGGCACCCAGAATATTCTGCAAGTTTCTGAAGACTTTGTTTTCCTTCATATTTTTTACCATTAATTATCCATGTAGGAAGCGCATTTATTCCTGCAGCTTGACATTCTTCAACTCTAGGATTTTCTCCTTCCGGGTCACACTCAATAACGTCTAGCTCAGATGCATATTCTTCAAAATCCTTTATTTGTTCTTCACAATGAGGGCACCAATAGACTTTATACAGCTTTGCGCCTTTTTCAGTAAGACAGCTAGCCAAAGACAACTGAGATGATTCTTCTGGTTTTACAAGTTCTTTTGTTATGTTATCTGACAGGGTCGTGTTTAAACTAGAGTTGTTTTGTCCGTTATAAATTTCTATTATTGACTCATTTCTTAAATCATTAAGATATGATAAATAGTTTTGTGTGATTAACTGGTTCGTCAAATAACTAGTTATTTCTAGTCTCAACTCATTCAGAGATGGCGTTCCTTCAGGTATGTTTCTAACTTTGTATATTATGTGTGTTCCAAAAACTGTCTGAACTGTTCTTACTTCTCCTTCAGTCATATTGAACGAAGCATCAAGGAATTCTTGAACCATGGGATCTAATCTCGTAAAAGTATATTCTCCGCAAGTACTTATACTTTCAAAATCAGCACTGTATGTCTCAACTAATTCGCAAAAGTTGCTTTTATCAGGCAAAATCATGCTCTCCACATCTTCTGCAGCGACTGTGCTGTTTGAAGAGAGTAATATGTGCTTAACTGTAACTCTTTCAGGCAAGCTAAGATCTTCTTCGTTTTCTTCATAAAACTTATTTATTTCCTTTTCAGTTATGTTTATCTTGCTTATTATTGTCTCATTAAGCATTTTATTCACTGTTAGTGTCTTGATGTATAGTTCTTTCAAATCTTCTAATTTTATTCCTGCTGTTTTAAGATCTCCCTCAAAATCTTTTTGAGTCATACTTGCAGCAAGCAATATTGTTTCTAAGTATTGATCTACTTCATCCAGTGTTGTTTTATATCCTTGTTTTTGAGCTTCTTGATAAAGTATTAATTCATCAATCATTATTGTAAGGGTGGTATTTCTATCTATTGTCGGATCATTCATCGATTTAATCATATTCGTTCTCACAGAAACTTCAGATTCATAAATCGGTTCTCCATTAACTATTGCAACAACAGAGTCTTGTTTAGTCTCAGGATTCACATTAATAAATATGAAGTAAGCACCAACCACGACTGCAACAATCAATATTGCGCTTAAAGCAATAATGACCCAATCAGGAGTTCTGCTTTTGTGTTCTTTGCTTTTAATTTCCTTAGTCTTATTTTTTTTAACAGATTTTTTTGATTGTTTTTTAGAAGTTTGTTTTTGTTCAACTTTTTTTTCTTTTTTTGCAGTTTCTTTTTTATTATCTTCTTTCTGTTTCTGGTCTTCTTGTTTAGGTTCAGTAATCTCATCTATGTTTTTGAATGTATCTTCAGCCAAAGTATCACCTTTTAGTATTTTAATGCAATTAATGCAATAAACCTTGACGAATTTCATCTGATTTTTAAAAGTATCGTTGAATTTAGTAGGATTTGCTGCCATCATGATTTTGTTACGACAAAACTATATAAATGAGTTCAATCAAATTTAACTCATGAATGATATAATAATAGGACGAGACGCTTCTGATAGAAATAAATATGGTGAAAAAGGCGTTATTTTTATTGGTAAGCATTATATAAAAATGGGTCGTTCAACTTCTCTTTCGAATAAAGTTTTCTTAGATGTTACAAAGAGTCACGTGTTGTTTATTTGTGGTAAAAGGGGCGGTGGAAAATCGTACACCATGGGCGTTATTGCCGAAGGCGTGTCAGATCTTCCTGAAGAAATTAAGCAAAACATTTCAATCATTCTTCTTGACACGATGGGTGTTTATTGGACGATGAAATATCCTAATAAGCATGAGCGTGAGCTTTTAGATGAGTGGGATTTAGAGCCTAAGGGGTTAGATATAGATATTTTCACTCCTGCAGGTTTTCACGATTCTTTTAAGGAAAAAGGAATTCCTTCAGATCAACCATTTTCAGTCATGCCTTCCGAACTTGATGGGTCTGATTGGAATCTTACTTTCGGAATTTCAGAGAATGATCCTGTCGGAGTTCTTATAGATCGTGCAATTTATGATTTAAAAGAAAAAGGAAGATCTTACTCTATAAAAGGGATAATTTCTTATCTTGATTCATTTAAGGATGCTGATAAGACTGTTGTTGAGGCTGCCAAGAATCGTTTTTTGAATGCTGATTCTTGGGGTTTATTTAGTGAGAAGGGAACAAAAATTTCTGATCTGGCAATTCCGGGAAGGGTTTCTGTTCTTGATTTATCTTGTTATGCTACTATGCCTGGTTCATGGAATATAAAGAATTTGGTTGTCGGTTTGATTTCTGAGAAGCTTTTTGTTCAAAGAATGGTTGCTCGTAAAGAAGAGGAGTTTCTCGATCTTCACAAAGCAATAAATCCTTATGGTGATGATGATATAAAAAAACAAGATTTTCCATTAGTTTGGCTTGTTATTGATGAGGCTCATGAGTTTCTTCCTTCTTCGGGAAAAACTCTCGCAACTGATCCTCTGATAACTATTTTGAGAGAGGGTCGTCAGCCTGGAATATCTTTGATTCTTGCTTCTCAACAGCCGGGAAAAATTCATACTGATGTTTTAACTCAGGCAGATACTGTTCTCGCACATCGTATAACTGCAAAGTTAGATACTGATGCTTTGGGTACTTTGATGCAGAGTTATATGCGTCAAGGACTGGTATCTGAGTTGGATGATCTTCCTCGTGAGAAGGGTGCTGCTATTATTTTTGATGATACTAATGAGAAAATGTATCCTATAAGGATAAGGCCTAGGTTTACTTGGCACGGTGGTTCTGCACCCAGTGCAATTCATGAAGATAAAGATCGAGAATGATTGAGATGTTTTTTATTGGCTTGAAAATAATTTGCCGAACCATGTGAAAAAGGAATCTATTATGTTTGTTTTTTGTTCTTCTCTAATAATAATGGTCGTGTTAGTTAAATTTCCTGTTGTGTTTGAATTGTTGTTTGTACTATTTATTGTTATGTTGGTGTAATTGAGAGTGTTATTTGAATTTGTCCAATTTAATTCTTCTTCATCCAAGATTATGTTCTGATAAGGAGTTATATTATTTACACTTATATTAGTATTATTTGTGTTGTTGTATGTTTCATTAAGTTCTTCCAGAAGTATTGTTGTTGAATTAACAGTCGTATTATTTATTGTTTGATTAGTGTTGTTTGTCTGTGTTTGGTTTGTTAAACTCACAACAGGATCTGTTGTTACATATTCATTCATTTCTGTTTCATCACTTTCAGCATTATGAATTTCAGGTGCCGAGTCATTTATTTCTGTTTCTTCATTTATTGCTGAATCTCTTGTGACCATCCCAGTTATTCCTCCTGGAAGTTGTGAGCTTGTGAATGCTAATGCAGACAAAACTAATATCATTGCAAAGAAGGAGAACATGTGCCAATCTTTTATCATGTTGAGCCTATTTTTTTTTAATTTATATATTTTTGCTCGTTTTTCGCTTTATTTTCAAATAAATATTTAAAAAAATAGATATTTCTTTTTCTTTATGGCTTTCAGCAAGACTTTCCCAAAATCTTCAGATAAATCTGTATATCCTAAATGGGAAGAAATTTATCTTTCTGAGGATGAAGAGCGTTCTGCAGAGATTGAATGTAGAGAAAGAAATATAAGAATCATGAAAGAATGTGTTGATGACGCTAAAGAAATTGTGCATGAAAAGCGTCTTCTTGAAAATCAAAATCTGATTATCGATGTTGCCAGATCTTTATTTGAGAAACGTGCAAGTCACGAAATTTTTCATAAGGAAAATGTCGCTAAACAGAAATTTGACAAGGCGAGTAAACTATGAATCAAATTATTTTATTTAAGGACTATTTGTCTTCTTCATTGAAGAAAAATGATTTATTTTTTTTATCATTAGATGTTTTTTCTCGTGTTAACGGTTCTGCGCATTTCAATTCTAATGCTTCAAAAAATTATTTCGGTTATTTTTTTTCTAATGTTTACTTATATGAAGAAGATTCGAAATCTTCTAGAGTTGTCTTGCCGTCTATTTTTTGTAAGTTTTCTGATGGAAACATGTCTAGTTGGAGTAACATTTTCGATAAACTAGAATTTTTTGTTAATAACGGTGCAGACATCGATGTTTCTTTCGATAAATATATTTCTCCCGATCAAAGAAAAAAAGATTTAAATTTTCAAGAGGGAAAATTCTTTAATGCTTTTTCAGGGCAAGATGTGTACAGAGAAATAATTAAAAGAGATTTGGGTCTTCCGGATCCTGTTAAGGAAATGAATAAATACGGATTAATTAAGTTCCCTGATTTTTTTAACGAATATTTAATTAAATAATTTCTTGAAGAATAGTCTATCTATTAAGTAAAAAACTAGTATTGTCGCTATCAAAATTGCTGAGGATAAATTTTTTTTATTAATAAATAAAATGTACAAAACATACAAAGATAAGGTTATTGCTATTTTAAAAACATGTTTTTTTATGTAATTGAATGCTCTGTTAAATTTTTGTTTATTGTTTTTTTCGAATATGCTTCCTATTTTTAGTGCAAGTATTAATAATAGTGAAATAATAATTGGCCAAGGTCCCAGATATAATGCAAGAAGTATTATTCCAATCAGTAGAAAATAAAATATTGTGTGTTCCACATTTTCTTTTACGTTTTCAAGGATGGTTCTTTTAATTTTCATTTCAGTTTTACGGCAGTTCCGTAGGCTAGTATTTCTGCTGCGCCAGGCATTATTTCTGCAGTGATGTATCTGACATTAACTACTGCGTCAGCTTTCATCTTCCTGGCTTCTTTTACCATTCTTTCTGTTGCTTCATCTCTTGCTTGCATAACCATTTCTGTATATCCTTTTAATTCTCCGCCAACTATTGTTTTCAGTCCTGCCCAGATGTCTTTACCTATGTGTCTCGTCTGAACAGTACTGCCTTTAGCTATTCCAAGTATTTCTTTTATATTTTTGCCAGGTATTGTTTCGGTTGTGGTTATTATCATTTACATCTCTCTTTTATTTCTTTTATATGCTTTATGAGGTTCATGTACTGATAAATGATCTAAGTGTTCATCTATTGGTTCTGCTTTACTCATACTTATAACTGAAGCAAGAAACATTATTACAAACATTAGTGCAAATGTAAAGCCCCAGCTTTCTGACCAATCCATAATTAACCAAATTGAAATTATGAATCCTATCATGCTTGTCAACATGAATGTGGAGCTCAAAGGAGCATAATGTATTCTTTTAGACCATGACATTTTCGTTCACCTCAAAATTTAAGGATATTTATTTTATCTATATCCTTTCTCGCTTTTTCTAATTTATTGTTAAAGTCATTCATAAATTTTTCCATCTTTTCACAGGCAATTTGTTTTAGTTCTCCCGAAAGCATTTTTCCAGTTTTATACTCTTCGTATATTTTTTGTAGTTCTTCGTCATCTTCCACCAGGTGTTGTTTGAGTAATTCGAACACCATATCTTTTTCTACTATGGCTCCAAGTTTTCTGTGTTCTTCTATCGTGTCTCTTCCTCCGGTGAGTGCTCTTTTTATTTTTTTCTTCACAGAATTAATGTCTTCAGGAAGAGATATTGCGTATTCAGGTTTTGATTTGCTCATCTTTAAATCTCCATCTAGAGAAGGCATGTATTTATGATATATTGAGCTTGGTGATATGAATTTCATTTGTTTTGTTCTAGAAACTATATCTCTAGTTAGTCTTATATGCGGGTCCTGGTCTATTCCTACAGGAATTATTCCAGGCATTCTTTGCGCTAACTGCGGAAACAATATGTCTCCTGCTTGTGTCACTGCAGACATTATTCTGCCAGGATCAGCATTTCCATATATTCCTTTGAATTCATTTAATGTTATTCTTTGTGCAAATTCAAATCCAAGTCTTACAACATCCATGTTTTGTGATTGGAAATAAAATGTAGTTTTTTTAGGATCAAGTCCTAGAGCAATATAAGCAGGTATATGGAAATTTAATGCTCTTCTTCGTCCTTCTTCTATTGTTATTCCTCTGGCTGCGGCTGCCTCTAAATCTGCAACTAAAATATATGTTTTTGCTCCTCTTTCCTGAAAGTATTTTAATTGCTCCACTACGTGTTTATTTCCCAAATGAATTTGATCATTTGTGGGCATTATTCCGCTCAAAGCATAGAATGGTTTTTTCTCATGAATTGCCTTTGATATTATTTTTAGATCTCTTCCTGCAAAAACAGTTCCTCTTCTCATCATTCTATTAGGATCAGGAAATAATTTAGAATCAAATGTTTCTAATCCAAAGTCCTTGATTATTTTAGTATAATCTTCCGGCAATTCAGAACCCCAAGGATCTATGATTTTGTTCATGTTATTTGTAATTATTGTAGACATATATAAATATAATGTTAAGTTAATCAACAGCTCTCAAGAATATTTAACATACATTAAATTCCTGCTTCGTACAATGCTTTTATTTGAGAAGGGGTGAGTGTTGAATTATATATTCTTACTTCATCTATTTGTCCGGTCATGGCGTGATAAAGTGGACAACTGTTTGTTCTTAATGCTCCTATTCCGATTCTTGTCCAAGCTGCCTCAATGTTGCCGTCCCACGTTATTTCTGTGTCTGGTTCTCCGTTAACAAACAGTTTTATTTTTCCTTCTGTTTTGCTGTATGTTGCCACGATAAAGTTCCAGGTATTTGTTGCTAAATTCTTTGTTCCTGTCGCGGTTTTATATGTGGGGCTTGCAAATCCTCCATAAACTATTGCTACACCTTTATTACCGGATGTGCCCATGAGCCATCTTCCATAAGTGTGACATCCGTAGCCTTGAGAAACTATTGCTTTCATTCCGCTAAAGCTTGTTTGTTTATTCCAAGCAGTAATTGTCAGATCCTGAAATGGGTGAAATAAAAGAGTGTTTTCTTCTAAATAATTAGAACCTGTGAATTTTAAACATGTGCCGAATTTACAGTCAGATTCGGCAATCCATTCAGTATTATTTATTGCAGTCATGTATTTGTTGTTTCCGCTTGAGTCTTGTGCTGTTGTTCCGTTTCCTTCATCGAATTTCCAATGGCCTACTAATCCGTTTATTGGTGGTTGTGGTGTTTGTGCGTTTTGTGCTATTTCTGTGGCTGAT
>CAZJQL010000002.1:0-31433 GCA_964548665.1 uncultured Methanosarcinales archaeon
GCGTGGTCAGGCTGCTATGGAGTTTTTGATTACTTATGGTTGGGCTTTTTTGGTTGTTCTTGTTATGGTTGGTGCTTTGGCTTATTTTGGTGTTTTGAATCCTCAGAATTTGGTTAGTGATAGGTGTATTGCTCCTCCTGGTTTTAGTTGTGAGGATTATCAGGTTTCTGAGACGAGTGGTGTTACTCTTAGGTTGAGGAATGGTTTGGGTTATACTATGTATGTTATGAGTGGTAATACTGCTAATAGTGTCAATAATAATTATATTACTAAAGGAGGAGGTAATTACGGTTGTGCGCCTAGTTCTGAGACTGTTCTTGATGGTAGTTCTGTGAGTGTGTCTTGTGCTGTTAATGCTAATAGTTTGGGTGTTACTGCTGGTGAGAAGGTTAAGCTTGATTTGAATTTTAGGTATTATAAGAGGGATAGTGGTATTTCTTTTAATAAGCCTGCTAAGGTTCAGATCGTAGCAACAGTACAATAATTTTTTAATTTTATTTTTTAAGGTTTAAAGGTGATGGTGACGGATAAAGTTAGTGTTTCTGTGGTTATACCTGTTGTTAATGCTGAGACATTTATAAAAAAAAACGTGGATCACGTTTTAAATTATTTGAAGAAAAATGAAATTATAGATAAATATGAGGTTATTGTTTCTGTTCAGACTTCGAATGATAATACTTGGAGCGTTGTTAAAAATATTAAAAACAGATTTGTAGTTCCTTTATTTTCTGAAAAGAAAGGCAAGTGGCTTGGTCTAAAAAAAGGTTTTTCAGCGGCCAAATATCCTTGGATTGTGATGTTGGATTCTGATTTGAGTTATCCTATAGAATTTCTAGATGATGCTCTTAAACACATAGATAAAGATATCATTATAGGATCTAGGTATGTCGGTGGTGTAAAAAGAAAAAATGTTCCTTGGATAAGAAGGTTTTTTAGTTGGGGTTATAGATTTATGGTTAGACTTCTTTTTGGTTTGACTGAAAAGGACATACAAGTTGGTTGTAAGCTTATAAGGCGAGATATTTTTAATAAAATAATTATTGAGGATGATTCTTGGGTGGGGGATACAGAGTTGCTGTACAAAGCAAAAAAAAGCGGTTTTACTTCTTTTGAGGTTCCTATAAATTATGGGTATGTTGTAAACGAGTTAAGTTTATCTAAAGCTGCTCCGAGAATGTTTTTCGCTATAATAAAATTAAGATTCAAACTTTGGAAGCTATGTTGAATTCATCATTAATTATTTTTGTTTTATCTTCACAAAATATTATTTGTCCTATTCCGCCAATATTTTGTATGTTTAAAATAGTTATGTTCAGTGTGTGGTATCCTGGATTTAAGTAGTCAAGATCTAGGTTTGTTGTTTTTTCTGGGTCGCCATATGGAATTCCATCTATATATTTTGTTTTATCAATTGTTAGATATAATGTGTGTTCATCGGCATAGCTTATAGACATTGTATTTAGAGGAACTTTTGTGAAAAAAGTGGTTGAGTATGTAACTATGCTTCTAGAAGGTTGTTCAAAGTATGGAAGTGTTATGTTGTTTCCTTGGTTTGTTGTAAGTTCTTTTATTTCAACACAATTTTCTGGTACTTCAAAAAAATAATTGTTTCCTTCGAATTCAGGAAGATTTTGAATAGTTGCCACATTTATGATTATAAATATAAAAATAAGTATGAATCCAATGGTTTTAATTATTTTTTTCTGGTTTAACACACCTATCACTATTAATGGTATTAAGAAAAAGAAAAAAGGATACATGTGTCTCGGATAGAGGATTGTTTTTGATGCAATTAAAAATACTATGTATAAAAAAGCGAGTGTTGTGAATAGTTTTTCTTGATTTTTTGCTTTGTAAAAGAAAAGCAAATAAGCTAAAAGAATAACAAAGGGTATTGTGAAGTAGAACACTGCGGTTGTTACAACCAAAAAGCCTGAGGGTAATATTCGAGTATTCTCAATCATAACTTTCTCTAATAAGAATTTTCCTTTTGTAAGAATTAAATATGGTGCCAGGCTGAGAATTGATAATATTATTGTTGATGTTATTTTTACGTTAAATTTTTGTGGTTCATAAGCTATTAAATAAAACAAAAATGCAAAGGGTATTACTAAGTTTGTTATTTTTGTTTGTATAGCTAAAGATAACCAGAAAAAAAGATAAATAAAATTTTTGTTTTTATCTTCACTTATTGTTTTTATGAAGAACCACATCGATGCAGATGCTGTGAGAACAAATAAGGCTTCCGTTAGCATTAATGTTGATATTTGAAGGGAGAACTTGGCAAGACCTGCTATTGTTATTGTTAATAGTCCTGCAGTTTTGTTCATCATGTGTTCGGTTATTTTGAACAGGAAATATAGGCCTATTACAAAAATGATTGGGCTTAGCATTCTTAAAAAGAGCACATTGTCTGAAGGAATTGATGCAAGTAATAGAGGGTATGCGAATGGTTGGGTGTTGTCAAAATACGCAAACTCTCCTTGTTTTATTTTTTGTGCTTGGTCATAATAAAATAATTCGTCTCCTGTTAGTATGTAGGGTGTTTTGAGAACTATTAGTATGTTTATTATTAAAATAGTTGTTAAAACTAGTGCAGGACTTATTTTTTTTAAAAGTTCTATTTTTTCTTTATTCTCGTTTTGTTTCATGTTTTTTATCTTTTGTTTTTCTTGAAAAAGTTAAATATGATAGGTATGTCAATATTATTGCTGTGATTATGCTTATGGTGTATGAAATTTTGTCTATCGTTAGGAGTTCGTATTTTAAAGTTATATCTCCGTGTCCGTATATCAGCATTATGTTTGGTGAAGTCCTGTATATTTTTATTGATTTATTTTCAGAGTATGCTTTCCAATTAGGAAAGTAAGATATTTTTATTATTATGGGAACATCTTGTTCTGAATCTACGAAGAATTCTATTTCATTATTTGTAGGAGTTATTTTATTCAGTTTTATGGTTTCATGACCTGTTCCAATATTATCTGGAACTTTTTCAAACACAAGCATTGTTTTGGTTATATTTTCGCTCATAAACCAGTAAAGAGATTCATTGATCCAGTTATTTGTTTCTACAAAGTATGGTTTTTTGTTAAGAACTTCTATTAAACTTGTGTTGTTTAGCTCATATAAATAAAAATCAGTGAATGTTTTTTGATAATTAGGACTATAAAATGTTGCTTGTATTGCTTGTGTTTCTATTCCTACGCCTGTTTTATTTTTTGTGGATATGATTTTATTTATATTTAGATATTTTAACTGAGTTTCAAGGACGTCTTTACTTAAGTTTGCAGTTATTAAGTCATAATTTATATCTATTCCCCAATGCATAGCTTTTTCATCTATTTGTTTTTCAAGGTGTATTACAAATACTGATGTTGGTGTCGATTCCACATACAGTCCTTTTAAGGAATTGGCTCTGTATTCTTTTGTTATTTGGTGTTGAAGTTGATGAGAATTAATTTGCTCAGTGGGTTTTGCTATTATGTATATTCTTTCTGCCGGACTCGCATTGAAACTAAAATTTAAACTTGGAGACAATGTTCCTTCTGTTTGAAGGTTGGGGAAGGTAAACAAAAGAAATAAAAGTGCAACAGAAATAAATCCTTGTAAAAATATGTTGTGTTCATCCATAAAGTAGAATAGCATTATTATAAATAAAACAAATGTTAAAAATATAAATCTATAGTGGTGCAAGGGGATGTTTGTAAACTCATAAACTATTATTATTAATGCACTCAGGATTGCACTAGCAAATGCAATCTCTAATATGTCTTCGTTCAATTTTTTTGTGATGAACAGTTTTATTATAAGTATAGTTGCCACTGTTAATATGACGTAGAATATGAATGGATTTAATGAAGATTTATTGGTGACTGAATTGTTTATTTTGAACAGAAATGGAAGTGTCCAAAATGCACTAAGTCCGAATGTCATCAAATAATGCTTGACTGAAAAAATGAATGTTTTTTTTCTGTTTTTTAGAAATCTTATAAATAGAATTGATGCGCCTATTATTGCTGCAAAAACTGCGCTGAATATGTGGCTTAGGATAAGAAGTGTAAATAAAATTGAGGGCAGTATATATTTTTCTTTTTTCAATCCTGCTATTAACGTGCCCAAATAAAAAAACACTAGCACAAATCCTAGTGCATTTGAGAACAAACCAACATTGAATGTTGAATAAAAGTCTCCTCCGAAGTGCGCATATTCTGGTCGTATAAAGTACAACGCACAATAAACTATTCCTGTAATCAGAGATGCTTTTGTTTTTTGAATTTCCAGCGATCTCAGAAAATAATAAATTGATATTGGGGTTAGAAGTATTATTATGGTGACAAGTATCTTTATGGAATTTTCTATGCTAAAAACGAACGAGAGCGTAGAAGAAATATATGAGAATAAAGGAGGATAAAAGTGGTTTTGAGGGTATCCTGCATAAAAGAAAGGGTTCCAACCTATTATTGCGGGGTAAATATATTCTTTCAAGAACCAGGTGTTGAATAGCTGTCCTGCCATATCCCAGGTATATAGATTATTGTATTTCCAGAATGGAATTAATAGTTTTATTATGCTGAATATTGTGGTTATTAATAATATGCCAGGGTATGTTATTATTTGTAAGAATTTTTTTGTTAAAGAATGAGTTGTTCTCAATTCATAATCAAGCTTAAGTTTCTTCAATATATCACCAAAATTTATTTTTAAGGTTATTTAGTATTAGAAATATTTTTAAAGTAGAACTTTTTAAATGTTTTTATGATTTTTTCAGGTAAAAAGAAAGGCCAAGCTTCAACTGAGTTTCTTATGACTTATGGTTGGGTTTTGCTCACAATAGGAATAGTGATTGCTGCGCTTGTTCTTACATTCTCTTGGAGACCTCAGGATTCTATTGCAGATTCATGCACTTTTTTAGATTCATTTTCATGCATAGATGCAAAATTAAACGAATCAGGCATTGTTAATGTGTCTTTGAAAAATACTGATGGCTCAACAATTAATATAACTAAGTTTTCATGTAGACAAGATAATGAGACTTTTGAAACAACACCTAATATTCTTGTTAGTTCTGGAGAAACCTTTCTTGTAAGTTGTGATTTACAAAAACCTTATCTTTTAGGTGAAAAAATAAGATTGCCTGTTTCTGTTCAGTTTTTAAGAACAGGAAGAAGCTTTCCTGTGACTTCTGAAGGAAACATAATAGCTAGCGTCAGCTGATTTTCAAGGAAAATATTTATATAAGCTAGACGTTTGCTCTAATTACCTTAAAACACTTTGTTGTGTCTAAATATGTTGTGTGTTTAGTTGTATTGTGCGTTGTGGTTTGGCAAGACGTGTGTTTTACGGTAATCTTGAATTAAACTAGAGGGTTCATTTTGTCTAGAAGTGATAAAGAAAAGGAAATTGTAGCGTTTTGGGAAGCAAACAAAATATTTGAGAAGTCGGTTACTTTGCGTCCTGTGAACAAGCAGTATGTTTTTTACGATGGTCCTCCTTTTGCTACCGGACTTCCTCATTATGGGCACATTCTTGGTTTAACTAGTAAAGATGTTTTTCCAAGATTCTGGACCATGAAAGGTTTTAGGGTTGAGAGAAGATGGGGTTGGGACTGTCATGGTTTGCCTATAGAGAATATAGTTGAGAAGGATCTTAATATTTCTGATAAGAAACAAATAGAGAGTATGGGTGTTGATAAATTTAATGAATCTTGCAGATCTAAGGTTTTGTTTTTTGCTGATGAGTGGAAGAAGACTGTAAGAAGGATGGGTAAGTGGATTGAATTTGATAATTCTTATAAGACCATGGATAATGCGTATATGGAGTCTGTATGGCACATATTTAAGAGATTGTATGATGAAGATTTTATTTATGAGGGAAAGAAAATACTTCTTTATTGTCCGAGATGTCAGACTCCTTTATCTAATTCGGAAATAGCTATGGACAATAGTTATAAAGATGTTACTGAAAAATCTTTAACTGCTAAATTCAAAGTAAAAGGTAGAGAGAAAACTTTTTTGGTTGCTTGGACTACTACTCCTTGGACGCTTGTTGGTAATGTTGCCTTAGCGGTTAATCCTGAATTAGTTTATGTTGAAGTAGAACTTTATGGTGAAAAGATTATTTTAGCAAAAGACAGAGTTTCTTCATTAAAATACGATGTTGATATAATCTCTGAGTTCAAAGGAGAGAAGCTCTTGGGTTTGGAATATGAGCCATTATATCCAGTATCTTCTGATAAAAAAGGTCATTATGTTATCAACGGCGGGAATGATGTTTCAGCAGAGGAAGGTACAGGTATTGTTCATATGGCAATATACGGTGAATTTGATTACGAGATGATTAAAAAGTATGATCTTCCGGTAATACAGCATGTTGGAAATCATGGCGGTTTGGTTTTAGGGCCTGATAAGTGGATGGGTGTTTGGTTTAAGAAAGCAGATTCATTAGTTATAGATGATCTTGATGATAGAGGGTTGTTGTTCGAGGTTTTTAATTACACGCACTCTTATCCTTTTTGCTATAGGTGTGAAACTCCTTTGTTTTACAATGCTGTTGATTCATGGTTTGTTAATATTCAGAAAATAAAAAGTAGGTTGCTTGAGAAAAATAAGGAGATAAATTGGTATCCTGATCACTTGCAAGACGGTAGATTTAAGAATATTTTAGAGACTGCTCCTGATTGGAGTATTTCAAGAAATAGATTTTGGGCTACGGCTATTCCTGTTTGGAAATGTGACTCTTCTGAATGTAGAAATATAGAGGTTATTGGAAGTATTTCTGAGTTAAGGGAAAAAGCAGAAGAAAATGTCTCTTCTGATGTTGATTTGCATAAGCACGTTGTTGATAATATCAAACTTAAGTGTAGTTGTGGTTCATCCATGTCAAGAATTCCTGAAGTTCTTGATTGTTGGTTTGAATCCGGAAGTATGCCTTATGCGGCGAAGCATTATCCCTTCGAGAATGAAGATTGGTTTAAAGATAATTTTCCTTGTGATTTTGTTTCAGAATATATTGCTCAAGTAAGGGCTTGGTTTTATTATATGCATGTTTTATCTGTAATATTATTTGATAAGGCTCCTTTTAAGAATGTTGTTGTTAGCGGAACTGTGCTTGCTGCTGATGGTTCAAAGATGTCTAAGTCAAAGAATAATTTCCCTGATCCTAATAAATTATTCGAAGAGTATGGTGCTGATTCTCTAAGATTTTATTTGATGTCTTCTCCTTTAATGCGTGCTCAAGATCTTAATTTTAAAGAGGATAATGTTAAAGAGATATATAGAAAGGTTGTTTTGATTGTTGAGAATGTTTTAAAGTTCTATGAATTATTCTCTAAGGATAATTCTGATTTCGATAATGATTCTTCAAAAAATGTGCTTGATGTTTGGATAATAAGTAAAACGCACCTTTTATTAAGAGATGTAACTAATTCTTATGAAGATTATGATTCTGCTACTGTTTGTCAAAAGATAGTTGATTTTGTTGATGAAGTTTCAACTTGGTTTGTAAGAAGAAGCAGAGCTAGGTTTAAAAGTGAATCTTTTGAAGAAAAACAGCAGGCTGTAAGGACTTTGGCTTTTGTTCTTAAGAGATTATCTTTAGTTTTAGCACCAATATCTCCTTTCATATCTGAGGAGATATATTTGTTGCTTAAAAGCAAAAATGCTGATTTGAAAGAATCAGTTCATCTAGAAGACTGGCCGACATATAATATTGATAAAATAAAAGAGTCACTTCATCATTCAATGGATGAAGTTAGAGAAATTGTGAGTAAAGCTTTAGATGAGCGTGAAAAGGTTAAGATGCCCATAAGACAAGCATTAAAAACACTTACTGTTAAAAGAAATAATTTAACGCTTTCTCAAGAGTACGTGAATATTATAAAAGAGGAAGTTAATGTTAAATCAGTTGTTGTTATTTCTGAGAACGAGGAGCTTTCTTGCGAACTTGATACTTCTCTTGATGATGATTTGTTGAAAGAGGGTATAATAAGGGATTTAATAAGAAAGATAAATGGTTACAGAAAAGAGAAAAATCTTACTGTGAAAGATAGAATTTTGTTGTTTTTGAAAACAGAGGATTCTTTTGTGTGGTCTGCTATTGATTCATTTAAAGCAGATTTGCTTGCTCAAGTCCAGGCTAATGATTTAGTCTCTAATATGGATGCTGAGTTTAAGGAAATTGTTGTTAATAAGTCTTCTGTAATTTTAGGTTTAAAAGTTGTCTAAGTATTTTGTTGTATTGCTCTATATGTTTGTTTTATTAAGTTAATTTATTTTGTTAATATTTCTTTTATTATATCATATGCCTCGGGGTATTTCTCAGGGTATAGCATGTCATTATGTAGTGGAAAGTCTGCTATCGGGCAAGTGCCATTAATTATGTAGTTGTTTGCAGTAATTATAGTTGCACTTTCTTTAGTTACTATTCCATCGCCTAGTTCGTTGTTGTCCATCGGACATCCAATTCCTATTATTGTGTATATTTTTTGTGTTTTTATTTTTTTGTTAGGGTCATTTATTGTTTGTATTATTGTGCTATTCTGTTGCATGTCGTCGCATTCTTTCTCATAGCCTAATAGCTTACAAAAACTATGCATTCTGTTGTCTATTCCTTTGGTTGGTGTTCCGATTAAAATTACTTTACCTATGCTTTCTTCTCCAAACAATTGCATGTATCTTATAATAACAAGACCTCCCATGGAGTGTGCAATAACATCTATTTTGTCCCGACCAGTTATATATTTTAGTTCGTCTACTACTTCTTTTAATCTTATTGCATATGTGTCTATATTTTCGCTTTTGCTTATTTTTGGTATGTAGTTTGTGCCATCAAAAAGTGCTACGTAATAATAGGTTCCTTTTGCGACAATTGGAACAGGATTTTTACCAAATTCTTGTTTGTCTAATAGATAAGGTTGTTTATCTGATGTTAATATTGCTGCAGGAATGTAAAGTTCATCTTCTTCTAATTTATTTTGCATTGAGCTGAATATGTTTGTTGAATAATCAGGAGTGTGTTTTTTATAAAAAGAATGCCCGTGAATCAAAAGCAATGGGTTTTTTGTTGATGTAGCATTTTCTATGCATATTCTGCAGGTGTTGTATGCGCAGCATACGGGTTTTATTTCTTTTAGTTTGTATTCTGAGGAGTTTACTTTTATCGGGGGCTGTATTATTATCTCTTCTTTGTAAATATTTGAAAAAATAATTGTTGAGTTGTTTTGTACGCATAGTTTTGCTAATTCAATGAATCTTTGTTCTTCATCAGAATCTAAGGGTAAAGATAAGCTGGCTTTAGTGGAGTTATGATTTTCAGGATAATAGTCTGGCTGCGTAGGGAGAGTTGCGTTGTATGTGTTGATTAGTTTATTTTTGATTCTTTCTTTTATTATGTTTATTTCATCAGGCAATTTGGAATCATTTGAGTATTTGTTTTGTATGACTTGTGTTATTATAGAATAATCTATTGTTGTTTTTTCTTTATCTACTTCTATTAGTTCTAATGCACTTAGGGTTTCTCTTTTTGTTTCTTGAGCGGATTTAGTTTGTAAATAGTCTTTCATTAGAGTGTCTATTTCTTTGCAAGATTCGACATTAAGATTTATTTGATTTGTTAGTGTTAGATTGTTGGTAGTGGCATTTTCAAAAGATCTGCAGTCTTCAGATGTTGATTCAGATATGCATATGCTTGTTTTTATTAAGTCGAGTTTTATTTTTGTTATTGTGTGTGTTGTATAAAATACATCAGAGTATTGTTTTTTTAATGATTCTATTTGTGCTAATGTTGTGTTTAGTTTTATTATTATATCTTTGTAGGACGTTATGTTTTTGTCGTTCAATTCTTTTATAACTATATTGGTGTTTTTCTGTATGTCTAAGTATAGATCAGAAATGTTTGTTGTATTAGAAAGTGTGTTTATACTCGTTGTCTGTATGATTTTGTCAATCAGAAGTTTTTCGTTTAGTATTCGGTTTACTTTTTCAAGTGCTTCATTATGGTTTTGTACTGCTTGTTTTATTTCTGAATTTAATTCTTGTGTTTGGTTTAGTAATGTGTTGGTTCTTGAAAGGATGTTAGACTCAGCTATTCTTTTTTGTATATTTATGTAGTCTATTATTTCTTCTTTATTTAAGTCTTCTATAAATTTAGAATAGGTGTTCTCCGCTTTTTTTAGTACGTCGTTTGTTTCTTGTAGGGTGCTTGTATTTGATAAGCTTGTTTGTTTTAGGTATTCTTCGTTTTGGTCCAAGGTTGTTTTTGTTGTTATAAGATTTGTGAGTGTTTGAGTTAACGTTTTTTCTAGTTCTCCTTTTGCTTGTAATTGTAATTCGTTTGGTTCATAGTTTATACTTATCAGAGCATTTTTTTCTACACGAGAGTCTGGTGCAGGACATATGCTGGAGTACATATTTGTACAAGAAATTTGATAGGAATATAATTCCTGACCGTAGCCGAGTTTATTTGCAGTTATATCTAAGGTGGTTTTGAGTTCTCTACTATTCTTTATTATTTCTGTGTTGGTCTTTATTATTTCGCCAGTATCTATTTTTTTTAGATTGATTGTACATTGAGATTCGCACATGATTGCTGTTTTTATATCTGAAGTTATTGTTATATTTGTGTTTTGACCATACTTTAGTGTTTCTGATATGTATGTTTTGTCTGTTTTTACAATTATATCTTCATCGACAAGAAGTTTAGCTTTTAAAAGAATCCAGCCAAGTGTTAATAGTGTGCCTATAATAAGTATTAGCATTATTGTTATGAAAATTCTTTTTTTGTATTTGCTTATTGTTGGTTCTTTACTTAGATTAGAGAATAATTTAGTTTCTTTGTTTTGTTCTGTTTCTTTTATTTCTTTTTTTGAAACTTCTTTTGAACTTTCGTTTATGTTTGAGTTTTTGTCTTGTTTTTTATTGTCTTGTTTTTCTTTTTTTTTCATGGTTGTGCTTTTTTTCTTTTTTTTCTATTTTTCTTTTTTTGTTCTTGATTTTTCCAATATTTGCGGATATTTTACTAATGATTTACTGATATTTTGATTAAATGCTTTGATTAAAAGTTTCAATACATGCTTATTCATATTTAGAAATATTTATATATTTTTGTAAGTGTGTTAATAGTTTATGGCTAAATCAATATCAAGAGACACTCCTTTAGCGGAGTTGACTTTAAGAAAGTACGAAAAACCTCAGGGTTTGTCTAGAAGGGAATTGGTTAGAAAATTATGTCTTTCTTTAGGTCTTCTTCAGCCTGGAGATTCTAGAGACGTGGTTGTTGATGTTTTACAGGTTTTATTGGATAATGCTTCTTCCAAAGAACTTATATCTAGTCAAGATATAGAAAGAATGACTGTAGAAAATAGAAAAAACTTGGGTCTGCCTCTTTTAGGTATAGCTCCTTCAAATATTAGAAGACAGGTTTTAAGATTAAGGGATTTGTTCATTATAGAGAAAGTTGGTAATTCCTACAGGGTTAATGAGAATGAATTTTTATCAGATATATTTGATGAAAAAATAGAGCGTTATTATTTAGAATCAATACTTTCAAGAGTGAGGGAATATATAAAAGAGGTGGATTCTATTTTCTTAAAAAATAGGAAATCTGCTTCCGGCTCGTTTTCTGAGCCTTCAGAGACTGAAGAGGATTAGCTGTGATGCTTCGAGGCGTTTAATATGTATGAACCACAAGAAGATTCATATTTGCTGAGGGATGTTGTTTTAAATTATTGTAAAGATAAAAAGAAGGGTAAAGACACAAAGAACGATGTAAAGTTTTTCTTGGATATGGGTTCTGGTTCAGGAATTCAGGGATTTTCTGTTGCGGATTTGGTTTCTCATGTGGTTATGGTTGATGTGGATAAAGAAGTAGTCAAATATTTGAAAGATGAAGTTGTTAGAAAAGGCATGGCTGATAAGATAGATGTGTTTTTTAGTGATTTATTTGATGCGGTTCCAAATAGATTCAAAGGAAAATTTGATTTAGCAGTTTTTAATCCACCATATCTTCCAAAAGGAGATGATGATTCTGATGATCGTGAGTTATATGGTGGTGAAGATGGTATTATAGTAACTAAAAAGTTTTTAGAGAAAGTAAGGTTCTTTTTATCTGAGCAAGGCGTTGTTTTTTTTGTTGCTAGTTCTCATGCTAAACTTGATAAATTGGAAGATTTTATGCAGGAGAATGGGTTTAAGTTTGAGGTTGTAGCTAAAGAACATATTTTCTTTGAGGATATTCTTATTTACAAAGCATTTTAAATTTGTTGTGCTTTACTTTTTTTTATGAAGAATGTTTTATCTTTGGAAGAGGCTATGTTTATTTGGAAAAACAAGAAATTTTTGGCTAAAGGCAAGCGTGGCTTCGTTTATGTTGCCCAGGTTAATAATAGAAAATTTCTGTTAAAGACAGCGAATTCTTCCAGTGATGCTGTTGGAACTATTCTTAAGGAAGCTAAAAATAATCAAATTTTGAATGGTGTTAATGTTGGACCTAGATTTCTTTATTATGATGATAAGAATGAATATATGATTAGGGATTTTGTTGAGGGTAAATCAATATTTGATTGGATGGGCGATAATAAGAATTATGCTCATTATAAGGATGATTTGTTGTCAATAATTATGTGTGTTTTGGATCAGTGTAGGCGAATGGATCTTTTGGGTTTTAATAAATATGAGATGACTAATCCTCATAAAGATTTATTGGTTACGAGTAATTTAGATGTTTTCATTATTGATTTTGAGCGTTGTAGATTTACAATCAAGCCAAAGAATGTGACTCAGTTTTGTCAGTTTCTTGTTAAAGGAAGGATGCGAAATCTATTGGCTGAAGCATGTGTTTTGCTAGAACGTGAAAAAATTTCTTTTTTAGCTGAGAATTATAAAAAGAGTTTAAGTGATTCTGATTTTAATAAAATAAAAGAAGAAATTAGAAAAGCATTTTTATAGTCCGCTTTTCTTTTTTATTTTCTTTATTTCTTTTTCTAGTCCTAATTCATCTAGAAGTTCTTTGTATCTGTTTCTTATTGTTACTTCTGTTACTCCTGCTACGTCTGCTACTTCTCTTTGTGTTCTTTTTTCTCCGTTTAAGAGTGCTGCTACGTATAGTGCTGCTGCTGCTATTCCGGTCGGTCCTCTTCCGCTTGTTAATTCTACTTTTTGTGCTTCTTCTATTATTTCAACAGATTTGGTTTGTGCTTCAGGGCTTAATCTTAAGCTTGATGCGAATCTTGCTATGTAGTCAGAGGGATTGCTTGGAAGTATTTTTATTCCCAGTTCTCTAGTTATGAATCTATAGGTTCTTCCTATTTCTTTTTTTTCAACACCTGATGCTTCGCTTAATTCATCTAGTGTTCTTGGCACATCGTGTCTTCTGCATGCAGCATATAATGATCCTGCTACTACTGATTCCATGCTTCTTCCACGTACTAGTCCTCTTTGTACTGCTAGAGTGTATATTCTTGATGCTTCTTCTTCTACCGATCCTGGTAGTTTTAGATAGGATGAAACTCTCTTTAGTTCAGCAAGCGCAAGTTTTAGATTTCTTTCTATTGCTGTGCTTATTCTTTGTTGCCATTTTCTTAATCTGAAAAATTTGTTTTTTGACTTTCCGCCTAGTTTGTAGAAATCTGCTTTTGTTCCTACTTCTGTTCCTAATCCTTGGTCGAACTGCGTGTATGACATTGGAGCGCCGGTTCTTCTTTTGTTTGCGGCTGCTTCGCTATCAAATTCTCTCCATTCTTGGTCGAAATCAACCATTTTTTCTTCTAGAACGAGACCACATTCTTTACATATTATTTCGCCTTTTTCTTTATTCCAAAGAAGATTAACTGAGCCACATTCTGGGCATTTCTTAACGTATTTAGACATAAAAATCCCCCCAACGTTTCGTCGACAAACGCTTCATCCGTGTTTTATTATCACTTAGTAACAATAAAATAAATGTAAGTTTTATAAATGATGCTTGTTCCTTATATTTAAATGTTTCGCTATTTTTCTGTTTTTTTCCAAAAATTTATATACTTTTAGTTCAGATTTGTGTTTTGTGTAGTTCACATTTTCTGGTATTTTTAGCATTTTTAGCATTTTTTAGTACAAGGGCAGAAGCCTATTTTCTGTTTATCTTCTTTTTATTTTCTCTTTAAGTTTATTTCATCCATTTTGTTTAGCAAAATATTTAAAAGATGAAGAAGAGGTAAATAACAAGAAATGAAACTTAAAAAAGAGGAAATGCTTTGAAATGGTCTAAGGAAAAGTCTAGGAAACAATCTATGCAGTCTAGTAATCAGTCAATTAATCAATCTAGATTCAGATTTGAAAAAAAAGGTCAAACGTGGTCTTTAGATCTTATAATAGGAGTTGTTCTTTTTCTTCTTTTGCTGGTTATTGTGTATTCATTGCTCTCAACAAAGCCGACTCAGGAAACTGTGTTAAGAAGTGATGCAGATAAAATCTTGACCAGACTTGACTCAGTTAATAATCCTGCTGAAAAGCTTCCTAAAGTAATATCTGGAAATGATATTTCTTCTGAGGAACTCGCTGTTCTGTACAGTATGAGCTATGATGAACTTAAAGCCGAATTCGGTGCAAAAGGAGAATTTTGCATAGTTGTAGTTGATGATTTTGACAGTTTAGTGCAAGTAAATAATAGTTATTCTATTGGTACGGGGTCTGACTTGTTGATTGGAGAAGGGATTTATTGTGGGGGCTGAACATGTTACAAAGTATGTTTTATAATGCTATAATTATGTTTTTAGGAGCGCTTGCTTATTTAGCAGGAGGAATAGTTCCAGCAATGGCTTTATCTGAAATAGATTCTACCAAAATGACGACAAAAGCGATTGCTAATGTTCTTGTAGCCACGGCGTTGTTCTTTCTTCTGTATTCACAAGCAGGATATTTGCTTTCAAGTTTCTTAGCCATAATTATTTTGTTGCTTATGTTTACTGATTCAGTTCAAGAAAAGTATTTTATGTTTTTGCCATTACTTTTGGGTGGAGCAATTGTTTCTATGAACATTCAAGTTCTTCTTTTAGTTATGATTGTTCTTTTTTTAAAAGGAATGATTGATTATGAACGAGTGGCTCATTCGGAAAACAAAAGAGCAAAGGTAACTCTGAATTCTAGAGTAAAATATCTTAAGGTTCTAAAAAACAAAATGTCTTGGAATGATAGATACATAAATAACATTTTGTATCTCTTGTCGATGACGTTTATTGTTGCACTTATGTTTGGACTTGTTAATTAATTTTTTTTAGGTTTTTTATTGAAGATTTTTTTTAAGATTTTTGATTTTTATGATGTTTTTTATCAATTATTTCATCAAGTTTGAGTTGTAGAAATATTTATAAATGAATCTAATGTTCTTCGTCTTACCAATGATTAATGATGCAAGATTTTCTTGCAGAGAGAGGTAGCTTTTCTATAAAAATTAAAGCAAGATCTCTTAGAATCGTCGTGGAGGTAATAAGATGTCAGAAAAAGCATATCAAGCAATAGAAGTTGCTAAAAAATCTGGAAAGTTAAAGAAAGGAACCAATGAAGTGACAAAAGCAGTAGAAAAAGGTCAAGCTAAATTGGTTGTTGTTGCACAAGATGTTTCTCCTAGAGAGATAGTGATGCATATTCCTATGTTGTGTAAAGAGAAAAAAATACCTTATGTTGAAGTTCCTTCAAGAGAAGAGTTAGGCGCAGCAGCAGGTCTTCCTGTTTCAACAGTTGCAGTTGCAATAGTTGATGCTGGCGATGCAAAAGATTTACTGAAAGAATTTCAATGATTTTTTTTGATCATGCTGAGATTTAAAGATTAGGATTTAAATTTAAAATATTTGAAGGTGTTAAAATGGCTGATGAAACAAAAGGCGGAGTAAGCTTTTCACCTGCAGTTCCTGCAAGTGTTGAAGAGGTTGTAGGAAGAACTGGTACTAGGGGCGAAGCTATTCAGGTAAGATGCAAAATTCTTGAGGGCAGAGATAAGAACAAGATTTTGAGAAGAAATGTTAAGGGTCCTGTACAAAAGGGAGATATATTGATGTTAAGAGAAACTGAAATAGAAGCAAGGCCTTTGAACAAGGCAGGCAGAGGCAATAATTAATTGTAGTTTAACGTGGTGAAAGAATGGCAAAATGTGATTTTTGTAAGGTAAGCATTCCTAAAGGCACAGGAAAAATGTATGTTAAGACTGATGGAAAGATTCTTGACTTTTGTTCAACTAAATGTGAAAAGAACATGTTGAAACTTAATAGAAAGTCTAGAACTACTAAATGGACTGGGGAGTATCAAGCAGTCAAAAAAGGTCTAAAACAATAATTGTTTTTTTATTTTTATTTTATTAAGATAGATTATTATGTCGGAGTATTGTGTTGCAAGGTCAACATGATCTTGCACTAATCGCGATAAAAACATTGTCGAGATGTTTTAATGTTTTAAGTATATGTCTCGAATAGAGGGTGCAAAAATGATGAATGAAAGAACATTAGTTATACTAAAACCAGATGCTGTTGCTAGAGGTATAATCGGAGATATAATTTCTAGATTTGAAAAGGTGGGCTTAAAAATTGTTGGGATGAAAATGATTTTTGCTCCAGAAGATAAGCTCAGAGAACATTATTATAAAGATGATGAGTGGTTAATAGAAAAAGGCAAGGGTATAATAAAAAATAAGGGTTATCCTGATGGTTATGATCCTAAAAAAGCAGGTAGTGAGATTGTTGATGGCCTCGTTCAAGACATGATGATTCTTCCTGTTATAGCGATGGTGCTAGAGGGACACAATGCAGTTAATGTTGTAAGAAAACTTGTTGGTCCTACTAATGTTGAACAGGCACCTCCAGGTACAATAAGAGGAGATTATTCTCATGATACTTATGCTCTTGCTAATGTGTCTGATAGGCCTATAATTACTGTGATTCACGCTAGTGGGGATCTTAAGGATGCTGAGAAAGAAGTAAAACTTTGGTTTAGGCCGGATGAACTTCACAATTATGATAGGGCGGATACAAGATTCCATTACAGAAAAGGATCATTAACTAAAAATTAGTTTTTTATTTGTAAACAAAATATGACGTAAAATTGAATAAAAACTTGTATGATGAATCATAAAAATTTGAATGAATCAGTGATGATGTAAGTGAGGGTAACAAAATGAGAGTTGTGCTTTTAGGTCCACCTGGAACGGGTAAAGGAACATATACTCAAAAATTAATAGAGAGATATGATGTTCCACATATATCTACTGGTGACTTATTTAGGGAAAATGTAAAAAATAAGACTGAATTAGGGTTAAGAGTAAGTGAGTTAATGAAGACTGGAGAATTGATTCCGGATTCAATAACTATTGAAATGGTTAGAGAAAGATTAAAGCAGAGTGATGTAAAGAAAGGTTATTTTTTAGATGGTTTTCCAAGAACTATGGCTCAAGCAAGAGAATTTGATGTGATTGATGGAGTTGATGCCGTTCTTTTTTTTAATGCGGATGAAAGAGTTATAATTAATAGAATTTCTGGAAGAAGAACTTGTAAAAAATGTAAAGCGATTTATCACATAAAAAATATTCCTTCAAAAGTTGAAGGTGTTTGTGATAAGTGTGGCGGTGAAACATATCAGCGTGAGGATGAAAAGCCGGAAGTTGTTAAAGAGAGGCTTGTTGTTTACAGAAAAGAAACTCTTCCACTTGTTGATTATTACAAAAAGAAAGGAGTTTTATTTGAGATTGATGCTAATAAAGATATTAATGATCCTGAGTTTAATGTAATAAATATTTGCATTAAAATATTGGATCCGATTTATAAAAAATAAGGAATAAAATATTGATTGAAAATATGAGGTAAGAAAATGGCTAATGAAAAAATGATTGACAAAGTTAAGAGAATTGTTGAAAACCCAACATACATAAGAAATATTTGTACGTCTGCACATATTCACCATGGTAAGACTGCTTTTACTGATAATCTTCTTGCAGCTGCAGGTCTTATGTCTGAAGCTAGTGCAGGAGACTTAGAAAAAGGTATGGCTACTTGGCAGCATAAAGATGAACAGGAAAGATTAATGACTGTTGATGCAGCTAATGTTTCTATGGTTCACGAGTATCATGATAAAGAATATTTGATTAATCTTATTGACACTCCTGGTCACGTTGATTTTGGCGGAAACGTAACTAGAGCAATGAGAGCAGTTGATGGAACTATTGTTCTTATTTGTGCTGTTGAGGGAATTATGCCGCAGACAGAAACTGTTCTTAAGCAAGCGATTAAAGAAAGAGTAAGACCTGTTCTTTTTATTAATAAAGTTGACAGATTAATCAAGGAGTTAAAATATACTCCTCAACAAATTCAGCAAAGATTTGCTGATCTTATAATAAAATTCAATAGATTGATTGAGAAGATGGCTGAGCCTCAATTCAAGCAGGCATGGAAAGTAGATATTGCTAATGGTAGTGTTGCTTTTGGTAGTGCTAGGGAGAATTGGGCTCTTTCTTTTAGCTTCATGCAGAAGAAGAACATAAAATTCTTGGATATAGAAAAAGCATACACTGAGATGGATGCTGAACAAAGAGAAAAGTGGATTTGGGAAAATGCTCCTCTTCATGAAGTAATTTTAGATATGGTAATTAAGCATCTTCCTGAGCCTAGAGAAGCTCAGAAGTATAGAATTCCAAAGATCTGGCATGGAGATCAAGACTCAGAATTTGGTAAAGATTTAATGGAGATGAATCCTAAAGGAAAACTAGGTTTTGTTATTACTAGAATAATAATTGATCCTAAATCTGGTAAAGAGTTAGCTGCAGGAAGGTTATTTTCTGGAACAATTAAGCAAGGTCAAGAAGTTTATTTGAATAATGCTAAGCAAAAGCAAAGAATTCAGACAGTATATATTTACAGAGGAATTAAACCGGAACTTGTTGATGAGCTTCCAGCTGGAAACGTTCTTGCTGTTGGTGGTTTAATGGGTAGTGCTGGTGAAACGGTAACTGTTGATGTTGAAGAACCATTTGAAGAGTTAAAGCACATATTTGAACCAGTTATTACTAAATCTGTTGAGCCTGTTAAAATACAAGATCTTCCAAAGATTGTTGAAGTACTAAGCAAGGTTTCAAAAGAGGATCCTTCAATTAAAATTGTTATTAATCCTGAAACAGGAGAGAACTTAATGATGGGTATGGGTGAATTGCACCTCGAAATTATTGAGAATAGAATTAAAACTGAAAAAGGTGTTGATATTAAAACAAGTCCTCCTATTGTTGTTTATAGAGAGTCTGTAACTAAGAATTCAGGAGAAGCTTTTGAGGGTAAATCTCCGAATAAACACAACAAGTTTTATTTTGTTGTTGAACCGATTACTGGGGAGTTAAAAGAAGCTTTGAAGGAAGGAAATATTCCTGAAGGAAGGGTTAAAAAGAAGAATCTTGATCTTAGAAATGCTTTAATTGAAAGCGGTATGGAGTCTAAGGAAGCAGATCAAGTTAAAGATGTGTATAAGGGTTGTTTGTACTTGGATGCTACTAGAGGTCAAGTTCACATGATCGAAGTTCAGGAAATGATTCTTGACATGTTTGAAGATGTTATGATGAATGGTCCTCTAGCAAGAGAGCCTTGTATTAATGTAAAAGTAACTCTTGTCGATATGTCTTTGCACGAGGATGCTATTCACAGAGGTCCAGCACAAGTTTATCCTGCAGTAAGAGAAGGTATAAGAGGTGCTATGATGCAGGCTAATCCAGTCATATTTGAACCACTTCAAACTTTGTTGATTGAAGCGCCAGCAGAATACACTGGAGAAATATCTAAACTTGTAACATCCAAGAGGGGACAGCTCGTTGAGATAAATATGGAAGAGGATGGTGCTAGTATTAAAGCAGTTGTTCCAGTTATGGAGTTGTTTGGTTGGGCATCTGAATTAAGATCATCGACTGAAGGAAAAGGTGTGTCTTCAATCGTTGATCAGTCATTCGAGAGATTGCCTGGTGAAAAACAAGATCAGGTTGTGCAGAGAATAAGACAAAGAAAAGGTTTAAGTGAGAATGCTTAGAGATTTATTCTCTATGCTTATCTCTAAAAAGAATCCAAACCTTTATAAACAGATATTAATTCCTGCGATATAGGTTAAACTTGTCGAAGACGGGTTTTGTACTGTTAAAAAATTAAATAGTTAAAAATAAAAAATTAAAAGAAAATTATTTTAGAGGAGGAAATAAAATGGCAAAAGATAAACCACACATCAATTTGGTATTCATAGGACACGTAGATGCAGGTAAGTCTACAACTGTAGGTAGATTATTGTTTGATTCTGGTAACATAGATGAACAAGCAATGAGAAAATTAAAAGAAAAAGCTCAAGAATTAGGAAAAGGTGGTTTTGAGTTTGCTTTCGTTATGGATAATTTGAAAGAAGAGAGAGAAAGAGGAGTTACAATTGATTTGGCTCACAAGAAGTTTACTTCTGACAAATTTGATTTTACAATAATTGACGCACCTGGACACAGAGACTTCGTAAAGAACATGATTACTGGAGCATCTCAAGCGGATGCTGCTGTTTTAGTTGTTTCTGCAACAGATAAGGAAGTTCAGCCTCAAACTAAGGAGCATTTATTCCTTTCCAAGACTCTTGGTGTAGGTCAAATGATAATTGCAATAAATAAGATGGATGCTGAAAATTATTCACAAGATGCATACAACAGAATAAAAACCATGTTAAGTCCAATGTTAAAATCTGTTGGAATGAATCCAGAAAAAATTCCATTCGTTCCAGTTGCTTCATTAAAGGGAGACAATGTTGTTAAAAAATCAGAGCACCTTGGTTGGTACACAGCTGGTACTTTGCTTGATACAATGAATTCATTGAATGCACCTGAAAAACCAACAGATCTTCCATTAAGAATGCCAATTCAAGATGTATACAACATCACAGGAATAGGTGTTGTTCCAGTTGGAAAGATTGAAACAGGAATAATGAAGGTTGGTCAAAAAGTTATAGCTATGCCTGGAAGAGAAGGAAAAGGTGTTCCAGGAGAAGTTAAGAGCATAGAGATGCATCACGAGTCTTATCCACAAGCTGAACCAGGAGACAACGTTGGTTTAAGCATTAGAGGATTTGGTAAGAAGGATGTTGCAAGAGGAGATGTTATTGGTCCTGCAGAGGCACCAGCGCCTGTTGCTGAAGAATTCCAAGCTCAAATAGTAGTTTTGAATCATCCAAGTGTTATAACTGTAGGATACACGCCTGTTTTCCACATTCATACAGCTCAGGTTGCTTGTCAATTTGTAAAATTAGACAAGAAACTAAATCCTGCAACTGGTGAAGTATTACAGGATTTAGTTTCTTGTCTAATTTTACAAATTGACAAGCAAAGAATGGAGACGCAGCAATAGTTACATTAAAGCCAATACAACCTTTAGTAATTGAAAAGCAAAAGGATAATCCAAAGCTTGCAAGATTTGCAGTTAGGGATTCCGGTGCAACAGTTGCTGCTGGTATGTGTATTGAACTAAAAAGAAAGGCATAAGCCTTATTTTTTTATTTTTATTTTTTTTCATGGTGAGTTAATATTTATCATGGTGGTAGGTAATAAAAATGCAGAGAGCAAGAGTAAAATTAGCAAGTACGGATATTGAAAAGATTAATGCTACATGTGATTACATTAAAGGAATTGCAGAAAAGACTGGTGTTATCATAAAGGGACCGATACCTTTACCTACAAAAAAATTAAAATTAACTACTAGAAAAAGTCCTTGTGGCAATGGTACAGCTACGTGGGATCGTTATGAAATGAGAGTTCATAAAAGACTTATTGATCTTGGTATTGATGAAAGAGCTTTAAGATTAATCATGAGGGTTCCAATCCCTGAAGGCTTAAACATCGAGATAGAAATGATCGATGCATAATTCTTTTGGCGCTTTATCTTTGTTTGCAAGCAGAAACATCTTAACACATTGTAAATAAGTTTTAACAGTTCTAGGAGATAATTTTCGGCGAAGTATTTCTTTCTTCATATTATAAAGAACATCTGTCAATATTTGAACCTCTTTTCATAATCTTTGTGAGAAAACCATTCAAGAATAATCGCTACAACTTTAATTTCGTCTGTTTCAAGAAAGAATATTATTCTCCACCCATTTGGTAAATCATATTTCCAAAGATTATTCGTAGCGTATTTTCTGTAATTTTTAGGCCATAATTTTTTTGGAATTCTAATACAAGAAGTTAAATCATTTTCAATATCTTTAAACGCTCTATTAATAAAATAATACAATTTTTTATCTTCAAAGCTTCCTTTTTCGAGTTTTAATATTTCGGAACTTAATTTTTCAGAAATAAATCTAATCATAATTTTTTGCATTGTAAATCAAACCTCGTCTTTCCAGATCTTTTATTCTCTCCGGATTCCAGGTCCAAAATACAATGCCATCAGACTTATCAATCATTATTCGGTTATTTTCCAGTAAATAATCAAATATTTGACAATATGTCTGATACATCATCTTCTTAGGTAGTTTCTTCCATAGCTGATACTTTGTATATTCTTGCGAGTACTTTTTTATGGTTCTTTCAACCATTTTTACGCTTTCCAAAGTTGGGCTATGCAGAAGTTTTGACATATATAACTGTATATAAGTCATTTTATTTATATTTTTCGTGTTTTGAACCATTGAATTAAGAGAATTTGTTTATTTTTTATATGAATGTTGTTTGAAAAACAAGTAATTTTTCGTCAGAAACACATCAACGTTCGGATTTATTACAAATTTATCATCACTGCAGCATTAATTTATTACTTAAAAGAAAGCACAGTTTTTCTGATTCAATTCTTCAACTTCAGAGCTTTAACGCCCTCTTCTCCCCAAATTCGCGGCTTTTCGCATATATATTGTTATATTCAATTTCAGATTTCCCGCTTATTCGATTTTATTATCGACATTGGCTTTTTCAAATGTAGCCACATTATTAAACAAATCAATTGCCGATTCAAGAACAGGCAAGGTATAAACTCCACCAGTTCCCTCTCCTAATCTCATTCCAAAATCAAAGATAGGTTTTATATCTAAAGTTTTGAGCAAAGAAATGTGTCCCTGTTCTACCGAAGAATGTGAGGGAAAAACATAGTCTTTTACATGAGGACAAAATTTGTTTGCGAGAGCTATTCCTGTGGTTGAGATAAAACCATCTGTAACTAAAGCTATTTTGTAATAGGCACAACCGAGAGCTAAACCTGCAATGGCGCCAATTTCAAAACCGCCGACTTTCATAAGAATATCCAAAGGATCATTCTTGTTTGGTTTTCGGTTTTGAATTGCATTCTCAATAATCTTTATTTTATGTTTGAGTGTGCTGTCTGAAATTCCCGTTCCTCTTCCAGTAACTTTGCTGACTGGAAGACTGCAAATAAGCGAAGTTATTGCGCTTGAAGATGAAGTATTAGCAATTCCCATTTCACCAGCGACAATAATATCTATTTTATCTTCATGCGCTTGTTTAGCACACTCAAAACCAACTTCTAAAGATTTCATTGCTTGTTCTTTAGACATTGAAGGTTCTTTGAGAAAATTCTTTGTGCCTTTAGCTATCTTTTTATTGATTAGCTTTGAGTTGCTTTCAAAATCAAAATTAACTCCAACATCAACAACTTTAATATCTGAATGGAAGTGTTTTGTTAAAACATTTATTGCGGCACCATTGTTTAGGAAATTTAAAACCATTTGCGGAGTAACACTTGCAGGATATGCACTTATATTTTCTTCCGCAATGCCATGATCTGCCGCGAAAACATAGACTCTTTTATTCTGAATTTTCGGAGATGAGGTATTTTGTATGCTTCCAAGTTTTATTACAAAACCTTCTAAAATTCCTAAACTTCCTAAAGGCTTGGTTAAGTTGTTGAGTTGATTTTGGATTGCCTCAACATGAGTCTTAGGAACTGGGGAGATTTGTTTAATTGATTTGTTTATGTCCATACTATTATTTGAAAAAGCCAGATTTAATAATTTTTCTATTTAAAGAGGGAAATCTGAAACTCAAAAATTTTCCTTCGGAACGTTGCACTAAAACTCAATCCCTAACGAAGAGTTTAACGGGAATTAGTTGCAATAAGTTCTGAGTCTTAAAAACGGAAGGGGCAAAATTGATTTTTGATAATCTTTATATAATGTGTTTCTTTTCAATAAGTATGACTTACAAATTAGTTTGTTTTGATATGGATGGAGTAATATTCAAAGATGTTAATTTCTGGATTGAGCTTCATAAGAAATTTGGAACATTAGGACAGGGTACGGAATTAACTAAAAAATATCTTCATACAGATTATGATAGATTGGTGGAAGAAGTTGTTGTAAAATTATGGAAAGGAAAAGATGCAAAACCATATTACGATTTAGTTAAGTCTATTGAATATCTCCCAGGAGTTAAAGAAACTTTTGACCATCTCAAAACAAAAGGATATATGACTGCAATAATAAGTGCTTCAAGTATTGATGTAGCCAGAAGAGTGCAAAAAGATTATGGTGTGGATCATATATTTGCAAATGAATTGGTAATTAGAAATGGAAAAGTCGCTGGCGAATTTATCTGGCCAATTGGTGCTGGAAAAGAAAAGAAAGCACAAGTAATTCAAGATTTATGTTCAAGTTTAGGGATTTCACCAAAAGAGGTAATCTATATTGGTGATAGCGATACAGATATTGAAGCGTTTAAAGAAGTCGGAATTTCTATCTCATTTAATTCTTCTTCTGAAGAACTCAAAAAAGTTTCTAAATATGCGGTAGACACACATAACTTAGCAGATGTAATAAAATATATTCCTTAAATAAATTTTGTCCTTTATTCTATGTCTTGATGTGTCGCATTCGCTCATTTGAAAGGAACGCCACTAAAAGAAAACTTTAATAAATCTTAAGAATATTATTTCTTAAAGAGGAACATTATGGGGTATCCAAATTTTAAAAATAAGCATTTAGAACAAGCACTTTTCAATCCGCAAGATTATGTTAGTTGGAAAAATTATTTAAGGAAAGATTACAAAAAAGCTCCAAAGAAATATATTATAATTTACTATCCAAAAATTCTTAATCATTTTAAGAGAAAATACAATCCACAAAAGATTAATCTATATAGGCTAATTACAGTTTATCGCTATAAAGATGTGGGTGTGGTTTGTATGACGGGAATAGGTTCACCACACGCCACAACTGTATTTGAAGAATTGATTGCTTTAGGCGGTAAAGAATTTTTGAATATTGGTTCTGCTGGCGGATTGAAAGAGTTTGGTACTTTTTTATGTGAAAAATCAATTAGAGATGAGGGAACAAGTTCACATTATATCTCTCATGGAAAATTTGCATATCCTGATAAAGAACTTACAAAAAAGTTGGAAAAATGTTTGTTAAAAAATAAAATTTCTTTTCAGAAAGCAATATCTTGGACAATTGATGCTTCTTATAGAGAAACAAAAGCAGAAATACAAAAATATAAGAAACAAAATGTTGCAACTGTTGAGATGGAATCATCTGCTTTATTTGTAGTTGCTCAATTTAGAAAAGTAAAAATAGCTTCTGCTTTTGTTGTTTCTGATGTTCTTGGAGATGATAAATGGGATCCTCAATTTGATGCAAAGCATGTTAATCAGAAACTTAATCAACTTTTTGATGTTGCTTTAGAATGTTTATTAAAAAAATAACGTGCACTGAGTAATAAAAACGGCCGACTTCTGACTCTAAATTTCGCATCTGTACTCTCCGTTTGAACTTTCTTCCGGATTGAGTGTATCTTCAAAAGGTTACTGTCAATTAGTGTCTGATATATAAAATACAAACTTTTATTTTCTTTAACAAAGTGTATTTCATGCGCGATGCCCAGATTTTTTTACTTTGAATTTTTCCTCTGCCTCGCTCGCATTTTACTAAAATTCTATTAATGATGGGGAAGTTTAATTGTAATTATACGAATTACCATGCGTCCGCTCAAAGTAGTCCTTTACCAGAATTAATTAGTATAATTTTATTATTCCTGTCTATTTTTAGTTTTGGCAACGCTCCAAAAACTACTGAACTTGATGGTTCTGTATCAAGAATTGTGCTATTTTGTTTATGGGCTTTTTTTATTTCTTCTTCGTCTAATTTTATAAGCTTATGTCCTTCTTTCAAAATTGATCGGATTTTTGATTTATATGGTGTCCAAGGTGTATGGAGTTTGTCTGCATAACTATGCCATTTATCTTTTACTCCAACACCTACCAATTTTGTGTTTAGTTTGTGTTTTTTTATACCGTTGTAAAAGCCTACAAAAGCTTCTCCGCTTCCCATAGGTAGTATGATAAAATTTGGATTTGCTTCTTTAACTTCTTCTATTAATTTTTCGTATCCTCTATGAAATTTATTTGTTACATCCCAAATTACTTCTTCATCTTTTTCACGAGCAAGCGAGATTACTTCTTTTGGTTTCAAAATTTTCTCTGACAAATTCATTTCTATAATCTTGCTGTATTGTTTCAATTTATCTTTAATCGTTTTTTTCAAATCTTTATCAACAATACAAATTATTTTAATTCCTGAATTTTGAGAAAATTTTGCTAAACTATATCCTGCATTTCCGGAAGTAATCAAAACCAATTTATCTACTTGCTCGTCTTTTGCTTTATTAAGAATTATCTCGCTTCGCCTATCTTTCCAAGTTCCAAATGGATTTTTACTTTCATCTTTAATTAATAGATTAGCAAATCCGAATTTTTCGCATAATTCTTGATTCTTTATTAATGGAGTGCTTCTTGATTTATTATTTAGGACCATAATAAAATTTTAAGATTGCCTTTATTTATTAATTTTGCCAAAGATGTGGCTACGGACAACGCTTCTGTTTTTTTTTTCAAAAATACGAGTATAGTTGCGTTTTTGGATTTCCTTCTCACAAGTGTATAACTCCAGATGATGTCTAATAATTTTAATAGCTCAAGAGTATACAAATCTTTAAATATATCCTATACACTTTTTTGTTTATGGTCAGAATATTGAGTTTAGATTATGAAAGATTTTTGTGCAGTTTCAATCCTCAAACTCGAAAAGAAGATGCAGAAGTTTTATCAAGAATTAATCAAAATTTAGGTTTGGAACTTACAAAAAAAGAGGGTTTGTATATGTATTCTATTAGAGTTCCAAAACATTTACAAATTCATATTGCATATAAAACTTCTGGAGATATTTCTAATTTAGTTCATGAAACAACTTCTTTATTAGAAGAAACTGCTAAAAAATCAGGGCTCAAAGGAGATAACTATTTCGCTCTTAATTCTTCAAGAGTTCTGCCTTGTGATGTTTATGAGGCAGAAGTCCACAAACAAATTTTAGATTCTTTATTTAAACGGATTGGATTGAGCCATTAAAATTTTACTCTGCGGCGTTTTATTGCAGAAAAAATCCTCTGTGTTGTCTTGTAGACTTTCGCTCTAATGATCTCATAAACATAACAGCGATTAAACTCAATCACTTTTGATACTAACGATTTATTTAACTAAACAGTTTTTTTTTATAGAATTTATATCTTCTACGGTAATCCACGCAGTCATTAATCCATAATCTGTTTTATCAATGTCAAATTGTTTCACAGATTGAACTTCATTAATAAAAATGAGTGTACAAACATTTTTTCCTTCAAGTTTCTCGGCATAAGACATTGGAACACAAATTCTTTCACCATATTCCTTCAAAATATTCTTGATTTTTTTCTCATTTAATCCATCAAAAAATAACACTTTACTGACCTTTGCTTTTGCAGTTACAGGGTCGCCAGATTCTTTAAAATAAATTACATCATTAACAGATATATTCTGATAGGGTGTTTTCTTGAATTTATACCATCTTGATTCTATTGTTTTTTCACCTGAAAGAATTTTTGATAATAACTTTCCTTTCTTTGTCAAAATTGCTAAATGTTCCATTTTTCTATAACTCCTTTGCCAAAAGTATCTCTGGCTTATTTGCAAGATAAAGAGTTTCTTCACCTTCTAAAACATATCTTCTTTTTATTAAAAATTGAATCATAGAAAAATTGTTATAATGAGTATCTACTCTGATTCTTTTAAAATCATTTGATTTTCCATATGCATAAAGCAATAATTCTAACGTAGAACCCACTCCTTTACCAACATGTTCTTCTGAAACTCGAAAATTCTTAATTTCCAATACAGATTCTTCTTCTTTATGTCTCTGAAAAATAATACTTCCAATTATTGAATCTCTATTTATTGCATAAAATGCTTTCTTCTCTCCTATTTCTAACTGGCGTCTACATTTTTCTAACCACATAGAATAATTTGGATAATCAAGAGGATATTGTTTAACGAAGTCATATATTCTTTGAACTTCATCAGTGTTAGATATTAATTTTACTTGTTCAATCACAGTATAATAATTTTAATTCCTCTTAAATATTTTTCTAAGTTGTCCTTTTATTTTCTGAATTATTTGTAAAACAAGATATTATTAATGGTGTTTTAGATTTAATCGATAGGAGTATGCCTCTGAAAAATTATAGGCGTCTCAAATTCAAAATTTCTTCTTCAGTAGAACACTTCTTTAAATTCAAATGTCAAACAGTCTATTTTATAATCCTTAACTTAATATTTATGAGTTCCATTTGGAGCTATTTGTGCCGTAACAAACAAAAAATTTATAGGTCGTACTATTGAAAAAGTAGTTACCTACATTGGCAAAACCAAAAATATGACATTCTGACCTAAAGAAGACGTATAAAATATTGTTATCAGATTACTGCTTTCAAGTGAACGGCACACTCACTAAATGGGTGTTGCGCTCTCGGATTTTGTCCTTGCCTCGTATAACTGCGATTAGTTTTAATTTTTACAATAACCTATTTTAGATAGGGGCAAAAGCTTATTGAAGAACCGAAGAAGCAGATTGAAGGTATTCTCTAACTTTTGTAGCATTCAATAAATCATCTCCCTGTGTGGAAGTTATTTTATCTCTCAATCCTCCTTCTGCATCGATACAAAATTTATCTTCTCCAATCTGTTTAAGAATTTCTCTTAATCTTGGAGCAACATTTTCTCCAGTGAATCCGCCAGCAAAACCAATGGTCAAATCAGGACATTGTTCTCTAAATTCTGAATAAATCTTAACTGTTGATTCCAAATCGAAAGGTATTCCTCTGCCTCCGGACGGATCTATTAAAACATAATTTATGGAATCGCTATAATGTTGAACGCCTTTTGCAATTTGATTTGGCGTTTTTCCATACATTGCTATGTGTGAGGCTTGAAAAACAACTTGCATATCGGGATGTTGTTCTTTTATTCTTGCAACTTGATTAATGTCTGGCCATGCTATGTTTAATTGTATTGCTCGGCATAAACCATTCTTATAAACCCCATCAAATATTTTAGCAACTTGATTTGACAAAGTGTCAATTTCTTTTGAATTGTAATGAATCATAGTTAAAACTTGTCCCTCAGTTGCTTTCAATAATTCAGGAAGAGAATTTGTAGGAGGATATCTTTTGTTTTGAGTTGTTTGCCCATTAAGAGTTTTATAGCTTACTAAAAATCCAAGCATTGGAACATGAGGACTTTCCATAGAATAATCTGCTTCAGCAAACTCTCTGCAAATGTCTTTTGTTTCCTGTACAGTCACAGGTCCTGTGACTCCAACATATGGTTTTGCCTTCATAATAAATAAAAAATGCTACAAAATTATAAAGCTTTTGCTGATTGATCGTTTGTCTTGTTTTAATACGATTCATATGTTGATTCGTTCAATTTGTATGTTTCAGTCATCTGGGCTAGAAAGTCAACATACTTCGTTAAATCTCGAGCTCCGACTCTTAATTTATTAGGTAATATGACTAGAGGAGAAATTCCTAAATTATGCAATGTTTCTATTTCAGCCATCTGATAGAATTGTGGGGATTCCAATTCTCTTAATATTTCAAAACTTTTATCTCCTGATAAATCTGTAATTATTTTTTTTAATCCTTCTTGTTTCTTCGCATTTACAATGTAAATTCTTGGCCAAAAAATTGCGTTCGGATCTCTTTCAAGACTATGGACTCCGTTGGTTGATACCATCGGATAATGTGAATAATTTTCTTGGCCTATTGTTTCTTTCGCAATTTTATCTATTGCTCTTTGATAAGAGTCCATTAAGCTATTATCGAATGTTAATCCATTGTCTCTATCGCTTGCTCCTGGAACATATATTGGTTTATCACCAAGTTTTATTCTTTTAATTTTCCAGGGTTTATTCATATCTTCGCGAGATGCTTTATATTTGCTTAGAGTATTAACTGCTTCTTGATTAGCGATTGTTTGAAATAATACATAATCTGCATCTGAAGAAAAAACTCTTTGAAAAGCTTCACGAACATCGCCTTTATCAAAATTCCATTCTTGTCCACATTGGCGAATTCTTTCCGTTCTTAGTACTTCAGTTAAACCTGCACTTTTTCTGCGCATGTTATTAAGAGCAATACAAGCTTTATAAATTTTGTTGTTGTAACTATTATAAAATGAGTAAAAAAGCTTTTTTTCATCATGTATTCAGAATGAGTTTTCATTTATTTAGATGCAATTTTTTTGATATTGTCTTGCTTCTTTTACAACAGACATAAAATCTTTAACTCTTTGTCGGTCTATCTGGTTATAAGTATTATCTCTTACTTTTAATGTTGTTCCAACAATTGCACCATTTGAGATAAGTAATTTTTCGTAAGCATTTTCTGGAGTTAATCCTGCCCCAACAATCAAGGGGTGCTCTCCAATTATTTCTTTAAATTTTTTTATTTTTTCAAGAGGTGTTTCTTTTCCTGTTCCTGCACCTGTAACTACAATTGCTTCTGCTCTCCGCATTCCTGTTCTCAAATCTTGTTCTAAGTCTGAACCCTCAATCGGTTGATAATACTTTGGCCAAACTCCTCCCAAAACAATGATTTCTTGGTGTTGGCTTTTTATTTTTTTATAATGTTCAAAATCAATTTGACCAGATATATAAACTCCTGCAACATGATCAAGCTGTATAAAATCTGCTCCATATTTTTGAGCCAATGGTAAAGAATGATAAAATTCATTTGGAAGAACATTTATTCCAATCACAACATTTAATTTTCTTTTTGATGTTTCTTGAAGTGTCGCAACTACATGTTCAACGGAATTATGGTAATTCTCAATAATTGCTCCATCAACACCTTCTTCTTCGAAAAGAGTAAGTTCTTCTAATGCCCTTTTTACTGGATTTTGTCCAGCTAAGTGAATCATGCCTAAGATGGGTAGTTTACCAAAAACTTGATTATATCTCTTGTTCAGTTCCATAATTATTGGTTTATGATTGTCTTTAATAAACTTAACTAATTTACTTCTGAATTCTTAATGTTTGCTTGATTTTTTTATTATTTTTATTTAGTTTTTATAGAATTTTTCATTAGTATGATTGTTTTAAAAACAAAAC
>CAZJQL010000002.1:31449-58179 GCA_964548665.1 uncultured Methanosarcinales archaeon
CAAAACTATATAAAAACATAAGTTTATACAAATAAAGATTAAATTTTATTTAGGCGCTTATTTTTTATTAAATAGGAGCATGTTTTTATTCAAAGAGGCAATTTAAGAATGAAGAAAAATAGTAAGAAAATAATAATTATTGGTGCTGGTCCTGGCGGTCTTACAACAGGTATGCTTTTGGCACACAGAGGATTTAATGTAGAGATATTTGAAAAAGAAAAAAAAGTCGGGGGCAGAAATGCCTCAATAGATGTTGATGGTTTCACATTTGATGCAGGACCAACTTTTTTGATGATGAAGTTTATATTGGATGAAGTTTATATTGGATGAAGTTTTTGAAGAGACCAAAAGAAATAGTTCTGATTATTTGGAATTCACATTGTTGGATCCTATGTATAGATTGATGTTTAAGGATAAAATCATTGACATATCAAATGATGAAGAAAAGATTAAAAAAGTTATTTCTGAAAATTTTCCTGGTAATGAAAAAGGTTATGAAGAATTGATGCTGAAGGAACGAAAAAGATATGAAAAAATGTATCCTTGTCTTCAAAAACCTTATCACAAGGTAAGTTCTCTTTGGAATAGAGATTTAATTAAAGCTCTTCCTCATCTTTCAATAGGTAAATCAATGTATGATGTGCTATCAAGGTATTTCAAAGATGAGGACTTGCGACTGAGTTTTACGTTTCAGTCTAAGTATTTAGGTATGAGTCCTTGGACTTGTCCTGCTGCATTTATGATAATTCCTTATATTGAGCATGCTTTTGGTATATATCATGTCAAGGGTGGTCTCTCAAAAATAAGTGAAGCTATGGCGAAAGTCATAGAGGAAGAGAAGGGAAAAATACATCTTAATTCTAAAGTAAGCAGTTTGATTTTAGATGATAAAAAGGTTAAAGGAATAAAACTTGCTAGTGGGGAAGAAATTTTTGGAGATGAAGTTATAATAAATGCAGATTTTGCTTATGCTATGGCTAATCTGGTTCCTGAGGATGTTTTGAAAAAATGGAATAAAGAAAAACTTTTGAAGAAGAATTTTTCTTGTTCAACATTCATGTTGTATTTAGGTATTGACAAAATATATGATTTGCCTCATCATAATATAATATTCTCTGATGATTACAAGAAATATATTGAAGAGTTGAGTTCGCATAAGGATCCAAGCTCAGATATATCTTTATATATTCGTAATGCTAGTGTTACTGATGATACTTTGGCTCCGAAAGGAAAAAGTAACATCTATATTTTAGTTCCTGTTACTAATAGGAAATCAAAGTATGATTGGAGTAAGAATAAAAAGAAATTTAGAGATAATGTTATTAAGATAATTAAAAAAAGAACTAATATGGTTGATATTGACAAGCACATAGTTTGTGAAAGAATGGTGACTCCTGATGATTGGGAAGTAGATTTTAATGTTTTCTTAGGAGCAACTTTTAATTTGAGTCATGATTTGCTTCAAATGCTGTATTTTAGACCACATAATGAATTTGAAGAGCTTAAAAATTGCTATTTGGTGGGTGGTGGAACTCATCCTGGTAGTGGTTTGCCTACAATTTATGAATCAGGTAGAATAACTGCTAATCTAATATCGAAAAAACACAGAGTCAGATTTAATTCTAAGAATATACACATAAAATGAACACATTTGATTTTATTTCGTTGTTAAGGATGATTTATGGTCGTAAAAAATTAGATTTAGATAAAATACAGAAAATGGGTCTTTTAGCTGTTAAGATAGGGCAAGTTCATGCTCTTCGTATAGATTTTTTAGATGCAGAAAAATGCTTTGAATTGACTAAATTATACAGAAGTACAACGCCTATATCTAAAGAAGAAGTTCTAAGACATATAGATATTAAAAAATTTAAAAAAGTTAATTTGGAACCTTTGGCTTCTGCATCTGTGGGGCAAGTTCATTTAGCAGAGTTAAAAACTGGTGAAAAAGTTGTAATAAAGATAATTAAGCAAGACTTTAAAAAACAATTTGAAAAAGATGTTAAATCAATTAAAAGATTGATGTTGTTTGCAATTTTCTTTTATCCTAAACTAAAAAAAGTATTTGATCCAATAGGAATAATTGAGCATATTGAAGAATATACTTTAAATGAACTTGATCTTAGAAAAGAGATTAAAGGTCATGAAACATTAAAAAGAATATACGAAAAGAATAATAAAAAATATGATTTGTCTAAATTAAAATTTCCTAAAATATACAAAGAGCTTTCAGGAGAAAATGTGATGGTGAGCGAGTATCTTCCTGGAAAAACTTTTGATGAGTTGTTAACTAATAAAGAAATGAATTATGACCAGTTATTAGAGCTTTTTCAAATACAAGGATTCTATATATTTAGTATAGGAATTTTTCATGCAGATCTTCATCCTGGAAACATAATACTTGATAATGGTAAAATAAATTTTATAGATACTGGTGCTATTGGTGAGGTTAAGAATAAAATAAGGAGAGGATTGTTTTATTTTTTTGAAGCTCTTTCATCATATGATTATGAAAATTGCGCTTATTGGCTAAATGAGATGGCCGATAAACAAATTCATGGTGAGAATTTTGATAAATTCAAGAAACAGTTTATAGATCTCTATAAGGATTTTTCTAATAGTACTGTTTCAGAAGTGAGTCTAACAAAAAAGATGATGCAAACAATTAAATTGGGTGTTAATAATGGCATGCAGTTTGAAAAAGGAATGTTTTCAATAATAAAGAGTTTAATGTTTTTAGATGGAATGGTAATAAGATGTAATCCTGATGCTAAATTGCTCAAAGACATGAAAAAATATATTGTGGATTTGAAAAGAAATATTTAATATTTGTAGTAAAGTATGTTCTGTCTTTATATAAAAAAACAGGAATTATCAATTATGTAAAACAAATGTTTATATATTTTTGATTGGTTCTTATGGGTATGGTTAGCGTTTTGGTTTTTGGAACGTTTGATGTAATTCATCCTGGTCATGTTCATTTTTTGAAAGAGTCTAAAAAGTTTGGTGATGAACTTTTAGTGGTTGTTGCAAGGGACGAAACCGTTAAAAATCTTAAAGGCAAAGAGCCGTTGCATGCTGAAAATGAACGTTTAAAACAAGTTTCCTCATTGGATTTTGTTGACAAGGCAATTCTTGGCAATAAAGATGATAAGTTTAAAGTTGTCGAAATTTTAAAACCAGATATTATATGTTTAGGTTATGATCAAGAGTCATTTACGCATAATTTACAAGAAGAATTGTTAAAAAGAAATGTAGTGTCTAAAATAATTAGGTTTGATAAAGGTCATCTTCCTCACATATATAAGTCTTCTAAAATTAAGAAAAGCTTGGGGCTTTAATATGATTAGTAAGCTTTTTAATAAATAAGATATTATTACTGTTATATGTGTGGAATTATAGGGTATTTTAATTTTGAGGATGCTGTTTCTAGATCAGAAAAAACTTTGGAGTGCATAAACTATAGAGGTAGAGATACGTTTGGCTTCGCTAATGAGCACGAATTGAAAATATCTCAGCGCATCCAATATGCATCAAAAAATGTGATGGGTCACTGTCTTCATGCATTGAATGATTTTGTGCCTCAACCTTTGCTAGAAAAAAACGTTGTTTTTGTTGCTAATTGTGAAATCTATAATTGGAAAGATTTGGATAAGGATAATAAGTATTATTCTAGAAATGATGCTCAGGTATTATTTAGACACGTTTTAAGGAAAGGTCTTACAGGCCTTGATGATCTTGATGGTGTTTATGCTTTTGCCATGTGGAATAAATCGGAGGGAAAAGTTATTTTAGCAAGAGATATAATTGGTGAGAAGCCCATTTGGTACTATTTTAATCCTGTTTCTGGTAGTTTTGCTTTTGCTTCTGAAAAAAAAGCACTTAAGGAAGTAGGTCTAGAAGAAGTATATGTTAGAGAGCTGAATCCCAGACTAGTTCTGGAATATGATGTTAATTCAAAATCATTGAAAGATGCTGAGAGAAAGTTTTTTGATACAAAGGAATTAAATTTATCTAAAGAAAAATTTATAGAAAAAACAGAACAGCTCCTAATAAATTCGATAAAGAAAAGAATATCTAAAGATAACAAACTAGGTCTTCTTTTTTCAGGAGGTATAGATTCTACATTTTTGGCTTTAATTTTGAAAAAATTAAATGTTGAGTTTACTTGTTATATCGCTGTTCTTGATCATCCTGAGTTTAAAGAAAGTCAGGATTTAATTTGGGCAAAAAACGTAGCAAAAGAACTAGATCTAGATCTTAAGATAAAGACCATAAAACTAGATGATGTGCCGAAGTATTTGAAGAAAGTGCTTCCCATAATAGAGGATAATAATGTTGTAAAAGCAGGTGTTGCTTTGCCATTTTTTCTTTCTGCCCAAGAAGCAAAGAAGGACGGTGTCAGAATTTTGTTTTCTGGTTTGGGGTCTGAAGAAATATTTGCAGGTTATGAAAGACATAAGAATAGTTTGAAAATAAATGAGGAATGTTTATCTGGTTTAAGAAAGATGTATGAACGAGATCTATACAGGGATGATTGTATAACCATGTTTAATACTATTGAGCTCAGACTTCCTTTTTTAGATAAAGAGTTAGTTGAGTTTTCTTTAAGAATTCCTGATAAATATAAGATAATTGGGGATAGAAATAAAATAATTTTGAGGGAAGTTGCTGTGCATCTGGGTCTTAAAGAAGAATTTGCTGAGCGCAAGAAAAAAGCTGCTCAATACGGATCTAATTTTGATAAAGCAATAGAAAAACTTGCAAAAAAAGAGAAGAAAAACAAATCTGAGTATTTAAAAAAATTTTATGATTATGGTAATGTTCGTGTTGCTTCTCTTTTAAGCACTGGTAAAGATTCTTGTTTGGCGACTCAAATAATGCTAGAACAAAATTATGATGTAAGCTGTTTTATAACTATTGATTCTGAGAACCAGGATTCTTATATGTATCACGGTCCTAATACTCATCTTGCTAAATTACAATCAGACGCTTCAGGCATTCCTGTTATTATAAAGAGTACGCTGGGAGAAAAAGAGAAAGAACTTGATGATTTGAAAGAAGCAATAAAAGAATCTATAAAAAAATATAGGGTTGAGGGAATTGTTACTGGCGCTTTGTTTTCAAATTATCAGCGTGAGCGCATAGAAAAGATTTGTGATGAACTCGGCGTAAAATGTTTTTCTCCGCTTTGGCACATAGATCAATCAAAGGAACTAGAATTGTTGTTAAACAAAGGGTTCAAGTTTTGTATGGTTAAAGTTGCTGCTGAAGGTCTGGATAAATCTTGGCTTGGAAGAGAAATAAATCACAAAGATATTGAAAAACTTGAATTGTTAAATAAAAAACTCGGCTTAAATGTTGCTGGAGAGGGAGGAGAATACGAGTCTCTTGTTCTTGATGCACCTTTCTTTAAAAAACAAATAAAAATAGTTAAAAGCAAAATTGTTTCAGAGTCAAAAAACCAAGCAACGCTTATTGTTGAAAAAGCAGTTCTGAGTAATAAGTAATTGTTTAGCTGGGTTGATTTAAAGAATAAATTGCTTTTATTTCTTGTATCGAGAGAGTTTTGTTATATATTCTTAATTCATCTATTTTGTTGTTTATTGAGTAACCATCTCCATTAACTTTAAGTATATGGTTACTTACAGGTAAGCTTCCAGTATATGTTGAGGAACTAGCGACTAGGTTTCCATTAATGTAGATAAATCCTTTCTTCAAATTTTTGTCGTGAACCGCAACAACGTGATACCATTTATCTCTAGGGATGTATGATGCAAAATTTATATACAATGGAGTTCCTGTTCCAGAAAAAAATCTTCCCATAGACAATACGTATCCTGCTTGATAACTAGTTCCTATCATGACTCCATCCCAGTTTACATCTACGCCTGTTGGAGCGAAGAACCATGCTGAGATGCTGAAATCTTTATTATCTATATCGAAGAAATCTGATGCACTTGTAGATCCATAATCGCCGTATGTGTTAAATTTTATGCAACTTCGGTGTATGCATAAGTCACTTGTTTGCCATGATGGTCCATTAACTAAATTGAGTGTGTTTGAGTTTCCACTCTGATCTGCTACTGTTGTTCCGCTTCCTTCGTTGAAGTTCCAGTGGGCTATTAGTCCGTTTATTGGTGGTTGTGGTGTTTGTGCGTTTTGTGCTATTTCTGTGGCTGATTTTATTGTGGTTTTGAGTGTTACTGTCATTGTTTTTGTGTATGCTGGGTTTCCTGTTGCGGGGTAGTAGTTTATTTGTATGTTTAGTGTTTCTTTTTTGTTGGTTGTTTGGTTAGTTGAGCAAAATATTTGGAATTGTGTTTCTGCGGGTATGTTTTGGTTGTGTATGCATGTTCCTATGGTTGCTCCGTTTTTGTTTATGGTGGCGTTGTGTATGGTTATTTCTTCGGGTAGGTTGTTTCTTAGTGTTATGGTTTGGTATTTGTCTGTGGCTAGGCTTGTTTGGCAGGTGAATTCTATGCTTGATGCGCAGGTTTCTGGTCCGTTTATGTCGAGTACTCCGAAGTATGTGAATCCTCCAACCATTACTAGAATTATTAGAAATGCCCAACCATATGTGGTCAAAAACTCAAGGGCAGCCTGTCCTTTCTTCATGAATGCACTTTAAATTATAATTGTTTAAATAATTTTATGAAAAACCTTATAAAACGCTGTTTTTTTCTTGTGTTTGTTGCCACGATCGCATAACCAGGTATTGCGCAAGCCTGGAAAGCTTGTCCCTTACGGGATTCCCGGTTCAAATCCGGGTCGTGGCGTTCTTTGAATGACACGCACGGGCTAGGAACTATGGTGACTTTGTCCGGGTCGTGGCGTATTTCTTTCAGGTCTAAAGCCAATATTACTTGGTGGCGTTTATATTCTGCAGAACTATAATATTTATATAATATTAATTGGGTTATTAAATTCCCGTATGGTAAAATTTATTGTTGTTACGGGCGGAGTTATTTCTGGTTTAGGTAAGGGTGTTGCAGCTGCATCGATTGGTCATTTGCTATCTTATGATTATAAGGTTGTTCCTATTAAGTGTGATGGTTATCTTAATGTTGATCCGGGAACAATGAATCCTGTTGAGCATGGGGAAGTTTTTGTTCTTGATGATGGTGCTGAAGTTGACATGGATTTTGGTCATTATGAGAGGTTTCTTAATACTAGTTGTACGGGCAGACAAAATCTTACTATGGGTAAGGTTTTTCAAGAATTAAGAGAGCTTGAAAGAAAAGGTGAGTTCTTGGGTAAAACAGTTCAGTTTGTGCCTCACGGAGTAAATCATATTTTAAAATGGTGGGAGGGTGTTTCTAATAGTAGTGGTGCTGATGTTGTGTTAATTGAAATTGGCGGGACTGTTGGTGACATGGAGAATGAGCTTTATTTGGAGGCTGCAAGAAGATTGAGGGCTAAGTATAAGGACGATGTTTTTTTTGTTCATTTAACTTATGTGCCTGTTCCTAGTGGGGTTAATGAGCAGAAGTCTAAGCCAACTCAACAATCAGTAAGTATGCTCATGAAAAGAGGTATTATTCCGGATATGATTCTTTGTAGAAGTGAAGAATTTATAAGTGAATCTATTAAAGAGAAAATCTCTGTGTTTTGTAATATTGAAAAAGATGCTGTTATAAGTGCTATTGATGTTGATGATGTTTACAAAATACCTTTAATTTTTGAGGATCAAGGAGTTTTGAGAATTTTAAACGATAGATTAAAGTTGACTGCAAGTCCTGATCTGTCTCATTGGAAAAAACTTGTTGAGAGTAAGGGAGAACAAAATATTAGGATTGCGATTTGTGGTAAATATACTGCTTTGGAAGATTCTTATGCATCAGTTATTGAAGCAGTAAATCATGCTTCTAAGCATAAGGATGTTTCTGTTGATTTTGTATGGATTGATACTGAAGAAATAACTGACTTGTCTGTGTCTAAGATGCTTAGCGGTGTTGATGGGGTTATTGTTCCTGGTGGTTTTGGTTCTAGGGGTGTAGAGGGAAAGATTGCAATTATAAGATATTGCAGAGAAAATGCGGTGCCTTACTTAGGGTTGTGTTATGGTTTGCAATTGGCGGTTGTTGAGTTTTTTAGAAATGTGTGTAATAAAAAAGATGCGCATACTACCGAGATAAATCCTGATTCTGCTTTTCCTATTATTGATATTTTGCCAGATAAAAAGAATTTAAAAAATATTGGTGGAACTTTACGTTTGGGATCTTATTCTGCTAAGTTACATAAGTCTAGTTTAGTTTATTCTTTATATGGTTCTGAGCTTGTTTCTGAGAGGCATAGGCACAGATATGAAGTTAATCCTAGTTATCATGCTGATTTAGTAAAAAATGGTTTGTTTATTTCAGGTTATAGTCCGAATGGTTTTTTAGTTGAATTCATAGAACTTAGAAATCATCCTTTTTTTGTTGCAACTCAAGCTCATCCTGAATTAAAGAGTTCTCTTCTTAAACCGGCGCCTCTGTTTTTGGGTTTGATAGATGCTGCAAAGATTAAAAATAAACAAGTTGTTTTTCCAAAAACTATTTAAAACAACATTGTGTCCGTTGCCCTATTGGGCCCATGGTCTAGTGGCTATGATGTCTCCCTTACACGGAGAGGATCCCCGGTTCGAGTCCGGGTGGGCCCACCATTTTCTTTGTATTAGTTTTTTTGTTGTTTTTGGTGCAGCTTTTGTTAAAAGGTGCGTGGGAGTCTGTTGGGCCCACCATTTTCTTTTTATTAGTTTTTTTGTTGTTTTTGGTGCAGCTTTTGTGAAGATGCAATAAAAAGATTTAAATAATGCTTTGCTTGGTTAAAAATATGAAAGATTTTATTCAAAAAACTAAGAAGAAATTAATATTTGCAATTATAGTTCTTTTAGTTGTTTTAATTGTGTATGTTTTGATTTCTGTTTTTAGTGTTGAGGATTCTTCTAAGTTCTCAGCAAGATTAGAGAAGAATGTTATTAAATCTGGAGAGAGTACTTTTTTGGTTTTGTCGGCATATAATTCTGGTAGTTCAGTTATTGATGCTGAGTTTCTTGTGGAGTCTGATGATTCTTTGAGTTTTAATGTTTCGTATCCTGATGAGTCTCTGTTGGTGTTTACGCTTCTTCCAGGAGAGAGCATAACTAGGAGATTAAATGTTTCCGCAACGACTAATGCTATAAGAACTGATTATGAGTTGGTTGCAAAAATGGTTTCTTCGGATAATGTTTCTTCTTCGAAGAAAGTTGTTGTTTCTGTTAAGAAAAACTAGATGAAATATATTATTACAGGCAATATTATGCAGGACATCATTGTGTTTCTTGGAACTTCTTTTTTGTTTGCATAGATTCCTATTGCTGTAGCAAATAATAATATGTATAGTCCTTCCAGCCCGGATAAAAGGAAGGTTGTGATTATCAAGAATAATATTATTGTTCTTACGAGTTTTGCATAGTTTATTTTTTGGATGATTATTAGAAATTTTTTTATTATTGGTTTTGCAATTATGACTGATATTCCTCCACTTATTAATGCGGAGCAAATCATTAGTAACATATTCGGTTCTGCTATTGTTTGTGTTATTGCAAGTATTGCTCCGTTTCTGGCTTTGTTTATTGTTATTAGTGTAGCTATTGAAAGAAAGAAATTAACTGTGCTTATTGCTCCAATCATTACTAAAAAGCTTCTAGGTTCTGTTTCTTTTTTTAGTAATGAGGCTATAGTCGCTGCAGTGCTTGACCCTAATCCTGGTAACATTGCTGCAAGAAATCCTGATGCTGTGCCGAGTATTGCTGAGATGATGCTTTCTTTTTTGTTTACATTTGTTTCTTCATTGAATTCTTGTTTCGGTATTTTGTTTTGTGTTGCTAGAAGTAAAGTTGATATTCCAAAGAATCCTGAAAGTAAAGGAAAAAGCGAGTTTTCTGTTCTAGAGTTAAGGGTGATTAAGCCGAGTATTCCTGCAGACAAAAATACTATTGTGGAGCGCATTTTTGATTTTCCTCTTAGTATAATAAACAGAGAAATTATGCTTAGCAATGAAGCAATATTGTTCTGGAAAAAAGGATAAATTTTTTCTATAATTATTGTTGTTAAAGGAAATATTGCGGTTGAGATTAATAAGCCAGATAGCGATCCAATTATTGTTAGTTTTACTGCTTCATATCCTTTACCTTCATTTAGTAATCTGTGGCCAGGAAGAACGCTTAATGCTGTGCTAGAATCTGGTGCTCCTAAAAAAATGCTAGGTATTGTGTCAAGAAATGTGTGGGTTACTGCTAAGCTTATAATTATTGCTAATGCCATATTTGCACTTATTAAAGTGCTTACAATTGCTATGTTGGTAACGATTGCTGTGCTTACTAAATTAACATGTATTCCTGGCACTAGGCCGGTTATTGTTCCTAAGCATGTGCCTATGAGTGTTCCTAGCAGTACTTCATAAAACATGCCTTTTGTATGAAAAAAGTGTATAAAAATTTCCGTTGTTTAAAACCGGAAATTTTGCACTTAAAATAAAGTTTATATAAATAGGTCTTTATTTGTATATCTTATTTTTGTTCTAGGTTCTTCTTCTGTGTATCCTACTGGTACGATGACTGTGGGGATTAAGTCTTCTGGAAGGTTGAGTATTTTTGAGAACTCTTCTGGGTTGAATCCTTCCATTGGGCAGGAGTCGAATCCTAGTTCTTTTGCGCCTATGAGTACATTTTCTACTGCGAGATAAATTTGTTTTTGTGCCCAAGTTATTTTTTTCTCTGTGCTTAGTCCTTCGTTAAATCCTCGCATCATGTTGGTGTATGCTTTTGCTTTTTCTTCAGGCGTTCCTTCTTTTATTAACATTTGTTCCATTTCATCTATACGTTCATTTATGTTTGTGTATGCACAAAATACGAGTAGATGAGAGCATGTGGTTATTTGTGGTTGATTCCATGCTGCAGGGGCGAGTTTTTCTTTTGTTTCTTTGTCTGTTATTATTTTTATTTTGTATGGTTGTAATCCGAATGAACTAGGAGCCAATCTTATTAGTTCTTTTAGTTCTAGTATTTGTTTTTCAGGTATTTTTTTTTCATTGAATTTTTTTGTTGCATGTCTTTTTTTTAGTAGTTCTTTTATGTTCATTTTTTCACCTTTATGAGCAGCCTGTTGTGGTTCCGCAATCTTCGCAGACCGCGCAACTTCCATTTCTTTTGAGTTTCATTGAACCGCATGATGAGCATTGTTCTCCGGTGTATCCTTTGCTTTTCGCTTCGAACACTTTTGCTTCAGCACCTGTTATTCTGAGTTGTTTTTCTTTCGGTATTTCTCTGATTATCTCTGTTTTTGTATCCATAACTTCCATCGATTTAACATGTACAAAGTCTTTTCTTCCAAGATACTCGTAACCTAGAACTCTGAATACGTAATCAAGTATTGAGGTTGAGTTTTTTATAACAGGATGGCCTGTTACTGGTCCTGATGGTTCGAATCTTGTAAATGTAAATGCATCTACAAATTCTTCTAAAGGTACGCCGTATTGGAGTGCTTTAGATATTGCTATTGCAAAACAATTTAGTAATGCTCCGTATGATGCTCCTTCTTTGTAGGTGTCTAGGAATATTTCTCCCAATTTTCCGTCTTCGTATTCTCCAGTTCTTAGGAAAACTTTTTGTCCGCCTACTACTGCTTCTTGTACAAATCCGGATCTCTTGTGAGGCATTTTTCTTTGTTTTAATTTATACACTATTTGTTCTTGTATTTTTTCTGGACTTATTGTTTCATCTATATCTTCTGTGTCCTTCAGCATTAAGAGTTCTGCTTCGTCTTCGCTTGATGCGTTTAATGGTTGGCTTAATTTGCTTCCATCTCTATAGAGTGCGACTGCTTTAACCATTAATTTCCAGGATTCTATGTATGCATCTGATACGTCTTCTATTGTTGCATCTTTGTCCATGTTTATTGTTTTGCTTATTGCGCCAGATATAAATGGCTGTACTGAAGCCATCATTTTTATGTGGCCTTTGTAGTTGATTAATCTTTGTCCTTGTTTTCCGCATTTATTGGCACAATCAAATATTGCTAGATGTTCTTCTTTTAGATGTGGCGCTCCTTCTATTGTCATTGTTCCGCATACATATTCTTCTGCTTTTTGTATGTCGTATTTTTTAAAGCCTAATGCTTCTAGGATGTTGAGAGATGGATCTTCGATTTGTTCTTCTGTGAATCCTAGTTCTTTGAGAAAATCTTCTCCCAGAGTCCATTTTGTAAATGCATATTTAAGTTCAAACATTGTAGGCAACTGTTTTTCTATGGCGTCTATTTTTTCTTGTGTAAATCCTTTCACTTTTAATGCTTCATGATTTATTGTTGGACAATTTTTTAATGTTCCGTGACCTATACAATATTGTATTATTTCGTTTATTTCTTTTTCAGCATATTTTAGTTTTTTCAATGCTGGTGGAACTGATTGGTTGACTATTTTGAAATAGCCTCCGCCTGCTAGTTTTTTGAATTTTACTAATGCAAAGTCTGGTTCTATTCCTGTGGTGTCGCAGTCCATGACTAAGCCTATTGTTCCTGTTGGAGCTATTACTGTTACTTGTGCGTTTCTATATCCGTATTCTTCGCCCCAGGCTAATGCATTGTCCCATGTAGTTTTCGCTTCTTTTAGTAGATATTCTGGTGCGTGTTCAGTTTTTATTCCGACGGGTTTTATTGTTAAGCCTTCATATTCTGTTGGTTTTGCATTGTATGCTGCTCTTCTATGATTTCTTATTACTCTGAGCATATCTTCTTTATTTTCGGCGTATCTTTTGAATGGGCCTAGTGCTTTTGCAAGTTCTGCAGATGTCGTGTAGCTTTCACCGCCCATTATTGAGGATAATGTAGCTGCTATTCCTCTTCCTTTTTCGCTGTCATATGGGAGGCCCATTTTCATTAGTAGGGATCCTAGATTTGCGTATCCTAATCCTAATGTTCTGTACATGTAGCTTTTTCTTGCTATTTCTTTTGATGGAAATTGCGCCATAAGTACGGATATTTCTAGAATGGTTGTCCATATCCTTATTGTGTGTCTATATTTTTCTACATCAAATTCATTTTTTTCTTCATTGTAAAATTTTGTAAGGTTTATGCTTGCTAAATTACATGCGGTGTCATCAAGAAACATGTATTCTGAACAAGGATTGCTTGCGTTTATTCTGCCGTCGTTTGGACAGGTGTGCCATTCGTTTATTGTGTCATCATATTGTACTCCTGGGTCGGCACTCATCCATGCTGAGTAATTTATTTTATCCCACAAGTCACTTGCTTTTATTGTTTTATGAACTCCTTTATCTGTTCGTCTTAAAAGATGCCAGTCTTCATCTTTTTGTAGTGCTTCAAAAAATTTATTAGGTATTCTTACTGAGTTGTTGCTGTTTTGTCCAGACACTGTTATGTATGCTTCTGATTCGTAGTGTGTGTCCATTACCGGAAAGTCTATTTCTTTTTTTCCTTGCTTTATTAGTTGTAGTGTTCTTTGTATGTAATTCAATGGCACATTTGCTTTTATTGCTTTTTGAATTTCTTTTCTTAGAGCAGTATTTTCTTTTAGGCTCGTTGATTTTTTTTCGTATGCTACTTTCATTATTTTATCTAGGTGTGTTTTGCATATTTGACTTCCTGTTACTAGTGCTGCTACTTTTTGTTCTTCTTTTGCTTTCCAGACAATGAAGTCTTCTATGTCTGGGTGGTCTAAATCTAAGCAAACCATTTTTGCTGCTCTTCTTGTTGTTCCTCCAGATTTTATTGCGCCTGCAGCTCTATCGAAAACTAATAGGAAAGACATTAGTCCTGATGATTGGCCTCCACCTGATAATTTTTCTCCCTTTGCTCTTAGTGTTGAGAAATTTGTTCCTGTTCCTGATCCGTATTTGAATAGTCTTGCTTCTCTTGTGACTAAGTCAAATATTCCGCCATCATTTACTAGATCATCTCTTATTGATTGTATGAAGCATGCGTGGGGTTGTGGTCTTGTGTATGCATCTTCTGATAATTTTACTTCTCCTGTTTCTGGATCTGCGTAGTAGTGTCCTTGTGGTGATCCTGTTATTCCGTATGCTGTTTGTAGTCCTGTGTTGAACCATTGTGGGCTGTTTGGCGCAACCATTTGATTTATGATCATGTAAACAATTTCTTCATAGAAATTTTTTGAATCTTCTTCTGTTTTGAAGTAACCGTATTTTATTCCCCAGGTCGTCCAGCAAAGAGCTAATCTGTTTGCAACTTGTTTTATGCTTGTTTCTCCTCCTAGTATTGGCTCTCCATTTTTATCTAGTGCTGGTTTTCCGTCTTGTGTTAATTGTGGTACTCCTCTTTTTCTTATGTATTTTTGGGCCAGAATATCTGTTGCTACTTGGCTCCAGAATTTTGGAACTTCTATGTCTTTTACTTCGTAGACTACTGAGCCGTTTGCGTTTCTTATTGTTGATGTTCTTTTTTCATATTCAAACATGTCGAAAGGGTGTTGTTTGTTGTTAGTGAATATTTTTTTGAAGGTTAATCCATTTTCATTGAAGTGTTGTTCTTTTTTTTGTTTTTCTGTTTTGTTTTGTTCGTTCATTTTTGCCCTCTGTTTCATTCTCTTTTTTTAGTTCAGTTTTAGTTTAATTTTTTTTTTTATTTCTGGTTTTTGTTTAATAGTTCTACTTCTTTTTTGAATGAGTCTAGATCTTCAAATTCTCTATAAACTGATGCAAATCTTATGTATGCTATCTGGTCTATTTTTTTAAGATATTTCATGACTAGTTCTCCTATTTGTTTTGTTGTTATTTCTTTTTCCATGCTGTTTCTTATTTTTGATTCTATTTTTGATGCTATTTCATCTATTTTATCTTGGCCTATTGGTCTTTTTTGACAGGCTAATTGTATTGATTTGATTATTTTTTGTCTGTCAAATATTTCTCTTCTGCCATCTTTTTTTATTAGAATTATGTTTGTTAGTTCTACTTGTTCGTAAGTTGTGAATCTTTTTTCGCATTTCAGACATTCTCTTCTTCTTCGTGTTATGTCTTCTTCAGTTTCTCTTGTTTCCAAGACTTTTGTTTCGCTATGGTTGCAGTATGGACATTTCATGTTCTTCACGTTCTTTTTTTGGTGCGTATTTGATGTATTTGCGCTATGTGTGTTTCTGAATTATGCGTTGCATTTATGGCTTATATCTCCGTCTTAGCCTCGAATAAAAAAATACTAGCAGTAGGTGTTAATTAGTTGTTTAAACACTACCAGTAGCGTTTAAGTTTAGTTGAAATTTATAAACTTAGTTGTCTTTTATAATATATTTCGCAAAAGTCTATTTTGTAATGTTGTATTTTATTTTTATTTTATGATTGGTTGCGGGTTATACTTCGGCAAACGTGATTAGAACACCACGCATTTCAAGTTTTTTAACAAAGTTTTTTTAAATGATTAATGCTTTCAAGCAAAAATATGACAAAATCATCTTTGATTGAAGATTTAAGATCAAAATTTGCTAAACTATTAAATAAAAAAAATATTTTTTTCACAAAGAGATGCAATAATTCTATTGATTTAGCAATTGTTTTTTTAAAAAAGCTAAATTTTGACTCTTTGTTAATACAAGATCAAGGGGGCTGGATGCATTATGAAAAACTTGCTAAACGTTTTTCATTTAGGGAAGAACGTTTAAGCACAAAAAACGGAATCTTATCGCGTGAAAGTTTAAAGAAAATAAAATATTCTGATGAGAAAGAAATTCTTTTAATTCATTCAAGACCAGGATATATTTATGATGAAGATATGGAGAAAATATTTTTACAAAAAAACAAGAATGTTGTTCTAATTAATGATTGCTCTGGATCTGTGGGAACTGAACTGGCTAAATTTGGAGAGATTGTTGTTTGTAGTTTTGGAAATTTTAAACCGATAAGTTGTGGAGTAGGAGGTTTAATAGGCTTTAATGATGATGTTTTTGATGATGTTTTTGAAAATATAAACAAAGAAGTTATAAGAGAATTTATGAATGATCTTAAAAAAGAAGAAAAAGCTGCTTTAGAGATAATTGATTTAGATAAATTGTTGTGTGAAGTTAATGGTTTGGAAGTTAGGCTTAAATTCTGGAATAAGATTGCAAATAATTTAAAAAAAGAATTGAGACATAAAGGATTTAATGTTTTGAACTATAAAAACGCGGGTATAAATGTGTTAGTTTCATTTGATAATTTATCAGAACAAGAAAAGTTAGTGCAAAAAGAAAGATTAATAAAGTATCTTGATGAAAACAATTTGCAATACACATTGTGTCCAAGATACATAAGATCTAATGTTGATGGTATTAGTATTGAGATAAAGAAAATATAAAATGGGGGGTGAAGATTTATGGCATTAAAGCAACCAGATAGTATGGATGAATTAGTTTATTTCACAAGAAGAACTCTTGAACCTAAAGGAAGATTGATGGCTTGGGCGTTTAAATTAACCTGTCCAAAATGCAAAAAAGAATTAATGGGTAAACCTGTTGATAAGGGAAAAGTAAAAATTAGGGCTACGGAGTATGTTTGTCCTGGCTGCAAATATACTGAGTCTAAACAAGATCACGAGACTAAGTTAACAGTATGTGTTAGTTACACTTGTTCTAAATGTTCCAATGAAGGTGAAGCAGAGATTCAATATAAAAGAAAAACCTGGCAAGGAGTTCCTGCTTTTGTATTTCAATGCGCTAAATGTGGTGAAAGCATTGGTATAACAAAGAAAATGAAAGCTCCTAAGAAGAAGGGAGCCCCAGTTCTTGATGAAGAAGATGATTAACTTTTTATATGAATTATTTTTTTTATTATTATGGCTGAAAAGTTAGAAAAAATCTTAGAAAAAGTTAATGTGAAATTATGTGAAAAGTTACCTTTTGATTTCACTATTTATGAAAAAGACGGCCTTTGTAAAAAACCTAATGAAATTTGTGATTACTGTAAAAAAGATAAACGTGATGCTTCATTTTTTTGTGTTAAAAAAGATTATACTCAAAACTATGATTTGAGATTTATTTAAATGTGAGATTTATTGCTGAGATTTATTAGAGTTAATATAGCGTAAATACCAAGTTTCTTGATGGGTAAAGCTTTTAAATCTGAGCTTATTTCATATTTCAGGTGATTAAATTCAGCAAGAAAATATTGGTTACAAGCGCTCTGCCTTATGTTAACAATGTTCCGCATTTAGGAACTATGGTTTGCATAATTAGTGCAGATGTGTACGCAAGATTTTTAAGAATAAAACAAGAAGATGTTCTTTCTGTTTTAGGTACTGATGAGCATGGGACTACGACTGAGTCAATAGCTATATCAATGGGCATGACTCCAAAGCAAGTAGTAGATCATTTTTTCAAGATACATAAAGAAGTATATGAGTGGTTTAATTGTTCTTTTGATTGTTTTGGCAGAACTTCATCCAAAGAGAATGTTGAGATAACTCAAGATATTTTTATGAAGTTGTATAATAATGGATTTATTTCTGAGCGTGAAGAAGAACAGATGTTTGATGAAAAAGTTGGAAAATTTTTATCTGATAGATTTATAGAAGGAACGTGTCCTCATTGTAAGTTTAATGATGCTAGAGGAGATCAATGTGATGGTTGTGGGAAGCTTTTGAATCCTGTTGATTTGATTAATCCAAGATCTAAGCTTTCCGGTTCAACGCCGATTATGAGGAGCACAAAACATCTTTATATCAAGCTTGATAAACTTCAGCCAGAAATAGAGAAGCTTTTAGAACAAAGAAAAATTAATTGGTCGGATAATGCGGTTACTACGACGAGAGCTTGGCTTTCTGAAGGACTTAAAGAGAGAGCAATAACAAGAGATCTCGAGTGGGGTATTAAGGTTCCATTAAAGGGTTATGAGAACAAGGTGTTTTATGTTTGGTTTGATGCTCCCATTGGATATATTTCTATTACTAAAGAAGTTAGAAAAGATTGGAAAGACTGGTGGCATAATTCTAATGTAAAATTAGTTCAATTTATGGGGAAGGACAATATTCCTTTTCACTCAGTATTATTTCCTGCATCTTTAATTGGTGCAAATGATAAGTATGTTCTTATTGATACTTTGAATGCGAACGAATATTTGAATTATGAGGATTTAAAGTTCTCTAAATCTAGAGGGATTGGTGTTTTTGGTGATAATGCAAAAGAAACAGGAATAGATGCTGATGCTTGGAGATATTATTTAATGATAAATCGTCCTGAAAAAACAGATACTAAATTTACTTGGAAGGATTTGCAGGAAAAAGTAAATAATGAATTAGCTGGAAATCTGGGGAATCTTGTTAATAGAACTCTCACTTTTGTGAATAAATTTTCCGAGGGAAATGTTAAAGAAATAAATGATCCTTTCGTTTATGATGAAGATGTGGAGCAAATACTGGAAGCATATGAGGGTATAGAACTAAAAAAAGCTTTAAAGCAAATAATGGCTCTTTCAAAGAAAGCGAACCAATATTTCCAGGAACAGAAGCCATGGGAAACAATAAAGACTGATGTAAAAAAAGCGGAAAATGCTCTGGCTGTGTTGGTTAATATGATAAAGGATATTGCTGTTTTAATTCAGCCAATAATGCCTGTTACTGCGGATAGAATATTCACACAGCTTAATTTAGAGAAGGTTTACGATTTGCAAACTTTGAATATGAAAATCTCTAATCATTCAATTGGTGTTCCAGAGGTTTTATTCAAGAAGATTGAGGATGATCAAATTTTGGATCTTCAACAAAAGTTTTCTGGTAAGCAAGTTTCTGCGAAAGAAGAACAAAGTGTTGATGCAGATCTTAAAAAAATAAGTGATGTTGTTGCTAAGTTTGATTTAAGAGTTGCAGAGATTGTTTCTGTTGAAAAACATCCTCAGGCAGATAAATTGTTTATTGAAAAAATAAGTTTCGGAGATGAAGAAAGAACAATTGTTTCAGGTCTCGTTGGGCATTATTCTGCTGAAGAATTAGTTGGTAAAAAGATAGTTGTTGTTTATAATCTGAAGCCAGCAGAGCTTAGAGGCGTCTTAAGTCAAGGCATGCTTCTTGCTACAAGCCAGGGTAAAAAGGTTGGTCTTGTTCTTTGTCCTGCCGCAAAACCTGGTACTAGACTTCATTTTGAAGGTGTAAAAGCGGATAATGGTGCTCAGATAAGTATTGATGAGTTCTTTTCTGTTGAATTGAAAGCAAAAAATGGAAGGGTTTTTGCAGAAAATCTTGTTCTTGGCGGCGCGGAGACAATTATTGATAGAAATCTTGAAGGCAAGGTTAAATAATTTTTTTGGAAAAGTTTTTAAAGATAATATTCCGTTGTTATTGAAATAACGGGTGAGTATAATTTTATTAAATAAGAAAATAGTGTTCATATCTATTTTTGTGTTATTGCTTAGTGTAGGTTTTTCTAGCGCAATTGAAGTTACAACTCTTAATTTTTCTTGGGCAGGTGTTCCAATAGAGCATATTTCTCAAAACAGTCCTCTGGCTACAAACATAGACTTCGAGTTTAGCCCTTCTGAAGATGTTGAAAGCATAATTATAGATGCAAGCGACATAAATAATGATGTTAGAAAATTGGAGGAATATTCCAGTATTTCTTTATTGCCAAGTTCTTGTAATGAAACACAAGTTGGCGTTTTATCTTGTTCCGCTGAGAATCTTGTTATGAGGACTAATAAAAATAATGTGAGAATAAATTTTACATTTAACATGCTTGATGGTTCAAAAGAGTATGCTTCTGTTCTAAAATCATTTACTTTTGATAATACCAGGCCTAGTGTTATTAAATTTGGGCCTGAAACTTGTGTTGATGGCAAGTGTTATGTTGGTGCAAGTTCTGTCAGTCTTATAAAGATTCAAATGGAGGATACTCTTGCTACTTTTGTAAGAAAAAAAATTGCTTTTAGATTAGGTGATGAAACTGCATACGTTTATGATTGTGTTGAAAAGACTTGTAGTGGTTACGCCTCTCCTTCTTGCTCTGATGGTGTTAGTGTTCCTTTAGCTATTGTTCAGTATAATGGTTTGCCTAGTCAGGATGATGCAGGCAATTCCTTGACGGGTTTAATAAGCACCCAGGTAATTTGTGATGCTAACCCGCCAGAAATAGTCAATAAATCTATAAAGAGCAGTTCTGGTTTAAGCATAATAACTAGTTCTGATGAAGCAGTTGTGGAAGTTATTGCAAAGGATTCTGTAAGTCCGAAGCTTAACATGACTATAATAGGAGATGGTGTCGGTGCACAAAATGTAACTGTTCAGTGTGTTAAACAAGATGCAAACTTCGTTTGTAAAGGAAATATTAAACCTCAAACAACTGTTTTTGGAACTAAAAATATTCCTGTAATTCTTACTGATGTTGTAGGAAACGTGTTCAGGGAATCTATTTCTTTTGATTATTATGAAGCTGACGAAACAGGAGTTATCCCCATACTATGGAGGATGGGTTCTGTTAATCAGTCAGTCAATAAATTTGTGAAAAGAAATATGGCGTATCAAAGAACCATGTATGCAGAAGTATCACTCACTCCTTCTTCTAATAATATAGGTCTAGTTAAAGTTGAATCTAGAAATGCCAATTGTGTGCCAGTAAACCCTGGTGTAAGTGGAAGCACTACTGATGTTACGGAAGTTAAAATTCTTTATTTTAATCAAACATCAAATAAGATTTATACAAAAATAACTTATAGGGAAGGTGGTCAAATAACTACTGGAAGATACGCTAATATTTCTTTATTAGAACACAATTGCGCATTAAGTATAAATTCTAGAAAAGGAACAACGTTTTATTCTACTCCACAGGAAATTAATTTCACAATAAAAGTTGATTTGAGTGATGGTGGCACACTTGATTCTTACTTGCAGAAAGAAATAGATGCATCTAAGAAACGAGCAGAAGAAAATAAAAAATATTATGAGTGGTACGATAAAAATCTTGGGATGGTTGTTAGTGTGTGTCAAGCGATGGGCTTAATAGAGCCATCATATGCAGCAACTGCCTCAATTGAAGCAACAACTGCGGTTATTCCAGGAGCACAGGGAGTTTCAAGAACAGCAGGTATTGTTTCTGATAAATTAGGTGAAGTAAAAAAGCCAACTAAAGCATTTATAGAGATGTGTAACTATGCTACTTGTAAAGGAGAATATCAACAATTAATTGTGGGACAACTTAACAAAATACCCTATGCTGATGATGTTGCACAATATGCGGGCTATCAAAGTTTTTCAGATTCACTGAATCCTTGGAATAGTGAATACATTGCTTATGCAACAGGATGTTTGCCTGCATGGATTCACCATCAAAAAATAAAGAACGGAATAGAATGCAGTTACTTGAATTGTCTAAGCAACGGTGTTCCAAATTATGGAACAAGTGTCTCTTACTGTCAATCTGAAAAAGCATTCTCTGAATGCGTATATAATTGGGGAGCTGCATTTAATGCAATGCCAGGTTTAAGCTTGCTTAAGGATGTATCCAATAGAATAGCAGATATAATAAGCGACCCATACACTTTGTTTGGAACAGCACTTCCCTTTGCATGTATGGCTTTAGAAACAGGAACTGTTGTTCACTCATCTTGTAATCTCGTAGTAACCATAACATCTATACCAAACATAATTGCATCCTACAGCAACATATTCCAAAAACCAGGGGATCCTGCAGCACAATGCGGAATTGTTCTAGATAACCTAGGCACAGTAAGACAAAATGCATTAATAGGAAACTACCCTGAAGACTTTTCTCCAAGTGGTCAGGAATTTACTTTAGAGAATGGTAATACTGTAAAGTGCGTTTCTGGTAGATGCGATGTTTACAATAAAGACAAATTCACTGGTGTTTCATTAGTGCCAATATATGATGAGGATGAAGCTGATAAGTCTCCTACAAAGGGCAAGCAAATATTGCAAGATTTTGCAATTTATGATAACGGCAAACACGTTGGATTAAAAAGCACTCTTCAAACGTATGGAACAACAATCGGTCCAGGTATAGTAAAGAGAATGAAGGCAGTAAGAGATGAAGAAACGAAGAAACAATTAGAAATAAATCAATTAAATATTAAGATAAATAAATTAAATATTGAATTAAATAATTTAGATAAGAATTCTGAGGATTATACTAATAAACTAAATGAGTTAGCTAAACTACAAGCTGAGAAACAGAGCACTCAAGAGTCAGGCGGACTAGTAATTTTTAAATTAGGAGAAGGAGAAAATAATGTCGGTTTTGGTGGTTCGGTGTATGGAGATTTAACTGATGAAGAGGTAAATAAAATCAGTGAAAAAACTGGTTTAACAAAGGCAGAAATACAGGCATACATTACAGAAAACAATTTCTTAAAAGAGTTAGGTTTTATTAATGAGAAAGGTGAAATTTATTTTGATAATAAAGAAGGAGTTATTCCTAAGATAAAGAGTGTTGAGGAGAAAATAGTTGAGGCTAATAATAAAGAAAGGAAAGCTCTTCAACAAAGGTGCCCGAGTTGCTTAGCTGAGTTGGACAAAGTTCAAAAAGCAAGAACGGAGTATTATGAAGCTTTGAAAGAAAAGTCTAAAGACATACAGAAAAAAGATAAAGAAATAGATGAAGCAATAAAAGTTAAAAAGGGTGAGAACGAGCTAGAAAAGTTAAAAGAAGAGAAAGAAAAGTTGGAAAAGGATTTGGAAGAATCTAGGGAAAATATTGAGTCTGCATATGATGATATGGAAGAAGCTATTACATTTAATGATTATTTCGGTTCTTTGAAGAGTACTATTAGGACTGCTTGGGGTGTTGGGTCTGGGCTTTCTACGTTGCAGAAGTTGTTTGATTCTCAGTGGGGTTCTGAGTGGTGGAGGTCTGATTCTATTTTTGGTCAGGCTGCTGAAGGTTTGAGATCTTTTGGAGAGTTGGAGAGAACTATTTGCGAGTCTGATCTTGTTTCGGATGTATCTTCCAGTGAGGGAGTTATTTTGAATGCTGAACCAACCTCAGGATTTAGTACGGGTGCATTTATAACTGCAAGAAAGTCTGCTGTTCAATTTGTTCCGAATGGTGATTCATTTAGGGAGTATTGGATTGATGGCGGGGTAAGGGCAAAGAAAGATGGATTATCATACAGAGTAATTATGGTTGATAATGTTGGTGGAGAAGTTGATATAACATTTAATGTTACTGGTAATTATCAGCAGGTTGTTTTTGCGGGGTCATCTTCTTCATTTGGTGGTATGGGAAGATCTGCTACGTTTAAGTCTTCAACTGATTTTAGCAGAGTTTGTATAGTGTTTAGTTCCTCTAGTTTAGGTGATTATTTTGATGTTGTTACGCTTTCAGGAAATAAATTGTGTCAGAGAGTGGTTGGTGAGTAAATTATGAAAAAGGGTCAGATTACATTGTTTGTCATTTTAGGTTTAATTATTTTAATACTTGTTAGTATTGTTATTTTTATGAGTGGAGAGAGAGCAGATCAACCTCCTCTTGAAAAGGTTTTCCAAGCACAGTACTCTGAACGTTTGCAACCCTTAGCTAATGATATTTCTTTTTGCATAGGTGTTCTTGGTCAGGAGGCATTTGAAAAATTGGGTGCTCAATCAGGCTATATTTATCCTTTTTCAACAAAATTGAATTTACAGCCAGAACATATTAATGATGGCTTAGAATTATTTGAGGGCAGCGGTGTTATTTTGCCTTATTGGTACAGCATTGAGAGTTCTCCAAGATGTTCTAATTGTTCTATGAAGTTTAATGTTCCTCCTTTGACTGGTGATTCCCCCAGGTCTATAGCTAGTCAGGTTGAAAAGTATGTTGAGGATAATATTCTTACTTGTGTAAATGATTTTAATGATTATGAATTTGATATGGATATTTCATCAGGTGTTCCTGAAGCAACAGTTATTTTTAGGGAAGAGAGTACTTTTATTGGTTTAGATTGGCCTATTGATGTTGTTTTTGGTGATGGCGCTAATGCTTCTATGAATGTATACAATGATGTGTTGGATTTGGAGTTTTCAAGAATGTATGATTTAGCTTTAGATGTTTTAAATCAAATGGAATTGTATGGGGAAGACAAGGTCCTTGAGAGTCTTACTGGGGAAGTTATATCTATTTTGAGTTTGGGCGGAAAAGATGCTGTTATTCCTCCAGTTGAGGGGCCTACAATAACAACGTTTCAGGCACCAAAAATTTGGGATTTAAGGGAATCCAAGCAAATAATTAAGGAAGGTTTGTCTGAGAATCTTAATTATCTTCAGATTATTGGTTCTAGGGATTCATTTATTTCATTGAATAATGATGCTTATTTTGATTCAATATATTCTGGTTTTCAGAGAAAACTTTATACTGATGATGAATTTTTGAGTAGAACAAGAATTAGATTTGAGTATCAGCCTAATTGGCCTTTATATTTAGATGTTACTCCAAGTTTCGGCCATATTGCTATGCCTAATTCTGAGTTTATGAGTTTGATTTTTTTTCAAATGGGTATGACTAGATACAGGTTTTCGTATGATGTGACTTATCCAGTTGTCGTTGTTTTGGAGGAACCTTTTGCGTTTGATGGTAAAGGATACACTTTCCAGTTTGCGTATGAAGTTAATATAAGAAACAATAATGCTTACAATAATGAAACAATTTTCTTGAACGAATCGTCTTTTTATGAGGAGGGTGAAGAACCAGTTATATCTGGTTTTGGTGCTCTTGATCAGAGAAATATTCCAGTTAAAATAAGGGTCTATAATGGTTATACTCTTGATCCTCTTGAGGATTTTGGTGTTGTTTATACTTGTATAGATAAAACAATTGTTGTTGGCGCATCTGAGTTGAAGGAGGGAGAAGCAGTAATTGATACGTTAATGCCTCCTTGTTTGGGGGGTTATTTTTCAACATTAGATATAATGTATGGCTTTGATCCAGTTTATGCAAGCATATTAAGTGAGGAAGGTCATGAATTTGAGTTTTTAGTTTATCCTGAGAAGAATATTTCTGTGCAACCAAGAAAAAGATTGTATGGCCCAGGAAATAATATGATTCCTACAAGTATTGATTTTGATAGAGAGTGGAGACTTAATTCAGTGTCTCAGGATGCACATGTCTCGCCTATGCAAGATGAGGAGGTTTATATTATATTGACAAAGGTTATTAATGGTGTTCCTTCTGATAATTATATAAAGTTTATTCAGGTTAATTATCCAGATATTTCCTCTGAAATAGGTATTACTCCTGGAACTTATAAAATTGATTTGATTAGCACGCTTGAGTTGGGAGATGGAAAAACAAGACATAATGTAACGATTCCTGAAGTCACATATCCTGATGTTGGTGAAACTTTATTTAATGATGGTGAGGATATTGTTGTTCCTGAACTTGTGTTTAATTCATCTATGTACTTGGGCGGTCTGGTTTTAGATGATACTCTTGCTCCTTATTTGGAGGTAACTTCAGAGGATATTCAAAGCGGGAAAAGCTTGTTGATATTTTACCCTGCTATAAATCCTGATGCGTTGTTTTTTGTTCAGGATTTAGAGGGTTTGAATGAGGTTCAGACTGCGCTTGAGAATCATCCAGGTTTATATGTTCCAGTGTTTGAAGAATAAGAGCAAAAAATAATTAAAAGAAAAAGAATAATTTTTGAGTTTATTATTTTATTCTTGTTTAGTCGTATTTTTTCAAGAATGCTTCTAGATCAGGCATTTTATTTTTTCTGAACTCTTTACTTAAGCTACTAATGGTATCATAAGATACTGCTCTTCTTCCATCAGATGTTTTTTTTGCTCCTAAGACAAGTTCTTTAACTATAGGTAGATAATCAAGACTGGCTAGTTTGTCTATATTCGTTAGATGAGCATCTGCTCCAATATATCTAAGTAATCCTGGAACATCTGTCTTCTTTATGTGACTATATGTGTCTGGTTCTAATTCTTGAGCAACTCTTTGTTTATGTGTATCAATATGGAATTTTTTGTATGTTTCTGGAGTAAACTCATCTTCTAATTCATAAATAAGATTTCTCAAATAATCAAAGTTCACATTGTAAAATTTTTTTGTTAATTTTTTTACGAATTTATCATTTATTCCTTTTATGTCTCCCTCGGTATTTCTTCTTATTTCATTTATTACTTCAATTTCATAATCTTTAGAAATATCTTTTGCTATTGCATCTTTTAATTTTTCGTGATCTTTATTTTTTTTAGAATTAAGAAGATCGAATCTCAGCTCGTCAGTTCCATCTCCGCCTAGGTGTTTAATTAGATTCTTAGTTAATATGTTTTGATGTTTTGTGTCTAGTGTTTTTAGTGTATTTATGTAGCTCGTATTTCTTCTTTCTAATTCTCCTATGTATTTGTCCATTTTCTCAGCGAATTCATCTTTTTTTGCAGCCATTTTTATTCCTCTAAAATATTTATTCTTTTAATTTTCTTGTTATTATTTTTATTATTTACTATATATTTTGTTTATTGTATTTTGCACAGCATCAAATCAATTCTAATTCCTCAGTAATTACAATATATAAAACTTTCCTTTGCATTATGTATATATTTGTTTATATTTACATATTGTCTTTTACTAATGCTTTTTTTAGGTACGTGTTGCGTTTATGTGTTTTATGTTTCTTTGTATGTAAATTATGCACTTATAAAATACAAATATTTAAATAGATTGTTCCGACTCAATTCAATATAAATTCAATATAAGATGTATGCGTATTGAGCGATCGTGTGATGTGGAGATTTTAACTTTATTTATTAAAAATATTTATAAATATTTATTGAAAAACAT
>CAZJQL010000002.1:58198-61280 GCA_964548665.1 uncultured Methanosarcinales archaeon
AGGGGTTGAGTAAAATGCCTAAAAATAAAAAAACTGAAGAACTTTTAACTGATGATTCTTTTAACGGGCTTAATGATGAGACTAAGGAAAAGCTTGAGAAAATAAAGTCAAAAATTGATTCCTTCAAAGAAAAATTAATTAAAAGATTTGAAGAAAATGTTTTGGGTTTGATGCTTCTTCCGCCTACTAAAAATGAACAAGAAAATACTTCATCTGAGAGCAAAATAAATCTCCTCGCATTAATTGATGATTCTGATAGTACTAAAATGACTAAAGATGAATTAAGAGATAAAATAACAGGCATTATTCAAGAGCTTGCTAAATCAACAGATGAATCTCTTAATCCAGAAACTCTTTTACTTACAGATCTCTGGCAGAATTGCTATGATGGAAAATATGAAATTCTTCAGGCAATAGCAACATCGGCTACTATTTATGACAAGGGCATGGTTGCCGCTATAAGGCTCTCAGAAATCCATAAAACAATGGTTTTGAAGAAATTTGAGAAGTACATCGTTTCTTATGTGCTCGCAGGCAGTCTTGTTCAAGGAAAGGCAACTTCTGAATCAGACATAGATGTCTTTCTAGTTATTGATGATACTGATGTAAAGAAGATGACTAGAACTGAATTAAGAGATAAATTAAGGGCAATAATTATTGGTATGGGTATAGATGCTGGTAAAATGACTGGTGTTGAAAATAAAATAAATATTCAAGTATATATTTTAACTGATTTCTGGGAAAGCATAAAGGAGGCAAATCCAGTTATTTTTACGTTTTTAAGAGATGGCATTCCTTTGTATGATAGAGGAATATTTATGCCTTGGAAACAACTTCTTCAAATGGGTAGAATCAAGCCTAGTCCTGAAGCAATAGATATGTTTATGCATTCAGGAGATCAAATGCTTGAGAGAGTAAAATATAAGCTTAAAGAAATAGGAATGGAAGATTTTTTTTGGGCTACGATAACTACTAGTCAAGCAGCGTTGATGCTTTATGGTTTTCCGCCTCCAACTCCAAAAGAGACTCCTGAAACTTTAAGACAAATCTTTGTTAAGAAAGAAAAGCTTATTGAGGACAAATATGTAAAAACGGTTGAACGCGTTTTAAAAGTAAGAAAAGACATGGAACATGGTTCCAAAAAAGATATTGATGGTAAGGAGATTGATGATCTCTATAATTCAACTAAAGAGTTTTTGGAAAGAATGAAAAAATTATTTGAGGAAATTGATAGTCTTAAGCAGAAAGAAGAGTTTGAAAAACTTTTTGGAGAAGTTATGCTTTCATGTAGAGAAGCATTAAATGTTGTTGGTTTAGAGTTAGATAAAGAGTCTGATTTAGTGAGTGTTTTTGATAAGCATTTAGTTGGAAAAGGAAAGCTTCATGCTCAAGCTTCTTCAGAACTAAAAGATATTCTTGGTGTTAAGAAAGAGTTTGATTCAGGCAAATTATCTAGGGCTGAAGTTAATAAAGCTATAAAAGAAGCTCGTGTTTTCATAAGAAGTGTAGTTGATTATATACAAAGAACAAAAGCAAAGGAATTTGAATCTTCTAAAATACGTGTTAAGTATGGAGATAAAGTTGGAGAATTGTTGGTTCTTAATGATATTGTTTTTGTTATTTCTGATTTAGAATCTCCTGATAAAAATATACGTAAGGGAAAAATATCTGAAAGAGGCATTATTTCAAGTTTATCATCTTCGAGTCTTGATAATTTGGAATCTACTCTTGCTGAAGCTAAAAATCTTAGAAAAGTATTTATTAGTGAAGAACTTTTTAGTAGCATAAAAGGCATTTTTGGGGCAAATGCAGAGATAATAATCGGTTATTAATTCACAGAATCATTAATTTAGGGGGTGTTTTTATGGATACAGGATATAAAGTTTCAGATATTATGACGATTAATCCAATTTGTATTTCTGAGTCTGAGAGTGTTAAATCTGCAGCTGAGAGCATGAAATCTAATAAAGTTGGAAGTCTTTTAGTTATGAGTGGTTCCAATCTTAAAGGAATAATCACCGAGAGAGATTTAGTTGTGAAAGTGGTTTGTTTTGGTAAGGATCCGAATAAATTATTGGTTAAAGAGGTTATGACTCTGACTAAAGACATAATAACAATTGATCCTGGAAGAGATATATATTCTGCTATGATGATTATGAAGGAAAATGAAGTTAGAAGACTTCCTGTTATGTCTAAAGGAAAAGTTGTGGGTCTGATAACTGCTAAAGATATTTTAAAGATTCAACCAGAATTATTTGATTTAGTTGTTGAATCATATGAAATAAAAGAACAAGAGCGAAAGTTTCAGATTCTGGATTAAAACACAAATCTTTATATAGTCTTTTTCTGTTTTTTTATCAAAATGTCAGATATTTTAAATTCAGTTCTGGATATTCCTGAGTTAAAAAGACCAAAGCACATTGCAATTATTTTGGATGGTAATAGAAGATTTGCAAAAAGACTTAATCTTGATCCTTGGAAGGGTCATGAGTGGGGAGAAAAGAAAGTTCAGAAAGTTCTCGAGTGGGCAAAAGAAGTAAACATTAAAGAACTCACATTTTACGCGTTTTCAATACAGAATTTCAATAGATCTAAGGAAGAGTTTGATTATTTGATGAAAATATTTTTAGGCGCATCTGAAAAGCTTCTTTCTGACAAAAGGTTAGATGAGCAAAATATTAAAATCAGATTTATTGGTCGTTTAGAGTTATTTTCTAAAGATATACGAGATTTGATGCTTAAAATCATGGAAAAAACAAAGAATAATTCTGAGTACGTGATTAATTTTGCAATGGCTTATGGTGGCAGAGAGGAAATTATTGATGCGGTTAAAAAAATGATTCCTGATATTAAGTCGGGAAGTATAAGCGCTGAAAATCTTAATGAGGATTTATTCTCCAAATTTTTATATATGTCTGATGAACCTGATCTTATTATTAGGACGAGCGGAGAACGAAGAACTTCTAATTTTTTGCTCTGGCAAGCACATTATAGTGAGTGGATTTTTTTAGATAAATTTTGGCCTGAGTTTGAAAGAGAAGATTTCTTTAATTGTATTCTTGATTATTGTAATAGAGAAAGA
>CAZJQL010000002.1:61344-64647 GCA_964548665.1 uncultured Methanosarcinales archaeon
CGTAGAATTTTTCTTTTTTAAACCGGTTATTGCTTTTTCAAGTGCTTCTTTTGGTTTTTCATCCTTGGTTTCTATTGTAAACTTAGGTTTACCAACCAAAGGGTGATTTATGCTGTATGCAGCTATGGTCACGGAGTCATCTAATCTTAATTCATCCTTGAGTGCATTACAAAATGTGTGGTCTGCATCCTCGAGTATGAATGTTATTTTTTTTGCCGTAGACTCTAGAACATTTATTTTCATGGTGTTATGGAAACAAGTTTTATTTATAAAGTTAATTGTTTTTCTCGAGCAACCAGCCTGTAACTTTTATATGCTCTACTTTCTTTTTATGCTGAGGCATAGTTTTTTTTAATGGAAAATCAAATAAGTATCTTCTTTTTACTGAAAAACCTTGTTTTTGTGCCAAGTCTTGAATGTATTTATCTGTTGTGGTTTTATGTAGGGTGATTATTTTTTTTGTTAGGGTCATTGCTTTTTCTAAGAAAACTGTGTCAACATTTTTTATTTTTGTTCCAAATGGAGGGTTCTGTATGACTAAATCTACATTTTTATCAAATTCCTTGACATCTTTGTTTAATATTTCTATGGCTGCTTTAAAATCGTATTTTTCCTTTACCAAAGCCAAATTTTCTTTTAATATCTCTATTGCTTTACTGTCTTGTTCAACAAATATTACTTTTTTAGCACCCATTAAGATACAACCAATTCCTAGAATCCCAGTTCCTGCTCCAAGATCAACTATTGTTTTATTCTTAATCAAATCAAAATTATTTGCATCCCATATTAGTTCTGCGGCAATATTGCTTTCAGTAGAGTATTGTTCTAAGTTTGTTGATGGATCTATAAATGTGTTTAATCTTGACAATTCTATTGCCAATGTTTTTTGGCTCATTTGATTAAAAGAAATGTCTTTATTTATATTATTTCTTAGTTTATTTGTTCAGAGAGAATGTCTTTCTATTTATTTTGTAATCCTTTTCTGTAAACTATAACTATGTCTTCATCAGTTCCTTTTGCTTTTCTGGCTTTGTTAAATATTCTTCTTGAAATAGACATAAATTCCTTAGCATCATTTAATCCTGGATTGTGTATGTAAACATTTTGTTTATCAAATCCTACAATTGGTACAAAATGGCCTTGGTATCCGTTTTCTTTTTTCGTTTTAATAATATTCCAATCTAAAAGAACAATTGGAATGCTATTTTTTGTCAATAAACTTAAAAGATTATCTAAAGATAGTGTTTTTTCTTTAATATTAACTCCTAGATTTTTTGCTTTTTCTAAATATTTCTCTGATTCCTCTAAATTTATATCGCTATATTGTTTATAGAATTCATAATTTAAATTGTCTTCATTGAATAATATGTGCTTTGAATAAAAATCTGCATGATATCCAAGCGACGTGGCGGCTATTGCTATTTGGATTGTTGATATGCCTTTTAATTCTTTCATTTCAGTTTTTTTCTCTATGCTTTTTATTGGTTCTTTTTTTCCAAAATATGAAAGAACCATTTTTAGGGTTGTGGGACCACAATTTAGTGCTGTTGTTTGTTTATAAAAGGGAACGTCTAATCTCATATATAGAACATATTTGTTTTATTATTAAAGTTTTCTGGTTTTATATAAAGCAAGAACACGTGCTATGTTGTGTGTCTATGAAAATATTTATAAAACGTCCATTATTAACTTGCTTAAAGGTGAAGAAGATTAGCATTTTAGGTTTTGGTAAGGAGGCTGAAAAATTAAAAGATATGCAGAGTTCTGTTAAGAAAGCTTTTGAATCAATACGTGAGGAGTTAAATGTTCATCTTGACACAATAAATCAGAATACTGAGGTTCAGTCTATTTATGATTATTTGAGTGAATTGGATTCTAAGATTGAAAAATTAAATGAGAGGATTGATGAACTTCAGATGTTTGTTAATCCTGATTCAGAGGTTAAATTTGATGTTGAATTAACGCATAGGGAGCAAGAAGTTTTTTTGGTGCTTTATGCTGAAACGAATAGAATCACTGCAAAAGATGTTGCAAGAAAATTGGGTTTTACTGACGAGATGGTTAATCGTTATGTTTATAATTTGATTTCTAAAGGAATTCCTATTTTGAAGCAATATTCTGATAATCAGCTTTATCTTTATTTGGATCTTAAGTTTAAAGATTTGCAAGCTAGAAAAAATGTCCTAAAGATTAATGAGTCTATCTCTAAGCAGCTTCTTAGCGATAAAGCTTTTTAGTTCTGATAAGAAAAGTATTTATAGGAGATGCTATATGTCTGTTTTATGGTTAACAAACTGAAAGAAGTATCTTCTGCATACTTTGAGTTTAAAGGTTTTTTATCTTTTTTGATTCTACATGAGTTGAGCATTAATAATTTGACTGGCGAAGATTTAGCAAAGAAGATTGGTGCTAGAAAAGGAACTGTGTTGACGCCAGGCACTATTTATCCCGCATTAAAAAAATTAAGATTACAGAAGCTTATACGTTATAAGCGTGATGGAAGAAAAAAAGTTTATTATTTAAGTGATGAAGGTGCTGCCGAGTTGAAGAATCTTTATGTGCTTTTTTCTAGGTATTTTTATGGTTTGAAGAAATTCATAAAAAGAAGCAATCAGTGATTATTTTTTATGCCTGCAATTTGTTTCATCTGTTCTGAGTATTTTGGTCTTATGTAATTTGTTATTGTGACTTTATAGTCGTATTCCCATTCATTCTTTTTTTTGTTGAATTTTTTGTGTCCTAATTCTGCTGCTATGAACTTAAATTGATTTAGTACTTCTTGTTTATTTGAAATTTTATGTGTATCTATGAATTTTTTGCTTTCTGTATCAGCATAATGTGATCTTATTATGTGTGGATAAAAATGTTCTCCTGTGTAGTTATAAAGTATTTTTGAGAATGTTGATGATAAAAGAGGAGTTCCGGTTTTATTTGAGAAAATAAAATCCTCTTTCTTCTTTTTTGAAAGTATTTTTTTTAGAATAGATATATAATAATCTGGAAATTCTTTTGTTATGTTCTGAGGTATGCCGTCTTTTCCTGTAAATTTAAAATTAATTTTATTTCCTAGCAGAGTTATATCTTTTTTTTGCAGCGTTGTTAATCCTTTGTGTTTGTGTTGTTTGTAATATTCTAGGTGTCCTACTCTTATTTTTGTTATCAATAGAGCATAAAGTGCTAAATATTCAATGTTTTTTGTTCGTTTAATATCTGACTCTAGTTGTTTGATTATAGTAGAATATTTTTTTGCAAATTTGTCAACTTTTTTTGCTTTTTGTTCTTGTTCTAAGTGTAGTTTATCTT
>CAZJQL010000002.1:64674-86075 GCA_964548665.1 uncultured Methanosarcinales archaeon
TAAGTCCTGATACGTTTTCGTAGCAGACGTCCCATTCATTTTTTCCGTCTAAATTAAACTTTAAATTTTTTGCAAATATTGAGAATCCTCCTCTTGCTAGGGTTTTTCCGTTGGGAAGTATTTTTATTCTTCCTCCCGCTATTTGATTATCTGGAGTTACATGACCTTTAAGGAAATCATTGATGAATGTATCTATTAGATGTTCTATTTTTTTGTTTTCTTTATATAGTTGAATGGCTTTTTTTGTTGAATCAGTCATTCCTTTTGTTTCTATCCAAGAATTTCCTTTTTTTATGTATTGTTTTAGGTCTTTTGATTTTATTCTTTTAGTTCCGTCTTGAAACTCATGTTTTTTTTGCATTAAGCGATTTTATATTTTTTTATTTATAAATTTGTTCTTATTTTTTGTAAAAAAATTTATCTAAAACTTTTAAGCAATTCCATCATTTTTTAGATGTCTATTTTTGAACTATTTTTATATTGTTTTTACTATATATTTGTTATCCAATAAATAGACTATCCAATAAATAATTTGTGAAAAAAATTACAAATAAATTATTTAATATTTGCTTAAAACTTTTAGAACGCATTTGTTGAACTTGGATTTAAAAAAATTTAAATAAAAATTAGTATTCATCAAATAGTGGAAAAAGAATTAACGGACATCATAGTTTTGGGATCAATGATAGGATCAGCATTAGCGACAGGCGGATATGTTCTTAATAAAGCTGCTGCTCGAGAGGAGAAAGCGACAAAGTATCTAAATCTAGTACGCCCTGTTCATGATTATTTCGGTTCTAAAAGTTCTGTGATTAAAAACTATGAATATCTCATGGAAGCGTATACGCTCACGAAATTTAATGATACAAAGAAAGAAGCTTTAGAAATGGCTATTATTGTCGAGGAAGGATTAAATAAACTAATACAAAAAGAAATTGACAGCTATCTATCTAAAGATTATAGGTTGCCTAAAGATTCATCAATTATGTCTGAAACTTATAAACAAACTTTTGGAAAATATGGAAGAGCATCTGATTTTAATTTAAAGCAAATCTAACGGACTTTTTACATTCTTTTTATGTTCTGAACTAACGTGGGTGTATATTTGTGTTGTTTGCAGATTACTATGTCCTAATAGTTCTTGTATTATCCTTATATCATTTCCTGATTCTAAAAGATGTGTTGCAAATGAATGTCTAAGTGTGTGTGGTGTTACTTTTTTCTTTATTTTAGCTGTTTTTGCGGCATTTGAAACTATTTTTTGTATATTTCTAGATGTTAATGATCCGTTTTTTCCACTAAACACATGTTCTGAAGTTTTTTGGATTTGCTTAAAAGTTTTAGATAAAGCTTCTGACAGTATAATCATTCTATCTTTGCTTCCTTTTCCACCCCTTACCCAAGCAATGTTTTGTTCCAATTCAAGATCTTTCCATTTTAGATTAGTTAATTCAGAAACACGTAATCCTGAAGAGTAAAGAGTCATCATAATTAATCTACTTTTTTCATTGCCTGCACATTCTAGTAGTTGTTTAACTTCTTGTTTTGTAAGAACGCTGGGCAAACTTGCTTTTATCTTAGGCGTTTTTATATTAGTAAATCCTTTATTTAAAATTTCATTATAGTAAAACAATAGTGCTGCCCTTACCAAATTTATAGTTCTGGGAGATGCATGTTTCTCTGAAATTAAATGAGCAAGATAGCTTTTAATATCATCTGTTTCTATCTGTGAGGCCGGCCTTTTTAAGGTAAATTGTTCGAAGTCTTTATTATATTTCAAATAGGCCTCTGTTGTTTTGGGGCTGTAGCCTCTTAGTTTAAGTTCATTTACTAATTTTTGGATGTTTTCACCTCTTTTGCCTAGCAAAAGTTCGCATAATGTATATTAGGCGAACTATTAGTATATAAAAGTTTTGATTAGAAAAGATCATCATTTAACAAAAAAGATATAAAGTTAATAGAATATCTTCTCTTATGAGAACAGTGATTAGTTCTGCAATTATTTATGATGATAAGCTTTTAATAGTTAGAAAAAAACAAACTTGGATTCTTCCCGGCGGTAAGCCTGAACAAAACGAATCAGACATATCTTGTTTAATTAGAGAAGTGTCCGAAGAATTATCTGGAACAAAATTGGAAAACATTTCATATTATAGAGGTTTTGAGGGTAGAACTCCTCATAAAGGTGATGTTGTTCAAGTCAGAGTTTATTTCGCAAAGATTAAAGGAGATCTCTATTTGCCTAGTGCTGAGATTTGTGAATATGCTTGGTTTAATGACTCAAAAAAATATGTTTTATCTGATATTACCTCTAAAATTGTAGATGCGCTTATTTTTGACAAATATTTGAAGAATTCAAATAATTTAGATTAAGTAAAATTTTAAAAATTATGTTCTAAAATATCTTATTTTTGATTAAATGTTTTAGAAAAATATGCGTTCTTAAAAATCTAAGCTTTGCTTAAAAGTTTTAGATAACATCTATTTATAAATAAACTATTTTTATACAATAATTCTAAGATAAAATCAAACAATTTGAATCAAGTAATTATTTAAGAAGTTTTAGTCTCTGATGCAGTAGGAGCGTAATATTTTGCACGCACCAAAGCAACTCTAGTATTCTCTTCAATTGTATATACTTTTGCTTCATAGGTTTTCCCATCTTGAATTGCTTTAATTAATATTGCCCTATTATTAAACACTTCTCTAATATCATTTATCTCTTTAAATAAATAAGAAACACTGTGTTCAATTCTTTGTTTATGTATTCCCACATCTTTAGCTGATTCCATTTTTTTGAGATCAAGCTTAGATAACTTTTCAAAATTATCATGAAGCTCATGAGTCTCTTTCTTAATATTAGTTGAAAAGCCAGTCATCGTCCTTTCAATTGAAACAAAATTATCTAAATCAGGCAATTTAACATCTTTATATACATTAAGAAGTTCAGTTAATGCATTAACCTTTTGCTCAATAATTGTATTGGCATTAGTGTATACTTCAATGATGGGTGCAGCTTCTTTCATTACATGTTCATATGCTTCTTTTTTCTTATTTAAATCAGCAATTTCAAGGTTTAATTTTTCAATTGCCTTATTTAACTTAGTAATCTTACCTTTAATAGAAGGAGTTACAGGAGTAATTTTCACTTCCTTTTCAAGTTCTGCTTTTTTTGTTTTTAATAAGTCTTCTTTATCTTTTTTTTCTTTTAATACTGTTGGCAATTGAGTGGACGCCATACTAAGCTTAGCATTTAAAGTATCTATGGATGTTTTATTACCATTAATTTCTGTAGTAGCAGCAAGTATAACTCCATTAATCTTTCTAGCAAAATCTTTAAGTAAATTATGATCTGTTCTTAACGCAGGATATAAATCGTGCTCTGCTTTATAAAATTCTTCGGCTTTCTTTTTCATTGGAAGAGCAATTTTTTCAGTTATTTCTTTGCTAACAGTTGCATAATCTCTTTCTGTATTCTGAACAATCTCTTGAAGTTTTTGTGTTCCTTCAGCAACAACATTTAATGCATCTGTTGATTTTAATGTTAAGTTACCAATAAAACGACCCATTGATTCACTATCTTGTTTTTCTTTCTTAATATTGTTTTGTCTCTCTATTTCTTTTTGTTGGTTCTTTGCATTACGTTCATCATTCCATTTCTTTGCTTTGTCCCAGGCAGCGCCAATATTGTCTGAAGTTGAGCCTCCTTTTGAACCGCCGCCTAGAGTAGATATTAATCCAATTGTTTCTTTTATAGCTAAAATTAGAAAAACTAAGTATAACAAGCTTGAAACTGATGAGAAGAATTCAAAGAGTGCCATTTTATTTTACCTTTTTCTTTTTTTTGTTGAACGTTAAAAGTGTCCATGGAATCATTCCAGCTTCTACAACTGGAAAACTTTTAGCCAAGTCCGGAACATTAGAATTACCTTGAGTAGTTTTAGGAACAGTTATTGTATTTTGTTGTGTTGTAGGCATGTCTGTGGACATGGATAATACTTCGGCCGTTATCCACCAACACAGAATTATTGCTATTAATCTAACGAGATGCAATAACCATGGAGGATTAAAATTAATTACTGCATAAACAAGATATAATAATCCTGCAATAGCAACCATCATTATTATAGTAACTAAGACTATTCCGTATGTTTGGAATATGGATATAATTACAGATTGTGGAATGACTATTATTGTTCCTGTTGCCATGACTGCTGCTATTACCCCTGGAACTGCATTTCCTGCATTTAATCTTGCAAAAACAATTCTTCCTGCTAAATATAATATTGTGAATATTAGTATCCATAATAAGAACCTAAAAAAGCCCCATTTTGCGTCGGGAGAATCAAGAAATGATAATGTAAATATTGAAGATATTGTTGAGAATAAACTGTTTATTAATTGTCCTATTCCTTCTGTTGGTCCTGGAAATGCTGCTGATACAGAGGGAACGCCAATGAACAATAATGAGAATAATGTTATTGCTGAAAAGTATGTTTTTATTAAACTTTTTTTCATAATTTTACATCTCTTATGTTTGATAAATATAAATATTTCTAATTTTTAAAAGGGAATGTATTTTCCTATTACTGGGGCTAGTGCGTATTGCCAAATATATGGTGAAGCCATAACAAGTATTCCTATTATTAATACGTGGTGTATTTTTTCTCCTACTCCTCCATTTCCGGTTATTGATGCAGCTGCAGCAATTTTTATCATAGCAACAATTCCTATAACAACTCTTGCGCCTAAATCAATCCAGAAACTTTCATGCATGCCTACAAATGATAATGCCCAGCCTATATTCATTGCAATAAATGTGAATATAAACATAAAGGGGATTGTGTGTAATCCATGAGAAAGCCATCTCATTCCTGCTTCGTCTGCATGTACGAATCCTAGTTCTATTATACTTAAAACTAAAGCCATTAATATGGATGCACCGATTAATAATTCAGCCATTGCTTTAAAATTCAAATCAGTAATATATAAACATTTCTATTTTTATTAAAGTTAGAGATTTTATTGATTTTTTAAGGTTGATACCCAGTATTCCGCTCTTAATAAAGGATCATTTTTTGTCAAATCAGTGTTCCAATTATGTTGTGTTTCTGAATATTTTTGTGCAATTAATGATATCATTTGAGTTTCAGGAAGACCAATATTTTGAAGCTCATTAATAATTATGTTTAAATTATTTGGGTTTAACATCAAATCATTAGGATAGTCTATAATTTTTCTAAAAACACTGCTTTTTATTGATTTGTTTATTTTATTCCAATCAGGATATTTTGGCAATGTCCAAAAAATATTATTATAATCCTCTCCATAATATGCATCCTGCAGCAATTTTATTTGTTGATCGTTTAAATTAATTTGATCAAATTGTTGTGCTTGGTTTTTGTGTTTAGTAAATGATTGTGAGAATAAATAATTAGTAATAAGCAAAGATACATCTGTTTTAGGTATGTGTGCGTTAGATTCTTTTGCTAATTCAACAACTTTGGCATAATTATTTGAATCATCACTTCTAATATCTAGTCTATTATTCAAAGATAAACCTTTTGTAGGTATGGTTGCTATTGCAGGTCCGAAATATTTCAATTCTGGCTTCATTTTAGATTTTTGATGTAAAGAAAATGCAACTCTATGATATCTTCTATATAAAAGATAACCATATTGTGATGTGTCAAATATCGCAATTTCATTATCATCAAACAAATCAGTTGTTTTTAATTTCAAACCTATGTCTTTGTTTTTTAATTCGGAGTAAATGTGATCAGAGATTTTTCCTAGCGCGCCAAAAGCAAAACCATCTTTAAGCAGAGGTATGTTGCCATATTTTCTTTCTTTTACAATTAATCTTTCTGCGGCACTCCATGGAAGAACTTTCAAATCCTTTCCAATTTTTACTAGTGCTTTATATGAAGGAGAATCTCTTTTTATTCCAGTTATAAAATTATATCCTTGACCCGTCATTAGTTCTACATAATTCAAACCATTTTTATCCAGAAATTCTTTAACTTTCAATCTTAAAGGCTCAAGTTTTTCAAACGTTTGTTTAGGATTATGAAATATTTCACCAGGATAGTTTTTGTTTCCATACTCTATATCTATGTACAAATTGATATTAGATAAATCTATTAGGCTTCTATATATGTCTGAGCCCTCAGTTACTGCATGCATTATATCTGAATATCTTCTAGCAGAAGCATTTTCTATTTTAGGATTTAAACCTTTAATATAAACAGAATTATCAATATACTCTAAAATTCTTTTAAGAATGGGTGTCTGTTTATAGTACATTATGCTTTCCATTTATTATTTCCTCCGCTATTTTTTTTGAATCTTTTAATGATTCATAATCTTGGCGATATATTTCTAGAATTACTGGTTTATCTTTGGTGAGTGGAAGAATTTTTCTTAGTTCAACATTAATTTCTTTATTTAATGGATCGTGTGTTCTCACAGGATTTATTCCAAAATTTCCCACATGATACATTAGTATTTTATCTTTATTGTTTTTAATAAACTCGCGCACATATTCAAATAAAATTTCAGGCATTCTAGGATAACCTAGAATTACATCTTTTAGATATTCATTTTCTGCCAGAATTCTTCTAGAATTCCATATATGTGCAATATCTATAACCATGCCTGTTTTGTGAATCGCACTAGTTGATGCATGTAGTTCTGCTAATTCTTCTAGTGTTGCAGGATATTTGCTGTACTCTACATTTTCTATTCCAAGTGCATATTTGTGACCATTGTCCACATAATGTGGAACTAAATGATGTTCATAAGAATCCATGAATTGCTCTCGTTTCCACATTCTGTCTTCTGGTTGAATAAATTCTTCGTAATGAATAGGATGAATAACTAGAACATCTGCATTTATTTTATTAGCTAAATCCATGGATTTAATTGTCTTTTGAATGCTTCTTTTCCTTACTTCTTCATTTAATGAAGATAAATCAACATTATTTGTGGGTGCATGCACTGATATGAATGAGTATTTTCTTGCCAGAGTTATGATTTCTTCTTCAGACCACTGATTTGATTCTTTTTGTATTTCTATTATTTTAGTCTTTAAATTCCTAACGGAGTGTTCAAGATTTTTGTGAATATCATCAAGGTCACAAATTGCATATCCTATCATACAGTAGTGAAAACTTATTCGTATTAAAAAGTTTTTGAATTTAATAGAACTTTAATCAAGAATTAATACACAAAAAAACAAAAAAGAACAAAAAAATAACAAAAAGCTTTATATATCTCCGCATATGGATGAAACACTATGAGAAAAAACGTTAAATCTGGCAATAAAGAAAAAAAATCTTTTAGCATAGAGAATAAACTAGAAAAATTATTAGATCAACAGAATAAAATTTTAGACTTACAAAAAAAAATTCTGGCAAAAGAAAAAACAATCTCAAAAAAAGAAGATTTATTTTTAGAATTTGAGAAAAAAGAACTAAAGGAAGAGAAAATTATTGAACGAGAAGAAGAATTAGAATTAGAAGAATTAAAAAAAATAGAAGCAATAGAACAAAGCATACAAAAAAAAGTAGGCGAAAGTCCTCTAAAAAGAATAACTTATCGAGATGTAACTAAAGGAATGATAGGTGCGTTTTTTGGAATTGTAGGACATTTTGCTTTTGCTAAAGGAGTAGAAATTGCTGAACATTTTTCATTTTTAAGATCGACAGCTTTATTGTTGACATCATTTTTTATAATCATTTTATTTTTGTACTTTTCAGGATTCAGAACAATTAATGAGAAATTTTTATTTAAGTTTTTACCATTAAGAGCAGTAGTTATTTATTTTTCGGCGCTAATTACAATATTAATTGTGCTTTTGCTTTATGGAAAGATTTATTTGACTATGGAGTTCAGCACAATCTATAATACTGTTGCCGCTATTAGCCTTTTAGCTGTTCTTGGAGCAGGCACAGCAGATCTTATAGGAAAAAATGAATGATGCGAGGTAAATTATGGCTACAAAAATCAATAAAGAAGCTGTTGTAGATTTAGAGCGCACTAACATGAAATATATGCAAACTTTGGAAAACATCATAAAATTAATTGAAAAGCTTAATCAATTACATGAAAATAATATCGATGTAAATGAAGATATTGAAAGTGCATTAGAGGTAATTAAGAGTTATACAGGTAAAGAACTAACTGAAGCAAGAAAAATCGGTATAAACAAAATTCTTAATGATGTTCAAGAGGAAGTTTCTGTTGTTATGTCTGTTATAAGGGATGCTCATGCTAACAATCCTAAAGTTTTAGCCAACATAAAAAAAGATTTTGAGAAACTAAAAACGCTTCTAATAAAACTAGAACAAGATTTAAAAGAAATAGAGAAAAAGTTTTAACTTATTTTTACTTTTTGTCCTACTGCTTGTCCAGGCATTCCAGTTTCAAATTTTACTCTAATTGCACCAGAATTTCCATGTGCAGCAACAACTTCGCCATTTATGTCTTTTTTTCCAGTATTATAAATTGCTTTTTTTCCAACCAATTTTTGTGCTGCTTCTTTATTATCTACACCTGATATCTCTACAATCATCTGGTTTTTACTTATGATGTGTAATCCTCTTCTGAAATTAGTTATTATTCCTTCCATAATATTTGGAATAAATTTGGATTTATAAATGTTACTGAGACAAAAATCTGAGAAAACAAGATTTTTTTATTTTAAAATTTTTAAAAAAGAAATTATTTGTTGTATATTTTAGGTTTAGGTTGAACAACCATGACTCCTGGTGCAGGAGTTACAAGCAATCCCTCGTGTGCTACGATAACTCCTACTCTGCTTCCTAATCCCATCTCATACATTCTAACTGATGCTTGATGCGCGCTTTTAATATCTTCAAGTAACTCAATTAAATTATTGCTTGAATCATAAAAAGGATTGTTGCCCATTATTTGCACATCATAGAGTCCTGGAAACTCAGATATATCTTTGTAATCCCACAAATCATAGTCTCTTTTTACTTTAGGCCTTTTACTAATTCCATTATAAGAATCTAAGTCGTATGATGGCAGTACGTCTTCTATGCTCGTCGGAGAAAAGACGCAGTCTAATTTAGAAGGCACATAATCTATTTTTGAACCAGTCAAATGATTTCCTTTGAATTTATAGGCATCCATGCAATAGTTAAAATCAAATCATATTTAAATATTTCTATTTATAACCACCACATAGTAACTACTAATATTTGATGGCGATGTTTTAATTAATGTTTAAATAAATAAAACACAAAAATGGCGCACAAGCACATAAAGCATTAAATAAATTTATAAATGATTACACTTTCTTATAAAAAATAAAAAAGGAGATTAAGAGATATTATTTCTTATATAATTTGATTTACTTAAGAAATATCGTATTTCTTAATGTAAAAAAATGAAATTTGAAGAATTAAATATAAACAAAGCTATGTTAAAATCTCTGAACGATCTTGGTTTTCAAGAACCTACAGAGATACAAGAAAAGACAATACCAGCAATATTAGAAGGCAAAGATGTAATTGCAGGAAGTGCTACAGGTTCAGGAAAAACTCTTGCTTTCGGAGCAGGAATAATTCACTCAACAAAGAGCAAACAAGGAATACAATCCTTAGTTTTAACGCCAACAAGAGAATTGGCTGAGCAAATAGTGACTTCACTAAAAAAATTCTCAAAATACGAACAATTTAGAATAACATCAGTATATGGAGGCGTATCTATTAATCCACAAATTGATGCTTTAAGGAGTGCAGAAATTGTAGTGGGAACACCTGGAAGAATATTGGATCATTTAGAAAGAAACACGATTAATCTATCAAAAGTCAAAGTATTGGTTCTAGATGAAGCAGATAGAATGTTAGACATGGGATTTTATGATGACGTTTATAAGATAATGTCTCAATGCTCTAAACAAAAACAAACATTGCTTTTTTCTGCAACAGTAAGCGAAGATATAAAACAATTAGCAAAGAAATTTATGGTTAATCCTGTTAATATAAATGTTAATAATCAGGTTGATCCAAGAAAACTTAAGCAAATATATTATGATGTAAAAAACAATCTTAAGTTTTCGCTTCTTGTTCACTTATTAAAAGAAGAGCAATCAGGACTAGTCATGGTTTTCTGTAATTCTAGAAGATACACTGATTTAATTGCAAAAAATCTAAATAAGCATAAAATTGATGCACTAGCAATCCATGGTGGTTTAACTCAGCAAAAAAGAAACAGCATAATTTCAAAATTTAACACCAAACATGCTTTTGTTTTAGTTTGTACAGATGTTGCTGCAAGAGGATTAGACATACCAGGCGTATCTCATGTGTATAATTACGAATTACCAAATGATACAAAACAATATATACACAGAATAGGCAGAACTGCTAGAGCAGGAAATAGTGGTAAAGTAGTAAATCTAATAAGTGATAGAGATCATGAAAGTTTTTCAAGCATATTGAGAGAATATTGCATAGATGTTGCTAAAGCAGAAAAGCCTCATGTTCAAAGAGTAGATATGGTTATGGAGACTCCAGAAAGAAGAAGCACAACACATAAATTTTCAAATAAATCTTCAAGATTTAATTCAAGACCAAGAAGACATTAATTCATCTTAAACTAGATGAATTAAATTCTGCTTTTTTGTAATTGTGCACTGTGTACTTATAATCAAGAGAAACATTTTTTAGTAGTTTCCAGCTTCTTAATAACATAAATAGACCTAGTCCAATTAATCCTGCAGGTATAAGAATATAAATAGGCTTTGTGTTTAATATATAAAGTAGTAAAGGAGAAAATAAGCCTAAAAGTATAAAGTTGAATCCTCTTAGCATATATTTAACTATAGCTCTTGTTCTTTTTGCATTAACTCCGCCTTCTAAATTTGATAGAATCTTTATTATAAGTGAATTAACTTCTTGTGCTGCAGCATATATGTAATAAATTATTACTGCAATAATAACTGCAGATACTACGTATGCAATATAAAGATACAATCCTTCTAAATTTAACCATCTTAGTAATTTAGACAAGGCAATTGCTGAAAAAATTAAAGCAAGCACAACTTTCGTTAATTTAGATATTTTTCTTTTTAATTTGTTAGAGTACGTACTTTCTAATTCTATTTCATCAAAAAATGAAGCTATATAATTTGAGAAAGCATTAATTGCAGTCTTAAGTTTTGTATTTTTTTTGCTTGAAAAAGTATCATAAATTGAATTTGAATGCTTCACAGTAAATGCCATAACTATTGCCATTAAAATTATTGAAACTGAAATCATTGTAACTAAATCAAAACCTACATTAAATTTTGTACTTTCTCTTGCTACAAGTAAAGAGAATGAACCTGGAGGCAACATTGCGACTACTGTAAATAAAGAACTTTCTCCTTTGAAATTTGCAAGAACTCTTGTTACTAAGCCCATTGCAAAAAAAAGACCAACAATAGTTGCGACAAGTAAAACCAATATTATGAACCATTGATCTTTTATTGATGCAACATTTATCATTGTTCCCATAGCTATGAAGAAGAATGATGTAAACATAAACGAGTGTGGTTGAACGGCGTGTTCGAATTCTTTTGATTCTCTGAAGGTAGATACTACGCTTCCTGCTAAAAATGCTCCTGCGCTTGGGCTAAGTTCTAGTAAAAAAGCAAGATATGCAAATCCTGCACATAATCCCAAGCCCATGAAAACGATTAAATCATCACCAGCATTTTTTCTTAGCCAAGTAACAATATGTTCTGCAAATTTAGACATCACTACGTAAACAATTATTAGTATTGTTAGACTTAAGATCAGATGTTCCATTCCTTCAAGTAATCCTGCAGCACCTGATTCCTTCATTGAAGCAAAAAAAGTTAATGCAACAACTCCAAAAACGTCTTCTAGTACAAGAATTGCAATCATCAACGGCAATTCCGATCTTTTTATGAGTCCTTTTTGTTTTAAAATATTTATAACAATCATGGTGCTGGAGAATGATATTGCCACACCCGTAAATGCTGCTGTAACTACATCAAACCCTAAAAGAACTACTGTGGTGAAACCTGTAAAGAACATTATTCCTACTTTGAACATAGTTGCTAGTAAAGACTTAGATCCTGTTTTCATTAATTTTGAAAGAGAAAATTCTAGCCCTATTACAAAAAGAAAGAGTATTGCTCCAAATTCTATCATTAAGTCAATCATTTCTTTATCATTGACTATATTAAGAGCGTTTGGACCTATTATTGTTCCTACAATTAAGAGCCCTAGAACGACTGGTTGTTTGAATTTTGAAGATATTAATCCGCCTACTATTGCGAATAAGAACAATAGGCCTATTGTGATTAACTTATCTTCAATCAATTAGAGTCACCCCTTACAAACAAACGCCAATATACAATTTCGTATATCCAAATACAGTTGAAGTTACTAGTATATAAACTTTTTTCATTGCGTTTAGACGACAACGATTCAAAAACAACAATTAGAAACATATATTCTGCAAAGCATAGTTTAGATAATGCAAAACGATCAAAATACAACCTGAATACAATTAAGTATTTAAACACAAAGAAATAACGAATAAACAGTTAGGTAAACTTCTTCTAGAAAATAGAAAAAGAACTAGCAAATAGATTAACAAAGGTGAAACGAATATGTCTTTTAACGAAAGACCAAGAACAAACAGACCAGACAATAGAGGAAGGTTCGGAAACAGCGGACCAAGAAGAAACTTCGGTGGACCAAGAGAAATGCATAAAGTAACATGCTCAGAATGTGGTCAAGAAGCTGAAGTACCATTTAAACCAACAGAAGGAAAACCAGTATATTGTAGAGATTGCTTCCAAAAAAGAAGACCATAAAACAATAACTACTACTTTTATTTTTTATTTTTACAATTCTCTTAAGTTTTATTCGCAGTCATAGATACATCTAGAACAATAAATAAGCTATCAAAGAAACAACAACCAAATAAATCATACAAGGAATGAAAGTTCGTTTAAATATCTCAAATTCTTGATTATGTAACTTTACTGTTGCCTCTGCAGCAACAATATTTGTTAGAGCAATCATGTTACCAACACCAGCACCGACAACCTGTAAAGCCAATAAAACACCAACGTTTAAACCAAGATCAACACCCGCAGAATACTGGAATGAAGCAAAAAGCAAAGTTGAAACTGTAGCACTTCCTGCTATAAATGCACCAAATGCCCCAATAAAAGGAGAAAAGAACAATATAGACTGAGACCTAAACATAGTTGCAATTATATTTATCATACTACTTAATCCAGAAAAATTATAATTACTATAAATCATTATTTGAACAAATGCAGTTATGAATAATATAGATATAAAAGGATATAGCAATTTAGACACTGCAGAATAAGCTGAATCTAGCACAACTTTCCTCGATACACTAAACAACATTGAAACAACAACAATAGTAACAACAAATAACAATCCAGGATTAAAAAGATTGAATGAGTGTTTTATCTCTTCAAAAATAATTATGGTAAAACTTGGAAGGACATATTTTCCAGTCATTAACAATATTATAAGAATCAAATAAGGAATAATTGCTTTAAATGAAATTTTATCTGTTTGATTCAAGTGTTTTCTTTCTTTGATTTTCCAAATATTTTTTGGAGTAAAAAAACCTCTTTTCGTAGTTATAATAATTATCATCAGACCAACTATGGATCCCATCAATGAAGGAAATTCTTGTCCAATGAATGAAGACAAATAATATGGCACTAATAAAACAAAACCAGACCACAATGCAAATGGAATAATTTCTAAAAAATAATTAAATTTATTTTTTAATTGTGATTCATTTAAAATCAATAGTCCAACTAAAAATAATGGTACAAGAAATCCTGCAATTCCATTTAGCATAGCAACATTTGTAACCACGCCTTCTGATTGAATTCCTGAAAGACCAACCCTAATCGGCGTTCCTGCTGCTCCAAAAGCAACAGCAGTTGAATTTCCAACAAGTGCAAGAACCACAGCAGTTAAAGCAGGAAAACCTATGCCAACCAATAAAGGAGCTATTATGGCTGCTGGAGTTCCAAAACCTGCTATTCCCTCAATGAAACTTCCTAGAAACCAAACAAGTATGATGACTTGCACTCTTCTATCTGAGCTAACAGATTCAAGATAACAAATTATAGAGTTTAGCAGTTTTGTGTTTTTTAGAAATTCTAAAAAAAATATTGCTCCAAATATTATTAAGCTTATATCAATTGCTACAAAAAGACCTTTTGTCGATGATCCTATAATATATGCTGGGTTCATTTTCCAAACAAACCAGGCAATTATAAACGTAACAAAAAACGTTATAGGTGCAGACACAAATAATGGTCGCCTCAGTATAAGTAAAATTATTATTATGAATATAGGGGTTAAAGCTAAGAATATATTAAAATCCATATACAAATCAATTATTAGCTAGATTAAAAAGTTTACTAATTTTAATTTATTTATTAATTTATTATTAATTCATCAATAAAGAAAAAATTATTAGAATAAGATCCTTTAATCTTAACTAGATCTCCTTCATGTAAGTGCAAATTTCCTCGCATGCCCGCACTAAATATTTTACAGGAATATATTTCCATGTAACTCCAATTTTTTTCAGAATCATATGAATAAGTCATTATTGATCCATCAATAAATGCATTATTATCAGAAATAATAAAGTAAGCATCTTTTTCTGAAAAATCAAGAACAAAAAAATATCCAATAACTAAACCTAGTATTATTGTACAAATCGCCAAGATCTCCATAAACACATCATTCATATGATCACATATTGAACAAAATAAACAAAATAAATAAAAGCAATCATTTATTATTCGTAAGTTTAACGAAAACTATTAAAATGAGCTAAGTTTCGCAAATTACAGGGGTTTGTAAATGGCTAAAAAAAAGAGTTCTAAAAATTCAAATAAAATTTCAAAGAATCCTATGGATTTCAAAACGACCGCTGAATTAAATGTTTCTGAAAAATTAATAGACCAAGTCATAGGTCAAGAAGACGCAATTCAAATAATTAAAAAAGCAAGCATTCAAAGAAGACATGTTCTTTTAATTGGAGAACCAGGCACAGGTAAAAGCATGCTTGGTTTAGCTCTCGCAGAACTGCTTCCCAAAGAAAAACTTGTTGATATTTTGTCATTCCCTAACCCTAATGATGAGAATCAGCCAATAATAAGAACAGCCACAGCAGGCAAAGGAAGAGATTTAGTTCAAAATACGCGTTTACAAGGAGGTCAAGCATTAAAAAGCCAGAGTTTAATTTTGCTTATTCTCGCTGTAGCGGCAATGATAATGCCCTGGTTTGCACTTAATCACTATTCTAAATCTTTAGGTACAACTGCTGGAGCAATTATGTTCGCGGCATTTTTCATAGGAGGAATTGCATTTCTTGCAATATTTATAATTTTCATGAATTTTGGCAAACGCTTAGGAGATAAAATATCCACTCCTAAAATAATTGTTGATAACTTCAAAAAAGAACAAGCACCATTTTATGATGCAACAGGAGCTCATGCTGGCGCATTACTTGGCGATGTTTTACATGATCCTTTTCAATCCGGAGGTCTCGGAACTCCTGCTCATGAAAGAGTTGTTGCAGGCATGATTCACAAAGCACATCTTGGTGTTTTATTCGTTGATGAAATTGCAACTCTCGCTCCCGGCACACAGCAAGAATTATTGACTGCTCTTCAGGAAGGTAAATTTGCAATTACAGGTCAATCTGAGCGAAGTGCTGGAGCAATGGTAAGAACAGAGGCTGTTCCTTGTAAATTTGTTCTTGTAGCTGCAGGTAATCTTGAAACATTAAAGCATATGCATCCTGCACTCAGATCAAGAATAAGAGGATATGGTTATGAAGTGTTTATGAAAGAAACTATGGAGGACACTCCTGAGAATAGATTAAAAATTGCATACTTTGTTGCTCAAGAAGTTAAAAAAGATGGAAAAATTCCTCATTTTACAAAAGACGCAGTTAATTATATAATTGATGAGGCAAGAAGACGCGCAAGCAGAAAAGGTCATATGACTTTAAGATTAAGAGATCTTGGTGGTTTAATTAGGGCTGCAGGAGATATTGCTCTTGAGAAAAAAGCTGAGTTTGTAACTTTAGATCACATTTATGAAGCTAAGGGTATTTCAAGAACTTTGGAAAAACAACTCGCAGACAGATATATTGAGAGAAAAAAAGAGTATGAAGTTATTATGACTTCAGGTAAGCAGGTTGGAAGAGTTAATGGATTAGCAGTTATTGGAGAGGGAGATAGTCATTCAGGAATAATATTACCAATCGAGTCAGAGATATCTGCGGGTGGAAAAGAAAGAGAAATAATTGCTACAGGTAAATTGGGAGAAATAGCCAAAGAGGCAATAAAGAATGTTTCTGCAATTATAAAGAAACATTTCGGAGAAGATATAAGAGATAAATATGATATTTATGTTCAGTTTTTACAAACGTACGAGGGTGTTGAGGGAGATAGTGCTAGTGTTGCTGTTGCTGTTTCAGTTATATCTGCTCTGAAAAATCTTCCTGTTAAACAAAGTGTAGCAATGACTGGAAGTTTATCTGTCAGAGGAGAAATCCTTCCTGTTGGAGGGGTAGGCAGTAAAGTAGAGGCAGCCATTGCTGCAGGTTTAGAGAGAGTTATTGTTCCTAAATCTAATTTGAAAGATATTGTTATTGAAAAAGAAAAGCTATCTAAGATAACAATAATTCCTGTGACAAATCTTTATGAAGTATTTAAGGAAGTTTATGACTGGAAAGGTAATGAAAAATTGAAAAATAAGATATTTAGCATAAGCAACACAACATAATTCCACAATAGATATTTTTAATTATTCTATAAACAAGAACACAATACTTTTTAAATTATTACTATTTTCATGAATGTTGTCGCATTTAACAGAAACGGACAGTGAAGCAAATACAATAAATTCTTACACAAACAATACTGTTGTTTTTAATCGCTTACACACATTAAATAAACTTACACTTCTACAAAGAAAGATTAGACCAGAATTACCTGAGCGTATGCAAAATATAAAAGAAGAAAACATACCTTTTTTGGATCCAGAAATTTTTGCAGAAAATATAAGACAAGAAATACAAATAAATGGATTATCTAATAAACAATCCTGGCTATATGATTTAGCAAAAAATGAAGAACTACTAATAGACATACAATTAGATGATGTAGTAATATCATCTAGAGAACTTCAGCACAATTTGAGTTTAAGGTCGACAGCAGGTCACGCAAAAGAAGGACACGTTTTTTTTAACAGCAAAAATGGCGGTCCTGGTAAAAGGCCAAACACCTTTCTTGAAAAAATAATCTCAGATGAGATTCTAAAAGAGTATAAAGACTCAGATAAAAAAGCAATATATTCTTCTAGAGTTGAATATTTAGAACAAACTCAGAATTTCATAAATGAAATAGTAGATTTTCTCGTGTTAAGCGTGAACTCATATTCAAAAAGCATACAGCCAGTTCACAACAGCAGACCATTATTAGATATAGAATTTTTTAATAAATTACAAGTTAATCCTCAAGCAGTATTGAAGGGTTTCTTCTTTGGAGCTTTTTTTGATAATTATGATTTAATTAGAAAATCAGTAGAAGAAAAATTTAATATACATTATGGTGGAGGAGAATCTTATTTAATTGATTTAGATTTAATAATGAAAGCAGGAATTGATTTAGAAGATTTTTCAACAAATTCATACAAAGACCCATTATTAAGCGTGCAACCTCATCTTAAAAAAATAAAAATACTCGAACAAGCAGGACTATTATATGATTTGGGTGAACCAGAAATTGATGTTCACACATGGAATGAGGTTTTAAATAAAAGCGGTGTTGACTTAACAAATCCAAAAAATGAGGGATTAATACAACAATATATACGTACAAAAACAGGACGCGGCGGTGCAGATGATGTTCTTATAAGACTAGCCGCATTTATAGATTTCAATTCAGATTTTAAAAACAGAACAGCTGAGTGGTTCAATGGTTTACAATTAGGAGCACAATTAGCAGACATAGTGGATACTCTTGAAAAATCAACTAAATATTTTGTACAAGGCGGACAAGATCAAGCTATAGCTAAATTTATTAATCAAAAATGGTTAGATAAAATAAGAGATACAACATATAGGGAGACACACAAAATTAATCCAGATAATATATTAGATAGCGACTTTGGATTAGTTGATAGAGATCAAATCATATATTTAACAGCACTAGGCATTAATCCTAAGAGGTATCAAATTCATAGTTCAGCCAAATATTTTCTCAAATATCAAGATATGATTGTTCAAAACAAAGATTTAAACTTAAATTATAGATTTACAGATTTTGAGGAATTTCACAAATTTTTTACAGCATCATCTATAATAAAAACAACAACTATTGAACAAGAATTTTTGTATATGCAAAAAAAACTACAAAGCCTAGGCTGCAATATGAATACAAAAAATGGACAAACAATCGACGGCAATATTTGTTCTAATTCAGACATACTTATAGGATTTACAAGAATACCTTTTGAGGAGTTTGAGAATTATATGGATAACAACGTCATACCTTACGCTGCCAAAGTAATGCTGTTACCAAAAGAAAACAGAGATTCATTCTTAAAAGAAGTTTTAAAATAAAAAACAATTAAGAAAATAAGTTACTGTGTCCAACCATCATCTAATAGCGTTTGTAATGATTCTTCAGTTGTTTTTGTAGTGAAAAAATGACTAGTCGCACATATTTCACAAGCATCACACTGTACTTCATTTGTATCTATTCTTATTATGCCTTTTACCTCTACATTTTTTGAAGAATAATATGCTTGTATTAACTCTTCATCTGATGGCTGAGTTACAAATTGCGTTTCACCGGATGCATACCAAACATCCCAAGGCGTATCAACACATTGCATTGGCTGAAATGTGAGTTCAACTAAAACTACTTCAGGTTGTTCTACCTCTTGCTTTGGACTACAACCTGCAACAATTATAGACAAAACCAACAAAACTAAAAAAACATTTTTCATAATATCACCTTAACACAACTTTAAGTATTACTTTTTTAAATTTTTTGTTTTATTAAATAACACACAATATATTTGTTTTACAAAATCCTCATCAAGAGCAGTGAATTCAACAATTCTTTTCACAAGATATTCTTCTCTTTCTTTGTCTTCAACAGGCAATTTTTGTTTTAGTTTTTCAGCAATAATTATTTTTGATATATTTAATCGTCTTTCTATCAATTTGAATATTTCTAAATCAATCTTTTCAACTTCTTGTCTTAAATCAAGGACTTTATTCATATTATAACCTCTTGTTTTAAGAACTATATCTATTTTAAATAATTAATGCTAAATTTAATAAATTAGTTAATTAATGCTTAAACAGAAAGTTTATATAGTTTTTAATTTAAAAAAAAACCATGGATAGAAAAGCACTAGGAGAATACACCGTAGATCAAACCACTTTTTGTTTTTATACAACAACGCCTATAACTGATTTATTAAATATGCCTATGATATTGAGTCTTATCACTAGACGAATTGATAAACTAAGGAACATATTATTACAAAGTGTTTCTCCGATTACAGTTATTTTTGAATCTGAGACAGAAAACCCTGATTTAACAACAATATACAATTCAAATAAAACAACAAAAGGTAAAGTGATAAATAAGAATATTTTATTAGGAAAAAAAGAAATACACATATTTATTGATTTTTTTATAAGAGAAAACATTACGAGCCCTAAAAATATAGAGGAATTTAAAAAAACAATTAATTACTCTAAAAATATTTCTATTCTGGCAGAAAGTGTGAAGAGCACAATCTTACATGAAGCAACACATCTAGATTTTATTAAAAAATATGAATTAAAACTATTGGAAGATAATACTTTAATAAACATGATTGATAAAAGACGAGATAAAGACCTAGAACTGTTTAAGTTTATTTATCCAGTTTTTGACATACCAGAACTATCAACAAGACCTAACTTACGTACAATTATACTCCAAGCCATTTGTTTACCATCCGACTACTTACAGCAATATGAACATTTTTTTCATGAAGGTATTGCAATAATTTTTCAAAATTTATATGAACCCATAAATAAAGATAAATTTTTTGTTGAATATAACGAAGTTAAAAAAGCTCTTGAAACGAATTTTAATTTTTATAACAATCATAGCCTTAAAAGGATTGAAGGCTCAAAAAAAGCAATAGCAAAATTAATCATATTGTACAGACAAAGAGAACATGGTTATGAATTGCCTAAAGAAACCAAAGAATCGCTTACTTTTCCTGATGACGCTAAATTATCTGGAATTGCAAAAACAACTTATAGTCTTACCTCTGACTTTCACAGAACAGGGCCTCATTTAGTAAGAACAATTTTTCTTGCAAATGCAGAAAACTGTATCTCTGCTGTTGATAAACATAAAATATTGCTTAACTTAACACCTCTTTCAATGTTAAAGTTATATATTGATTCTTGTAAAAAATTAGGAATAGAACCCCTAATCGGGTGGGATGAAGGCTTTATTAATATAAAAAAAAATTACGCTAAATTTATAGAAAAGCATAATGAATTTTTAGAGTACACTAAAAATTATGTGACGAAAGTGGAATCCTGGGAAAAGAGTAGACACCTAGTATAAAAAGCATATAATTCAATACGAGCACATCACTTATCAATAATAATTTGAAAAGCATATTCAATAGCCCTGCTCGGATTTGAACCGAGGTCCTCAGGGCCAGAACCTGAGATGATTGGCCGCTACACTACAGGGCTGTGTATGAATATACTAATTTGCTGTTAAGCATATCAAGGATTTTATTTTTGTTTTAAATTTTTTGGTGCAAATGCACTGGACATCTGTGTAAAAACAATATATAAATAACAAGTTAACTTGTTTTGATATGGTTAAACAAATCTTAAGTAAGGCTTTTTTCGGCAAAAATAATTGTTTAAAATCTTATTTGAATGATGATCTGGATTTTTATTTTGAATTTGGAAAGACAGATGATGGTAAAGTCTGGTCTTGGAAAAAGGTCAAGATGAATGATGATGAATTAGGACAAATTTTAAGTGTTCTTGAGGACAAGGAGCAAAGTGTTAGCTTTTTCCATGATTTTAAGGGAGAAAAAACTCAGATTTGGATTAATAAAAAAGATAAATTCTTGTTCATTAAAGTTAAGGAGCTTAGCAAAAGCTTAACCATTGGTGAGCAATTTGTTTTAAGAGAGCTCTTAAAATATTGTATTTTAAGAATGAATATGAATCTTTAGATTTTTATAGTTGTTGTTATTTACTTAAAAAATGATTAATAAATTCAAAGA
>CAZJQL010000002.1:86088-90225 GCA_964548665.1 uncultured Methanosarcinales archaeon
TAGGCAAGAAGAGATTCGTTCTAGATTAAAGGAGTTCTCCACGTTTAGAAATTCTTCTAAAGAAAAAGTTTTTGAGGAACTTACTTATTGTGTTTTTGCTGCAAATTCCTCAGCAAACATGGCAAATGTTGCTGTTGAGTTGTTAAAACCGATTTTGTGGTCAGGATCTCTTGAGGATTACAAAAAATCAGTTGAGAAAAAAGTTAGATTTTATAATATACGATCAAGGTATCTTTATGAAAATAAATTAATTATTGAGAAATTTGAGGATTTTTTGGATCATTTAGAATCTTTGGATCATCATAAAAGAAGATTTTTTATTAAAGATAATTTTAAAGGTTTTGGAATGAAGGAATCATCGCATTTTCTAAGAAATATAGGCTACAGAGGGTATTGCATTATTGATAAGCATGTTTTAAATTTAATGAACGAATTTGGTGTGTTGAATATGGCTAAGCCTCCTAAAAACGTTAATGAATATCTTGATATTGAGTTAAAAATAATTCAATTCGCAAATGAAAATGGTTTTGACATTGACGAACTTGATCTTGCGTTATGGAGTTTTAAAACAGGAAAGGTTATGCGTTAGGCATTATGCTGGCTAAAATAAAATAATGGTCTGATAAAATTGGATTAGTTAATGTTTTTGTAGAAATATTCAAATTGTTATTTTTAGTCAATAAAACATAATCTACTTTTTTGTTTGATTCAACAACATAAGGATTATTTATAGATAGTGTGTTTTCATCGTCACAGTCACAATTAAAAATCTTATTTAATTTTATTAAATCTTTTTTTATAATGTTAAGATCTCCTACAAGAATTATTTTTTTGTCCATTATTTCTTTTTGAATACAATTAAATTGTTCAAAAGTAATTGATTTTTCTTTTATATTTGTGGGCGCATATAGCTGAGTATTAACAAAAAATAAGTTTTGTGATATCTGTATTATATGAAAACCTTTTTTAGCAATTCTTTCTATAAAACTATGCTTATTTGTAATTGGAAAAGATTTTATCTTATGCTTTTGTTTTTTAATTTTAACTCCTGTAAGAAGCCCAGTTTTATTAAACACTCTTGATTTTGATTTTATAAAAGAATATTCTTTGAGTTCTGATTCAATTATTTTAACATGTTTGTTCAGCCATACTTCTTGAAGAGCAACAATGTCAGGATCTATTTTTTTTATAGTTTTTATTATTAATTTAAGTCGTTTGTTGTTGTGTTTAGATATGCCTGGTAACAACCAGCAATTTAAGTTAAATATTTTTAAATTCATTTTTTACCGCTTGTAGATTAAACTATCTATTTTTTTCAAAAATTTTTAAAAACTTTTCCTCACTATGGCCCGTAACTTCTTTTCCCCAAAGAACAAAAATTCTATTGATTTTATTCCAATACTTTTTTGGAGCAATAAGCATTAGTTCTTTTTCAGTTTCTTCAGGCGTTTTGGTGCTGACTAGACCCAACACATTTGAGATTCTGTGAACATGTGTATCTACACATATTGCCTCTTTTTGAAATATCTCTCCTAATATGAGGTTAGCTGTTTTTCTTCCAACCCCTGGAATTAATAATAACTCATTCATGTTATCTGGAACTTCACCTTTATGATTCTCTAGCAAATGTTTGGCCGCCAGAATAATATTTTTTGCTTTTGTATTGTTGTAATTTATTTTTGATATTATTTTTTTAATTTCAACTGGACTAGATTCAGCTAATTGTTTAAGTGTTTTTTTCCTAAAAAGTTCTTCAGCAACAGGAATAGTAGTTTCATCTCTTGTTTGTGCACTTAAAATTGTAGCAATTAGTGTTTGCCAGGGCTCGTTCCACTCTTCTCCTGCAAGTCTTTTTTTATTCACAGAATAATGTTTTTCTGCTTTTTTAAAAACAAGTATGAATTTTTTTCTTTTTTCTTTAAAATTATAATTTTGCTTTTTCATAAATATCCTAATTATAATGGAAAAGTTTTTGTATATAATGTTTTTCTATTAGTCTATGACTAAACCACTATACCTGGAAGATGCTTATTTAAGAGAATTCACCGCTAAAGTTATTAGTGTACAAGACAACAAATATATTGTCCTTGACCAGACTGCTTTTTATCCTCAAGGCGGAGGTCAGCCCTGCGATACAGGCATAATAAAAAATCAATCAGGAAGTTTATTTACTGTTACATTTGTGGGTAAATTTGATGGCGAAATAAGGCATGAAGTTGATAAACCTGGTTTAAATAAAGGAGATATTGTAACAGGCACTGTTGATTGGAATAGACGTTATTCTTTAATGAAAGCACATACTGTTGCACATATTATTTCGGGAATTATTAACAAAGAAGCAGGTGCATTAATAACAGGCAATCAATTAAAAGAGGGGCAAGTAAGGATTGATTTTGATTTGGATACGTTTGATAAAGATGCATTTCAAAAATACATAGATTCTACTAATGAAGCAATATCTAGAAACTTGGTTGTTAAGAGTTATTATTTGAATAAGGATGAAGCAATGAAAATACCAGGCATAGTTAAGTTAGCAGGAGCTCTTCCTCCGAATGTGGCTAATTTAAGAATAGTTGAGATAGGAGATGTGGATATTTCTGCGGATGGTGGAACTCATGTGTGCAATACGTCCGAAATAGGTAAAGTGTTTTTTTCTAGATATGAAAGTAAGGGTAAAAACAATAGACGTGTTTATTTAGATATTAAATAAACACAATACTGACAGAATATGCTATTTTGATATACTATTTTGTATACAGTAATACTAAAAGATAGAAAAGTTTATAAATAAGTTCATTCTTAGTCATTTTCATGGATTTAATAGGCGAAGTTCAAAAAACAATGCAAACGATGAATCAAAATCAAAGAGCTTTTCAGTCTCAGAGCTCCACGAGTTCTACACCCTCCCCCAATTCAGATTTCAATTCAAGGATCTCTGAACTGAGAGATGCTCTACTAGAACAAAAATCAAGATTTGACAGATTTGTACAAATAAGTCAAAACAGAATAACTTCCCTGGAAAAAGAGGTCGCTGAGCTTAGAGTTCAGCTAGAAAAGGCAACTGAGTCTTTGATGAAAATCAAAGACAAAGAAGTTGTCGAAAGATCAAGAGAAGCACTATTTTCTAGAAAAGATGCAGCACCTATAGATAAACCAGTAGATAGAAACGGCGTTGCTCCTTCAAAAGTGCAAATTGCAGACATCTTCAACTGCAGTGGAAAAAGATTCTAAATAATAAAAACAAATATCAAATCGCAAGGTTTTTAAACCAATTACTTTTTCTACGAGTAATGGCAAAATTAATTAGAGCAGTCGCATGGAGAAGACTTGAAAGACCTTTCACAAGAAAGTCAAAGTACAGAAAAAAAGCTTTTGTTAGAGCTGTTCCTACAAGCAAAGTTATAAAATATGTAATGGGAATTCAAACAAAAGATTTCACGCATAGAGTTCAATTAAAATCAAAAGCAGATATTCAATTAAGACATAACTCTCTTGAAGCTGCCAGAAAAACTGCAAATAAATTGCTTGAAACAAAAGCACCACTAAATTATTATTTAAGATTAAGAGTGTATCCACATCACGTTCTAAGAAATAATCCTTTAGCTGCAGGAGCAGGAGCAGACAGAATGAGTACAGGAATGGCCCATTCTTTCGGAAAATCAGTAGGCCTAGCAGCACAAGTAAGAAAAGGTCAAACTGTTTTTGAAGTAGATGTCAATAAAGATAAGCTTCAAGTTGCAAAAGACGCCTTAGATCGAGCAAGAAAAAAGATGCCTTGTGACTTTTCGGTAATCATTCAGGAAAAAAAACCCTCTACAAAGACAGTAAAAGCTTAATTAACTATTATAAAATAGTAATAAACTTATTTAAAGTATATTCTTTGATAAAAATACATGGATTTTACATTAAAAAATTTTTTACAGCAGGATTACGCCTTTTCCATAATCATTCTTTTAATCATACTTATTTGTATTGTATTCCTAGAGATTTTCAGAAAAAAGATATTCGTATTCTTTAAAAAAAAGACCAATGTAAGCACAATAAAATTAATGAAATTAGAATTTCCAGCAATCATGCTATTTTTAGTCTTTGGAACACAAATTGTATTAACAAAAGTACTAAAGCAACATTCCATTG
>CAZJQL010000002.1:90251-119826 GCA_964548665.1 uncultured Methanosarcinales archaeon
CAGACATCGGAAAAATAACAACCACCATTTTGTTACTAATACTCGCATATGTTCTTATGACAATATCTAGTTTAATTATTGATTCTTGGAGCAACCACATACATAAAATAAGAAGAGACGATACTCATGAAGAAATAATTCCTCTAGCAAAAAGTATAACCAACATAATTTTAAGTTTGATTGCACTAGTATTTATACTTCAAACATGGGATGTAGCTGTCGGGGCTTTACTTGCAAGTTTGGGAGTAGCTGGTTTAATTCTTGGTTTTGCATTTAAAGATACATTAACAAACATATTTGGAGGTCTTCTTCTAATATTAGATAACTCCTTTAGAAAAGGTGATTTAATAGAATTGCCTGATGGAGAAATAGGCTATGTTGAAGAGACCAATCTAAGAAGCACAAAAATGAAAAATTTTGATAATGAAGAAGTAATAATACCCAACGGAGTATTAGTTAATCTAAAAATAAAAAATTATGCTCATCCTTCAAGAGCCATAAGAATAAGAATACCTGTGCCAATAGATTACAACTCAGACATTCAAGCAGCCGAAGCTTTAGTTTTTGATATTTTAAGCAAAAAAAGAGAAGTATTAAGATACCCTAAACCAGCAATTTTGCTTGATAGAATAGGAGAGTATGCCTTAGAATTAAGAGTTTTGTTTTACATAAAAGATTATCATGAATTATTCCAAGTTAAGAGCGATGTAACCAAAGAAATTTTTTCCACATTTAAGAAAAAAGGAATAAAAGTACCATATCCATCTAGAACAATCCACATAGACAAAAATTAGTATTTTTTCTTTTCTTTATTTATATTTAACACTAAGTCTTCGTAATTTGATACGAAATCTACTTTTTTTAATTTTATAAATTCATTTACTTTATCTTCATCTAAAAGATCTCGTTTTCCAATATAATATATTATTGGTTTCTTTGTTACTTTTATCATATCTAGAAGTTTATCTTGATCTTCAAGATCATATTCTCCAGTCAAATCATATATAAAAACAACAATATTTGCCACATATTTTAATGCAAGATATGCTTGTTTTTCTATATCATTCATTTTTTCAAATCTCGCTAAAGTTCCAGGACTATCAATTACTTGTATTTTTTCAAACCTGTACTTATAATATCCTAGATTGAGAGTTTTAGTTGTAAATGCATAATTTGCTATTTTTGGATTAGCAGTAGTTATTTTAGATAATAATGTGCTCTTTCCCACATTAGGAAATCCTGCTAAGCAAACAGTAAACATATTTTCCTTTATGTCTGGAAATGATAATAATTTTCTTCTTATGCCTTCAAGTTTTGATAAGTCAGAATCTATTTTTTTCATTAGGGAGGAAACTCTTCCTATAAACTCTTTTTTAAAATAAAGAGTCTTTTCATTATCTCTTCTAATTTTTTCATCATACATTCTATGCAATTCATTAATTTTATTTGAAGTCCATCTTATATTAGATAATGATTTTTTTGCTTCGTCAATATTAAAATTAGTTTTAGATAATTCATTATAAAATTCAGGCATACCATCAAAACTTGGAAAATCCTTTACAACTTTACTGAGTTTTTTTGATAATGTATCTTTTATTGATTTGAGTTTTTCTCGTTCTAGAATAGCTTTATTTTGTTCTTTAGTTTTATTTCTTGAAGATTTTGATTGAATATTTCTAGTTCTATTTAGAGCAGTGTTCAAATAATAATCTGAAGAAAATACTTGTTCTAGTGTTTGAAAGTTCATTGTTTTTTAAATTGTTTTTTGAATATATCGAGGAATCTATCCAATTCTTCTTTTTTCATGCTTGCTCCACAAGCAAAATCATGTCCTCCCCCTTTTCCATTTACTTCTTGAAGAGCAACTTGTAATTTCTCAACTATTGGATCTGTCGCTGATCTTAAAGATAATATTGCTTCTTCTTCTTTTTCTCTAATTATAATAATTATTTTATCTGGATGCTCATACAACAGTTCATTTGATAACATACTAGATATTGCTAATTTGTTCTCTTGATATCTAAATACTATGAACTTCGTTTTGTCTTTTTTCACACTTTTCTTTATACTTTCATATTTTTCATTTATTGTAGCATATTTTTTGTAAATATATTTTCCTCTGGGAGTAGTTTGCTTTAATATTTCTTCAGGAGACTCAATCCTGGTCAAGATCTTTATAGACTGCATAACCTGAGTGGTTGTTCCTTTGAGATTAAAATCAACTATTTTTGAAAGTTTTCCTAATTCTGATCCGAATAATGCTTGTGGCGGAGTTTTAATATTGTCAGGAAGCAGATCAGGATACTCTTTTTTTAATTCTTCATTTAAACAATCGCTCCAATCCCCTATTGTGCCTATTGCTGCGATCCACAGAGGATTTTTTATATTATTCTTAGCAACTTGATAAGCCCAATAACTTGTAGGCCTATTATCTTCAGGATCGATTTTTCTAGGATTGAAGTATTTAACTCGTTTATTATCTTGCAGGGGATGGTGATCTATCCAGATTATTTCCTGAGTTACAGAATCAATAAATTCTTGCTCCACTAAGGGTTTATCTAATATCAAGACTAAGTCTGGAACATATTCTTCAACTTTTCTTGCATACTTCTTTTCCAGCACAGGTTTTCCTTTTACACAAATACCTTTTGCATCTATACATAACTTATAAATTAACAAATAAGATGCAACTCCGTCCGGATCATCATCAAAGAAAATAAGAGTTTTAGCAGATTCTTGCAACCTCTTTCTTATATATGCAATATCTTCTTCTTTTATCATACTTTTAGAATAGACCTGATGTTTTAAAAGCTTTCTACTCATTTAAAACAACTTAAAGACATAAAATAACCACTAATAAATAACTAAACGTCAAATAAAGCTATTTTTTGCCTTTTTTTAGCTGAGCCATATCAAAAGAAAAATTCCAAACATCGAAAGAAATCAAATTCTTATCCTTATTCTTATCAGGCGCATTTAACAACAATTTTGCTGCTTTAGAACTTATTATTGCTGCAGCCATATGTATCGTTGATTGCATTATGCCTTTTTCGCTTATTCTGTGGTTCTCAACATACTCTGAAACTTGACTGAGAGCAACATCTTTGTCCACAATAAAAACCTGACCCTTAGTTCCAGAAACATAAGAATATATTAAGGGTATTTTTTTCTTAAAACAATATTTATCCACATTTAATGAAACTTCAAGATCATTAGAACAATCTATAACTAAATCCGACTCAACCAAATAAATTGTGGAAGGCGTAAGATCTTCATGAAACGCTTTTACAGCAACAGTAGGATTTATTGCTTCAAGCCTTTTTTTAGCTTGCTTTGCTTTAAATTTATTAATATCTTCTTCAAGAAACAAAAAATTTCTCTGTAAATCCTCTTCAAGTATTCTTCCTTTATCTATTATTCTAATATTTATGCCTGACCTAACAAGCATTTCTGCAACAACAGTACCAACCGCTCCCAAACCCAGAACAGTAACTGTTTTTTTTCGCATATCCTGAGCTCGGTTACCAATCTGTTCAACCAGCTCATGCCTAGAATACCTTTTTGATTCCATGTAGCAAGATGTAGTCTTTAAAAAGTATTTAAAGATTTCGCAAAATAAAAACTAAATATAGCCCAACACCAATTAATATATCTGAACCTACCCCTTTTTCATGGATTCAATCAATTTACTGACAACTTCATCAGGAGATATATTCGTGGTGTCAATAATCAAATCGTAATTATTTATGTCTTCGTAGTCAACACCATAAAGTTTTTTATATCTACGTTTTTCTGAATCTCTTCTATTTTTTAATGAAATAAGCACATCGTCAAATTCTTCTTTAAGACCTTCTGCTAATCTACCAGGCTCCTTATTTTTAAATCCATTAAGAACTCTTTTTATTGCTTCATTTTCTTGCACATCCAAAAAAATCTTGTATGAGCCAGGAATAAAATAAAACCCTAATCTCGCATCAAGAACAAATCTGTCTGAGTTCTTTCCTAATTTCTTTTGCCTTTCATCTATTACAAAATCAACGGAGTCATCTTTTTCAGCCTGAATACTTAATTGCATCAGAGTCATATTTCTTTCTTTAGCTAATTCCCTCATAAAATCACCTGAAGAGTAATGCTTGTAACCCAATTTTTCAGCAAGCATTTTTGCAACAGTACTTTTTCCACTGCCAAGCTTTCCAGATATTGTTATTTTTTTAAACCTAAATTCCACCTTATTTCTCATAAATAATTTCATTAACCAAGATTTTATATATTTTTTTAAAATGACCAAATAAAATGATCCGATAGATCCAATAAAATGAGCCTGTTGATTTGCGACATACCTCCTATTTTGTGAGAAAAACTTTTAAACTAAATAAAACTACAAGAATAGGGGGAAGAATATGGATAACAAAGACAATTATCAGCCTGTATACATTTTATCTGATGGAACTCAAAGAAATAGTGGCAAAAGCGCACAGAGAATGAATATTCTTGCAGCAAAATTAGTTGCAGAAAGTGTAAGAACAACTCTCGGTCCTAAAGGCATGGATAAAATGTTGGTTGATAGTTTAGGAGATGTTACAGTAACTAACGATGGTGTTACAATCCTTAAAGAAATGAGTATCGACCATCCTTCTGCTAAAATGATTGTAGAAATTGCTAAAACTCAAGAAGAAGAAGTTGGTGATGGAACAACAACCGCAGTAGTGATTGCTGGCGAGTTATTAAAAAAAGCAGAGGAATTACTAGATAACAACATTCACCCCACAAGCATTTCTAAAGGATACAGAATTGCAGCAGAAAAGTCAGGTGAGCTTTTAAAATCTTTGAGTACAAAAATAGATATTAATAACAAAGACGTCCTACTAAAAATTGCTGAGACTGCAATGACTGGAAAAGGGGCAGAAGATAAAAAAAATCATCTTGCTAATCTTATAGTTTCAGCTCTTCTTAATGTCTCTAATTCGTCCGACCTAATAGCTAGAGAAGATATAAAGGTTGAAAAAAAAGTAGGTGGAAGTATAGATGATTCTGAGCTTATTACAGGAGTAGTAATTGATAAAGAAAAAGTTCATTCAGGTATGCCTTTACAAGTAAAAAACGCTAAAATATTGCTATTGGATATTCCCATAGAAGTTAAAGGACCTGAAAGTGATGCAAAAATATCAATTTCTGATCCCAGCATGGTTCAATCATTTTTAGACATGGAAGAGAACATGTTAAGAAAAAAGACTGAAAAAATCATAGCTTCAGGAGCAAATGTTGTTTTTTGTCAGAAAGGAATTGATGATTTAGCACAACACTTTTTAGCAAAAAAAGGAGTTTATGCAGTTAGACGTGTAAAAAAAAGCGATATGGAACTTCTTTCTAAAGCAACAGGAGGAAGTATTGTAAGTGATCTTAATGATATTTCTTCTTCAGATTTAGGTCATGCAGGACTGGTTGAACAACAAAAAGTAGGCGAAGAACAAATGACTTATGTAAGAGAGTGCAAAAATCCTAAGGCTCTTACAATTCTTATAAGAGGCTCAACTTCACACGTAGTAGATGAGATTGCTCGTGCTGTTGAGGATGCAATAGGAGACATAATATCAGCAGTTTCTTCTGGTAAAGCCGTTGCTGGAGCAGGAAGTATCGAGATAGAAGTTTCTAAAGAGCTTAGAAAATATGGTCAAACTTTAACAGGCAGAGAACAATTGGCAGTTATTGCTTTTGCAGAAGCACTAGAAATAATTCCTAAGACTTTAGCTGAAAATGCTGGTCTAGATCCTATAGATGTCTTAGCTGAGTTAAAATCAGCTCATGATAAAAATCAGAAATGGGCAGGGATAAATGTATTCACTGGAAAAGTCATTGATGCTTGGACAGAAGGAGTTATCGAGCCATTAAAGATAAAGACTCAGGCAATATCTAGCGCCGCAGAAGTAGCAATAATGATTCTTAGAATAGATGACGTTATACTTGCCGCAAAGCCAGATAATCAAAAAAAGAATCCTTTACCAGAATATTAAATTAGAATATTTAGCAAAAAATAAAACAAGAATGTACAACAAGTCATTAAATAATATCTTAAAGATATTAATTAGCAATGTCCACAGCAGCAACCACAACCCTTTGTTTCTTTTTTGCTTGACACTTTCTTTGTAGTTTTTTTTGTTGTTTTTTTCATAGCCATATTTTTCACCTCAAAAATAATTTTAGTTAAGTATTTAAATTCTTTTTCATATTTTGCTTTTAATGAACAAAAAAGATCAAGAAAGCATTATTAAAAGAAGTATGAATAGAACAATTAGCGCTTTTAAAAGAGTTATTCTTGGAAAAGAAATAAATCATGCTGTTAATGAGATAAAGAGTGAAATTGAGGATACAATTGATGATGCTAGAAAAACAATTGATAAAGGATTTGAAAAGCTGACAATACATTTAATGATCTTCTTCTTTATATTGACCGGTTTAGTATTTCTTTTTATAGGTTTATCATATTTTTTTATGGAGAACTTAGGATTTTCAGAGAGCACAGCTTTTTTGATTGTGGGGACAATAATACTTAGCATGGGTTGTGTTTTTTTAGATAAAGTAAAAAACTATAATGACTTAAGAAAGCACAAATAGAAGTACTATGGATACAAATTTAATGACGCAGGAAATTAGACAAGCAATAGGAACAGAAACTCCCGAATTTGCAGTTCAAGCTAAAAGAAAGGTTCCTTTAAAGACAGGAATTAAATCAATAGTTTTTTCATTGCTTTGGTTGGCATTTAGTAGCATATTTGTTTTTGCATTTGTAGGACCAGTAATATCTGGAAAAGAAGCCAATATTACGATAAATGATGCTCCTACAACAGTAGGCCCTGGAAATTATACGCCTTTAATTTTACCAGGAATAATTATAAGTGTTTTCGTTTTAATAGGTCTAGGAATATTAATTCATTCTATTTATTCTATTTTATCAAAAGGTCCTATTTTTATTGGAACACCAACAAGATTAATAATTCTTAACAAGAATTCAACTAGAAGCATAGATTGGGAGCAATTTTCTGGAGACATAGAAATTTTTGGCAATCAAGATAATCATTCTATAAATTTATTTATGCGAACAGGAAAAATGGTTAGTAGAAAAAACGGACCTGACCAGTATGTTCCGGACTCGCTAGTTATTGCTGAGATATCTAATGCTCAAGAAGTCGAAAAGATTATCAGACAACGAGTAAAAGAAAACGATCCTACTCCTACAAATACAAATATTCATATAAAACATTAGAAACTATTCAACCATAAAATTTTTAAATAATTAACTACTTCTTAGTAGTTATGAAATATGTTTCGACGATTATTGATAAAATCATACCAGAAAACAAAATAGGCGAAGGAACTTACCGAAACGTATATAGAATATCTCCAGATTTATGCGCAAAAGTATTAAAGCTCAAACATAAAAAAAATTACAACTTATTCGAAATAAATTATAATGCCCAACTTTATACACAGCTGAAGTTCGGAATAGCCAATTTTAATGAGCAAGAAAACATCAACTATACAAGAATTAAACATAAAATACCTAAAGATTTGGCTTCTTCTTTTGCAAAAATACACGGACTGTTTGAAGACTATCTTATTGAAGATTTCGTACTTAATGAAAATGAAACTATTTCTAAAACCTTACATGAACACGAGTCAAAAATAACTAATCCTGTTTTTTGGAAAAAACTTTATCAAATTAGAGATTTTTTTATTGATGAAAGAATACACAATTTTAATATAAATCCAGATAATGTTTTGATTAAGCAAATAGATTCAAAACAAATTCCAGTAATTACTGATTATAAAAGAATTGGACCCTCAACATATCCTTTTCAACCACAATTAAGAATAAGGCATTTTGCCGAAGAGAAATTAAAGAGAAGATTTGAAAGATTAAAAAAAGAATATAGTTAATTAATTTCATTTCTAAATCTTTGTAACGTCTTTATGATGTGCTCAGGTTGGGTTTTTAGAATGTCTGCAGTTTTTTGAATAATATCCCCAGAATATTCTTCTTTAGAAGTTAAGTTTGTTGAGTCCAGCTTTCCTTTTTTTGCTTTTTTCCAATTTTCAAATAATTCTTGTGCTCTAGCAGGTATTTGTTTTTCTTCACAGCTCAAAATTTCCTTTGCTTGTCTTATTATTTCTCTTTCTTTTTCAAATTGTTTCTCTGAAGCTGAACCTGCAAGGAATTCTAATCTTACAACGCCGTCCTGTATTTTGCTTGTTTTTATTATTTTTATGCTTCCAACATCTCCAGTTATATCAAGATGTGTTCCACCACATGCTTCTACATCAAAATCATTAATGTTCACAATTCTTAATTCTTTTCCAGGAACTGCTCCTCCTTGATATATCCTAACCCCATATCTCGCCTCAGCCAAATTCCTCTTCATGAAACTTTTAAACACAGGTCTATTTTCTTTAACAACTGTGTTTGCTAGTTCCTCTATCTTCTTTATTTCATTTTCAGTTAACTGCTCGTAATGAGTTATATCTAATCTAGACTTTTCAACTGTTTTTGCTGCACCTGCTTGCCAAACATGATCTCCAAGTATTCTTCTTGCACTTCCAGTCAAAATGTGTGTGGCTGTGTGATGTTGTGCTAATTGCAATCTTCTATCAAAATCAATCTTACAAAGTACAGAGTCTTTTTCTTTAAAATTAGGATTTTTTATTTCGTGAATTATTATGCTCCCTTGTTTTAATACATCTACTACTTCACACCCATTCATTGTTCCTAAATCATGAATCTGACCACCACTTGTTGGATAAAATGCGGTCTGTTCAAGCAAAACATATTTTGTCTCCGGGTTCTTAGTTGGCAACATTTTTATAACATGTGCTTTGAAATCTACAAGATCAAAGTGATCAAAATATAGAATTTTTGTTGGATTCATCCCATCTAAATCGAGTTTTTCTTCACGCACAGTCTGCGTTTTTTGTTCAGATTGTTCATGTTTTTCGCTTACTAATGCATAAAAATTATCTGGAATAACAATTACTTTTCCAAGCTTTTTAGCTTCTTTTCTTACAGTTTCAGGACTTATTCCATGACTATCATACAATTCTACTAATTTTTGAACAGATACATCTTTCTGAATTATTTTTTCTATAATTTTTTTATTTCTTTCCTGACCTTCTAAATATTTCTTTTTCTCAACTTGAAGTATTTTTTTTACATGATCAAGATTTTTTGATAATTCAGGAAATATAGGTTTTAGATACTCTGCGTGCCACTCGCAAACTTCAGATAATTCAAGATTCCAATCATATTCATCTATAAATTGAAGTGCCCTTCGCAATATAACTCTTAAATTGTACCCTCCTTTAACATTTGATGGTAAAGCGCCATCACTTATAGCAACAAGAAGAGATCTAGAATGTTCCGCCACAGAATACATGGCACTAAGCGGAAGAAGTTTTTTTCTCAACACATCTATATTCATATCAAGCTTTTCTGCCACGAAACCCCATGTTCCTGCTACATCTTCTGTTTCATCAATATTCAAATAAGAACCATAAGGCAAGTATTTGTTTATGAAATTTTGATCATATTCAACTTTTGTTCTTTCAATTAGTTTTTTTACAACAACAGGAAACGCTGCATCATACATCGTGCCTTTTCCTTGAGAAAACCATGCTACTCTTTCATGCCCCATGCCCATATCTAAAACTTTAAGTTTTAATTCTTGATCTCCTTCAGGAGTTTGTTCATACAACATATATACTTGATTAGCTAATTCAACGCCTCTGCTAAATATCTCCATACAAGGCCCGAAATTACCTCCTCCTGCCCAAGCATCTTCATGAAACACAAGCTCTTTCTTATCTAAGCCAACACCATCTAAAAACCATTCAACTAAATCCTTGAAGTATTTTTCTTGGTTCCAATTTTCTTTTTTCATAAATGCGTGCTGGCCTATCATGACGAAGCCAGTATTATGACTCATAGTCACTCCAACATTATCTATATCATTAAATCTTAAACTAAATTGAGGAACAACCAAGGGATTTGCCGGAGGCTCAACTTCGCCATTAACAACATATGGCTGGAAATCATAAATACTTGCCTGAACAAAATCAGTGTCATCTCTCCAACGTGCAACAACAGAATACCTATCAATTGGAGTATAACCTTTTTGTTTCATGAATTCAGAAAATTTTTTCCAAACCTGGACATAGTCCATTTTGTTTTTAGCAGGATTATTAGATAAAAAGGTAAATCCTCCAGAACAACTCGGATCACCGCAAACATCCCTTGCTTCTACAGACCAAAAATTAGTACCACACTTTTTACAAGTTCCTCTCTTAAATCCTTGGGATTTTAATACTGAAGTAGCATAATATTTATCTGGCTCTTCACTAAATACTTTCTTAAACTTCTTTTTTACTTGTTTATCTGGAAGCATACACAACTAGAACTCAAATCAGTTTTTATATGTTGCGTTTATTATTAAAACACAACAATTTTAATAGCAATCTTCCTCAGCCTACCTTATCCCGCCTTATTTTTTGGTAATATTTTTATAATTGATGTTTTTCTTTGAGTTTATGAAAAGATCATTTAAGAGTTCAGTAGAGCTTGCTGATAGAAGAAGAAAGAGAAATTCCATAATAATTGGGTTGTTACTTATATTTCTGATGTTATTCAGTTTAATCTCGTATTCATTTTATGATTCCAGCACAGATACAGACATAGTTCATAATGGATACACTCTTAGAACTCAGACTATAGAGGGCGTGAATGTGCTTACAACAAAGTATAATGGAGAGGACATTTTCTTTTATTCTGCACCCCTTATTGCATATACTTTTAAGAATGAAGAATTTGAGAAAGTATACAATTCTTCATCTACACTAATATTTACGAGAGATCCGCCAGAGTTAAATAATTCTTATTACCAAGACGAAGTATATTATTCTGCTTTATTTAATCATGTTTCAGGGTTTACTGAAAAAAGAGTTATAATTGCCAGCACTAAGGAAAACATATATGATGATTTGCCTATTTTAACTTGCGAGGATGCAACTGAAAACAGACTGGTTATTTATCTGAACAATATAAATACTTCAGAATATAATTCCAGCAAGAAACTAATCACCATGTCAGATTATTGTTTTGGAGCAAGTGCAACAGGATCAAGCATATTAAGTCTAAGAGACTACATACTATATGCTCATTTAGGCATAAAAAATGATTAGGTGTAAAAGTGAACGATAAAAAGCATAAAAAGTCAGACTCTAAAGATGATTCAAAATTAGATTTTGGATCAATAGCCATATTCATATTTTTCTTGCTGGTTGTAGCAACGTTAACTTATGCTTCAATAACATATTTTATGAATAAAGATAAATCATATGCTTATAATGGTTATCAGTTTGGAAAAGATGAGTTCGGTTTGTGGAGAACAGCTTTAAAGACCGGAACAGGAGATAGGATTTATGAGTTTTATCATCATCCTAGTGAATTAGAAAATATTTCATTTGATTACGAAATAACTGCTTATTTAGCTGCTGTTGTTAATAATCGTGGCAATTTCACCGTTGCTTATTCACCTGAACTTTCTACAAACGGAAAAACAGCAATAGCAGGAACAGAAGTAACTAAGGTTATGGGCACATACATATTTGTTAGATCAGGTTTTACAGAGATTTTAGAAGATGAACCGAACTTACCTGTTTATGTGTGTGAAGATGCTAATCCTTTTAACTATGTTTTAGAGTTTAGTTTAGGAGATGAGAATAAAATAACATCAAAAGGTTTTTGCACAAAAATTCAAGCCAAAAATTTCGATGATTTAATCATGATGGCAGATGCATACATATACAGAATTATGGGCGTTATTATAGAGCCCGTTAATATTGATTCAGAATCAATAAAATTAGAATAGAGTTCATCACGTTTATTAAAAACCGTGTTATTTAGAAAAGCTTTTAAGTTTGAAAAAAAAATATCCTGTATGGATCATTATTATTCTGATAAGCCTTCATCTGAGGAAAAGTTATCCACTATTAGAATTCAGACAAAAGAGGATTACTTTGATATTTATTCAAGTTCTGGTTTATTTTCTAAAAGTGAATTAGATTTTGGTTCAAGACTTTTAATTGAAAACGCGTTGATTACAGGATCAAAAGGCCTTGACATGGGATGTGGAAACGGAGTTATAGGTTTATGTTTATTAAGAAAAAATAAACTAGATATGACTTTTTCAGATATTAATGAACGTGCAATTAAAATATGCACCATGAATCTGAACAAGCTTAAGTTAAATGGAAAAGTTATTAAATCTGATTTATACGATAATATTGATGAAGATTTTGACTTCATATTAAGTAATCCTCCTTATGCCGCGGGCAGAGAATTATGCTTTAAGCTCATAGAGGATTCATTTAATCACTTAAAAAAAAGAGGAACTTTGCAATTGGTTGCAAGACACAATAAAGGAGGAGAAATGTTATCTAAAAAAATGATGGACATATTTGGAAATGTTAAAACACAAGCAAAGTCAGGCGGATTTAGAGTTTATTTGAGCGTGAAATCTTGATTGAAAAAGTTTTTTTAGAATTGACAATAATAATTTTTGCAGTAGTCATAGTTTCTGCTGTGATGAAGTTTCTAAAACAACCTCTAATAATAGGACATATAATTACAGGAATTCTTGTAAGTCCCGCAGCATTTAATCTAATTCAATCAGATGAAGCATTTCCCGCATTTGCACAATTTGGTGTTGCAATTCTTTTGTTTATGGTTGGATTACATCTTGATCCTAAAGTGATTAAATCAGTTGGTAAACCTGCACTTATAACAGGTATAGGTCAGGTTCTTTTTACATCAATACTCGGATTCTTTATTGGAGTTTTGTTAAAATTCAACATAATAGAATCAATATTTATAGCAGTTGCTTTAACATTTAGTAGCACAATAATAATAATGAAACTTCTTTCAGATAAAGGAGATGTAGATACACTGTATGGAAAAATCTCTATAGGCTTCTTAATCGTTCAAGACATAATTGCGATGCTCATACTAATGTCGTTATCAACATCCTTTGATACATCAATAGGTCTGGGAGTTATATTTATTATTCTAAAACTATTAGGCCTTATCTTGATACTTTATCTCATAGGAAAATATATTTTTCCTAAAATATTAGACAACATCGCTAAATCTCAAGAATTTTTACTTTTTTTCTCAGTGGGATGGTTTCTTGTTGTTGGAAGTATTTTTGCATTTTTGAATTTTTCAATAGAAGCAGGAGCGTTGCTTGCAGGAATTACACTAGCTCTTTCACCATACAAATATGAAATATCTTCTAAACTTAAGCCTTTAAGAGACTTCTTCATCGTGATATTTTTTGTTGTATTAGGAAGTCAAATGTCTTTTACTAACATATCCAATAACATAATGCCAATAGTAATTTTCTCAGTTTTCATATTGATTGGTAATCCATTAATTGTAATGATATTGCTGGGCATTTTAGGCTACACTAAAAAAACAGGATTTATGTCTGGCCTGACAGTAGCACAAATAAGCGAGTTTTCACTTATTTTAATTGCTTTAGGAGTTACACAAGGAAAATTATCTGGAGACATATTATCCTTAGTAACAATTATTGGAATAATTACCATAGCTGGATCAACCTACTTCATATTATATAGTCAAAAACTTTTCAAAAAACTGTCCCCTCTTTTGTCCATATTTGAGAGAAAAGGTTCTAAAGTTGATGAACACAAGTTCGGAATCACAAAAAGCGCAGACATTTTTTTATTTGGATGTCATCGAATGGGAGCTGATTTAATAAAAACATTTACCAAATTAAAGAAAAAATATCTCGTTGTGGATAATAATCCTGATATTGTTTTAGATTTGGCTAAACAAGGAAGTTCTTGCAGATACGGTGACGCTGATGATATAGATTTTCTTTATGAGCTTAACCTAAACAAAGCGAAAATGGTTATATCTACAATTCCAAACACAGACACGAATTTATTCTTAATAAAATTTATAAGAGAAGTTAATACTAAATGTATAATTATTGTGGTCTCAAATCAGATATACGACTCAGTTAAGTTATATGAAGCCGGAGCTACATATGTTATTCTTCCGCATCAAATCGGAGGAAAACACACTTCTATGATAATTGAAAATTATGGATTGAACATAAAAAGATTCTTAAAAGAAAGAGACAAACTACTTAAAGGATATAAATAATGAACGGATTTAAACCAAGTTAATTATTTATCTTTATTTTTTTGATTGAAGAAGTCTATTGCTTTATCAAAATCTTTTTTATCAAAATCTAGCCAGTATTTGTCTGTGAAATAAATTGTTGAACCTTTTGAATCCCACAATAAAAGCCCAGTATAATGATGATTATTCATTATTATTAATTCTGGAGACATAAAGTAACTTGTAGGCATGTTTTCCTTTAATTGATCAACAGTAAGTTCATCTAACGATATTTTTTCATTTAAAACTTTTCTAACAAGCAATTTTACAGCTGAGAGTATTTCTTCCTGACCATCATACTTAATACAAAAGTTAAGAAAATAATTATCATAATCTTTTGTTTTGTCCATTGAATTTTTAAGTACCTCTAAAAACTCTTGTTCTAATAAATTTAAATTACCTATTACATGAATCCTTATTTTCCTTTGATGTATTACTTCATCGAGAATTAATTCTTTGAAAAATTTTTTTAATAATTCTATTTCTTCTTCATTTTTTGTTGATAATTGAACCGTAAGTATAGGTATATCTTTTTTTATTTGAATGTCAAGTAATTCTTTGAGCTTTTCAATGTTTTTTTTAGCTGCTTCTTTTATATCAACCCCATTTTTAACAGCCCAAGTTCTTATACGAGTAGCATTTATAGCTAAATGTTTAGGCATATCCTGGCCTTTTAGAATATTAGGTATAAGCATAGCCTGAGCAATATAATAAACTATTTAAATATTTAGTTACAAGATGTATTTATGATCATAGAAACATTAATTCTTGTAGCACTCATATTAGGAACTATATCAGACATTAAATCCAGAGAAGTTCCAGATACATTAAGCTTCGGACTCATAGGAATAAGTTTTTTAATAGCAATCACGCTTAGTTTTTTTCACGCTAGTTTCTCTTATCTGATAAACTCAAGTTTAGGATTCGCTGCAGGATACATTTTAGGATTAATTTTTTATTTTGCTGGAATGTGGGGCGGAGGAGATGCAAAAATAATTATGGGCATTGGTGCAGCAATAGGATTAAATCCAGCAACGTTTGCCCAAGAATTACCTTTATTGTTTGTGTTCATAATAAATATATTCATAGCAGGAGCAATTTATGGACTCGTATGGCTGATCGTTTTAGCAATAAAGAATTTTAAGCCATTCAAACAAGAATTAATACGTTTGCTTGATAAAAAAAGAATGCTTAAAAGCAGAATAATATTATTCATATTTATTTTAATACTGAATGCAGTTGCATTATTTACAAACATAGATCTAAGCATAAAAATAGCTGTGCTGGTGTCTAGTACGTTTTTCATATTGTTTTTCTATATCTCATTTATAATAAAAGCAATTGAAAAGACTTGCATGTTTGTTGAACTTCCAGTAGAGAAGCTTACTGAGGGAGATTGGGTTATAGAAAAAATAAAACTTAAAAATGGAAAATTTTTCACTCCCAACAAAACAGGTCTTTCTCTTGAAGATATATCGTTATTGAGCAAGAATAAAATAAGAAAAGTGATGATAAAAGAAGGTATACCCTTCATACCGAGTTTTTTACTTGCTTATATTCTTATATTAATATTCGGCAACTGGTTTCCCATTTTATTTTAAGCTAATTTAAATTTAGTGAACTAAAAATTAGTAAAAATAGTAAATTAAAGCAAGAAATTAGGGTAAACGATTTAAAGATTTTATAAAATAATTATCCTCGGAATCATTCATAGTTTTTTCTTTTTTAGTTTCTGCTTTCTCTTTTAAAGAATTTGCATATTTTTCTTCCGCAGCTTTTTTATCCACAGAATCCAAAGCACTGAGCGCCGCATCAAGTTGCTCTGGTTTTGCTTGCTTCGGACTCCATTCCAATTTCAGCCCATCATTTTCAAATCTAGGAATAATATTTATTGAAAATTTATTTATTTGGCCTGCAGGCAATCCATTTTGTATAAGCAAATTGGTTCCATGACAATTTAATGTTTCAAATAAAACACTAGACATTTTATTTGCTATTTGCATCATCTTTCCAAGCAAAGAGACAGGCATCTGCTCTAAAACCAGTATATCCTGTACAGGCGTAACTATCACGTGTCCTTCACATATTGCTTTTTTAGGCATCAATACAATAACATCATCATCCAGCAATATTATTTCTTGGTTCATTTTATTATGTTACCCCTGATTTAATCTTAGTTAAATAATTTTGATATCTTATCAAGATCAGCTTTTGTAATCACCTTTTTTTTATTCCTAATTTTCGGATTTGTTTCAGGCTTTAAAGCGTCTTCCCTATCCTGCTCTTTACTCAATTTGGCAGAAGCACCATTTTTATTATTAGTCTTATTCTCGACAACACTTGATGAAGGATTTGTTTCTGAACTGGATCGTATCCCCATTCTTTGCATAATCTTATTTTTTATCGAATCAAATTTCTTTTGTTCTATATTTATTAATGCAGGATTTAAAGAAACATCATCTCCCTCTTTTCTAGGAATTATATGAACTATGAAATGAGGAGATTTTTGACCAGCTACGAACCCGTTTGCAATAAAAACAGATGTTCCTTGAACACCATAAGCCTTTAACAATTTAGCAGACAACTCTTTTGACACAACGCCTATTTCTGCTATTGATTCTGAATCTAAGTCAGGCATTATTTGAACATGTTGCTTTGGCATCAACAAGATGTGACCTTCATTAGCAGGATTTATATCCAATATTGCAAAGAATTTTTTATCTTCAAAAACTTTCTTTGAAGGAATCTCCCCACTTATTATTTTACAGAAAATACAATTCTTCTTAATTTCTTCTAATTGTTCGCGAGAGATTTTTTGAGTGTCTTCATTAGAAACATCTGTCATTTAACAGAGTTACCTGTTTATTTATATAAAACTTGCTTTTTAAGTATAAATTTAAACGACTGATATTTAAACTGCTAATAAACATCACATATTTAAAATAAACTTAATTCCAGCCACTCATGGTACATGATCACGATGTAGAAGAATTTGCTTTAGATAACTCATCAGCAAATAATTCTAAAGAAGCTCTTAATTATGAGCTTTTTTTAAAAAGCATAATTGAGTTTGTAAAGAATAATAAACCTTCAAAAATAGAAATAGCTAAAAGAAAGATAGTTTTATGCCGAGAATATAAACTGAAGAAAATCCCTACAGACATAGAAATACTGCTTAATGCAGATAAACAAGATTTATCTTTTTTAAGAAAATATCTTGAAACCAAGCCTATGCGAACAAGTTCTGGTGTTGCAGTTATAGCAATAATGACTGCTCCTTTCCGCTGTCCTCACGGTAAATGCACTTATTGCCCTGGAGGACCCTCTAGTTATTTTGGAGATGTCCCTCAGTCTTATACAGGTCATGAACCTTCAACAATGAGAGGAATAAGAAATAATTACGACGCATATCTACAAGTAATGAATAGATTGGAACAATACATTGCAATAGGCCAAAATCCAGATAAAGTAGAGCTAATAATCATGGGAGGAACATTTCCAAGTTATTCCAGTGAGTATCAAGAACTATTTGTAAGAGATGCTTTGCAAGCAATGAATGATTTTTCTAGGTTTTATGATCACAAAATAGATGGTCTTGACGACCTAGATATTGAACAGTTTAAAGATTTCTTTGAACTTCCCGGAAATGTGGCTGATAAGCAAAGAACTGTAAACATACAAAAAAAATTATTGGAACTTAAAGTTAATAATTCTAAAGATTTGATTTCAATTCAGAAAGAAAACGAGCTTTCTAAGATACGATGTATAGGTATGACTATTGAAACTAAACCTGATTGGGGTTTGTTGAAGCATGGAAATGAGATGCTAAAGCTTGGTTGTACCCGTGTAGAGTTAGGTGTTCAGACATTATATGATGATGTCTTAAAAGAAACGCACAGAGGCCACACTCTGAATGAAACAATTGAAAGCATACGTATTTTAAAAAACTTAGGTTTCAAATTAAATTTTCATATGATGCCCGGATTACCAGGAGTTACTAGAGAAAAGGATGTATGGTGCTTTAAAGAACTATTTGATAATCCTAATTATAAACCGGATATGCTTAAAGTTTATCCAACAATGGTTATGCCAGGAACAAAGCTTTATCTTGATTATAAGAAAGGCAAATTTACTCCTTTATCAACAGATGATGCAGCAGACATACTATCTGAAATGATTCGTTATGTTCCAAGATATTGTAGAATAATGAGAGTTCAAAGAGACATACCAACAAAGTATTCTTTTGGCGGAGTTGATAAAAATAACTTAAGGCAACTTGTGGATTTAAAGATGCGAACAAAGAATTACAAACAAGAAGATATACGCTCTAGAGAAATAAAATCTGAAAAAATAAAAGACCCTGTGGACTTTGAGATTATTGAATATGATGCAAGCGAAGGAAAAGAGTTTTTTATTAGCTTAAAAGATAGTCAGGATAAACTCGTAGGATTTGTGAGATTAAGATTCCCTTCTGATATACTAAGAGCAGAGTTTACAGAAAAAACTGCAATTATAAGGGAGCTTCACGTTTATGGTAAGGCTGTAGCAATAGGCGAAGATGATGGTACTGTTCAACATCGAGGATTTGGTAGAGCCCTGATGGAGAGAGCAGAAGCCATCTGTAAAGAAAATGGAAAAACAAAGATCCTAGTCATATCAGGAATAGGCGTAAGAGAGTACTATAGAAAAATAGGATATTCCCTTGAAGGACCATATATGTCCAAAGTTCTTAAATAACTAAATAAAGTTAATTTTGGTTTTTTTTAGCTTTTTTAGTATTGTTTGCCTTCTAATTTATAAAACGAAAGGTTTATATATCTCTGCTCCAATCATGAGAACGTACTCATTCAAGTTTAAAATTGGAGGAAGTAAAAGTATTTGGAGGGAAAATTATGGCAGGATTCTTTTCATTGAAGAGATTCAAAAAATCCACATATGATGATGACGATATGTTGGAAGCAGAGAATGAATATGTAGAGTTAAGCACTGATTTACAAAGAGGATCTTCCTCTAAAGTGATTGTAAGACCTTTCGTCATGGAAGACTTTGCTGATATTAAAACGGTTCTTGAAGTATTAAGAGAAGGCAATACAATTTGTTTACTTAATATCGGACCTTTAAGAGAAAAAGACATGATTGAACTAAAAAGGGCAATCAATAAATTAAAGAAAACTATCGAAGCAATAGGCGGAGATATTGCGGGCTTTGGAGAGGACTACATAGTTGTTGTTCCAAGCTTTGCTGAAATTTATAAAAATTCCCCGAGTACTTCTCAACTTGAGGAATAAATTTTCTTTTTATTTACTATTTTTCTTTACAATAAACTTTTTAAATTGAATCAAAATCAATTATGACATGAGTGATGATTTAAACATAGAAGTCATGGAAGGAGAATTATGTCCTTTTTGTCACAAAAATACTTTGACTTTAAGACAATCTGAACGAGAAGTTCCTTATTTTGGTAAGTTAATACTTTTTTCTATGGATTGTGAAAATGAAGAATGTGGTTATCACAAAGCAGATGTTGAAGCAGAAGAACAAAAAGATCCAGTAAAATATTCAATTGAAGTTTCATCAGAAGAAGATCTTAAAATAAGAGTAGTTAAATCATCTACTGCAACAGTAAAAATTGCACATGTTGGTAGCATAGAGCCAGGCCCTGCAAGTAATGGTTATGTAACTAATATGGAAGGCATTCTTAACAGAATGAAGAAACAAGTTGAAGCAGTCAGAGATAATTCAGAAGAAGAAGCTGACAAGAAGAAAGCTAAAAACATATTAAAAAAATTAAACAGAGTCATTATGGGTAGCGAAGCTATAACAATAACCCTGGATGATCCTAATGGAAATTCTGCAATAATCAGCGATAAAGCAGTCAAGAAAAAATGACCCAGTTATTTCATACACAAGTTAGTTCTCCCATAGGAATTATAAAAATTGTTTGTGACAAAAATAAACTCATATCTTTAGATTTTGTGAATAAACTAACAAAAACCAATGAAAATAAACTAACTCTTAAAGCGAAGAAGCAACTCCAAGAATATTTTTGTGGAAAACGAAAAAATTTTTCATTAAAAATGAATATTCATGGAACTCATTTTGAGAAAAATGTGTGGAAGCAAATATTAAAAATAAAGTTTGGTGAAACTCTTTCTTATAAAAAGATTGCAATACTTATCAAAAATCCCAAGGCATATAGAGCCGTAGCAAATGCTTGTGGGAAAAATAAACTCCCAATAATAATTCCATGTCATAGAGTTTTAGCATCTAATGGTATTGGAGGATATTCTGCAGGAATAAAAAAGAAATTAGCTTTATTAAAAATAGAATCAGCCGACATCAAATCTTTTTAATTCAATAGATCCTGGCTTGACTTTTATTTCTATTTGATCTATTTGTTTTATCTTTGACAATTTAGTTACAAGTTCAGGAAGCAATATTTTGTCTCCTCTGAAGTCCGGATTAGTTATTATAGTTCCCTCATTATTTAAATCACTCATTACTTCTTTTTTCCTTTTTTCAGATTCCTTAGAATATTTTTCTTTTGTTCTTTCAAAGAGGTGTTTAGCAATTTTATCCGCTAAATCTATTTTTGTAGCGGCAGTTATACCTTGAAGACCTGGACTTATATTTGTTTCAATAACTAATGGTCCTCTTATGCTCTGAAGTATATCAACACCACAAATTTCTGCACCAGTAGCCTTTGCCGCTTTTACTGCAATGTCTTTAGTTTTTTCATCCAATTCAAACGCTTCACTCGTTCCACCAGCATGTAGATTAGATCTTTTCTCTTCAGGAGCACCTTTTCTAACCATTGATGCAACCACTTTATCACCAACTACAAAAGCTCTTATATCTGAGGCATCTGTTTCAATATACTCCTGAATTATAAATGATTGTTTAAGCGCAATTAATGCATCAAGAATGGATGATGCTGATCCGTAAGAATCCGCAAACATCACTCCTTTTCCTTGTGTTCCTTGTGGAAATTTCATTATTATAGGATAGTTCATATTAGATAAAATTTCTCTTGCAGCTTTTATTGTAGAGCTTATATATGTCCTAGGCATAGGTATGCTATGCTGCTGTAACATAACTTGAGTCAATAATTTATCATGGGCAATAGTGAACGCATTGGGTTCTATTGGCATATAGCAAGAATCATATCTAAGAACAGTTAAAGTTCTTAATATTTGACTATATCTAAATGAACCTTTAGCATAGATGCAATTATACTCCTTTAAAGGCTTTCCTTGATACAAAATCTGAGCATTATTTCCAGATATGTTTATTTCTAATTCTGCAACATTTATTTCTTCAACTTCATCAAAATATTTTTTCATTGCTTCAGCAGTCCATTTTGAGCTTACACTTCCTTGACTTATTATTGCAGCAGTTAACATAATTATTCCTCTTCATTTATTGAAGGATCCACTAAAAAATCTTGAATTAAAGCAGATCTCCCGATTAAGACTTTATATTTCATATGACTTCTATCTGTTACAGTGAATTCAGAGTCTATAATTTTGTCTTTTAGTTCTAATTTAACATGAATTATTGGTCTTATTGTTGTTCCATTTGCATTTTTTACTTTTTTAGTGCTAAGAATGGGACCTAATCCAAGCTCTTTAACTAAAGGAGCATGAATCGAACTCCGTGTAGCTCCAGTATCTATTCTAGCCGGAACTTCTATTTTATTATTACGACCATGTACTCTTACAAGTTCTACAGCGCCAACAATTGTTTTTTTCTTCATATATTTATAAAGAATGACTTAGTTATTTTTAAAGGTTATTATATTATCATAAAATCTTAAGATGACCCGTAATTCTATCTATTTTAGATTCTTCATCAGGACCTATTCCTAACACAGTAGGTGTTCCTGGTTCTAAAAAAGTTCTTCCCGCATCATTTATCCATCCTACTTTAAGACCATCATTTTTTGCATTTTGAAGCATTTTTTTTAGCTCATCTAAACTCTCCACTTTAAGAACAATTTTCTTCATACCTTGTTTAATCCACTGTTGCACAAGTTTTTGATCGCTATTCATTACTGCTTCGACACTTCCATGAGCTACTTGCGCTGCTAATTTACCTTTAGGCATTTTAAGATCATTTCTTACCAATATTACTTGTTTTAGTTCCATCTTGCACACATATTTATTTACATTTTTATAATTTTGTTTTATAGTCTATCTTATATTTATATTCTATTTTATTTTACTTTAGGAATTGTTCTTTTTTATATTTACTGATTTTTTTAAGTGAAGCTTTTTAAAATATCTTTGAATTAAGAAATTAACAGGCCCCATAGATAAATAAACAATTTGCATCCATAAAGGTGCATGTATACAATCACATACTGGCAACCCAGCATAAGCAGATGTAGCTATATTTCTTATAAAAAAAACATGATATGCAAGCGTCTCAAATATTACCAATGCGAACCAGAAAAATAATGTGTAAACTAAGAATTGTTTCCAAAATTTTTTAACATCAAATACATAAAATAAATATTCCGCATATATATACATAAGAAGTAAGCCTACTGACCACATTAAGAAAGGATAGATATTTATTCCCATGATTACTATAACATCTTGATTATATCCGTATTGATTATTACCAAAAAATATCCAAATTGCTGCTTGCACTATAGCTAAAGCATATACAATTAAGTAGTCTTTTCTTTTTGTTAAAATAAGATAAAAAGGCATCACAATAAACAAAAGACCAAATGCTAAATCTGGTTTCATTATTCTCGTTAATAAAGCGATGAACACTAAAATTAGAACATCAAATAAAAAATTCTGGTTTTTTTTGTTATTAAAAAATTTCATAATTTACACTCAACACAAGCATCAACATACTTTTAATATATTTTCAAATTTTTGTTATTTTTATTCTTTAATAAAACATCTGTTATTATCCATGCTGCTTCTAATTGATTGGCTGTTAGAAAGCTTTCTTTATTTCCTTTTATGCATTCTTCTAATATTTTAAGATAGCTTTCTTTAGTGTTAGCACTGAACCTCAATTCTGAAGGAACACCAAGAGGTATAGTTTCATAAATGTTTTTCTCAGAATCAGTTCTGACATTCATAGACAAATCTATGCACTGCTTTGGTTGTATATTTATAGTCATTATGTTTGGTTTTGTATTTATATCACAATATAACGTACATGGATCTTTTTTGTAAATAATCTGTATATAAGCTCTTTTTTCATCTAATTTTTTTCCAGTTATTAAAGTTATTTTTGTTCCTTTCCAACGTTTATTCGTTGATTTAAAACTAGCTTCAACATACGTCTCAGTGTTTGATTCTTGATATCCTTTGTTTTTTAATTCCAATTTATAATCTTTATATTGTCCTATTTCTAAGTTTTCATTTTTTAAAGATTTAATTGCTTTTGTTTTTTCATAATCCATGTTTTTAGAGTTAATTGCTTTAGGAGCATCCATTAGCACAAAAGCTGCAATTTGCAATAAATGATTTTGCAACATATCTTTTATTGCACCGGTTTTGTCATAATATTCCAATCTATCTTCAACACCAAAATCCTCATTCACCACTATCTTAATTTCATCTATGAACTGAGAATTCCATGTCTTTTCAAAAAAAGGATTTGCTAATCTTAGAGATAATATGTTTTCGATGGTTTCTTTTGCTAAATAATGATCAACACGATATATTTCTTCTTCATTCAAGTACTTCTTAATGCTTTTCTCTAGTTTAAGGAAAGATTCTAAATTATTCCCAAATGGCTTTTCAAATAAAACTCTTATTGGAACACTTCTACATTTACTTACACTTTCTGTTATTTTTTCAAAATAATCATTAGCTGTCGCTAAATAAAATAATCTAAGCCCAGACTTATCTTTATCCTCATGGTTAATCAAATCACAGATGTTTTCAACATCTTTTGAGTTTTCTAAATTCACAACTAAATACTTTAACTCCAGATTAGAGGATACTTCAATTTTTGCTTTTTGCAAGTATTCAACATATTGTTTTGTTGTAAAGTTTTTTCTTCCAAAACATAATACTTTCAGATCTAAATGCTCTGCCAATTTATTTAATGCAGGAATAATTTTCTTTTTAGCCAAATCTCCTGTTGATCCAAACAACACAAACATAGTTTTTTGCTTATTCATCTTCATTTTATATTTGAAAACACATAGGATTTCTTTATTTTTTTAACGAATTTTACAGGAAATTCATTTTCATCTAAATCTCCTTCCTGAAACTCTCTGAGCAAATTCTTCTTACTTTCTCCTAAAAAGAATGTGAAACATATTTTTGAAGCAGACATTAATTCTTTTGTAGCAGTTATTCTGTTTCTAGGTTTTTTGGGAGAATCTTCAATAAACACATATTTTTTAGTTGAATAATTCTTTCTTGGAAATATGCTTGCTACATGTCCCTCAGAACCGGCACTTAATATTATAATATCGAATCCTTTTTTGTTTTTAGACAATAACAATTCATAATATTCCTGAGCAGTTATTAGTGGATTAGCTTTTTGATTTATTTCGTGAATTCCCTGAACCGAGAATAAATTAGATAAAGATTTCTTTATTTTTGGGTAATTTCTTAATGGACTAAAAGGAGTTATCCTTTCATCTAATAAAAATATTTCAACACCAGTTTGTTTTTGCATATTTCTGGATAAATGTTCATAGAATTTTGTTACACTTCCTCCAACCACGCCAATCGTGATAACTTGTTTTTTTTCTTTTAAGTCTTCTATTTCTTGCTCTAATATTGTTGAAGCAATATCAAAAAGTCTTTTAGTTTTTTTTTCTTTTAAGATTATCATAAATCACACTCTCAGTCAATTTATTTTGTTTTTTTAACTTCGTGTCCGCCGAATTCATTTCTTACAGCAGCAATAGTTCTTTTGCCTAAAGAGAATTCATTCGATTTGTCTTTTCTTACCTTAACAGCAACATCAAATGCAGGAGCATAACCTTTGACACTAGTTTTAGTTTGTTGCAATTCTTCTATTGTTACACTTCCTATTTCCACACCTATGTCTTTAAAGTCTTCTCTTTTTAATGCTTTCGTGGTTAGTTCAAGCAACCAACTTCTTATTACAGAAGCAGGCTCCCAAACTTTTGTAGCTTGATCTAAACTTATAGGGTGTTTAAATTTGCTAAGTAATTCAACACCTTCTGCCAATCCTTGAAGATAAACATACTCTATTATGTTATGTACGCTTTTAACAAAGTGTCCGCTTCCTGCTGGACCAAAATAAGCATAGCCTCCTTTAGGCGCAAGAGCTTTACACAGAGGCTCTATTTTTTTAAACTGATCTTTAGGACCTCCTGCCATTAGAGTATACCCGTTTTTTAATCCCCAAATTCCGCCAGATACTCCTAAATCAAAAAAATGAACGTCATATTTAGAGCACAATTTTGAGTGTTTCTCTGCATTTTCATAAAAATCATTCGCTCCATCAATTAATATATCTCCTTTGTTTAATTTTGGAAGCAAATCCATAATGAACTGATGCGTTATTTCTCCCGCAGGCAACATTAACCATATAATTTTATGACTTGGAAGTTTTGATAAGAAATCATCTAAGTTTTTTGAAGGAATTGCACCAAATTTTTTTATTTGCTCAACCTTATCCAAAGATCTATTATATGCTACAACTTCTATTTTGTGCTTAAGAAGTCTTTGAGTCATAGGAAATCCCATTCTTCCTAATCCAATGAAACCAATTCTCATAATCACACCCCTACATCTTTTTTTCACACAAATTTATAAAGTTTTCTTATAATAACAAAAGAACTATTGATAAGTTTCTCATTCTAAATCAGAAAGGATCATATAATGTTGCCTACGTATAAAATAATCAATATTCCTAAGCTATGCAGAGCAAATGCTATTAATAGAAATTTTTTGATAGATATCTTTTTAATACTGGACATCATAGCAACCCCTATTTCTGAGGGCAAAGGAGACGCAATTAAAAAACCTGCTAAAGCAGGAAATATGAATTTATAATAATGTCCGAATATTGCTTTTTCTTCTTTTTCCATAAATTTCACAAATTTCTCTTTTTTAAGATGATCAATCTCCTCATTAAAAGAAGACCTTAAAAATTTAAATATTATAAAATCACTTAGAACTGCACCAAGACCTCCGATAATTACAGCCATAATTAAAGTTTGCTCTTTAGCAAGAACCAATAAAACTGCAGTCGCAGGCGCAGCAGTGAATCCATAAGCATAAAAAATACCGCCTATGAACGTGCCAATATAACCTAAAGAGACAATGAACTCATGTAATGGAGCATAATTTATACCTTCATAAAATAATACAGCCGCCAACAATAGCGTTACAACAAATAATGTTAATCTTGGATATTTTATTTTTTTGTAACTCACAATCCCGATTCTTAATACAGCAGTATATAAATCTTTTTTATTTAATAATTAAAAAGATATGTGTGCCTAAATTATTACGATAAGCCTCATAAAGTACATGTGCTTTTAAAGTTCTCAGAAAAGCTTATAATTCTAAGAACATTATCTAAATACTACACAACTATAAACTATTAATTATTTCGAGGTATTGGTATGAGCAAAGATTATTCAAAATTAGCGATTGAGTTGCACAAAGAAAAGAAAGGAAAGCTTGAAGTTATTTCTAAAGTAAAAGTAAATGATAAAGATGCTTTATCTACTGCTTACACTCCTGGCGTTGCTGAGCCATGTAAACATATTGCTAAAAATAAGGATGATGTTTATACTTATACCGGTAAAGGAAATATGGTTGGTGTTGTCACCGATGGATCTGCTGTACTGGGCCTCGGAGATATTGGTCCTGAAGCAAGTCTTCCTGTTATGGAAGGTAAAGCAGTTTTATTTAAAGAATTTGGCGATGTCGATGCATTTCCAATAGCAATTGCATCCAAAAATGTGGAGGACATAATAAAAACTGTTAAGCTAATTAGTCCTGGTTTTGGAGGAATTAATCTTGAGGATATTTCTGCCCCTAGATGTTTTGAAATTGAGGAACGATTAAAAAAAGAGTTAGATATTCCGGTGTTTCATGATGATCAGCACGGTACCGCAATTGTTGTATTAGCAGGATTAAACAATGCTCTAAAACTTACAAACAAGTCTTTTGGTTCAATTAAAGTTGTTATTTCTGGTGCTGGAGCTGCAGGAATAGCAATTACAAAATTATTATTGAGTCAAGGTGCAAAAAATATAATTATGGTTGATAGAGAAGGAGCAATATATGCAGGTAGAACTAATAATATGAATTCTATGAAAGACGATGTTGCAAAAATAACTAATCTTGAAAAAGAAAAAGGATCTATTGCAGAAGTTTTGAAAGGTGCTGATGTTTTCATCGGCGTTAGTGCCCCTGGTTTAGTCACAAAAGAAATGGTTGAATCAATGAATAAAGATTCAATTATTTTTGCAATGGCAAATCCGACTCCTGAGATTATGCCTGAAGAAGCTCATGCTGCCGGAGCATACATTATAGCTACAGGAAGAAGTGATTTCCCCAATCAAATAAATAATGTTCTTGCATTTCCAGGCGTTTTTAAGGGTGCTTTAACAGTTAGAGCTAAAGAAATTAATGAAGAAATGAAAGTTGCCGCAGCACATGCAATAGCTAATTTCGTAAAAGATGTTAGCGTTAATAAAATAATTCCTTCTCCTTTCGACAAAGGTTTAGCAGATGAAGTTGCAGAAGCAGTTAAAAAAGCAGCAATAAAATCAGGAGTTGCTAGAGTTTAATTTTTATTTTTTGAATAAAAATAGTGAAGTTCTAGTAAAAAATTCTCGGGACTTTTATGATTAGTTTTTGGAACGTTTTGTTCATTTACTAAAGTTATTGGCAAATCTAAGCCAAATGCCATTCCTAATCTAAACAAATCTAATTTATTAAAGCCATTCCATGCTACAACATATTGTTCTAATGATTTTATTTTTTTCTTATCCTCAATAAAATTATCTGCAACCTTAGAAACATATCTTGACATATTTTTTGAATATTTTTTCACAAACAAAGATATACCATCATCAGTCAGGTATTTTAATTCTGCGAGATTTGATATTACTAATTTTTTTTCATTTATAAAAGTCATACCTAAGTCGATTATTGATCCGACACTTTCTTCTTTATAAAATATATGAACCTCTCCAGATTGTTTAAGCGCATTTTTGTTTGTATTCATTATTTCTAGGATAGAAGGATTTTCTTGTAAAGTGTGTCTGTTTGGATAATAAACATATTTTCCAGTTTCTCTTAAATTCTCCAGATACTCAGATATCTTTGTTACATCTTCTTGAGTTGATTTATTAACTGGACTTATTAAAAAAATTCTTTGTTTTTGAGGTTGATCAAAAAAGTCTTCAACTTCAGTTATATTATCTGGATTATATTGAAATGTGAATAATTTACTTGTCATGATGAACCAGTAAGCGAGAACACATATTTAAACATTTTTTATTTGTTTTATCGTTATTTTAGCAACTTCCACTATATCTTCAACACCACATCCTCTGCTTAAGTCATTTACGGGTTTTCTTAAGCCGAGAGTTATAGGACCTATAGCTTTGTATCCTGCCATATGCTCCATTATCTTGTAGGATATATTTCCAGAATTCAGATCGGGAAATATAAACACATTATACTCTTGATGCATAATTCCTTTTTGTTTGGCAACACGTTTTGATATTGCCGCATCAAATTGAATTTCTCCATCAATCATTATATCAGGTCGTTTTTTGTTGACCATATTCTTTGCAGACAAAACTTTTTTTGCTTCTTCATGATTAGAGGATCCTCTTGTAGAAAATGAAAGCATAGCCACTTTTGGTTTTATTCCAAGCCTCTCCACAAAATCTATAGTATTTATAGTTATGTCCACTAAATCTTTTTCATTAGGTTTAACATTTAATGCACAATCAGCAAAGAAATAATTCTTACTATTCTTTTTAAGCATAAAGACCGTAGAAGCCCTTCTATTGTTACTGACTCCTATTTCTTTTATAGCTTTACTAAAAGTTTTTGCCGAAGACCAAGTAGCTCCTGCTATTACTCCTTGAATTTTTCCTTTTTTTAATTCGCTTATTGCTTCATCAAAAGATAATTTTTTATCAACTTTAGCAATCCCTAATCTTTCTATTTCTTTTGTTGCTTTTTTTATCCTATAATCGTTTTGTTCAGGCAAAGATAGTATGGGTTTTGTTTTCATAGAAATATTTATATATTAATCAGTTTATGTATTTTTCTATGGTTTTTCGTGGTGGTCAGGCTGCGTTGGAGTTTTTGACTACGTATGGTTGGG
>CAZJQL010000003.1:0-3394 GCA_964548665.1 uncultured Methanosarcinales archaeon
TTATTTTTTGTTTTTTTTCTGTATCAGACCGAAACCGATTAGTCTAAACCTGGTACCAACTTTTCTACTTATACTCACTCTTGCACCAACATCGGCACAAACAGGCAACCTTAATCTGCATATAACAATGTTTTTACTTAACTCAACCACTTGACCTACAGTTGCAGCAGAATTTACATTAAGCATTAACATTTCATGCATTTTAAGCGGATCAACTTTAAGATCTTCCTGACTTCCAACAACGCGATCAAGTAAATGAACTTCTAACTTGAAAACATACCAAGTCTTAGGAAGTAAACCTTCCAAGCCAACTACATTTCCAACAAGACTATCTGACTTAACAATAGCAGGATCAAAACTAGTCATTAAGCCAATAGATCCGCCTGGAAGAATTTCATCCACAGCATGACCTCCGCTAGTTATTCCAATTATTCTTCCAAACAACGGCTTAGCAACTAATTGGTTTTGCTCCTCTACAATTCTGCCAGGTCTTATTTCTACTCTTTGACCAATTTTTAATTTACCTTGCAGTAATGCTCCGCCGAGAATACCTCCCTTAAGTTTTTCTGGAATAGTTCCCGGCTTGTTAATGTCAAAAGATCTTGCAACTAAAAAGAAAGGATCTTTTGTAGGATCTCTATGAGGTGTTCTTATTGTTTCTTGGATGGCCTCAATCAAATAATTAATGTTAACGCCATGTTGTGCACTAATTGGAATGATTGGAGCAGATTCATAATCAGTACCTTTAAGAAACTCTTTTATCTGAGCATAATTTTTCAAAAGTCTTTCATCATCAAGCAAATCTATTTTATTCTGAGCTATAACTACATTTTTTATGCCAGCAATCTGCAAAGCCATAAGGTGCTCTCTTGTTTGTGGTTGAGGACAAGACTCATTTGCTGCAACCATCAATATTGCGCCATCCATAACTGTTGTTCCTGCGAGCATAGTCGCCATCAAAGATTCGTGCCCGGGGGCATCAACAAAACTAACTTTTCTAATGGGAACGGTTTTAGTTTCATTGCAATCATAGCATTTTTCTTTTACAGTGTATTTATTGCATGAAGGACACTTGTAGAAAACTGTATCGGCGTAACCTAATTTAATAGTGATTCCTCTTTTTATTTCTTCTGAATGAGTATCAGTCCATTTTCCAGATAATCTTTCTGTCAAGGTTGTCTTACCATGATCTACATGACCCACTAAGCCGATGTTGACTTCTGGTTGCATTAAAGAAACATCAATTATTTGTGTACTTGTAGATTTGTTTGATTTTGAATCAGAAGTGTTTTTTGTGGATTCAGAGGCATTTTTAGATTTAGAAGCCTTAACTTCTTCAGCTTTTGGAGCTTTTTTAGTTGTTACAGTTTTTTTAGATGCCATCGTTAACAAGAAAAAAGAAGTTCTTTATAAATCTTTAGAACGGTGCTACGAGCTTATTATAGTATGCTTAATTTTGGTTTAAGTTAAACAGGACATAATTGTAAAATAATATGGTTTAGAAACTCATAGAAAAAAGCATAACGTTTATAAATCATTCAGCTTTCCTCCAAGATATGAGTGAAGTACTAATTTTTAATAAATGGAGTGCAAGTGGCGTAAAAGTAGAAGATCCTGGCATAGCTCAGTATCTTTCAATCAATTCAGTAGTAGTTCCTAAAACAGGAGCGAGATATGCTGGAAATAAATTTCATAAATCAAAAATATCCATAGTTGAAAGATTAATAAATAAAGTGATGATAACTGGTCACAAGTCAAAAAAACACTTTATAAGTTCCGGTCACAACACAGGTAAGGCTCATCTTGCATTCGACATAGTAAAGAATTCTCTTGAAATAGTCGAGTCAAAAACTAAAAGAAATCCAATTGAAGTTCTAGCAAAAGCAGTTGAAAATGCTGCTCCAAGAGAAGAAATAGTAACAATAGAGTATGGTGGAGCAAGATATCCTAAAGCAGTAGAATGTGCTCCTCAAAGAAGAATAGATGTTGTTCTAAGATTAATGACTCAAGGAGCAAGACAAAAAAGCTTTAATAAAAATAAGAGCATAGAATCTGCATTAGCAGATGAAATAATCGCTGCGTATAGTATGTCTCAGAATAGTCAAGCAATATCAAAGAAGCTTGAGATTGAGAGACAAGCAGATGCAAGCAGATAAACAATAATTTTAGTGCTTTTATTTTTGTTTATCCTTTTTATTTGTTTATTATGCATTTGTTTGTTATTTGGTTTGTTATTGTATGACTTCTTCAAAGCTTATTTTTCCATTAATGCGATCTTTTATTCTTCTATCATAATCTTCTTTTACTATTCTTTCATAACTTCGAGGTATATTAAGAAGCCCTCCATATGGAAGACTTTTTGCAAATATTTCTCTAGGAATCCAATCAAGTAAAGCACTGTAATTCTTACTTTCATAAGCATATATAAGCCCAAAAAATGCTTTTGCTGAAAGCTCGGTTAAATCAATAACCCAACCAAAATATTCAAGACTTTCAGAACCACTAAGTTTCATAGCACTAGTAAATGGCCCTAAGAACATATCGACATTATCAATAGTTTTAGCAAATTTAATTCTATCTTTGTATTTCGAATCATTATAAAATATTTCATAAATACGTTTTATTGCTTCCTCTCTATTCATAAAAAAATAAAAATATGAACTCTAAATTAAATATTATTAAATAAAAAGCGAAGAATTTGCGAAAATAAAAAACAAATCATCTTATCAAAGCTCGTCTGGGATTCTTTTTCTTAACTTCCTCCATATTAATTATTGGCTTAGATATTTTGATAGAATCATCAAAACTTATTCTCGGACAAGCAGTATTAATCCAAACCTCGATAAATGGAAAATCCTCAAGAGAACCAAAATTATACGTGTTATCCAAGAAAAAATAAAATTCTTTTTCAGGATACTCGTCCTTAAGCTCCAACGCTCGCTTGAGCATCATTTGGCCGGGCTTTGTCGTAACAATAACTCCTATTTTTTTTGAAGCATAAAATTTACTCAAAGAAGCAACATGTTTTTTCTTGATGAACTCCATTTCTTTTTTATCCAAAACAAATTGCTTATCTGTGAAAGGATTAAACGCATAAACAATTTTATCTTCATTTTTCCACAACAACGCTTTTGGATGAAACAAACCATCTCCAACATAAACAAAAGCATCAAAAGGTTCATCAGCATACTCGTCCCACGTCTGAACATTACATCCTAATATTTGGCCCTTATGTCTTGTATGTCCTGTCTTAAACACAATCGCTTTTCTACCAGAATCAAGAATCTGCTTAACAATACTCTCCAAACTACTCATAAGCTGAATTGTTGTAAACACAGCAACTTTTTCAGGAAGTTTAGCAATAAAATCCTCAGGCAAACTAACTGCCGATTTT
>CAZJQL010000003.1:3428-15532 GCA_964548665.1 uncultured Methanosarcinales archaeon
TTTCATAATCCTTAGAAAAAAAGACTTTTTTATAAATATTCAGTTTATTTTTTTATAAATTTGGTATTTACATCGTGAAGTGCAATTATGAATAATGATTCTGCCCAGCCCAGAGGAGTGTTCTCGTTAAAAACATTAGAATTGCTGTAATATAATTCAGGAACGCCTTGCTTTGTGGATGAATTTAACATCAGATCAATAAAATAACTTGCCTTATCTTTGTGTCCAAGATGTTCATAAATTATGGCCAACCAGCTCAGTCCGAAACACCATTCTGCTTCTTCGCTGTAACCATCAGGATTCTTATTATAATAATGATCATTTTTATATCTAACTACGCCGTGCTTTTTTAGCAACAAATACTCTACGTTTTTCAAAATTTCTTCTCTCTGTCTATCATTAACAACATTATAAGGATAAATAAGAGACAAAAGTGCAAGATCCACAAATTTAGTTAAAGATTCTCTAGGAAGCAAATGATTTAAAGATTGTTCTCCAAATTTAATTAAATGCCCGGGAACTTCAATTCTAGAAAGTTTAGAAATTTCTCTTAAACCAGCAAGACAAGCACCCACTGAAGATGCATGAACTTCCTCGTTTTCTTCCCACATGCCGCTATCTTCATCGTGCCAATACTCTATACTATCAAGATACTTAACAAGTTTATTAACTATTCTTACTTGATGTGCTGATTTAAGAATAAATCCCGGCTTTCTTTGTTCTATTTTTCCAATCATAAAAAGAATAGCTCCTATGCTGTCATTTTGCTTATTTCCCCATTCTTCCCAGAACTCATCAAAAGTTTCAGGATGAAAACGAGCATGAATGTACTCATGCTTAAACTTTGGTTTAGAAGCAATAGCATAATCTATTTTGTATTCGTGCTTTATAAAAATATTTAATAATGAAGAGTAAGTTTTTTCTATTGTTTCCCAATCATTCAAAACATAAAAAGCAAGGCACTCATAAAAATTATCTCTCAGCCAAGATTTATCATAACCTGTTTCAGAATTCTTTTTTGATGCAGCAAATAATCCTGACTCATACTGCAGATTTCTAAGAATGGACAAGTGCTGAGAGATTATTTTATTATTTGTAAGCGTTACCTCTTTTTTCATAAAAACTTTATTTACGCTTTAGATTAATAAATTTTATTAATTTTTTATTTAAAGATTATTTATTTTTTCTGCAACAATGAAGAAACCATCTCTTATTAGTTTACCTTTATTTTTCAGAAGTATTTTAGTTCTAAAATTCTCCTGTTCAAAATAATGAGTAAGTTCAGAAGGATGATATTCTCTTGTAGGCCAAGAATCCTTTTCAAGCTGCTTTTCAAGAATCTTTAATGGATCATCACTTTTCTTTCTTCTATAAAGCGTAGAAATTATAACGAATCTTTTAGAAACTCTTATGAGTTCCTTAACAAACTTTTCATGATCATACAAACATTGTAGGGTTCCAATAGAAATAACAAAATCAAAAGATGCATCATTGAAAGGAAGATTATATCCGTTTGCAACCAAAAAATTTATTTTTGGATATTTTTCTTTTGCTTTAGCTACTGTGTTCTCAGAATAATCTACGCCTGTAACGCTGAGTCCTTCTCTGTGAAAAAACTCACAGTATGCTCCCGGGCCACAACCAACGTCCAAAACACTCAATTTCTTTTCTTCATGCCCTTTTTTGATGACTTTATTTTGCTTCATATCAAAATAAATTCTTTTTGTAACTTCAAATAATTCTTCATAACCTTCCTTTGACCAACAAGACATCTCATGATCAGGAACATCTAATTCTGCTTTAGAATCGAAAACATTCTTCCAGGCATCATCCATTTTCTTCATAAAAAATAAGAGCACACAAACATTTATAAATTAACCTGTATTTTTGAATTTTATGAGTTATGAGGAAGAACAAGAATCAGGAGAAGAGTTTGAAAGAGTAAAACTCCCTCACGGAAACGAAGTAATAGGTGTTCTAGAATCAAGACTAGGCGCATCAAGATGCGATGTCAGATGCCTAGACGGAAAAACAAGAAACTGCAGAATACCTGGAAGATTAAAAAGAAAACTTTGGGTAAGAACAGGAGATATTGTTCTCGTTGAACCATGGGAATTTGGTGGAGACGAAAAAGGAGACATTATTTACAAATACAGGCCGACACAAGTAACTTGGCTACAAAAAAACGGTCACCTAGACAAACTAAAAGATCTTGAAGATTTTTGAAAGTCTAAACTTTTTTCTTATGTCTGCTTGATGCTTTCTCATAAAACAATTCTTTAATCAAAATTCCAAGAACTCCTATGAAGATAAAAGAATCTGCGAAATTAAAAACGGGCCACCAGCCAAAGTTTATGAAATCTACAACGAATCCTCTGAATATTCTATCAACAAGATTTCCAATTATTCCTGAAAGTATAACTACAAATAATGTTTTGTGTTTATTGAATTCTTTTCTAAAATATAAAAGTAAGAATAATGCTATTATTGATATAAATACGAAAATTAAATTCGAGTTTTGAAACAAACCGAAACTCATCCCTGTATTTTTTAGAAAAGTTATTTTGAATATAACTAAATCAAAGTATTTTTCATAAAACAAATATTTTGTCAATTGATCGAATAGAACTAAGCCTGTTAGTAAAAAAATAAAAAACTTGTTCTTCATTAAACTCACCAAGGATATTTCCTTTCTTGTTGAGGTGGTTGTTGTCTTTTAAGAGACTCAACTTCATGATGCAAACTGTTTAACTCTGCACGTATCGCATCAAGTTTTGCCATAATTATTTGAAGATCCTTAGAAATATCCGTTGAATTTGAAGGTTGTGGTTGAGTGGAAACATTTTCGAAAGAAGGAAGACTTTGTCTAGACGGTCTCGGATTGCCAAAACTATCAACATCTTTATTCTGTAGTTCATCCAGTTTCAAACCAGAATTAAGATCCATTAAAGGATCTTTGTGCTCTGACAAATCTAGACCTAGATTACTATCATTTCCGTATCCAGGAATATTTGTGTCAAGAACTTCCTTTTTTTTCCCGAAACCAAACAAGCCCATTATGAATCCTCTGCAATTATTTTACCAGTAATATCCTTGAGCGAAAGCGGAATAAAAGATATGCTCTTAAAAGTTATGAACTCAGGATAAACTTCTATGGTGTTCTTTCTCAAATTCTCAAGTAAGAAATTTCCAAGATCGGACTCAGAACCCGTAAAAATTTTGTAGAACAAAAAGTTTTTTACTTTCTGTGCAGAATCAAAATTATAAGTTATATACTCTTCAGCTTTAAGTTTTTCTCCAGCATCTAAGTTTTTAGTTAAAATATCAATCTGTTCATCCGTGGTTTTAGAATTAACTATGTCTAAAAAATCATTCTTTGAAATTGTGATGTTCATTCCTCCTATTTCTATTGTTGAAGTATTGCTTAAAGCATCAGATAAAACGATTATAAGAACCCCATTTTCTGGAGTTATATTATCATAAGCCTTGTCTGAATATAGTTCATTAAATGTTTCAAAATCTGAATCATAATAATGAGTTATGGCTCCTCTTATTAAGACGTCATTAACGTTTGTTATTGGAGGAATGCCGATTCCTGCTTTGAAAACTTCATCTTGAAACAAAATAACTTTTTTGCCTGATGCGAGCTTCTGAAAATTGGTGATATCTGTATAAATCATGCTTCCAAGAACCAAGCCAATTATTAAGAAAACCATAAGCACTACGCCTAAAGCTTTCAGAACACTCTTTAACAATTTTAAAAATAAGAAGAAAATTAGTATTAATCCAAAAACAAGTATTATAAGAGTAACGTCCAAATCAAAAACACCTCAAATACAACTACTTGAGCAGAATATATAAAGGTTTTTGTTTATCTCGTTATTCAAGTTTTTTCAGCAATTCATTTCTGTCTATTAGCTCTTCTTTTCCAGAAGCCATATCTCTTAATTTGTACTTGCCGAGTTTAAGCTCATTCTCTCCCACAAAAACAACAAAAGGTATTGCGTAACTTGATGCATACCCCAAACCTTTGCTTATATTTCTATTAAACGGGCTTATATCTGAAGAAATATCTTTGTTTCTCAAAAACTCTGCGAGCTTAACTGTTTCGGTATTTGTTTTTATTGATATCAACAAAACTTTAACCAATGTTTTTTTGAGCTCTGCTTTTTTTCGTATAACCTCAAATATGACGTCCACTCCAAATGATAAGCCAACAGCAGGATATTCTTGATTATTTTTCACAAAATCGCCAACCATTTTATCATATCTTCCTCCTGCTGCGATGCTCGAAGTTATTTCTGAATTCTTTGCATATACTTCAAAAATTGTTCCAGTATAATAAGATAAACCTCTTGCAAGACTTGGATCAAATATGACTTCCGCATTCATTAATTTTAAGTAATCTAAAAGGGAGTCTATTTCTCTTATTGATTCTTCCCCGAGTTCTTTTTTCAGAAAAGAAATAAGCTCTTTATTCGGGAGTTTAGTGTTTGTAAATTTGAATATGCTGTCAATCATATTTTTAGCTAATCCAAGCTCTTTTAATTCAGATGAAACACCTTCCTTTCCTATTTTTGCAAGCTTATCAAGAATCAATGTTGTCTGGGACCATTTATCTTCAGGTATTCCTGATTTCTTCATCATTGCATCAAGAACATTTCGATTATTGACAAAGATGTCCACATCTATTTTCAAATCCCTGAAAACAAGACTTGCGATTTTCAAAAGCTCCGCTTCATATATTGTGTCTTTTCCTCCCACTACATCTGCATCGAATTGTGTGAACTCTCGGAATCTTCCTGCTTTTATCGGGCCATCTCTAAAAACTTGGCCTAACTGATATCTTTTGAACGGCAACTTTATTGAAGGATTCATAGCAATATATCTTGCAAAAGGAACTGTTAAATCATACCTTAAACAAAGATCTCTTTCGCCTTGATCATTTAATTTGAATGTTTCTTTTAAAATCTCAGAGCCTCCTGCGTATTTAGAGGACAAAACATCGAATCTTTCAATTATTGGTGTGTCAAGAGGATTGTATCCATATAATTCTAAATATCTCTGTATTGTGAGTATTATTTCATTCTTCTTTATTTTCTCTTCAGAATTTATGTCCTTTACTCCTTTAGCAAGTTGAATCTTCATTTTTTCCTCCTTGAAAGAAAAGGGCGGCTGCTGGGAATCGAACCCAGTCCCAGGGTTCCACAGACCCCGATGCTAGCCGGTACACCACAGCCACCATTCTTTGAAAGTATTTTTTCTTCTTTTATAAAACTTTTTAGAATCAGAGAGGCATCTACTTTAACAGTGAATACAATCAGCGCTTACTGCGCCTTGAGCCTCGTTTTTGTTCATTTTACATCAATTAATTTGCTTTTAATAAAAATTTTTTGTTTTTATTTGTATGTTTTTACGTTGTTAAAAAAATCTTCTAATGCTTCTTGTGAATATTTATTTTTAGGATTAAGCCCCATACATTCCGCAATTATTTTTACTAATGCATTTGTATCTTTTTTTGTAGAGGATAATGCGCTATTGAATGTTAATGGAAGGATTTGTGCTTTTTCTCCCACTTTCGAATCAGTGTTGAAATGTTCTTTCGAACAATAAATGAAGTGTATATGTGATGATCTGCTAAGTGATTCTTTGCCGTGATTATCTGGTCCGTAGCTTGAATGCCAAATGCTTATTAATCTCGCTGGTTCTTGACATTTTGTGCAAGATTTTTCTGATATGAAATTATTAACCACGTAATCTACGAAATCAAACCTTTCCTTAAGTTTAACATAACTGACTTTGTTTTTTATGTAATCAAAATAATTATAGTCTTTTAGTGCTATTTGTTCAACTGAGAGCGCTTTGTCTTCTTTTGCTTTTTTTCCGTATTTTCCGAAAGGCATTATCATAGGCATACTTTTGTTAGTTCACAACAAATATATAAATGTTTCGTTACTTGTAAGTAGTTATTGATTTTTTTGATATCTTGGTTTTGCCTAAATCAATAAAAATACTAAAAATAAAAAAATAAAACTCATGCAAAAGATTTATAAACACTTTATCTTTCCTCAGAAACTATGGTAGTCGTACAAGATAGATCATTAAGAAAACCAAGCGGTGGAAGAAACACCAGCACTAGACCAAAAAGACAACACATGGCTGGAAGCAAACCATCTATGACACACATAGGTGAACAAAGAATAAGAAAAAAAAGAGCTAGAAGTGGTTCTCAAAAAACAGGACTTCTATCCTCAAACATAGCCAATGTTTACGATTCAAAAACAAAAAAACACTCAAAAGCAAAAATTCTAAGCGTAAAAGAAAGTTCAGCAAACAGAAACTATGTAAGAAGAAACATAATAACAAAAGGAACAGTAATAGAAACAGAAAAAGGAATGGCTACAGTAACAAATAGACCAGGACAAGAAAAAATAATAAACGCAATACTAAAATAAAAATAAGAATAATAAATTTTTTTTATGGGGGAACAAAAAATGGAAAGCATGGCAAGACCTTTGGATGCATTAAACAAAGCAAGAAATAAAAGAGTTTTAGTAGAATTAAAAAATGGAAGACAATACGTAGGAAACCTAGTATCATTTGACATCCATATAAACACCGTTCTAGAAAACGCAGAAGAAAGAATAGACGGAGAACTAAAAAAACAACTAGGAACCGTCTTCATAAGAGGAGACACAATAACAATAATCTCACCACAATAAGAGGATTAAACAATGTCTAAAGGAACACCTTCAATGGGTAAAAAGTCAGGAAAGACATCCCACATACAATGTAGAAGATGCGGAGAAAAAGCATATCATGTCTCCAAAAAAATCTGCGCTAGTTGCGGATTTGGAAAAAGCGCAAGAAAAAGAAGCTACTCCTGGCAAAAAAAATAAACAAGGTGTTTTTTTTTTATTTCTAATACTTTCTTTTTTATATAAGGAAAAATATATAAAGCTCCATTCTTGTGATTTTAATTATGAAGAGGTTGGCTGTATTTTTTGTACTATTCGTGATTTTATCCTTTAATTCTATAGCTACAATAGGAGATAACGTAGGCAAAGAATGGCACTGCAAAATAGACCTCAGTAGCGCAGTCATAAGCGGATACTCAAAAGTAGGACTAGTAAGCACAGACGGACACTTCACAGGAAACACAGGAGCACTTTACCCATACGCATTATTCTGCCCAGCAGTCTGGTCACTAACAATGGGCGAACCAACATTTTACTACGCACCATACCTGCCACCAACTTATAACGGATCAGGACACGTTTCTAATAATACAGATTTTTCCGGACTAATAGAACTAGGATTCGGATCAAACTCCTGCTCAATAAAAAGCTCATGCGAAAACAACGAATCATGCATCTTCAAAGTATCTGACTCAGACAATGGTCATATAGCTGATTGTGCTGTTGATAATCATCCAATGACCAATACATTTAATGATTATTTATGTTGCCAATTAAAAGAAGTTTGCGATGACGGCATTGATAACGATGGGAATGGATTAATAGATTGCGCAGATGAAGCATGTTGGGCGTACCCTGGTTTAAGTATTCCTCCTGGGGAGTGTACGGGGAATAATCAAACAACAGAATACTGTATTAACAATCCTGGAGAATGTAATTCTCAATTCTGCAGTTACGGTTTGCTTGACAATCCTTCTCTTCAACCACAAGGATTCTGCTGTCCAAAAGGAGCATACTCTGAAAGAAATATCATAACTGGCGAGTGGTCTTGTCAACAATCGGAACAATGTGGTATAGACTCAAGCAGAGATTGTAATTTTGATTTCAGTTCTAGTTTATCATCTTGGGTGGGTTCTTATTATCAAGGAGATCCGGATGATTGGTGTGTTAGCAGAGTTCCATGGCTATACGCCCCTCCTGCTCTAGGTACTGTTGATCAGAGTGCTGCTTGTTGCTTAATTCCAAGACATGGAGATACTGATTATTATGTAGTTGAAGGCAATGTTCGTGTTTTCGGAGTCAGCCCTGCATGCGGAGACGGAGACGTTAATGGTGTTGAAGAATGCGACGGAAACAATCTTGATGGAAAAACATGTGCAGACATTTTGATTTGTCCAGAAAACTATTCTCCCGCAGGAACACCTAGTTGTACAAACACATGCAGTTTGAGTGTTGGTTCTTGTTATTGCAAACCAGGCTTTACAGGTGGCGGAACATACGGTGAAGAATAAAGCTGTGATCAGAAATCAGTGATTAGCGTTCTGTAGGCAGTGGTCAGGGAGCTGTAATCTGAAATCAGCAATCCAAAGTCAGTGTTCGGGGAGTCAGAAAGTCTGTGTTCTGTAGTCTGTTGTTAGTAGGGTGTGGCGGGGTTCATAAGCGCTCTCATTCTCAAAAGAATCTTACCATACTGAGACATATTGCCGTCCTTATAGACATAACCTGCGGATCCTCCCGGTCCCTCGGGGTCTCTGTTGCCTACCATTTGTTCATAAATTTCTGTAAATATTGTTGCATTTGATTCAGTTTCATCATATCTTGAGAGTGAGTTTTTTATTCTTCCAGGTGGTTGTCCATATGATAAGCCGTTGCTTGGAGTTATTATATTTTCATAAGATGAGTATGCTAGATTGTCAAATCCTCTATTTTTTATGAACAACCATTCAGCGTTTGTGGTGTCTGCCATTGCAACTAAATTGTAATTCAATAAAGATACTCCATTTGCTAGGGTGTACGCATCAAGGACTTTTTGAAATTGAGTTAAAGTATTTTGTATTTTGCTTTCAGGCACTGGTAGGCCTGTGGTAAAATTCCACTTAAATACTACGCAGTCTGTGGTGTCTGATGCAACAGAAGGCATAAATTTTGCGGTTCTGTTCCAGTCTCTTCTCATCATGTAATTGGCTGTGTCGCCGTCCATGGTTAAGTATTGTCCTGCTAAGAATGGATGTTGTATTCTTTTCGGGATTAAATACATGTGAATGTCTTCTTGTAAGTTATTTATGTTTTCAAGATTTATTTTTGGCAATACTAAGGGGTTGTTGTTTGGATTTGAATTGTTTGTGTCTGCTCTCGTTGTTTGGAATAAATTATAAGCATTCAATGGTTGTTGGGGTGTTCTGCCTATTAACCATTGCAAATAATCAGGATTTAAATGACTCAATGTAGCAACTGAATCTGGTGTGTCGTGATAGTCAGTAAAATTAACATTTATTTTATTATTAGGACCTTTTGAAAACACCGCGTTACCATTATTTTTTTGTAAGTGCAAAGTCAAACTATCAATAACAACTCCGTTTACGTCAAATGGAACAATATTAAAATTAAAATTAACTCCGAGATTATTCATTGCTTCATTTAAAGTTATATTTTGTGAAAAATTATTATTCAATATTTTAGTTTCATAATTGTTCTTTGACAAAGTAGTAGTTATATTAGAAGGACTGGTTATAGAATCAAGTCCGTTCAGCCAAAGCTTATATTGATAGTTTCCAGAAAACACTCCTGAGTTATTTGTATTAACATTAACCAAAACATTGTTGTTGTCTGAATCAACAACTTTCACGCTCGCATTCTTCACATTTTCTTGTGTTTGTTGATTAGTAATATTGCCTTGTATTGTTGCTGTTTTTAACAAAGGAATTTGTTGTAAGTCATAATTAAGAGTTATAAGAGGTTCCACTGCAACAAGCACCGAGTCAGTTTGATGATTGTTAGCAGAAAATAATACTCTGACACTGTCACTTAATGTCGATTTATTTAGATTGAAAGAATAATAATTATTCGAAATCAAGTCTATTGAAGGACTTCTATTTGTTCCATCTAATTGAATCATTTTTTGCGTAGTTCTTACGCCATTGTCTCCAGTTATACTTAGTATTTTAACTCCTGCACTTCCCAGCCCCTCTAAATTAAAAGTGTGTTTGCCCTCATTTAAATAAAATTCTTTAGACGCAATTTTTTCTCCAGTTACGGCATAAACTGTTGCAGTAAAGTTAGATGATTCAGGAGTATAAAAATCAATCATGGTTGAAGGATTATAAGGATTAGGATAGTTTTGAGTCAATTTGTAGTGATTTATTAGTTCAGGATTTTTATCTTTGACATTTGTTGGAACAAAATTTAAGGTGTAATTCCCAAGAGAGTCAGTTTTTGTTGTTCCAAGCGGCGCTCCTTGTTTATTTTTTACTAGAACCGTTCCATTTTTTACAGGAACATTGAAAGGCTGACTTTTAATATTTCCTTGAAGAGTTGTTGTATCTTGTGCTAACAAACTGCTACCTATTAATAAGGCGCCCAACAAAGTCATTTTTGCTGATTTTACTAAAGATTCAAGAGACATAAACAACATTATGTGCACTTTAGTATTTAAATATTTCTATTATGACTACTAATGAGTGATTAAATTTAAAAGAACAAACAAGTAAGACTGTTTTTATTACCATAATTTTTATTTCTAATCAAAAAATATATAAAACAAGGTTTTTAATTAAAAAGACATGGTTCTAGTAAAAAGCAAAGAAAAAATGTTTTTCGAAGGATTTTCAATCTTCATGCTCATAATATTATTCTTCATAATAATAACCACTACTGTAAACACAGATTCACCATTTTACATGGTTTTATTCGGATTCACACCAACAATACTAACAATAATCCTGGGAATACTAATTTATGAAGAAATACTCTACTCAAAAACAATAATATGGTTAACACCTTTTGTCCTTTCAGCAGTCTTTCTAATAGTAGGAAACTCAGACAGAAACCTAAAAAATAACTTAGATGTATCAAGCCTAGCAGCAATTAACATATTATTCTCAGCAATTTACCTAGCACTATTCTTCATGCTATTAACGCTAATATCAAAACAAAACAAAGAAAAAAAACAAGTCATAAAAGAAATGCCTGTTGTTCAATCAAAACCAACAACAATAAAAGAATACATAGCATCAATAGAAGACAAATCAAAAGCACTCAACTTCGTAATAGGAAGAGTATACAACAAATATCATGGCGGAACAAAAGAATTAAGAGAAATAATATCAATAAAACCAGATTGGTACAACGAATTCTCAGAAGCCATGATGAATGAACAGAACCCTGACAAAAAAAGACTACTTCAAATACTAAACAATTTCGAAACAAGACTTGAGTTACTCGAAAAAACAGAAAGAGAAGTTCTCGGAGAAAAACACTTGCAAGACCTTAAAAATCTTCAAAGAAATAAAATCGGCAATGACAAAATACTTGATGTTCTAACAAATAATGATAAAGATCCTGTAGAATCATACCATAAAGGAGCAAAAGAATTCTGTGAAAAACTAAAACAGGAGCTACAAAAATGAAAATGCTCTTTCCGGCCCTATTAGTCGTAATTTTATTAGTTGCTGCTTGCACTCCTACAGTTTATGTTTGCTATGATGGAACAACACAAGAAGATGCTTCAAAATGCCCAGTTCTTGCAACTCCAAAAATACTGCAAAGAGATGCAGAAAGAGTAGCGGACAACTACGGAGGAGCATATGCTTTAGCAAAAAACAGCAGATACACAAGGGTAAACACATACAAAGATGAAGCAAACTGGAACGTAAACGTCTTATTCACAGATGCAAAATCGGGAAACGTAGTTCAAGTAACATTTCAAGTCAATGGAACAACACAAACAGTTTCCTGCATAGACGGTTGTGATTACTTAAACACAACGCAAAACATCACAAACACAACTACTCAATGAATCTTATGTGCTTCTTCTAACATATTTTTTTGTTTATTAACTTGGACGTCAAATAGTTAACTATATAAAAGAAGTGCGGTTCTTTGAGAACAAATGATCGCTAATTTAAATTAGTTGATTTAAATTTGGAGTTGTCGGTAATCTAATTTCATTCGAGACCGTCAGCTCTATTCAAGTTATTATGCGGAGTTGCCGGAGTGGTCAAACGGGACAGGCTTAGGACAATTCCTAGGCAGCAAACAAGGTATGCTGAGCCAAATAAGGCGATGATTGTAAGATACCTGTTAGCTTAGTGCTTACGCAGGTTCGAACCCTGCACTCCGCACTTTTCTTTAATTTTGGATGCTGTTCATATGATGTTTTGCCTTCTAATGGAAATGAGCTCAAAAACG
>CAZJQL010000003.1:15546-85532 GCA_964548665.1 uncultured Methanosarcinales archaeon
TCAATCAAAACGTAGTAATTAAACAGTGATGACTGGCTTAAAACCTTGAATTCATAGGATAAAGCTTCTAAAAACCGTAAAGGGGTCTGAAAAGACAGGCATGGGCACGAAAACTTTATAAATCAAACAGGATACTTGTTACCTACAAACATTAGACTATACATCAATAGCTCTATATGTGCGGGCTTAAATATATCAACCTCAAAAAGGGTGATAGGTAGCGCAATCTGTGCATAAAGAGCAAAAAGATAAAAATAGTCACAGAGTAATAAACACGGAGGTGTTTGAATGAACGTAAAACAAACAGTAAAAAAAATGTCAGCAGTCTTAGCTGGAGCGACCATGCTTGGAGCTACAGTATTTGGCGCAATGGCATACACATTAAGCGACTACCCAAGTCCATTTGTACAAAATGGAGTATTTAACGGAAAAATAGTCGTAGGAGAAGAAGCTAAAGCACAAGACATCATCGGTGCTTCAGACATTGCAGCTAGCATACAAGCAGCTTCAAAAACACCAGCAACAGGAAGTTCAGGAATGACAACAACTGTTACAGGTGGAGAAGACTATGATGAACAATACCTAAATGGAACCTGGACAGCAGTAAACTTAACTGATACAAAGCTAGCAGGATTCAAAGACACAAATGCAAGATTTGATGGCGAAGACATAGACTACGAAGATCTATTAGTGCTAGGACCAAAAGCATTCCAATTCAGATCATCATTCAATGATGAAGAATTCGAAGGCGGAATGTACTTGGCTGTACCATCTGCAAAAGATATCGAATACAGAGTAGTATTTGCAGAAAACATATCTGCTTTGAACTTCTCAGAAGATGATTTAGAGTTCTCGTTCTTAGGAAAAACTCTAAAAATAACAAACGTAGCTGATGCAGATACCTTTACAGTAGAATCTTCCAGTGAACAATTCATGAAACAAGGAGAAGAATTGGAAGTATCAGATCACACTGTAACTCTAGTAAGAGTAGGTGAAACATCCGTTATCGTTAATGTTGATGGACAACAAAAAGTAATCAGCGATGGAAACAGTGCTAAGTTTGATCAAGCAAATGACTTCGAAGTTGAAGTAGAAAGCATCTTCTATGAACAAGGAGCAACAGACAATGGAGCTAACTTGAAACTAGGAGCTGAGTTAACTCAAACAGTTAGTGCAGGTCAATCTGCAGAATTGTTCGGAGAACCAGACAAAGAGTCAGAAGCTGATTGGATCTGGACTGCTGATTTAGATGAGAGTTCATCCTTCATTGGTTTGGAAAACAATATGGACAGAACTGATCTAGACAATGATAAAACAAACAGACCAGCACTTGCTTTAGGAGAATACATTGACTTCCCTAACAATTACGTTAGTGTAGGATTCAGTGCACAACAATACGCTGAATACGCAACAGTAACAGTAACTGTAGATGATCAAGTTGATGTTAACGAAGATGATGGAGCAAGCAGAGATAACATGCCTGCTGTAATTTTCGAAGCTGATAGTAAAATATTCAAGCTAGGCGGAAATGATGCAGACAAAGTATATGTTATACAAAACTTAACTGCTGTAGAATTGTGGTACAATGATGGAACAGACGATGTATTGTATGATGCTGCATTTAGTGGCGCAGACTATTTCACAATTGAAGTAGATGATGATACCTTAAGAATAGATGCACCTGCAAACATCACCGCTGTAATGAACTCTTCAAACTTTGCTGATAAAGCATATGCTTTCAACGTGACTGCATATGATAGTTCAACAGTTGTAGATTCATTTTACTTCTGGGTAGATGCAGATGTTTCAACATCTCCATACTTCGGAACATCAGATGAAGAAGAATCAGGAGAGCTAGTATATGAATACGGTGGAAGTAGCTACAGCATAGGAAACAAAGACTATGATTACATGACAAACTACGGAGTAATCATATCTGATCCAGAAAGTCAATTCGGCAGTGGAAGCAGCTTCGAATTCCAAGTTCCAATGAACAGAGTTGAAGCAACAATACTTGTAAAGACAAGTGCAACAAGCGTTGATGAAACTGCAGATGACACAGGAGCATATGTTGTAAATCAACTACCAGTAGGAGCAACTGTACTTGACAAGGACGCTGAAAGCCTATTAGGATCAACACCACTGATCGTTGTAGGTGGACCAATTGTTAACACAGTAGCAGCTGAATTGATGGGCAATCCAACAACTGAGGAAATCAATGCAATGTTCTCACCAGGACTAGCAAAGATTAAACTCTACGCTGACCAAAATGCATTGCTAGTAGCAGGATTCGATGCACAAGACACCTTAGGTGCAGCATATGTACTTGCAGACTATGCAGACTATGACTTGTCAGGAACAGAAGTTGAAGTTGTAGTACCATCATTAAGTGCATTAAGCGTAAGGGCTCCAACCTTACCAGCAACTCCTTCAGAAGAATAAGCGAGTTGAAAGCTTAAGAAAGTACTAACTTATTTTTTTCTTTTTTTTTCTTTTTCTTTTCAAAAAATTTATATACAAAACAAAATAAAAGCATATAATGAAAAAAGAGGTAATGCTATTAGTAGTAATTCTTTTATTATTGCCCGTAGCGTATGCAGAAACAACGGTTCTCCATGAAGGCTGGTATAAATACCGAGACACATTTCAAATAGGAGAAGATGTATACAGAACCAGACTATTAGAAACAAATCTAAATCAATTAAGACTTGATGTTAATAATTTTACTGTATTAATACAGATAGGCTCGTGCGCAGAATATGAATCATATGAGTTCTGTTATGAAGAATACAGCTATGAAGTAAATGAAGTTGACATATCCGACACAGGACAATTAGTTCCAGGAGTAAAGCTAAAAATACAAGAATACTCTATAACTGAAGAACAACAATCATTTGCATCAAATGTAAACATAAACATAAACTACCCTACTAATTTACAGGTTGGACAAGTCTATGAAATAACAATAGATATGCAAAACTCTGGAAATACAGAAGCAGGATCAATATACTATGAGATATACTTTCCGTCGAATCTAGAAATAACATATATGGGCGGTGGAATGTTAAGAGCTGGGAATAAATTCATGATAAGCACAGCTTTAATAGAAGAACAACAAAAATCATTTTCATTCAAATTCAAAACAAGTAGTTTAGAAACACTAAACTTTACATATAATTATTTAATTAGAGGGGCTAATGAAAACAAATCTGATTCAGGATCATTCCAAATAACACTTCCAGACCCATATGCCTACTCAACATGGTTCACAGCAGAATCCGTGGAAGTACTGCAAACCTCAGAATTAGGAATATACTTAAGAAATGATGATCCATATGAGTCGCTTAAAATAAAAAATATAACTATACAAGCATCACCAACTCTTTATTTTGAACCAACAATGACTTTATATAGATCAAAATACGGAGAATACAAAGGAAATGTTTACGAACTAGGGCCTGGAGAAGAAACAGAATTTAAAATAAAAATAAAACCACTATACACAGGAACCTATACTATAAGAGCCGAAGTTCTTTTTGAAATACAAAACAAAACATTCTATGATAATATAACAAAAACACTCTCAGCATCACTAGGAGGAATGCAAGCAGACTTAAGCCTGGAAAGTTATGATGTTGTATCAGGATCAGATGTATTCCTATATTACTCAATAACAAATACGAACCCTAACTTTGTCTTCAGAAATCTTGACATAAAAATAGATGGAGGCTTCTTTCAAGAAGAAAAAACTATCGAAGCAATAAATAGAGGAGAAAAAATAGACTTATTAATAAAACAAATAAAAACGCCGATAGTAGAAGCAGATAAAGAATACAACATAACTGCAAGATTATTTTACAAAGACGCGGCAGATGTAATAAGCACCTTAATTAATCTTGTAACACTAAAAGTTACAGGAACAGGATCTCTGCTAAGTCTAAGACAAGAAATAAATAAAGAAACCGTAGAAATCGGAGAAGAAATAATAGTGGAAGTATTTGTAGGAAATCTTAAAGACAACTCATTTAATGCTATTTCTGTGGAAGATACTACCAGTCAGCCGGTTCAGCTAGTAGTTGGTGAAACATCAGCATCAGTAAACTTAAAAGGAAAAGAAGAAAAGAAATCATACCTATACAAAATATTAATACCTGAAAATTATACGCAAAATACTTTAGAGATAACATCCACAGCAAAAATGAATCAATATGGATATGAAGTAAAACAAAGCAAAACAATAAACGTAATAGCGCCTCCACCACAAGAAGAAAACGCTCAACAACAAGAAAATCAAGATCAACAAGAAAACAATTATGAAGAAGAAAAGAAAGAATCAACATGGACCAAAATAATAAGAGGAATAGGAGATTTCTTCACAAGATTATTCTCAAGAAACTAAAACTCCTGAAAAAATATTGTGCTTATCTCTTATTAATCTAATCTTAACAGTTCCTGAAGTCTTAGAACAATTAAGAACAGTAACGCATCTATCTTTAGCAACACCTAAAACTTCACCACGACGCCTTCCACGGCTCTTTAATTCAACAGAAATAATCTGGCCCTTCTTAAATGGCTTTGGCAGGACTTCATCCGGGTAAATTTCAAAGGTATTCTCAGTAACAATAAGCTTAACACCATGCTCTTTTTCTTTAAGTTTAAGCAAATCAAAAAAAGACTCCCAAGACATCTGCTCAGCAATATTACGGCCTCCTTTATAATTAAGATAATTCTGAATACCAATAGAAGGATATTTTTTGTTATGAATAGTTTTAGACAGCTCAATGATTCCACTCAATTCCTGCTCGTTTTTTCCAGGAATAATAACTGGAGCTAAAAGAACATCAATTTTACCTTCACAATACTTAATCATCTTTAATAAATGATCAAGATTAAAAGGACCATCTGCAAGCTCAGATGCAAGCTTTTTATCCAAAGCATGAATGGAAAGATTAATCCTGGTAAGCCCTGCATCTGCTAACTCATCAATTAATTTAGGATTAAGAGTCAGACCATTAGTGTTTATAGAAATAACAGACACATTAGGAATGGCTTTAAGATCTCTTACCAGCTCAACAAGCTTAGGATACAACAAAGGTTCTCCTTGAGGACCAATATTTGCTTCAACAGGATGTTTTTTTATAGATGCGAGCTTAGTAAACTCCTCAATCAGATACTCTTCCTCTACAACAATATCTATTTTATCATTAATTCCTTCGCTAACAGAACAAAAAATACAATTAAGATTACAACCAGTAATAGGTTTGACTTCAATTATGTTGCTTCCTCTATCAACCAGACCGAACTCATTCGTTCCCATTAATGGAATGCCCGAATTTCTGTGAATGTATAAAGCTGGCTTGTTTCTAATTTTATGAAAAAGATTAGAGAAGCCTCTATCAATGATTAAAGAAAGCTTATTTCTTGCACGTTTTTCAGAGCAATCAAATAAAATTGCGCCATTTTCTAGCTCAAAAGAAGATATATCTTCTAAATCAGAGTAAGGAATATCAAAATAAAATGTTTTTAGAAAATCAACTCTAATGATTTCAGGAGATTCAGAATTATGTCTGAATTTAAGATCCTCATACTCTATTCTACACGCCATATGCGAAAGAAAACGTTATTAAGTTTTAAATATTATTAAATAATGCTATATTAAATAATGCTAGATTAATAATAGATTAATAATAGATTAATGATGGGCAGTATTTAATAATGATTGATTATAATCAACAATGTGTAATTAATAAAGCAGTTATTAATAACATAATTAATAAAAATTAATAAAGATTGGCAAAATATTAATACAATATCAATACAATCTCAACAAAATATTAATAATATTAATGATGTGCCTAAACAAACAAATAACTAAATAAGTTAGACTATAAAAAGATAAAAACAGTTAAAGCTAGAAAAATGACAGAAAAAAACAACAGCTTATACGCAAAAGCAGTAATATTGGCTTATGAAAGACACAAAGGCCAAGAACGAAAAGTAAATGGAGAACAATACATAAACCACCCATTAAGAGTTTCTGAATTAATCATACAAAACTTTCCAGATCACAAAAGATTGCTCGATATTAGAATAGTGGCTTTACTGCACGATCTTTTAGAAGATACCAACACCACAAAAAAGGAATTAGAGGAAAAATTCGGGGAAAAAATAGCTGAATTGGTTGTTAATCTAACAGAAGATAAAAAAATTCTTGACAAAGATGAAAGACATAAAGAACATCTCAAAAAACTAAAAATTGCTAGTGATGATGCAAAAATAGTGAAACTTTGCGATATAGCAGATAATGTATCCACTGTAAATGAAGAGCATAGATGGAAAGGATATCTTGCTAGAAGCAAAATAACACTTGAAAACATAAATGTAAAAGAGAATAAAGAAGAATTTGAAAAACTCAAAGAACAAACACTAAAAAAAATACAAGAAAAAGACAAACTAATAAAAAACGAATAATTGTGTTTTAAAATAAGAAACTTTTTAATCTAAAAAAATGTCTTATCAATATGGCCCTTAAAAAACTCCTGGAAAAAGTAAAGAAAGACCTTAATCCAGAGGAAACTAAAGAAGAATATAAATTTCTTGAGAACATAAATAAAACAATAAAAGTTCTTAATTTAGATGCTGTTGCAGAGCTAGGAGGGAGTTTTGCCAAAGGAACACACATCAAAGGAAAATATGACGCAGACATATTCGTAAGATTTGGGGGTAAACACAAAAAAGAAGACATATCTGAATTGCTACAAAAAATTCTAAAAAAAATGAAATTAACTTATGAAATAGTTCATGGCTCTAGATCTTACTATCAGATAAAAAAAGAGCTTACTTATGAAATAGTTCCAGTCAGAAAAATAACAGATTACACTCAAGCAGAAACAGTTGTTGATATGAGTCCTCTCCACGTATCTTATTTCCAAAAAAAAGCTAACGAAAACACTCGCGATGATATAAGATTAACAAAACAATTCATGAAATCTGCAAAAATATATGGCGCAGAAAGTCACATACAAGGATTTTCAGGACACGTTGTTGATTTATTAATATTAAGATATGGGTCATTTGAGAATCTTATTAAATCTGCAACAAAATGGAAAAAAAGAACAATAATAGATATAGAAAAATACCACAAATTCCCAGAGATGAGCCTAAACTCCTCTAAAATACAAGGTCCGTTAATACTCGTTGATCCTGTTCAGAAAACTAGAAATGCTGCCGCGGCAGTATCTCAACAAGCATACGAAAAATTCATAAAAAAAGCAAAAGAGTTCATGAAAAAACCCTCCGAAGAATTTTTCTTAGTGAAATCATTAAAAGAAGAAATTAAATCCAAACTAAAATCAATAAAATCTGAAGAAAAATATGAAGAGCTTGTTATAAAAATAATTCCGCTAGAAGGAAAACAAGATGTTGTAGGTTCTAAAATACTAAAAATAAAAGAATATCTAGAAACAGAATTAGAAAAAAATGATTTTGAAATAAGCTGGAAGGACTGGCAAATCGAAGATGATGCAAGTCTGGTTTTTCTTGTCAAAAAAAATAAGCTGTCTAAAAAAATCATAAAAGAAGGACCTTATCTTGACATGAAAAAGAATGTAGAAGGTTTCAAGAAAAAGCATAAAAGAATAATAAAAAAAGATGGCAGACTTTTTGCAGAAGAGCCAAGAAAATATTTTGAAGCAAAAACTTTGTTGCAAGACAGAATAAAAGAAAAATATGTAAAAGACAAATGTAAAAAAATTATTATTGAGTAGTTTTTTCATCAACTCCGTTTCAAAACTTTTTTAAATAAAAACAAATTCTAATGAAATATGATGTTTTGTCCTAAGTGCGGAGCTTTGCTTCTGCCAAAAAAAGAAAAAGATAAGACTATATTTGCTTGTAGCTGCGGCTATTCTAGTAAAACAAAAGAAAAAATAGAGCTAAAAGAAGAGAAAAAAACTGCGGAAAAACAAATAGAAATAGTTGATGAACAAGAAACCAGTCTTCCAGAAACGGAAACTGAATGTCCAAAATGCGGAAATAAAAAAGCAGGCTACTGGTTGATTCAAACGAGAGCAGGAGATGAACCAGAAACAAAATTTCTGAGATGCACAAAATGCAAGCACACTTGGAGAGACTACCATTAGCAAATTCTGTAAATATTTAAAAATAAACAAATCATTCCAATAAATATGAGTATAAATACAAAAGATCCTAGATGGCCAATATATTATTCTGATACAATTCATGTTGCTAATCTAGATTCTGGAATAGGCATTCTTACTCTGTGGACTAAAAAAGAAAGAGTAATGGAAAAGATAGCTGAAGAAAACTACTCGTTCATAGGACAATTGTACTCAAAAGATTATGGCTTACAAATACTTGTAAGAAATCTACTGGCAAATCCTTATTTGAGAGACTTGGTCATTGTTGGAATAGATCTAAATGGATCAAGCGAGGGATTAATAAATTTATTTCAAAAGGGAATAGATGAAAATAACAAGATAGTGAACACAGATGTGGTTCTTGATGATAAAATAAAACAAGAACACATAACTGAATTAAGAAGAAGGGTTCAAATTCATGATTTAAGGAAAATAAAAGATTTTGAAGAATTAGATTTATACCTAAAGTCTATGCCCAAAAAAAACAAAGAAGGAGAAAAAATAATAATAGCGCTTCCGGATGTTAATCCTCCCAGAAGATTTCCAACAGATTTCTCAGGATTCAAAGCAAGAGGAAAAGATTTCTACACTGCATACAACAAATTGATAGAGCATATGCTAAGATTTGGAATATATGACCCGGAAACAAAAAAACTTCAAGATATAAATGTGACTTTGTTTGTAAAACAACTATCAAAAAAGGACAAAGAGTACATAAAGTCAAGAAAATCAAAAGAACTCAAATCTCAAGGAATTAACATCAATATTAATGGACAAAAATTCTCCACATATTTCTTTGAGGAGATAGATGCATGGGATGAAATAAAAGATTTATTTAAACTAGTTCTAGATCAAGAAAATATATGTTTAATGATAGGCAGAGCTTATATAAGTGAAAAGGACTTAGAAGATGCAGTAGAGATGGTGGATGATCTAGAACAAACATTAAAATGGGATCAAGATCCAAATGGAAATCTCGTCATAAGATTAGAGGATAAAAAAATAAAAGTTATGCACCTAGGAACAAAAGGAGAAGTGCTTGATGAATTTCAAGGAGATACTGCAAAAGAGCTTTACAGAAAAATAGCATCAGAAAACAGAATATCTTTATTTTATCATGCACTAGATATAGGGGCAGAACTACAAAAAGCAGAAATAGCGCTTAAGGAAGGCAAAAAATATGTCCAAGACAGAAATATTTGAAAACATAAAAAACAAAAAAATTGTTGAGCTCAATGTAAAAACAAATTCTGATAGAACCGAACTAATTATAAAAGATGAAAAACTAATTCTTCAAATAAAAGCTCTTCCTGAAGACGGTAAGGCAAACCAAGAAATAATAAAATACTTACACAAAAACACGGGAAAAAATATAAAAATAATTTCAGGCATGACGTCTAAACACAAACTAATAAGATTAGAATAATTCATTTGTTTTTAAGATATTCATAATCTTTTTTATTTAGAACTCTGAGTTTTATTCCTGCTTTTTTAAAAAAATCTCTAGATATTTGTGCAGCATGATATTGATGCCTGCAGACAACTTCTTTTACTCCAGAATTTATAATCATTTTAGTACAACTTAAACAGGGCTCCATATTTACATACATGATAGAATCTTTTATTGAAACCCCATGCTTTGCTGCTTGAGCTATAGCGTTTTGTTCAGCATGAGTTGTTCTAATACAATGATCCCTGGAAATGCCATCGAGATGCAAAGTGTTTTCAATTAAACAACCTTCATCATGACAATGAGGAAGACCTTTAGGAGCACCATTATATCCTGTTGCTAAAATGTGCTTGTCTTTAACAATAACGCAACCAACCATTGCTCTGTTGCATGTTCCTCTGCTTCCCACAAGATCCATTATTCCGAAAAAATAAGAATCCCAATCAGGTCTTTTATTGACATCTTTCAAAAGACGTTCTATTTTGGAATAAAATACTTCTAAAGAAGAATTATTTGAGATTATTATGTGGGAATGTTTTTTGCAAGTATCTATTTCTCTATATTGAGAATTTCCTCCTCTGCTCTCCAATTCTTCAAGTCTTAAAAAAGCAGATAATGTTTTAGGATCTTTCTCTCTGTTTCTGGATTTCATCCTTTCAAATCTTATTTTAGGTGTTGCGTCAACAAAAACCATTTTGAAAGATTTATTTTTTTTAAGAACATTTATTTCATCAACTCGTCCAATAGATGTTATGACGTAATTTTTTTCGGGTTCAATTTTTCCTAAAGCTCGCTCAGCAAGAATCGATCCTCCTAATTTGTTTCTAAGGTCATTTCCTAGCCACTGAAGATTTTCTCGTGTTATTTGTTTATTCATACGTTTTAAATCTTCTCGGAGAATATCTGACAAAGAAATATGACAAAATTTATGGTGTTTAACAAGATATTCAGCAAATGCATCTTTTCCTGATGCATATTTTCCTGTTATTCCAAAAACTATGCTCATAAATATGTTTACTTCATCTAATATAAATATGTTACTATTCAAAAATGGAAAATAATAAATACGTCTTGTCAACAAACTACAACTAAACAACCTGCTAAATGTAAGAAATCATTATAATAAATACATGTTTGTTGTGATTAATATTTTGATGGATATTGCGATTAATATAATTTTAGAGGGAAAATAATGAGAGATGTGCTAAAAAGAAACGGTTTTTTCATACAATCAGATGGTCTTGACGGCATGGGTAAAGGTGTAATAATAGAAGCAATTGTAACTGATTTAGAAAACAAGGGTTTAAGAATACTTGATCTTAATCAATGGTGGAAAAAAGAAAGAAATCATCCGGAATTTATGCAAACTTCACTTTCTAATTACATTCCTTTGGAGTCCTTTGATGTTATTGTATCTTCAGAGCCGACATATGCTGGTGTGGGTCTTGCAATAAGAGAAGAAATGATTGCTAAAAATGGAAGAAATTATTCTGCGCATGCTACAGCTCAGGCTTATGCTTTGGATAGGTTGATTCTATATAATCAGATTATACTTCCTGCTTTAGACGCAGGAAAAATAATTATACAATCAAGAGGAGTATCTACATCTATAGTTTATCAATCATTGCAAAAAACAATGAATGATGAAAAACCACTTAATATTGATGAAATAATACAAATAGAAGGAAACAGATTAGCATTAAATAATCCTCCAGATTTGCTTATAATTCCTACGATAAAAGATGTCAAAGAAGTCATGAAAAGGTTAGAGTTTAGAGAAAAAGATGATAATTGTCAATTTGAAAATTTAGAGTTTCAACTTAAAATAAAGCCTTTCTATGAGAGCGAACAACTAAAAGAAATATTTGAAAAAAGAGGAACAAAAGTTGCTTACTTAGATGTCGGCAAATCTATAGAATACACAAAAAGTCAAGCGGTTAAAATATATGTCGATGCGTTTAATCAAAAATCGAATAAATTAAACATTTAGCTATCGGTTTAAATCAGGATTTAGCTATTGGCTCAAATGTTAGATCAGGTTGATTTAGAAATTGTTAGTTTATGGGTGTGTTTAGAGATTATTCTGCTTCGCCATATACCCAAAAGCTTTATAAATTGATGATTATTTCTCTGAGACTATGAAGAAACCAAAGTTAATGAAAAGACACTGTCCGTATTGTAAAAAACACACGGAACAGAAAGTTTCAGAATCAAAAAATAGGGGAAGAAGTAAAGCTCATCCTCTTTCTAAATTCGGCGCTAGAAGACTCTCTGACAGAGGTGCTAAAGGCGGAGCAGGAAATCAAGGAAAATTCTCCAAGCCGCCTATAAAGAACTGGAAAAGCACAGGAAAAAAAGTAAGCAAAAAAGCAGACTTGAGATATACTTGTCAGGTTTGTAAAAAAACAACTGTTCAGAGTACAGGAACAAGAGCAAAGAAACTAGAATTAATATAAATTATATAACTCATATAACTTTTTATATGATTTAAAATATGATCTTATATAATTTAAATAAAATTTAAGATATGTTTTAACAAAAGCTGATGGATTAATAAAAGCATTTGTTCTAAATTCTAACTTTTTTATTTATAAATAAAATCATGACAAAGCTTATAAATGATGCTTTGTTTCTTCAGAGAATAATAAGGCAGTAGTTTAGAAAACTATTAATGCTCTGATCTAAAACTTGTAGAGGGGATAAAATGATAAAAGAACCAAATTCAAAATTCATAAAAGTAAGATGTACTAAATGTAAAAACGAACAAGTTGTCTTCGGAAAAGCATCATCAAAAATAAAATGTCTTGTTTGTGGAAAAGATTTAGCGGATCCTACTGGCGGAAAAACCAAAGTCAAAGCAAGAGTTCTTGAAGTTCTTGAATAAATTATAAGAGGAAAAGATGTTTTTCAAGAAGAAAGGATTTCCGGAAGAAGGTGAACTGGTTTTCTGTACAGTAACAAATGTCCAATATAACTCTGTATTCGCAATGATAGAAGAATACGGAAGACAAGGATTAATACACATTTCTGAAGTAAGCCCCGGAAGAATAAGAAATATAAGGGATTTTGTAAAAGAAGGAAAAATGATTGTCTGTAAAGTAATAAAAACAGACAAAGAGAAGGGGCACATAGATTTGTCTTTAAGAAGAGTAACTGAGATGCAGAAAAGACAAAAAACCGATGAAAGAAAACAAGAGCAAAAGGCAGAAAAAATAATAGAGACACTTTCAACTCAGCTCAAAAAAGATCCAAACAAATTATATGAAGAAGTAGCAAACATTCTTCTTCCTAAATATGAATTATTACAAAATGCATTTAATGATGTTATAGAAAGTCATGCTTCATTAGAAAAATTAGGGATATCAAAGGATTATGCCTCGCAATTAGAAAGTCTTGTAAAAGAGAAAATAAAGCCTAAATCAGTTATGGTTTCAGGAACCATTAGCATAAAAAGTTATGCCGAAGAAGGTCTTGAATTAGTTAAAGAAGCACTCATTTCAGCAGAAGAAACAAATAAAGCGGTTATAATAAGATATCTTGGAGCTGGAAATTACTCAATAGACATAGAAGCTAAAGAATACAAAGAAGCAGAAAAAATTCTAAAAACAGCTTTAGAAGCAATAGAAGAAAAAATAAAGAAAGATAAAACAACAGAGTTTGTATTCAAAAAGAAAGAAAAAGACTAGAATAAAATAAAATGACCCATATCTTAAAATGTGAACAATGTGGCGAGTATGGTCTAGATGAAGCATGTTCTTGTGGTTCAAAAAGAAAAATAATTACGCCTCCAAAATATAGCCCTGAGGATAAATATGCAAAATACAGGAGACAAGCCAAGGAGTTAGAAAATGCATAAGTGGGAAATAACAAAAATAAAGAACATATCAGCTCGTGAACCCATATTAATAGAGGGTCTTCCAGGCATAGGTAATGTTGGAAAAATAACTGCGGATTATTTAATAGATCAATTGAAAGCAGACAAAATAATGTCTTTCTTCTCATATTATATGCCTAACTCAGTATTTGTTAATGAAGAAAATCTTGTAGACCTCCCAAAAATAGAGTTGTTTCACAAAAAAGTAAAAGGTCAAGACTACTTGTTTTTATCAGGAGATGTACAACCACAAAACGAAACAGGTAGTTACACATTCACAGAGTTAATAATAGACTTAATGAGAAAGTATAGGTGCAAAGAAATAATAGCTCTTGGAGGAATAGGGCTTGCAGAAATACCTGAAAATCCCAAAGTGTATTGTACAGGCAACGATAAAAAATTAGTTAATAAAATATCAAAGAAAGGTGCAAAACCTGATGTTTATGGTTTAGTAGGTCCTATAATAGGGATTTCTGGACTACTTGTAGGTTTAAGCAAAAGAAAAAATATTCCATCGGCGGCACTTTTAACAGAAACATATGGTCATCCCATGTATCTGGGTTTAAAATCTGCAAAAGAAGCAATAAAAGTTCTTGCAAAAATTTATGGATTCAAGATAGATTATGCTCCTATAAATAAAGAGATAAAACAGATGGAACAAGAAGAAGCAGGAGAAGATTCTGACAAAAAGAGTTCTATACATAAACTCAAAAAACTAAAAGAAATAAATTACATAGGCTGATTTTTTTTCTAAGTTGCTCGTAAAATATATAAGCATTAAAAAAAGTTAAAGCATATGCTTCTTAAAAAGACAAAAAAAGAAACGCAAATTGTTGCTTCAAAAATTGTTAGAAGAAAAACTATCGCGAGTATGGGCAAAGGATTGATGTTTCACAAAAAAATAAGAGATGAAGCTCACATATTTTACTTGTCAAATAAAAGAAGAGAAGCAATAACAATGTTCTTTGTATTTTTTCCAATAGATATAATATTTCTGGATGAAAATAAGAAAATAGTGGAGCTGAAAGAGAATATAAAGCCATTCAGCAATTACTATTCTAAAAATGAAGCAAAATATGTTGTTGAATTAGAATCTGGAGAAGTAAAAAGAAAAAAACTTAGATTAGGAGATGAACTTATATTTGACTAGATAAATTTAAATATACTTAAAAAAATTAACTTAAAAAGAGGGTGAGAAGTGAACATAAAAAACATTCACGCAATACAAATTCTAGATTCAAGAGGAAATCCGACCATAGAGGTTGAAGTTTTAACAAAGATATCTCTAGGAACAGCAGGGGTTCCTTCAGGAGCAAGCACAGGATCTCATGAAGCCAGAGAATTAAGAGATAAAGGACGAGCATATGCTGGTAAAGGAGTTCAAAATGCAATAAATAACATAAATAAAAAAATAGCTCCTTTGATTAAAGGAATGCATATAGATGCACAGAGAAAAATAGATGAAGCTATGATTAAAAAAGATGGCACAAAAGACAAGCGAAAACTAGGTGCTAATGCAATACTTGGAGTCAGCATGGCTTGCACAAAAGCAGGAGCAATGGCGTATGATTTATATCTATATGAATATATTGGAGCATTATATGCTAATAAAAATTTCACTCTTCCAATACCCTTCGCGAACATAATAAATGGAGGGGTTCATTCAGGAAATGGTTTATCATTTCAGGAGTTCATGATTGTGCCTGTAGGTGCTAAATCATTCTCCGAAGCAACAAGAATGATATCTGAAATATACCATGAATTAAAGAATTTAATAAAAGAATCTTTCGGACCAGAGGCTACAGGCATAGGCGACGAAGGTGGTTTTGCACCTCCTCTAAAAAATCCGGAAGAAGCACTAGAATTATTGGATCTGGCAATATCTGAAGCAGGATATAAAAGAAAAGTTGCAATAGCAATTGATGCTGCAGCATCAGAATTTTATGATAAAAAAACAGGAAGATACAAAATAGCATCAGGAAAATACTTTGAACCATTCGAATTAATAAGCTATTATGAACATCTAGCAAAAAAATATAATATAATAAGCATAGAAGATCCATTCCAAGAAGAAGATTTTGAGTCATTTAGGAAACTCAAGCAAAGAATAGGAAAAAATGTCCAAATAGTTGCAGATGATTTAACTGTTAGTAATTCTGAGAGAATAAAAAGAGCAATAGATAATGATTCATGTAATACGCTACTATTAAAAGTGAATCAAATAGGAACAATTACTGAGGCATTAGAAGCAGCTCACTTGGCTCAGAGCAACGGATGGAAAGTTATGGTCAGCCACAGATCTGGAGAAACAGAGGATCCATTCATAGCAGATTTAGCTGTAGGATTAAATGCAGGACAAATAAAATTGGGTGCTCCATGTAGGGGAGAAAGAACAGCTAAGTATAATCAATTATTAAGAATAGAAGATGTTCTAGGAAAAAAAGCAAAATATGCAAAATTAAAAAACTAAGACTCTATTTTTTTTATTTTATTTAATCTCTTTAAATGTCTGCCTTTTTTAAACTCAGAAAAAATAAATCCACTTATAACGTCCTCAACATCTAGTTTAGAGTCTGAATAAGGTCCTGGCAGAACAAGTATGTTGGCATCATTATGTTCTCTGGCTAAAACAGCCTCTTTTTTTGTATGACAAAGAGCAGCACGTATTCCTTTAAACTTATTTGCAGAAATACTCATGCCTATTCCTGTTCCGCAAACAAGGATACCCAGAGAATGTTTATTTGATTGCACTTCTTTGCTTACAGATCTTGCAAAATCAGGATAATCATCATTAGGCGAATTAGAAATAGACAGATCCTCATAAGCTAAGCTTAGTTTGAGCAAATAATCTTCAACTTTCTCTTTTATTTTTCTGCCGGCATGATCGCTAGCTATAAATAAAAACGTATTTTTTATTGCTGTATTTCTGTTCATCTTCAACCTCGATAGTATATTCAAAATAATCATCCCAAGGATTCTCTAAATCCATCATTTCAGAAATACTCAATTTTTCGAAATATCTTCTAATTGGCCTCATAGCATTACCATGGCTAGATATAGCTACATTCACTTTATCTTTCTTCATTTTTTTTAAAACATCTTTCAAGAAAGAGAGAACTCTTTGCTCAACCATTTTTACACTTTCGCCCTTAGGAGGTGCAATACTGTAGCTTCTTCTTATGATCTGTAACTCCGCTTCACCTAACTTTTGTATGAACTCTTTTTTTTCTTTTCCTGAAAGATGATCAATCTTATGCCAGTGAAGCAACGTTTTATAAGAATCAAGACCTTCTTTAGCAACGATGGTGCTGTGATGTTTTCCTTGATATAAACCATAAGATCGTTCAATGTGTCTATCATCCTCTATTATTTCTTTGCATTCAGGATGAAACTTTAAGACTTCAGCCAAAGTATCTTTAGAACGAGAAAGATGCGTACGATATGCGACATCTATTTTCTTATTTTTAAGCTTATTGGCAACGGTTTTTGCATCCTTAAATCCTTTAGAAGTTAACTTAGAGTCTTTCCAACCGGTAAAAACATGATCTCTATTATAGAAAGTTTGTCCATGTCTAAAAACATAAAGTTTTAGTTTCATAAGATATTACTTAGAAGTATGTCTTTTTAAGCTTTTTGTTGATTAATGTAAAAACATTTAAATAAGAAAGATGTATAAAATACAGAGGTGCAAAATGAGATTTAAACTATCATTATTGATGCTGTTTTTGTTGTTGCTTAATCTGTTTTTAACAGGCTGTATGAAGGAAAAAGAAATTTGTAATTATGATGCGATATGCTCAGAGGAAGAAACAGATAATTGTGCAGATTGTAAAAATGTTCTCGGCAGAGATGTAGCGGAACCTACAACGCAAGAAGGATATGTGGAGTCTCCCCTTGGAATAGTTCAATGATGATTATTTAGTTATGGTGTTTAATCATGAAAAAAATGACTAAATATGAAGAATATCAAAAACACTTAAGAAGATCTACATATCTAAAAAATCATGCAAAAATAGAAGGATATGATTTTGAAAAAGAATTTAATTTTAAGGAGTTCTTAGAAAAATATTCAACCACAGGATTTCAAGCATCAGAATTAGGAAAAGCGATAGAAATAACGAAGATGATGCAAGAACAAAAAGCAACTATTTTCCTGGCTATGTCTGGAAATGCAATATCTTCCGGCTTGAGAGAAATAATAGCATATCTTGTTAAAAACAAAAAAGTTGATGTTATAATAACAAGTGCTGCAGGAATTGAGGAGGATGTTATAAAAAGTCTTAGCGACTTTAGAGTAGGAGATTTTGAAGCTCCAGGCAGAACTCTATTTGAGCACGGAGTAGGAAGAATAGGAAACATATTTGTTCCTAATGACAGATATTTATATCTTGAAAGATTTATGAATCCGTTCTTTGAGAAAATGCTAAAATTACAGGCTAAACAAAAAAGACCAATTTCTCCAACACAATTTAGTAAGGAATTAGGTCTTGAAATTAATGACAAGAAATCATATCTTTACTGGGCTGCTAAAAATGATGTTCCAATATATTGTCCTGGAATAGTAGATGGATCTATGGGGGATCTTATGTACTTCTTTAAACAGAAAAATCCTGATTTCTGGATAGATATCACAGATGATCATAAAAAATTAATAAATTATGTGCTTCAACAAGAAAAAACAGGCGCAATAATTCTAGGAGGGGGCATTTCTAAACACTATGCTCTTAATGCTCAAATATTTAGGGAAGGATTTGACTATGCAGTTTATTTAACAACTGCTATGGAGTATGATGGTTCTGATTCTGGGGGAAACCAAGAAGAGGCTAAATCCTGGGCAAAAATAAAAATAAATGCTCCAAATGTTAAAGTAAAAGCAGATTTCACGATAACTTTTCCTTTGCTTGTTGCAGCAACATTCGCTAAATCAGACGCTAACAAAAAATGAGGTTGTGGTTATGGATCATTTTGAACAATATAAACGTCAGCTAGAAAAATTAGCTAAAGAGATATCTTCTGAGACAAGACTTGTTCCAGGATTCAGAAATGCTTTCATTGAAGAATTAACAGCATATAACCAACTAGAAATAAAAGGAAATAGATACTTGGAATTTTCAAGATTGATTAAAGAAATTAAAGCAGAACTTCAAATAATAGATGCTAATATGATGATACACAAAGATAATGCCTTAATAAAAACGGTTTTATATTCTTATAGAAATAAACTTAAAGTTGCTTTGGTTCAGATTAATGAGCTAATAATGCAGAAAATACAAACGCCCAAAGATTTGCATAAAAGATACTCTTATTTCAGCGCTCTTTTTGAGTCTTGTAAAGGAATAAATGTTGAAATCATTTTACATCCAGAAAAAATATCAAAAAAGCTTCCTTAATTGTCAAGACTTAATACATCTATAAGTAGATCTTCGAATTCTGAGTATCCGTCAGTGTCTCTAAAGTGTCCGGCATCCTCAAAAATTATGGGATCTTCATCAAGATGTTTGGCTAAATTAAGAGTCAAATTTAGTGGAACTGCATCATCATCTTGAGAAGCATAAATAAAAAAACGTTTACAATTCTTCTTTATTGCTGCAAAATCAAATGAATCTTTCACAAAGGAATGGATTATATGATTCTTATTTTCATTTGAAAGACTTTCAAAAAAACCTCCAACAAGAAAGCATGCAGAGACCGGAACAAGAGCTTTTTCTATAATTTTAAGAGTAAATGGCACGCCCATAGAATGTGCAATAATTATAGAGTCACGAGATAGTTTGTGAGCAATCTTCTTGTATTCAGAATACCAAGAATCAAAATTTTGCTCATCAAGAGGAAATTGAGGCGCTATTACTTCATATCCTCTAGATTCTAATTCTTTCTTTAACCAAGGAAACCAGTGTTTGTCTGGACTTCCATTAAGACCATGAATTAATAAGGCTTGCATTAAAATTTAAGTCCTTTCAGACCTCCTCCTTGCATTTTTTGCATAAGTTTCTTGACATCTTTTTCAGACCCTGTTCCTTTCATCATTTTCATTAACTTTTTTGACTGTCTATATTGTTTAAGCATACTTCTTAATTCTGTAGAGGGAACGCCTGACCCTTTGCTCACTCTTTCAATTCTAGATCCTGTTATTATTTCAGGATCCTCCAATTCTTCCTTAGTCATGCTATCCATCATGTACTTCCATTTTTCAATTTTTCCTTCTTGGTTCTTAATTAACTCTTTTGGAATATTAACAGATCCCATTCCCGGAACAAGTTCGATAAGCTTATTTAAAGGGCCCATTTTTTTCATGGCCTGCATTTGTTCATAAAGATCAAGTAAATTAAATTCTCCTTTCAAAAGCTTTTTGCTCATATCTGCAGCTTCTTCCTCAGAAATAGCTTCCTTTGTTTTTTCAAGAAGTGCTTCAAGATCTCCCATGCCTAGAAGTCTGCCAACAAAACCTTCTGGCTTGAACTCTTCAAAATCCTCATTTTTTTCTCCTATGCCTATGAATTTAACTGGAGCTCCAGTAACAGAACAAGCAATTAAAGCGCCTCCACCTTTAGCAGTACCATCAAGCTTAGTTATTATTACGCCTGTAACATTGCAGTTTTCATGAAAAGCTCTTGCTTGTTTTTCAGCAGCTTGACCTATATCTGCACTTAAAACAAGCATTGTTTCATCCGGTTTGATTTCTGAATTAATATTATTTAATTCAGAAATCAATTCATCTGAAAGAGCATCTCTGCCTGCTGTATCAACAATAACAAGATCGAACGAACTAATTTCTTTCTCAAATTTTTTATAGATTTTAGCAGGATCCTTTAAAGATTTGTCTCCAAAAAAATGAATGTTATGCTTCTCAGATATTTGTTTAAGTTGATCAAACGCAGCAGGTCTCCAAGTATCAGTTGTTATGACTGCTGTTTTAATTCCTCTTTTCTTAAAATAAGTTCCAAGTTTTCCAGTAGTAGTTGTTTTACCAGAACCAAATAAACCAACGAGCATAATTTTATAAGGTTGTTTAGAAGCAATCTTTGATTTGTAATCAACTCTTTCTCCTTTTCCAAGAAAATTAACAAGCTCTTCATAAACAATATTGACAAGGTGCTCTTTTTTGCTTATATTCCTAGGGGTTTCTTCTTTTAAAGCACGGTCTTTTATTTTCTTTGTAAGCTCAAGAACAAGAGAAACATTAACATCAGATTGAAGAAGAGCTCTTTGAATATCTTTAACTAACTCATTAACTAATTTTTCATCAACAAATAAAGCTTTAGTAATCTTCTGCAATGTATTCTTTAAAGAATTTGATAAACCATCAAGGACCATGATGACGAGAAGGAAACTTTATTTATAAAGTTTATTCAATAAATATATAAATTAATATTTGTAAGAGAGAAATATGAGATTAAAAGGTCAGGCTGCTCTAGAGTTTTTGACCACTTATGGTTGGGCTTTTTTGATTATTCTAGTGATGGTTGGAGGATTTGCTTATTTTGGGGTATTTGATATTGGAACAACAGAAACTTGTGTCGGAGGCGTAGAATTTTATTGTAATCAGCATATAATAACGGATACTTATCAACTAGTTAATCTTAAAAATAATTTAAACGAAGATATTCTTGTAAGTAATGCTTCAGTTTATAGAAATGCTGACTTTCTTGGAGCATGTGTTGTTAATAGTTACGTTTCTGCTGAATCTGAATTTGAGATTTATTGTAGGGCTAATTTATCAGAAAATAAAAAAGAGTTATTAAAAATAAAATTATTGTATTATTCGTCTACAGGGAGTATTGCTTATGCAAAACAGATGTATGTGGAAATTAAAACCCGAGTTAAAAGTTCTTCAGAATTAAGTAATATAATCAACAATAATTTGCAGAATCCACAAAAATACTATTCTTTTGAAAATGGAACTACCGGATCTATTGTTGATAGTTCTGGAGGATATACATTAACAGGGTCTGGAGTTAGTTACGTTGATGGGTTTAATGGGAGAGGATTGCTTATAGATGGATCAGATACTTTGGGGAGATATAATTCTGGAAATACAGTGAATGCTTCTGAATATACTATATTAATGTGGACTAAACCAAATTGGAACGGAAATGATAATAAAATTTACACTTTTTTTAGAATTGACGATGACGGAGCTGGTTGCTGGAAACATGCACTTATAAAAGACTCAAACAATAATTTAAAATTTGGTTTTAATAGGGTGTGCTCAGATACTCAAACAGTTACTTATAATGTAGCAAACTGGAATGCTGGATCCTGGTACCATGTAGCAGCAGTATTCAAACATGGAGGCTCATCTTATTTATACGTTAATGGACAAATTGTTGGATCTATTAGTAATAGCAACATGGTTAGTTCTCCAGCCATGGATTGGTTTACACTTGGAAGCTGGAAGCCTGGTTCATGGTATGTTGCTTATGGCGATCATTTGTGGATGACTGATCAAGAATTCGCTACAAATAATTTAACATTTAATGGTGTTTTAGATGAAGTAAAAATATATGATTATGCTTTATCTTCAGATAGCATAAGAGCAGAGTATAATAGAAGATAATAATTTATTTAACCAAAAAATCATATATCAAGATTTCCAACTTTGTGGGCGTTTTCTTCTATGAATTGACGTCTTGGTTCTACTTCTGATCCCATGAGCATTGAAAAAACCTGATCTGCTTCAATTGCATCTTCGATTTTTATTTTCTTAAGAGTCCTTGTGCTTGGATCCATTGTGGTGTCCCATAATTGATCAGGATTCATTTCACCTAGACCTTTGTATCTTTGGATTGAAACATTTTTAGAATCTCCTAATTCTGACAGTATTCTTTCTTTTTCGCGTTCATCACGAGCATAGATTTTATGATTTCCTTTCTTAATCAAGAAAAGTGGTGGTTGTGCAATGTACACATAGCCTGCCTCAATTAAAGGTTTCATGTATCTGTAAAAAAATGTGAGTATCAATGTTGTGATGTGGCTTCCATCTACATCAGAATCAGTCATAATTATTATTTTATGATATCTTGCTTTTTCTAAATTAAATTCGGGGCCTATTCCTGTTCCGAGAGCTGTTATGATTGTAACTATTTCATTAGAAGTCATGACTTTATTTAATCTTGATTTTTCAACATTAAGGATTTTTCCTCTTAGTGGAAGAATTGCTTGAAATTCTTTGTTTCTTCCTTGTTTTGCACTGCCTCCGGCAGAATCTCCTTCAACTAAATATATTTCTGATTTCGCAGGATTCTTTTCTGAACAATCCGCGAGCTTGCCTGGGAGTGATGTGCTTTCAAGAACTGATTTTCTTCTTGTTAATTCTCTGGCTTTTCTTGCAGCTTCTCTTGCTCTAGCAGCGTTCAGGCATTTATCTATTATGTTTCTTGCAAGGGAGGGATTTTCTTCTAGAAAATCTCCTAATCCTTGGCTTACTATGCTGTCGACTATGCCTTTTACTTCACTGTTGCCCAGCTTTGTTTTTGTTTGGCCTTCAAATTGCGGTTCAGGAACTTTGACTGAGATTATGGCGGTGAGGCCTTCATGAACATCATCGCTTGAAAGTTTGATGCTTTTATCTTTGAACATGCCGTTTTTTTCTGCATAGGTATTAAGAGTTCTTGTTAATGCAGTTTTAAAACCTGAAACGTGACTTCCTCCTTCATGAGTGTTTATGTTGTTTACAAAAGAAAAAACTGATTCATTATATGAATCATTATATTGAAGACAAATTTCAGAAACTATGTTATCTTTTTCTTTAGAAAAATAAATTGGGGAGTTAAGAATATTTTTGCCTTTATTTAAGAACTCTACGAAACTAACTATTCCTCCTTCATAATAAAACTCGGCTTTTTTTTCTGAATCTCCTCTTTCATCTATTAAGATTATTTTTACGCCTTTGTTCAAAAATGCTAATTCTCTTAGTCTGTTCTGAACTGTGGAATATTCATAAGTTGTTGTTTCTGTGAATATTTCTGGATCTGCCCAGAACTTTACGCAAGTTCCTGTTTTTTGAGTGGAGCCTAGGGTTCTTAATTTTTCATTAGTCATTCCTTTTTTGAAGCTAATAAAATAAGATTTTCCTCCTCTATGAACAGTTACGTCTAATCTTGTGGAGAGTGCATTTACTACGCTTACGCCCACGCCGTGTAATCCTCCAGAAACTTTGTATGTGTCTTTATTGAATTTTCCTCCTGCATGAAGCTTTGTCAGAACAAGTTCAACTCCTGGAATTCCTGTTTCTTTGTGTATATCTACGGGAATTCCTCTTCCGTCATCTTCTACACTTATTGCATTATCTTTGTGTATTGTTACAATTATTTCTTTGCAGAATCCTGCCATTGCTTCATCTATAGAATTATCTACTACTTCCTGAATTAGATGATGAAGTCCTCGGGGTCCTGTGCTTCCTATATACATGCCTGGTCTTTTTCTTACTGCATCAAGGCCTTCAAGAACTTTTATTTGTTCAGAGTCATATCCTGTTTTTTGTGTGTCTTCTGCCAAAATTATTCCCTTTTTTTGTTCAATTTTATCGTCTAAAAAATTATTTTAGAATCTATGCTTTGAAAATGATGGTTCTTATATAAATGTTTTGATTAAACATTATTTATTTTCTATATAGATAATAATTGCTGTTTCTGAACAAAAAACAATATTTTAAATATTATTTATTAATCAACAAAAATAATGGCTTTAGCAGAAACATTTAGCTTTTCAATATCAGTGCTTGTTTTAGCATTAGGTGTGGTTCTATGTATAGCTTTGCTTTTACATATAATAATGAAAATAAAATTATTGAACGAACCAAAATACTACGCAATTCTAAAAAATGTACTAAAACAAAATAGTCTTCTATTAATTTTTATAATATCAATGATTGCAACAATGGGAAGCTTGTTTTATTCAGAAATAATAGGATACGCTCCTTGTAAACTCTGCTGGTTCCAAAGAATATTCATGTATCCGATACCCTTATTAGCAGGAATTGCACTCATAAAAAAAGACCAAACAATAAAAAAATATATCTTATTTTTAGCAATAATTGGTGCAATATTTTCAATTTATCATTACTCAATACAATTTTTGCCTCAACTAGTTGCATGCACAATAGATGGTGCTAATTGTGCAGAAAAACAAAGCTTTTACTTCGGATACATAACAATACCTATGATGGCGCTTACAGCATTCATAACTATAACATTACTTTCATCAACAAAAAATAAAACAAATCAAAACAAAAATAAAAAAATAGAAAAATAATATAACTAACACACTAATACTAGTAAAATGAAACAAGAAATAGCAGAAATAATATCAAATCAGACAGGTCTAGATTCTTCCGAAATTCTTCCTCAAATAGAAATACCTCCAGATGAATCTCTTGGCGACTACTCATTTCCATGCTTCATTCTTTCAAAAAAAGAAAAGAAAGCACCGAAAATCAAAGCAGAAGAATTAGTAAAAAAACTGTAACAAACAAAAAAAATAGAAAAAATAGAGAGATTGGAAGCAGTAAACGGATACCTGAATTTTTATATAAATAAAACTTGGCTTGTCTCAAAAGTGATGCGAGAAATATTATCTAAACAAGAAAAATATGGTTTACAGAATATCGGAAAAAATAAAGTTATTCTTGTTGAGATGTCTTCACCTAATATAGCAAAAGCATTTGGAATAGGCCATCTTCGTTCCACAATGATAGGCAATTCAATAGCAAAAATTCATTCTTCTTTAGGTTTTGATGTTAAAAAACTAAATTATTTAGGAGATTGGGGAACACAATTCGGAAAATTAATTTATGCATACAAAAAATATGGGGATGAAAAAGAACTAAAACAACATCCAATAAAACATCTTCAAGAATTGTACGTAAAAATAAATGCAGAAATGAATGACAAAATAGAACAAGAGTCAAGAGAAATATTCAAGAAATTAGAGGAAGGAGATAAGGAATTAATAAAAATATGGAAAAAATTTAAAGAATACAGCTTAAAAGAATTTGAATATGTCTATGAGTTGCTAGGCGTAGAATTTGATGATGTACAAGCAGAATCTGACTTTAACAAAAAAGCAGAAGATGCTTTTGATCAATTGCAAACCAAAAATCTAATCAAAGAAAGCCAAGGCGCATTTGTTGTTGATTTAGAAGAATTCGGATTAGGAGTTGCAATAGTTAAAAAAACAGATGGCACAACAATATATGCTTCAAGAGATCTTGCAGCAGCGATAGCAAGAAAACAAAAATATAACTTTGAAAAACTAATATACGAAGTTGGAGCAGAACAACAACTTCATTTCAAACAATTCTTCAAAATACTTGAATTATTAGAATATCCGTGGGCAAAAAATCTTGAACACGTAGATCATGGTTTATATCTAGGAAAAGACGGAAAAAAATTATCAACAAGACAAGGAAAATCTTATAAGATGCTTGACATATGGGAAGCAGTAAGCACAAAAGTAGAAGAGCTAATAAAAAACAAGAATATTTCAAAAAAAGAGGCAGATAAAAGAATAAAAACAATAACTAGAGCCGCCATAATATACTCCGATCTAAAAAATTACAGGAGAAGAGATATTATATTTGATCCTGAAAAAATGACTTCTTTAGAAGGAGAAACAGGACCATATATGCTTTACACATATGCAAGGGCTAATTCCATATTAAAAAAAATAAATTATAAGAAAAAAGAAAAAATCAGGGAAGAAGAACCTGTAAAAGAAGAAATAAAACTAATTAAAACACTATCTTTATATCCTGATGTGTTGATGAAAGCATACAAAGACAACGACCCATCACAAATAGCAAACTACACATTCTCAATCGCAAAGCAGTTCAACTCATTCTACGAAAACTGCACTGTAATTGGTGACGAGAAACAAGAATACAGAGCACAAATAATCCACGCATACAAAATTGTTCTAGGCAACGCCTTAGACTTGCTAGGAATAGAAATCCTAGAAGAGATGTAAGCCTCTGGGGAGAGTTGCACTCCCGACCTTCGCTTTACGAGAGCGACGCAATACTGCTATGCTACAGAGGCAAGTTTAATTTATTTTCTTCTTAATATCTTCGGAACTAAGATTTTTCTGACAATTTTGACAAACTGCGTGTTTTTTGCCTTTATCATCTTTAACATAAGTTCCGATGATTTTTCTAAGAAAAGTTTCATTAATCCTAGATTTACATATTGTGCAATTCATTATTTATAAGAATAAAATCTTATTTAAAAAAGTTATCTAAAAAAACAAACCAAATGTGACAAATGCAAGCGATGTTAGAACCATTATTGCATAAATTGTTTTATCCCATGCATAAATTTTTGCGCCATCGAAGAGACCAAAAGGAATCATATTAAACAAAGCCAGCCAAGAATTTATTAAAAAACCATAAAAAAAGAAGTTTCCTATTAATCCTTTAAACAAAAAAATTCCTGGTATGAATGCGAGAGCCAAAAAAATATTCATTAAAGGACCAGCAGCAGAAATAATTCCGTTTTCCTTCCTGTTTATGGTTCCTCTTATGTGGACTGCGCCTGGTGCTGCAAAGATAAATCCAAAAAAGCTCATCAAAACTGCAAGTCCTAGCATCATGTTGTCTGAAAAAAATTCTGCATGACACTTATATTTCTGAGCCATAAATTTATGCCCTAGTTCATGCAATAAAAAACCTAGTCCTGCAGTTAATAATGCAATCACAAAATTAAGTAATAAACCCCAAGTAGGTTTTAATGAATAAATATCTTCCAGAGAGAGCAGTATTGTGAATGCAACACTTATAAGAATCCAAGACTTAATCAAATCTTTAATTTCTCTATTATTAAATCTCAACATGCAGCTAGGATAACTTCTTCTTTTTATTAGCTTTTTGGTTTGTCTCTTTTGATTTATCTTTGCTATATTCTTGTCTTCCTATAGGTTCGTAAACAATTCCTTCTTTCGGTCTTAAAGTTATAAATTTACTGAAAAAAGTCTTTTCTTTCTCCTTGAATTTTATTGAAACAACTTTTTCTTCTTTTATTCTAGGTGTTAAAGTGAATGCAACTAAAAATCGCATTATTGATGATACGAAGAAAACAAATAAGTAAGATGATGAAAATAAAATTTCTGGAAGAGTTAAAAGAAAACTTCCTATTATGGTTCCTATGAATACAGCAAAACCTGAAATCATGTTGTTATATGCATAAAATTTTATTCTTTGCTTCGAGTTAACTGATTCAAGCATAAATGTTGAACAGCTTAAATTAAACCCTGCCCATATAAATCCTGAAAAAATTTCTATTCCAGAGATTATTCTCCAATCCGCTGTGAAGATCCATGCTAAAGGTATTGCGGGTATTATTAAGGAAGTCAGAGTAAATATTGATCTAGAGCCGTATTTGTCTATTAAGCTTCCCCACCATTTCATTGATAAAAAGGAACTTATTGCTGCAGAAACAGTCACTATTGTAAAAATAAAATAATCAAATTTCAAAATCTGAAGCATGTATATTGTGAAAAAAGGTGCTGCTATGTTTACTGAAAATCTATATAATGAATAAAATATGGTGAATGAACCAAAATTATTCTGTTTAGAATTTTTTATGAATTGAACAAGAGTATAGGGTTCAGATTTGTAAGCAGAAGGATTGGGATCATAAAACTTTCTTTGATATTTAGATGCGATAAAAGAAGAAGCGAATGCTAGAAAAAATATTATGAAAAAACCTAAGCCGTTAGAGAATGATGAGAACTTACTAAGTATGAATCCTGCTAATAGAGTCAATATAAAACCAGATAAACCTGTTATTATGTTTCTTTCACTGAAATATTTTCCTAATTTATTTCCAGGAACTGTATCTCCCATTAATGCGTTCCAAATAGGGGATTGTATGTTCATCATAATTGTATCTAGCACTATGAGTATTATGAGTAATGCGGGATAATTAATTGAAAATAGTGCGATTAAGGACACGATTAACCAATGAAAAGACTCTATTGTTGAAGCATAGTAAAGCACTTTGTGTCTGCTTTTTAGGAACTGACTTAGTTTATCTGAAAGTATTTGGGCTGATGCTCCAAATAGTTGAGGGAGTGAAGATAGGATTGCTACTAGGCCTGGTGTAAAGCCTAAGCTTAATGCAAATGGGACAATGTAGTTGCTAGTTAGGCCTGTTTTTGCAGCTTTGAATGCGCCTTCATACTTTGCAAAAGACATTGTTTTTGCTTGTCGTTCATGTGTTGTAAGACTATTTTTATCTTCTTGTTCTTTTTGTGCTGGTTTAGGTTTGTCTTTCCTTTTCACTCTTACTTGAGTAAGGGTTTTTCCATTTTTTGTTATATCTACTGCGAATAATGTCAATTTTTCATCTCTTTTTTTTGGGGGCTGACAGGTTTCTTTTTGAATTTATATACTTTTCGAAAAAGTATATCAATATACTAAAAAATATATTAGAATACATATGTTTGGTTACATGTTGTTTGCATTGCTGCTTAAAAACTTAAAATTGCTTTCAAACAACAAGAAATTTAAGAAACTATATAAGTAAAAAGAAAATTTTAAAAAACATGAATCAAGAAGAAATAAATGCCCACTTGCTAGCAGGAAAAGTAGCTTGTTCAGCACTTGATCTAGGTCAAAACCTTATAAAACCAGGACAAAGCATGATAAAAGTATTAGAAGAAATAGAACAACATATTCTAAGTCAAGGCGCACAAATGGCGTTTCCTCCACAAATTGCTCTAAATAATGTTGCTGCACACTTCTGTCCAGACACTCAAGACGTATTATTCAAAGAAGGAGATGTGGTAAAACTAGATTTAGGAGTAAGCATAAATGGATACATAGCAGATACTGCTAGAACAATAGACTTAGGATCAAATAAAGAACTTATTGATGCTTCAAAAGAGGCATTAAATCAAGCACTAAAACTAATAAAGCCAGGAGTTCAAATAAGAGAAATAGGAAAAACAATACAAGAAACAATAGAAAGCTATGGATTTACGCCAATACACAATTTATCAGGACATGGTTTAGGAAGATATAGAATTCACGGAGCTCCAACCATACCCAACATTAATACAGGAGATAAAACACAACTAAAAGAAAATCAAACAATTGCGGTGGAACCATTTGCAACAAATGGAATAGGAACAGTTTATGAAAGTGGGACCCCAACATTATTTTCTTTAAACTATGATAAACCAGTCAGAAGTCCAATGACTAGACAAATATTAGTTGAAATAAAAAAACATAATGGTTTGCCTTTTGCTTCAAGATGGTTAACAAAAAAATTTGGAACCGCAAAAACATCCTTTGCATTAAGAGAGTTAACTCAACTAGGAATGCTAGATGCACATCCTCCTCTACTGGAGAAAGCACAAGGCCTTGTTAGTCAAGCTGAACATTCAGTAATTGTCAAAGATAAACCAATTATATATACTAAATTATAAAATTATACAAAAATTATAAAAACAAAAACTAAACAAATAACACAGAAAATTAAAATGAAGAAAATAGAAATAGTCAATTTAGATCAGGAATCAACATATTACATAAAGAAAGCCATAGGCATTGTTTTAATAATACTTGGAATAATACTCATATTTGAATACATTTTTCATGCTCTTAAAATATTGTTGGCAATAATTCTATTTCTTGTAGGAATATATTTATTATCTGACTACACAAAACTTAAATGGATAAGATTTCGAAGATTCTAATGCTAGCATACAAAAGCATTTAAATATATAAAAAAAGGATTTTCATAAAAGAGGCAAAAATGCTAGGAATTCCAGAAAAAATAAAAGAAGCAAAAAGATTCAAACAGGTTGCAGAAGTTCTTATAAAACATGAACTGGGATTCATATTTACTGCCGCAAATCCAAAAAATCCTAAAGAAACAGAACCGCAAGTAGTAAGAGAAATAGTAGAAGAACTTGGAGGATCTTTTGTAAAACTAGGACAAATACTTAGTTTGAGACCTGACTTAATTCCTAATGAATACTGTGATGAATTATCAAAACTACAAGACAAAGTCAAACCATTTCCGTATATTGAAGCAAAAAAAATAGTTGAAAAAGAAACTGGAAAAAAATTAAACTCTTTATTTAAGAATTTTAGTGTAGCTCCTGAAGCGTCCGCATCAATAGGCCAAGTTCATTCTGCAAAACTAAAAACTGGAGAGAAAGTAGCAATAAAAATACAAAGGCCTGAAATAAAAGAAATACTAGAAACAGACATAGAAATAATGTTCTTTATAGCAAAACTAATAGACAGACTTCCAGGAAAAAAAATATTTAATGCATTAGAAATAGCAGAAACATTCAAAGAGTATACTGAAAAAGAAATCAACTATAAGAACGAACTTGAAAGCATAAAGAGATTTCATGCAAATTTCTTGAATACAGAAACAAAAATACCTCTTCCTTATCAAGAGCTCTCAACAGAAAAGGTTTTAGTTATGGAGTTTTTAGAAGGAGAAAAAATATCTGATCTTGTCAGAAAAAAAATGAATTATGATGAAAAAAAAGAAACAGCCAGAAAAATATTTAATGTGTTTCTAAAACAGATATTTGTTGATGGATATTTTCATGCAGATCCACATCCTGGAAATATACTCAGAACCGAAAATGGAATAGCTCTTTTGGATTTTGGTATAACTGGAGAGCTTGATGCTGAAACAAAAGCAAATCTCCTAAGCTTGTTTCTTGCCTTATACTCAAAAGATATAGATAAAGCAACAGAATCCATGATTAAGCTTCACATCATAAAAGATGCGGAACCAGAAATGAAAAATGAAATAAGAAATTTACTGGTGCCTTACTATAATGTTCCTGCAAATAAAATAAATGTTCCTAAGCTTTTTATTCAATCGCTTAAGATTGCAAAGAAAAACAAAATGTCTGTTCCAAAAGATTTAGTTTTATTAGGAAAAACAGTTTTAACCTTAGAAAGTGTTTGCACTAAGATTTATCCAGAATTTAATTTTGTTGATGAAGCAAGACCATTCATAACAAAAATGCTCTTGCACGAATATTCTCCTAAGAAATCAATTGCCAAGAATATTTTGTACTTTAAAAAAGTAAAAAAGGTTTTAGAAGAGCTTCCTGACTTGGTTGAGAATTATTTGGAGAATAATGATTCACAAAATAGGAACATGGAAGAGATATCTAAACATATGAAAGATTTAGATACAAAAATAGATAAAATCAGCGAAAGAATGTTTATGACAATATTAACAACATTATTGTTATTATCTGGATTTTTGTTGATTGACAGAACACCTCGGGTGGAAGGAATATCTGTTTTTTCTCTAATAGCATTTCTTTTAGCAATCACTATAATATTTTTGCAGATAAAAAAGACCTTAAAATAATTAAAGATCTACGTATTTAAAAGTTCCACATGTCATAAAATCTATTTTTTTAAATATCGAATAATTACATTTTACACAATTACAACTAATATAGCAGGTATTGTGCTCGAAATGCATTTTCCAGTCTGAGCCATGACTGTGTTTGCAAGAAGGACAAACATCTTCTAAGTGTTTCTCTAAAGTCTTATTTATCACTATTGCTTTTCGGGCAATGTGTTTATTTAAAAAGTTAATTAATTAATAATAAGTGATTACAAATGGAGCAAATATTTATATATCAGAATATTAAATATTTATTAGAGAGGTGAATAATGGAAGACGAAGAATACGAAATACTTCCTCATGAAAGGGTAGAATATCTAAGAAAAGAAGTCGACAGATTAAAAAATAACCCTTTAATAAAATCAAGTTCTCCTGATAAATTAGTCGAAGCTATAGAGAAATTAACCAAGTCTATAAATAGACTTGAAGACTTGTTTCAAAGCATAAATAATGTGTTGCTTGATGAATATAAAAAAGGAGATGGACCTGATCAGAAATTGGATAAATTAATGGAACAAAACCAAAAAATAGCTGAAGCACTTCTTAATATAAAACAAGACTCTGGGGAATTAAATGGCATGGAAGAGTACGAAGATGAAAAACCACAAAATATCCAGAGACAACATTACGTACAGCAAACAAATCAGCAACCAGTTCAACAACAAGCAACACAAATATCACAAAATATTCAGAGACAACCTAAAATATTCAATCTTCCAAATTCAAATGAGCTTCCTCCAAGTTATAACATGACTCCGGGTCAAACTTTTGGTCAAGCAAGAACAGATATGAATCAGAATAGTAGTAACTTTGACAATTTGGACTTGCCAGAACCACCAAACTTCGATTTAAATTATCCGACACCGAATGATTTTCCAGAAATGAAAAATCCTCCGCCATCTACACCTAATCAAGAACCTCCTAAAAAGAAAAAGAAATTTCTAGGATTGATGTAGATGGACCCATCATTTCGTGCAAGAAAAATATTTATTGCGGCTGCGTTCAGAGCTCAGACACACAAAGCAGAAAAAAATAATGCATACAAAAAAATAAAATCTCTAGAAAACGAACTCCAAATAGCTGACAAAATTATAGATCAACTAACTGATAATAATCAAATAAATCCAAGATATGCTGTTTCTGTTCAATTAAAGATAAATCAATTAAGACAGAGAATACAAAAATTAAAAGATATCACAAATCTTTAGACATTATTGTTTTTCTTCCATTAGCTTCTGCACGTCTAATAGCATCTCTTATTATTTGTTTTGCTTTTTCATCAAGAGCATCAGCAAAATCGCTTGATACATTATATCCTTGAGCAAGCTCTCTTATCTTTGTTTTTACAATAATTGAATCACTCATTTTACCACCTTCTTAATTTATTTATGCGTAAACCAAAAAACATGATCTTTCTTATTATCAAGTCTTACAAAACCAAAACGCTCAAGCTGAACAACACTTCCCTCAGTTATTAATTCAACATTTTTCTCTATTAATCCTTTACAAATGGTTTTATCAGGCATCAGTACTGATGCATTAATTACATCTTTGGTTGCAGGAAGATAATGCAACATCCCCTTACCATTTTTCTTGAACGTGTCTATAGATTCATCCACATAACTGAATTTAGATGATCCTTCAAATCTGAAATTAAAACACTCTATTAATCTATAAACGCTCCCCTTTTCTAAAGATTCAAAATCTTTCTTTGAAATATAAAAATCAGTATGAACGCCAAAAGTCCTTTCTAGTTTAGAAAAACTAGCTGATTTAAGATGAACCTTTTTTGAGGGAGCGTTATCAATATGAACTTTAACAGGATCCTCAACAAAAAATAATCTCTCCGCAGACTTGTCAACAATTTTTTTGTTTTGAACAATTAAATCATCCCATGTAAGCGTAGACTCACTTTTAGTAATACCGGTCTTAAGCACGAAATCTTTTATGGCCTCAGGCTGAAAACCTCTTCTTCTTAATGCGACTATTGTTGTAAGAGTAGGATCATCCCAACCAACAAGTTCTCCGCTAGCAACTTTTTCACGTATAATCCTTCCAGAACTCTCAACGCCTTCCAAATTAAAACGAGCAAACTCATAAATATGTGTTTCCGGATAACCTAAAGTTTTTTGAATATATCTCTGAAGCTCATTTCTCATCTCAAATTCCTTGCTTCTCAAACGATGAGTTATTTTAAAATAACCATCCATTATCGAGTTTTGAAAATCATAATTAGGCCAAACCCTATACTTAGAACCGTGCCTTGCATGCACCGAATCAATTATTCTGAATATAATCGGATCCCTCATAGTGCTATTCTTATGATTCAAATCAATCTTAAGCAAAACAACAGCTTCCCCTTTTTTCATACCGAACATAGATTTCCACATCTTAAGATTTTGCTCAGGAGAAGAATTTCTTTCAGCAAGAGAAACTCCCGTTTCCCTCATTTTTTTAATATCATCCTGAGAAGCAGTACAAACATATGCTAAGCCTTTTTTAATAAGATCCTCGCAATGTCCATAATACAAATCCATATAATCAGAAGCATAAACAAGATTGTTCCAAGAAACACCAAGCCACCTAAAATTATCAAGCATAATATCATAAAACTCCTTTCTTACTAATTCAGGATTTGTATCCTCAAATCTAAGAATGAACTCTCCGTTGTGCCTTTTTGCCAACTCATAATTAATTATTAATGCCTTAGCATGACCAATATGAGGATACTTTTCAGGACCCGGAGGAAAAGCAGTCCTTACAAAATCTCCTTCTTTAATATTAAGAAAACCAAAAATATCATGATCTTTATGCTTGCTTTCAAGTGCAGAACCATCAATATCTAGCAGCTCTTTCTTCTGAGAATCAATATCAAGAGAATTAACTTTCTTTATTATTTCATTAACCTCAGCAGAAACAATTTTCATATCTTTCTTCAAATCAGGAAAAGAACCAATAACTCCGCTAATAACTCCTCCGGGAACGGCCTTACCATCATGCTTAACAGCATTCAACAACGCAAGCTTCCTAATCAACAACAAAACTTCATCATCCATAACAACAAGAAGGACCAGGCCATTTATATTAATTTTGCTAATAGTTAAGTAGAAACATTTATTAAAAACACAAAAAACACAAAAAACAGGAGGTAAACCAAAATGTGTAAATGCATAGGAATGACAGGAATATTGTTGCTAGTTTCCGGAATATTGTTTTTATTAAGAGATCTGGGAGTATGGAACTTCTGGAACATACAATGGTGGACAGTACTACTAATAATAGGCGGCTTCACAATAATGGCACTATCTGGCTGCAAAGAAGGAGATTGTTGCTCAGAAATGTGTGGTACTCAAGAAGAACCCAAAACAGCAAAAAAAAGAAAATAAACTCTTTCTATTTTTTTAATTTTTTTTCGGGCTTTTAGCTCAGTCTGGTAGAGCGCATGGTTGGCAATCATGAGGCCGCGGGTTCAAATCCCGCAGAGTCCATTGAACTTAGCGATAGATCTCTTCTATTTTATCTACGAGAACGCCAATATGAAAGTACCGCTCAATGACCGCGGGGAATTGATGGGTAATCCGCCAGGGATAATTCAACACCAGGCATATGACTAATGTGTGATGTCTATAAATTTTAACAAAAAAAATCTGAAAACTCAAGAAAGTAATTTAGGATAATCTCCTTTTTGTAATGATAATGTTAAATTTTTTAATATATCAGACAAATGTTTATTGGGGCCATCAAATAAATCGTAACCTTTAGATTTCAACCAAGAATCATTAAAAACCGAATTTAAATATCTTAGACCTGTATCTCCAACAATAACAACTTTTGGACCTTCAATGAAGTATTTTTTAGCTGCTGACAAAAGCATACCTGTTGAAGAACCGAGTAAAAGACCTTTTTTCGCAAATAATTTTGCTTCGTGAATAGCATTAAAGTCAGAAACTTCTACAACATCATCAATTACTTCGAAATTCAAAACAGGAGAAACAAAGTCTTCACCCACACCTTCAATTAAAGTATCTGTCTCTTTAAAGGATCTTTTTAAATGGTGAAATGCTGAATATAATTTTCCAGAATCAGGTGTGACGCCAATTATTTTTGTATCTGGTTTGAATTTCTTAAAATATGCGCCAATACCAGAAACAATTCCTCCCGTACCCATACCAATAAACACGGCAGCAACATCAGGTAAATCTTTATGAATCTCAGGCGCCGTATATAATTCATGAGCTTTTGGATTCCATTCGTTTTCAAACTGATTGACAAAATATGAGTTTGGAATGCTCTCATGAATTTTTCTAGCAATTGACTTCATGCTTTGATCAGACTGTGATTCCGCATAATAATCCGCTATAACAACATTTGCACCTAATGCCTTTAATGTTTTTAATTTTTCTTCACTTATTGAAGATTCAGCAACACATATAAATTCATGTCCTCTTTGTGCAGCAAGTAGTGCAAGACCTATACCTAGATTTCCTGAACTATATTCTATAATAACGTCTCCTTTTTTTAATTTACCAGTTTTCTCAGCTTGTTCTAGTATGTATTTAGCAACCCTATCTTTTATAGAAAAACCAATATTATCAAATTCTAATTTAAGGTATATATCATCATATCGTAGCATTCGCGTATTTCCTATCAAATCTTCTAATTTTTCAAATATCATATAATCACCATAAAATCTCGCTTTTCTCCTGAAAAAATATATCAAACATTTTTATATCAGGCACAAACAATCTCGGACCTTTTGAAATAATATCAAAATTCTTTTTCTTTCCTGAATACTTAGGAATAGTCCCATAACAATTTAGAACCTTATTATTTCTATTCCAGCCATAATATTTTTCAAAAGGTAAAAATGGTACATCGAAATTATTTACCTTTTCGTCACTTAACACATCATAATTTATACCTATTTCTTCTACGATTTGTTTTTTTAATTTATCTTTTTTTACTTCTGGTATTCTAAAATCAAATCTAAGATCATTTTCATTTATTTGTTCTGCATCTAACAACCTCCCAATTATGTTTATGTATTTGTCGTTTATACCATTATCAAATTTTGAAATTACAGATTTGTTCCAATCAATATTTGGATAATTTTTTAATGCATCTCCTGCATTTATAGAACCATAAACTAAGACTGGATCAAATGCTAATAAAGGCATACTGGATACTTGCCTACCAAAAACATTATCCAATACAAATCCAACTCTTTGGCATTTTGGACAGTCTCCACAATTATAGTTTTCATATTCCCAACATGAAATCATATTTGCAATAGTATCAAAATCAGTTAGCTTTTCAAGAGCCATATATACTGCATTTGTATGAATGCTTTGTATAGGTAATTCAATTTCAAAATCTTTCAAACCTAGTGACCTCATATAATTTTTGTGCAAATCTATTGATTCCTTAGATTCAAGAGGAACTAGGCTGCTTTTTATTTCAGAAAATTCCCATGCTGTATCCCATTGTAAACCATATGCTATTCTGCTTGGATGCTGATTTTTAACATCAAAGTACGGCGCCAAAAAGGTAACACCTATATCATTTGATTCTAAAAATAATATGTTGTTGTTTAAATTTTTATACGAATTTGGATTAACTTTCTTAAACAATTCTGAATCGTGTATAACATCCCATATTTGATATTGTTTCTTAGTTTTTTGTCCGGAATAATCTATTGAAAATCTTGCAATTTTTGATTTACCCTCTAAATTTAATATTTTTTCCACTAAACTCGAATCCTTTCCTCCACTAACTCCTAGAAATATAAATTCTGAATTTAATTCAGTAGGTTCATAAAGATTCTTTTTTTCTTCAAAAAAATTTGCTTCAGTTAATTTTTTTCCATTAACTCCTACAAACAACTTACTAACAATTTTCGTTAAATCCTTAATAAAATCCTCGCTTTGCCCTGATAGAGGATAATTAACTTTTATTACATCAGAATAACCCAAATCAGTAATTGCCCATCCAGTCAAACTAGATATTATAAGCTCCGAGCCTATTTCTGAACCTTTTGTTTTTGAAGAAAAATTATACTCTTTCACTCTTTTTTTCCATTCTTTGCAATAATTGAAATATGTTTTCCTTGTTTTGTTACTAAATCAAGCGTTATTTCTGTCATTTAACTATATTAAAGTGGTATTTTTTATATATTTATCTATTTATAAAAAAATTTATAAAAAAAATAAAGAACTATTTATCATGAACTGTATATTTTGCCAAATCGTCAAAGGAGAAATAGAATCAAGAAAAATATATGAAGACACCGATATTATAATAATTTTAGATATCGACCCTATATCGGAAGGCCATACACTAATCATTCCTAAAAAGCATTTCAACTCATTAAAACAAACACCTGATTTAATAATAACAAAAATGATTAAATCAGCAAAAATAATTGGAAACATTCTTGAAACAAAATTCCATTATCCTACAAGAACTCTTTTCATAACAGATGGAGCTGCAATGGATGTACCACATATTCACACACATATTTTTGGAAGAAAATCTAAAGACGAAATAATATGGTCTGAAAATCCTTTACCAGATAATACTAAATTTGAAGAAATATACAACATAATCCGAGACGCTCTAAAAAATTAAAGCTTTTATTATTTATTTGACAAAATATCATTTAATAATTTTAAAGCTTTTTTATTTTCTTGCCATACAAGAAGTTTTTGTGCTTCCTCATATGTACACCACTTATAATCATCATGCTCCCAACTAATATCTGGATCTTTAAAATCTGGAATTTCTATACCAAAAACATATTCAGTCAACCACAAATCTTCATCTTTAAACTGAAAAAAGTAATCTAATTTAATAATCTTGGAAATATTTATGAAACTTGTTTCCTCTTTGACCTCTCTAACTACTGCATTTTTTATTGACTCGCCTTCTTCAAGACCTCCAGTTATAGGTTGCCAGAAACCCCCCCTAGCGTCAATACGCTTAACTAAAAGGTACTTTAAATTTTCATCATTTTTAAAAAATATTATTCCTTCCAATTTAATTGGTAATCTCAAAGTGAAAACACCGATCCTGGTTCATAATCTTTAATTTCTCCATTAACAAATATTTTTACTTCTTCCGAACCTAAAATTTTAAAATTAGAGCCATTAAAAAAAATACCTGATTTTTCTGGTATTGCTAAAACGCCAACATATCTTTTTTTAGAATAATCCTCTATAAATCCATTTAATTCATTTTTATAATGTGGCTTTATGCAAAAATCTATTAATCCAAGACCCGAAAAATTGTTTATGGACAAAGCGTTTGAATCTGTGCTTGTATCTATTCTTTTTCCCAGAATTACTGCGCCTGCACTTCCTCCATAGACTATTCCGCCCGACATCAAGAATTTTTTTAGTAAGGGATAAAAGCCAGATGTTAAGAGTTCATTTTGCAAAACATAAGTGTTGCCACCACCTATATAGATAGCACCAAAATTTAATATTTTTTCTTCAGTTAACAAATTTAAATCATCTGCAACTGTAATTAAAAAATTCCTATCTCCCACTATTCCTCTAAACCACTCCAAACATTTATCATAAGGAATTTTCCCCTTCATAGCAACAGGCACATAAAGAATCTTGTTTTTTTCTTTTGGAATTAAGTTAAAAAAGAAATCATCTACTAATTGACTGTCATTCTTTGATCCTCCACCGGCCAATATAACATTCATAAACAGTTACAATAAGTATTAATTTATAAAATTATTTATTTTTAATGAACTCTGACAATTTGCCATAAACAACCTTTGGATCGTAATTTATTTCAGCAAGCATACTAGAAACAACTTTTTCATCTTCCCTAAAATTTCTAAAAAAATCAAATAAAGGAACTGCAAACTTTCTATCAAACCAAATAGGTTCCCTTTTTGACTGTACTTCATTCGCCCTATTCAGGAATACCTCGTAATTATTATCAAATACAATTCTATAATCTGGTTTTATTAATTCGTTATTTTTATTCAAATCAAATATTTCTTTAGAAAGATATGAGTATGTATCTATACCAGAAAAAGAAGAATAAGCATAAGAAAAAGCCATAACTGATAAATAATCTCTTTCTACAAAAACAAGTTCATTTAATTTTTTCGCATTCGCCATTTTTTCAATAGCTACATCGAGAAACCATCTTTCGTTTTTTCTTAATTCTGTGAAATTGGTGCCTAAGTCAGGAGATTCTTCATATATTTTTTTTAATTCGACATCTGTAGGAAAAAACACATACTTTTTTTGTGAAAGTATGAACTTCTTAAAATGTGTTTTGCCGGCGGCTCTGCTTCCTTCCAAACTTATTATCATTACCTATACCTCACACTATTAAAAACAACATCAGCAATACTTTCTTTTGATAATAAAGCCATAGTAAGACGATCTATGCCAACACCCATTCCGGAATTTGGAATAATTCCCTCTAAAACTGAACATAAATATGGTTTAAATTCATCGACGTTTAACATCGCATCTTTCATATTAAAAAATATTTTATCAGGATCTGTTTCTTTAACCGAGCCATCAGCAAGTTGACCCAAATCCAAGTATCTTAATTGTGCACTTTCATTTACAGAATTTCCTGATTTTAGCTGAAATTTCTTTTTATAAAAATCATTATGCCCTTTACTAGGAGTATTTTTTATCCAAAATAATTTTCCAAAATTATTTGATAGTAAATCTTTATATTTATTAGATATATGAGAAACACCTTCACCAAAACTTATATCTTCTTTTTTATTAGATAATAACTTTATCAATTCTTCGTATGTAATTACGTTTATATTACTCAAATCTTTAAATAAATCAAGGGCATCAATTCCAACGTTAATTGCAGCAGACTCTATAACTTTGTTAGATCTCATAATAATATCATCAATATTTTCATAAGCTACACTAAAATCTAACATCTGTATTTCAGATATATGTGTGGTTGATTTTGATTTTGTTCCTCTAAAAACTTCTCCAAATTCAAATATTCTTTCTAAACCAGAAGAATGGATGATTTGATGGTATAACAAGTTACTTATAGTCAACCACCTTTGATCTTTAAAATATTTGACTGAAAAAACATCTTCATAGTTATCAATCATAGTAGACACTATTTTTGGACTTTTTATTTCAATAAAGTTATTTTGATAAAAATAGTTTCTTATTGTCTCCAATAGTTTTGATTTATTTATTAAATTATCTCTCAGATTCTTGTCTATAAACTTTTCTTTATAATAAATATTTTCTTTATCATTTCTATTTATTACACAAATCTCAGATGCATTAATTTCATAACCCTTTATCCCACATTTAACAGCATCATTTTTTGTAATAATCCCCTTAATATGTATTACTTGATTTTTTTTAATATCTTCATTAATTTCTGTTTTGTCAAAAACAGCTTGAATTTCAAATAAGCCTTTATCTAATATCAAAAAATTAAGTTTTTTTCCTAAAGATTTAATTCCAACTACTTTTGCATACATATCTATTTCTTTTCCTACACAATCCTCGTTATTATTTATTAGTTCATTTATCATTTTTATAAATCATATTTGGATATGTTATACACTCAGTAGGAGGACATGGACATGGTGCTTCGAATTCCGAATTAAATATACCTTTTTTGTAATCTCCCAGTACACTTCGTGAATAAATGCAAGGAACAATTTCTCCATTAGCAAGAACCGTTACGAAATTTTTTCCTGCAGCACACTGTAATTCGCCATATTCGCTGATTAAAGGATCTTTACCCTGTAAATAATAATCTCTTTGTATTTTAATAAAATCATCATCTACATCAACATTAATAAAAATTTCTTTTAGTTGCTCTCTAGTAGGAAGTTCGAATTTTTTAGAATCGACATTATTGTAATACTCTGATTTTGTAGCAGGTCTAAAAGTAAACGCCGCCCCATATTGATTGGCTATATTTTTGACATGATTAATTTGATATGAATTTGCATTTAGCTTTTGCAATGTCATGGAAACTATACTATTTATGGAAGGTATTTTTATTTCTGAAGTTCTTTCAAGAGTTTTTAAAGTTTTATCATATATATCCGATCCTCTGATAAGATTGTGCATTTCTCTGTTCCCATCTATTGAAATACTGACGCCCAAATACTTGACTAGAGGTGCTATTTCTTGAACAAAATTTATTAATCTATCAGGCATAGTCCCATTATGATTTATAAAAAAATATTTTAAATTAGGAAGTTTTTTAATAGCTTCTTTAGCCAGTTCATTTATGTTTTTAGTGAGAAATGGTTCTCCTCCTGAAAAACTTATATCTTCTATTTCTGAAAATTCATTTTTAGATAATAATGAAGATATTTTATCAATATCCAAATAATCGGAATCTTTTATTTGCCAAATGTCACAAGAAGTACATCTGCTGTTACAACTAGAATTAACCAACATATTTAACGATTTAATCAATAAATTCGCCCCCAATATATTTTGTTAGTTTGTATAATGGAGACAGTTTTATGACTGTATTCTTAAAATATTTTTTAGTATTTTCATCTAAATGCGTAATTCCTTCTTCTAAGTAATTCCTATCAAACATTTTCACAACCCAAGGAAGTTTATTTTTCATCAAATTTTCTAAGTTTTCAAAATCATTCATTTTGATTTGTTTTGGTAGAAATGAAAGCTCTCTTTTTTTATCCAACTCCGACTTTTGTATAAACATAAGACTTTCAGATATATGCTTGGCTAATTCTCTCAAATCTTTTCCTTTAACATTTAAAGCAGGAAAATGAGATAATTGATATCTGCAAAATCCAAAAGGCGATGATCCTGCCTGCGCTTGAACACTCTCATTATCCCACCATATTGAGTTATAAACAGAAACATTAGGTATTCCTAAATAATTAGCAGAGTGTGCAATAGATGTGTCGGTAGTTAGAAAAGCAGCACCATTTTTTCTTGTGAAATCATTCATTAATTCAGATATATCAGAATAATAATTTATACTGACAGAACTCATTTCTCCAGAATTTTTCATTATATCTAAGAAATCTAAGATCCAATTTGTATGATCTACATTCCTGTGATAACCACCCACAATAGTAAATGACGTATTTTTATTTTTTTCTTTAATATTTTTATGTACATGAAATACAAGTTCAGGATCTAAAAACCTATATGTGCTATTTGCAAAAGGATTTATGAAAAAAACATCACTATCTCTTTCTACAATATTTTTGTTTTTTTCAGTCTTTGTAATGTTTAGAAATGGTTCCAGACAATCATCCATATAATCCTCTATATTTTTCGATCTTAACAGTGGATCTTCTTGACTGAAATGAAACACATTTTTTTCTCCATCTTCAATAGATATAATAATATTTCTTCCGGGAATTGATATAGACACTTTTTCCTTATTTAAATTATTTATCAAGTTCATTGTTTTTTCCCAGTGCGTATCTATTAAATCAGGAATGATGATAACATCTCCTTCACACACATTGTTAATTATTTTTTCTACAGACTTTTCATAAACTTTGTGTGACGTTACAAGATGGTTGATTTGGGATGAATATATTTCTATATCAAACGTATTCAGCGAATCTTTGAAAGCATCCAGAAAATATAATCCTATATAAGAATCTCCTATAAAATCATAAGGATCTACGTAAATTAATTTTTTATTTTTTGAAAGTTTATTATTAACTATATTTCTGAATTCGTCAATTGATTTAATCTCTTTATATGTGTTGGATACTTCTTCGAGTTCATTCCTTTGTTCAGTTCTTATTGATTCTCCTCTTGTTATTATTTTGATTTTTTGATTATTGGGAGTTATAAGTTCATTAAGTTCTATCGTTTTAAGAGGAAATGGGAACCCTATCTGAATTGAAGAAGTTCCTTCTTCCCCGTGTGCAAAATATATTAACAAATCTCTATTAATTTCTTTTAGTGTGTAAACTTTATTTTTTTTTAGAGATTGTATGATCATATCAGATAAGTTTTCAGAAGATATTTTATCCATGATTGATTTTTTATCTATATCATAATTTTTCATAAAAGCACCTCTGTGTTAATTATTATAGGAGAATATGGTGAAAACTTATCTTTTAAAAAATTTTTATCTTCTAATGAATTTGGAAAATCCACATCAACAAGCATAAATCCATGAATTTTAGATTGATTTTTATAGTATTCATTAATATATTTATAAAATTCTTCATCATAGGGTGCTTCCAAACAACTAGCTGTTTTTTCACCTCCAGATCTTTTTTTAATTCTCTGAATATAATTATTTGAAGAATATAGTGCGATTGTTTGTGGAAATATAAATGTTTTTCCTAGATTTTCTTCTATTGATTTTTTTACCCGCCATAAATTTCCAACACCATACTTTCTATGACGCGCATAAATGTATGACAGTGTTGAGAACAACAACCTGTTCGATAGTAAGTTTCTTGAATTTATTGCACAGTCATATCTTTGATATTCTTTCTGCAAAAACCATTCATCAGATTTTTCAATGTCTAATTCGTTCAAGCTAAATTTTGGCAATAGACTCAGAGAAGATATAATTTCAGTGATTTCTTTTTGCTCTTTGAATTTCGGATTCTGTTCTATTTGCCTTCTTATGAAGTATGATTTTCCAATTGCATTTTGTCCTTCAACTACGAACACATCATTCATAATTAATAAACACGCAAATTATTTATAAAAGTTACCTTTTAGTAGTCGTAAACTTTACGGCATTACAATTTTGATAGGTAACATTTATAAATAAGTAACCATTATCCAATGACTACGATGAAAAGAACATATTCAATAAACATTCCAGAACATGAAAACCAAGAAATTAGAGTTAAAGGAAGAATAGAAGACAAAAGGAATTTAGGAGGTCTTGGTTTTCTAACAGTAAGAGATTTAAAAGGCACATTCCAAGTAATTAGTGAAGATAAATCCCTTTTAGCTGATTCTAAAAAAAATTCTTGGGTTGATTTAATTGGCGTTGTTAAAAAAACCGAACATACTACTCAAGGATATGAAATAGAATTAAAAAATATAGATGTTTTGGCTCAACCAAAGGAACCATACCCGATATCAATAAAACCATCGTCAAGTGAAAATCTAAACACTAAATTCGATTATAGAACAATATCAATTAGAAATCCCCACACATTAGACATATTTAGAGTTCAAGAAACAATCGCACAATGCTTTTCCAACTACTTAAAGAATCATGATTTTACACAAATATTTACATCCAAAATAGTTTCATTAGCTGCAGAAGGAGGCGCAAATTTATTCAAACTAGATTACTTTGGAAAAAGCGTATATTTAGCTCAAAGCCCACAACTATACAAACAAATAATGGTGGGTTCTGGCTTAGAAAGAGTTTTCGAAATAGGACATGTTTATAGAGCTGAAGAACATGATACCCCCCGACACATGAACGAATATGTAAGTCTTGACTATGAGATGGGATTTATAGATTCTTTTAACGATATAATTGATCTAGAAGAAGGATTAATTCACCACATTTTGGAAGAAACCCATTCTAAACACGGAAATATTATCTCAAAATATACGAACGAGAAACCATCTTTCAAAAAAATACCAAGAATTCCCTTACTTGACATGAAAGAAATTCTTAAGAAAAACTACAATAAAGAATTTGAAGAAGGAAAAGATATTGATCCAGAAGGAGAAAGATTAGCTACAGAATATGTAAAAAAGAATTATGGTACTGATTTAGTATTCTTAACACACTATCCAACAAGCGCCAGGCCTTTTTACACAATGCCTAATTCTGAAAATCCTGCAGTTACAGATTCTTTTGATTTAGTATTTAGAGGTCTTGAAATCACTACAGGCGGACAAAGAATGCATAATTACGACATGCTAACAAGCAACATGAAAAAATTAGGCATGCATATTGATGAAAAAGACGGATATTTGATGGTTTTTAAATATGGAATGCCACCTCACGGAGGCTTAGCTATCGGTTTAGAAAGAATGACTGCTAAAATTCTTGGCTTAAACAACGTAAAAGAAGCAAGTTTATTTCCCAGAGATAGAAAACGTTCTTCTCCATAAAAATATTATAAGTGCTGTCTCTCAGACATGACCTGTTGTAACTCTACGTCGCAGAGTCCATAAGTTTCTTCATAAAGTTTTTTTCTTCAATGTGGATGCCCAAAATGCTTCTTTTTTGTTTAAGTTTCTAATTAATTCAATTACTGGTTTTGGCTCTATATTTATGTTGTTTAGTTCGTCAATTCTTTTCCATTGAAATTCTAGTTCAGGTTCGTTTGATGATATGCTCTCAGGGTTTGCGTCGTTAAGTGAAACTAGAAAAAAATTTCCTATTTCATAATATTGTGTTCCTGTATTATTAATGAAACTATGCTCAATTGTTCCTAGAAATCTTATTATTGTTGCAGATTTATCTAGTTCTTCTTTAATTTCTCTAATAAGCGCATCTTCGTAGCCTTCTCCTATTTCTACTCTTCCACCTGGCAAAAAATAAGGAAGCTCGCCTTTTTTGTTAGCAATTAAGACTTCATCATCCTTAATAAAAACGCCTCTTGTAACAAACTGTCTAATGATAGTCATTTAAAAAAGGAAGACTAATTGATTTATATGTTTTTCAGAATTTATTCTTATATTTCTTTAGTATTTCTGCTGGGCCAATGATGAATCTTTTATTGATGTGCATATCTTTTATTTTTTTTATGTGCTCAGAAAATTCTGATAATGGAACAGTTTTTCCGTTCAATTTAACTAATGCTTCGCTTTGGTAAATATTTTTCTTCCTCGTTTCATCAAAATAGTAATATTTTGAGGGGAATTTTGAGGAAATCTCTTTTTTTATTTTTTTCACATCTAATGAGTGCGCTTTAATGTCTAATGCTATGAATTTTCCTTCAGATAAATATCTCGTTGTTAAATCTCTTAGTATTTTATCTTTAGATAACTTCCACTTATTAAGATGATATTCTACTGTGGAATCATCAAATTGAAGAAAATCTTTCAATTCAAAATCAGCATAAAGCATCTTTTTTAACAAGTCATCAAGAAAAACATCTTCTCTGGATTCGTGTAAATCTGAAACTCTTTTGAAAATTGAATCAAGCAAAGCATCTTTTGCAATTATTGCATGATGAAAATATAATGATTGAAATAAGCTTATTCTTCCTATTATGAGATGCTCAACAGAAGTAACAATTTTTGTAGGTATTAGAACTTTTTCATCCTTTATTGTTAAATAAGCTACAATTCTATCAACATCAGCCATACCGTAGCTAACTCCGCAAAAATAAGAATCTCTTGACATATAATCCATTTTATCAACATCTATAACCGAAGAAACCAAAGGATATAACTCATTTTTGTGCTCTAATATATCTGCAACTTCAGGAAGTTTGTATACTTCACGTATTATTTTACAAGAAACTGCTTCATGATCAAAATCTTTTCTTACTTTCTCCCACGTGTGAGAATAAGCTCCATGACCTATATCGTGTAAAAGAGCAGCTGCTTTAAGATTAAATTTTTGTTTAGCAGTTAATTTAAGAAAAGTATTATTGACAACTTTTTTCATCAAATTATAAGAACCTAAACAATGAGAAAATCTGTCGTGCTTTGCAGAAGGATAAACATAAAATAAGTTAGCATTTTGTTTTATAAATCTCAATCTTTGAAAAAAAGGATTCTCCACTAATGGTCTAAATTCATCCTCGACTTGGATTATTCTGTAAAGTGGATCCCGTATAAGTTTCATAAATTGTGATTAAAGTAACTATTATAAATATGTTTGTGCCAATTTAAGGAAACAAATATAAAACAAAACACAATCCGTTGTTTTAAGAAACAAAATATTTGCTACTTTTTGAAAAAATATTTAAAAAAATAAGAAAAGATAAGGGAAGATAAGAAAGACGTTATTGGAGTAATTAAGGTAAGGGGGAAAAATGATGGTTAAGGCAATAATATTTGATTTATGGGGAACAATAATAGAAACAGGAGTAAATCCAAGTCCGAGCAAACAAGTAAAATACTTTCTAAGAGTAAATGCGCCATTTTCAGATTTCATACTAGCATTTGAACACAGTTTTATGACTAAAGAGTTCGATTCTTTAAAAGCAGGATTTGAAAACGTTGTTAGTGATTTTAATGTAAGACTGCCTGAGTTTGTATACGAAAAATTAGTAGGGATGTGGAATAAAAATGCAATATTATCTAAAATGTATGATGATACAGAAAAAGAATTAGAAGAATTAAAAAATCAAGGATACAAAATATTTCTTCTAGCAAACATAGATAAATTCTCGTACGAGCAAGTTAAAGAAAAATTTAATTTAGAACAATTATTTGATGGAGTCTATCCATCCTTTAGAACAGGTTTGCTAAAATTAAACACTGATGCGTTCCATAAAATACTTGCAGAAAATAATCTCGAAGCAACTGATGTTGTAATGGTAGGAGACTCTGTTGACAGTGATATGAAAGCTGCAGAAAAAGCTGGAATAAGAGGAATACTGCTAGATAGAAATAATAAGCGTGACTTTGAAGAAAAAATAACGGGTCTTGATCAGCTTAAAGACAAACTAATGGAATAAGTATGGAAATATTCATATTTTTTATACTCGCAGGAATAATAATATTTTTAGGATTCATAGGAGAAATAGTATTCAAAAAAACTAATATTCCTGATGTTATGTGGCTCCTGCTTTTTGGAATAACGCTAAAAGCCATATTCTGGGAATATGATTCTTCAGTTATAGATCAAATAGCCCCGTTTTTCACAACATTTGCTTTAATATTTATATTATTTGAAGGTGCTTTGAATTTAAGATTCAGCCAATTATTCAAAGGAATGTATGGTGGTTCTTCTCTAGCATTAATAAACTTTTTTATAACCATGCTTGTTGTTTCAACTCTGTCTTGGATCTTAGGGCTGGGTTTCATACAAGGGTTAATATTGGGAGCAATACTTGGAGGAACATCCTCTGCAGTCGTTGTTCCTGTTGTAAAAAGATTAAAAATATCAAAAGAAACTTCAACTGCTTTAACCTTAGAGTCAGCAATAAGCGATGTTTTATGCATAGTAACAACTATAGCAATAGTTGAAGTAGTAAAAGCAGGGGGACTTCAAATATCAGGATTTGTAGGAGGTCTTCTATATACATTTATTGTTGCAATAGTTATTGGGGTAATTGCAGGCTTATTCTGGCTCGCGCTTCTAAAAAGAATAGAAAAATATTCCAAGTCTTATATGATCACAATAGCATTTATGCTTTTAACTTTTGGTTTAGCAGAATTTTTGAACACAAATGGAGCAATAGCCTGTCTTGCGTTTGGAATAATATTAGGAAATTCAAACACTGTATTTACCATTTTCAACAAAGAAGCAGAAAATACGATAAAAAACTCAGAAAGATTCTTTTACGCAGAAATTTCTTTTATAGTAAAAGCGTTTTTCTTTGTATATCTAGGATTACTCATAAACTTTTCAAATCCTATTCTATTACTGATATCTTTTTTATTTGTGATTATTTTATTTGCAGTCAGACCAATTTCAGCACTTCCTCTGAAAAAAAATACTTCTTCGAAAGATTTGGCGGTAATTGAAGGCATGGTTCCTAAAGGATTAGCTGCAGCGGTTTTATCACAAATACCAATACAAGCAGGAATACAAGGAGCAGAAATATTCGGAGACCTTGTTTTAGGAGTTGTATTTTTTAGCATATTGTTAAGCACAATACTGATTTTCTTAGTGGAAAAGAACAAATATGAAGGAACATCCGTTTTATTAATGAAACTATTTGCCTTATTTAAGAAAAAAGAAGAATAATAAGGGGTTGTTGTAAAGCTGATTCAATGATCTATGGGTAATCTTTTTAAATAATATGGGTTTCTCATAATATGTTGCGCGGGTATAACTCAGCCTGGTTAGAGTGTCGGTCTCATAAGCCGGAAGTCCCGAGTTCAAATCTCGGTACCCGCATTTAAAACACGACAAAACCTTTATTTAGGCTTAGAAAAGTTTTTAAATGAACAGCTTTTCTCGTTCATATTGTTTGATTGCTCAAAATAAGGGGTTAATCAACAATGATTAACTGATTGAAGTTAAGTTCAAATAATCAAAATAAATTATTAGGAGAGGATAAAATTTGAAAAGAAGCTCAAGAAGATGGAAAAAGAAAGGCCAAATGAGATGGAAGTGGCAAAGAAAGAGAATGAAGAAAGAAAAGAGAAGAAGAGCTAAGAGATAAAATTAATAATCTAATAGTGTAATGATCGTATAAAATCAATAAAAATCAAAAAGGTAACAAAAATGGCTGTCAAAAACGTTTCAACAAAGAAAAAATCAAAAAAAGCATGGGTTAGCGTCTATGCTCCAGATATATTCAACAAAGCATTTCTAGGAGAAAGTTATGTTTATGGAAAGGAAGAGCTCATAGGAAAAACGTTGAATCTTAATCTTTCGACATTCACAAATGATATGAAAAAGCAAAATATGAATGTCTTTTTTAAAATTTCAGGAGTTCATGAAGGAAAAGGCCAAGCAGAAGTTATCGGACTCATATTAAGCCAAGCATACATTAAAAGATTAGTCAGAAGAGGAAAAAACAAGATTGAAGATTCTTTTTTGGCAAAAACCAATGATCAAAAAACTGTAAGAATAAAACCAATAATGATAACAAATGCCAAGGCTCATCAGTCTGTAGTAAGCAGATTGAGACTCGAGGCCAAGGCACACATTAAGAGAATGCTCAAAAATCACACAGTTGAGTCTTTTATAAAAGAACTTACTGATTTGAAAATTCAAAAAGAAATAAGGGATAAACTACAAAAAATATATCCTCTTAAGTATTTTGATGTAAGACAGGTAGTTTTAGAAAAAGATAAAGTTGTTGTTGATGAATTAATAGCAGAAACAGAAGAACTTTCTGATGAAACAATAGATGAAGACTTAGAAGGTCTAGAAGAATCAGAGGAATCTGATGAACTAGAAGAGTCTTATGAGGAAGATATTGAAGAATCAGAAGAAGATTTAGATGAATCTGATGAAGAAGAATCAATTCCTCCAAAAACAAAAGCTAAAAAATGATTTCTTTAGATTATGACTTGGAATATTCTAGAATAGTTCAAGAAGTAATTAAAAGTCAGGCTAAAAGAGTATTATTGCATTTGCCTGATGGATTAAAGCCCAAAGCAGAAGAAATACAGAAATTAATAGAACAACAAACAGATGCTCAGGTTTTAATTTGGGCAGGATCAAATTTTGGTGCATGTGATATACCTATAGATGCAGAAAGAACTGGTGTTGATCTTATAATTCACTTTGGACACTCTGCTTGGTTATCCTGAATCATTAATATTGATAATATCGTTCTAAAGAATGAGAAACCATCAAATTGGAATAAAATAAAAAAATAAAATAAAATCGCACTTAGCAATTTACATCATTAAGAGCTTATTTCTTTTTTGGAGCTTTTTTCTTTGCAGCCATTTTTGTTAAACACCTCACTATAAGTGTTATAATTTCATGGATGTGCTTGCTTAAATACTTTTTCTTTTTTAAAATTTTTTTGTATAAAAAATATAGGAAACTTTTTTAATGAAAGCAAGATTAACTTAAAACAATGTATGAATTGATAATAACTGAAAAGCCGAGTGCAGCAAAAAAAATTGCTGAAGCATTAAATTCTGGAAAACTAGTAAAGGAAGTTATAGATGGAGTCACAGTGTACAATGTGACTTACAAAAACAAGGACTTATACGTCGTGAGTGCAGTAGGTCACTTATTCACTGTGGCTGAAAAGCAAAAATCTTTTTCTTATCCAAGCTTTGATATACATTGGGCGCCGCTTCATGAGATAGACAAAAAAGCATCTTTTTCAAAAAAATATTTCAACGTAATAAAAAAAATCGCAAAAAAATCAAAAAGCTTCACAGTTGCATGCGATTATGATGTAGAGGGAGAGGTCATAGGGTTAAATGTTGTAAGATATATTTGTAATCAAAAAGATGCATCAAGAATGAAGTTTTCTACACTTGTTAAGGAAGATGTAGTAGAAGCATATGAGCATAAACAAAAAACACTTGACTGGGGACAAGCACTTGCTGGGGAAACAAGACACTTTCTTGATTGGATGTATGGTATAAATCTTAGCAGAGCATTAACTTTGGCAGTAAAAAAAGCAGGTTCTTTTAAGATTCTAAGTAGCGGAAGAGTTCAAGGACCTGCATTAAAAATAATTGTTGATAAGGAAAAGGAAATAAAAGCATTCAAGCCAGAGCCTTATTGGCAGATAACTCTAAAAGCAAACAAAGACAAATATGTTCTGGAAGCAATTCATGAAAAAGACAAAATTTGGGTTAAGAAAGAAGCTGAAAACATCTATAATAACATAAAAGATGAGAAAAAAGTTATTGTTAGAAGTATTGAACGAAAAAAATTCAAACAAGCCCCGCCTAATCCTTTTGATTTAGGTTCATTACAAGCTGAAGCATACAGGGCTTTTGGAATGGCTCCAAAGAAAACACTTCAAATTGCACAGAATCTTTATCTTCAGGGCTTAACATCTTATCCTAGAACATCTTCTCAGAAGTTGCCTGCTAATTTGGGTTTTAAGAAAATATTAGAAAACTTAGCTAAAGTGTCTGAATACAAAACAAATGCAAATTATTTGTTAAGCCTTAAAAGTTTAAAGCCTAATGAAGGTAAAAAAACTGATCCTGCGCATCCTGCGATATATCCAACAGGACTTATTGCAAAAATTGATGAAACAGATGAAAAAAAGCTATATGATTTGATTGTTAAGCGATTTATGGCTACATTTGGAGAGGATGCGGAGAGAGAAACAGCAACAATAAAATTAGATGTTAAGAAAGAATTATTTGATGCGAAAGGAACTATAACTACAAAGAAAGGTTGGCACACGCTTTACGAGCCATATGTGAAATTATCTGAAGAAGAAGTTCCTGATATAAAAAATGGTGAAGAACTTAAAATTAAACAATTAGATTTATTGAGCAAACAGACACAACCTCCTAAAAGGTATACTCCTGCATCTATAATTGCTGAGCTAGAAAAAAGAGGGCTGGGCACAAAAGCAACAAGAGCAGATATTGTCGAGTCCTTATATGATAGAGGATATATTAATGATAAGTCTATAGAGGCTACTGATTTAGGAATAAAAATAGATAATATTCTAGAAAAGCATTGTCCAGAGATAACTGATGAAGAGTTTACTAGAAAAATAGAAGAGGAAATGGAAAAAATAAGGGATAAATCAATAAAACCTGAAGAAGTTTTGGATCACGCAAAGTTAAATCTTAACAAAATTCTTTCAAAGATAAAAAAACAAGAAAAGGAAATCGGCCAGGAATTAATAGATGCAAATAATGAAACAAGAGATGCGCTTAATACTTTGGGATCATGTCCTGTTTGTAAAGATGGTAATATAATGATAAGAAGAGGTAAATTCGGAGCTTTTGCTGCTTGCAATAAATATCCTGAGTGTAAAACAACATTTAATTTGCCTAAAAACGGTCTTGTAAAACCAACAACAAAAGTATCTCCAAAAGGTTATCCTATAATTCTTGTTATAAGAAAAGGAAAACAGCCCTTAGAGTTAAGTCTTAATGCGGAGGAAAATAACTCCGGTGCATCTGAGGATCAAAAAAAACAAATAGAGTCTATGAAAAAAGGAAAGCTTGAAAAGAATTGTCCTAAGTGTGGTTCTGCGCTAGTTGTTAGAACTAGTATTTACGGGCAGTTTATCGCTTGCTCTAATTATCCGAAGTGTAAATACACGGAGAGTTCTTCAAATTAAACACTTGTAATATTCTAAATATGTGGGATAACAATGTTTGTAACTCTCAAAGTGGATTATTTCAAATAAGCCACCCATGTTGTTTTGATGAAAAATAAAATTGTTTTCAAGAAATATTGCTGCATGTCTTATTAACCCATCTTTTTTTTGTTTATATAAAACAAGATCATAATTGTTAGGGGTCCATGTTTTTTCAAATAAAGCCTGATCTTCAACAGCCAATTTAAATGGTAATCTTCCAAAAAAACCAGGTCTATCATTTTCTGGAGGTAAAATTACTTTATCTGTTTTATTCATATTGCTATAATCAAGAAAGGGGATATTTCCAGAACTAAGTCTTTCTGCATAATATTTTTCTAGAGCTGAGTCTATTCCTAGAGTATAACAAGCTGTTCCGAAACAGTTTGACTTAATTTCATCCATGAATGGCTGAATTCCTAGTTCTGCATTATTTTTTAAAAAATCTATTCTCTCTATTGTTTTATTGTTAATCATAAGTATCCAGAAAAAAATATTTTTTTAAAAAACTTTTGTTTTTAACTACTCGCTAGTCGTTTTTCTTTTTTTTTAAACTAATTTTTGCTAAAACAAGATCATGCATGTTTCTCAAGAATTGTTGTTTATCCTCCATTTTCATAATATCTGAATACCCCATGCTAATTAAATTAAATGCAAAAGGAGTCGGAATCTCAGTATAAATCTCTCTAATAGCAATTTTTCCTGATTCTATGTCTCTAAGAACTTCTTCTGCATGATAAATATCCATTAAATCTTCAAGAACTTCTCTTCTGGCTTCCTTAAGAATAATAAAGTCATTGTCAATTTTCTTAACAGCACTGATAAGAAGTCTGGAACTTAATTGTTGCTTTCCTACGCTCTTATTTCTTCCACGATAATTTCTCAAAATCATAAGAGCGCGACCGGCACAATGTCTGAAACGTCTGCCTAGAACTTCTGTCTTTTCAAGAGCATGTTTCATAACCTCTCTCAGAAGATCTGCCTTCAACATACCTAAAGCTCGAGATGCTTGAACATTTTTTCCCCTAGGAACAACTACGTAAAAACCATTATCGTTGATGTTCATCTCAACGTCTTTACCATGAATTTTGCTAAGTACAAAACCAACCGCCCTACTCAGAACGTCATTAGTTCTTCTTCCATATAATGAATGAAAAATTATGTATTTATTTTTAGAATCGTCATAATGTTCAATAACTAGCTTTTTATCATGAGGAATTTCAGAGTAATCAAACTGCTCTTTAAAATATTCATAAATACTATTTGCACCATATTCATCAACATAAAGATATTCGTGTATGAATTTCAAAATATCTTCTTTTGATGATTCGCTTGAAAACTGCTCTTCCATATATCTTCTAAATTTTTGAATCTCCATAGCAAGATCAAAGCTTAAAGGCAACATCTCTGAAAACCAAGAAGGAACTGTTGGAGGTCTGTTGACGCTCGTAGAAACAAAAGCAGTCATTCCTTGAGCATATTTAAATTCATAAGTCTGACCTCCAAGTACAAAAACGTCGCCCTTTTTCAGACGTTCAAGAAAAGGCTCAGCTATGCTTCCAATATATTGCTTGTCTAATTTTACCTTTACATTGGTTTCATCAGGTATTGTTCCAATATTCGTCATATATATTACTCTGGCCATCTTTCCGCGTTTGCCCATTTCTCTCGAAGTCCAATCAACCCAAATCTTTGCATAAACATTTCGGTCTTCAAGAGAAGCATATTCTCCAGCTAAATACTTTAAAACAGCATCATAATCACTTCTTTCCAAAGAACTAAAGGAATAACTCTTTCTTAAAATGTTGTAAACTTCATCTATGTTGTTTTTATCTTCAAGAGCTATTCCAAAAATCTGTTGAGCAAGAACATCAAACACATTTTTAGGAACTTGTATTTTGTCAATCTTTTTATCAGTTGCGGCTTTTAAAAGAACAGAACACTCAACTAAATCATCTCTATCCATCGCAATAATTCTTCCTACTGATATTTCATGTAGTTTATGTCCAGATCTTCCAATTCTTTGAAGAGCTCTTGCAACACTCTTAGGGCTTCCTAATAAAATAACAAGATCTATATAACCAATATCTATTCCAAGTTCTAAAGAAGTTGAAGATACAACTGCTTTAAGCTTACCTTGTTTTAATCTATTTTCTATGCTTAAACGCAATTCTTGACTCAAAGAACCATGATGAGCACCTATGCTCGCATTTTTTTCAGACTTTGCTGATTTATTTGATTCAGCTGATGCTTGCTCTAAAACATTTTCCTGATCAGTGGAAAACTCTGAGTCTGCACCATTAGAAATGTTTGTAGGACTTTCATCTATCTCAAAATAATTCTTAGGAAATTTATCTTTTAAGAAATGAACAACTCTTTCTGTCGCACTTCTAGTATTTGTAAATACTAATGTTGTTTTATGTGTCTGAATTAGCTTATCTACCAAATCATACATTGCATTGTGTGTGTCTTTGAATGATGAACGTATAAGATTTTGAACTGGACTTAATACTTTTAAATCCATTTTTTTTATGTAATTAACATCTACTATTTTGCAAGGTCTATGTATTTCTAAATCCGGATCATCAAAGCCTACAAGATATTTAGCAACTTCTTCCAGAGGAGAAACTGTTGCAGATAAGCCTATTCTGCAAAAATTAGTTGTTCTTTGTAATCTTTCTAAACTTATTGATAAATGAGTTCCACGTTTATTGTCTGCCAAAGAATGAACTTCATCAACAATTACCCATTCAACAGAGCTAAGTTTATCTCTGAACTTAGATGTTGTTAACATAATTGCAAAAGATTCTGGCGTTGTGATAAGAATGTGTGGTGGTTTTCTTAACATTTTAGATCTATCTGAGGTTGATGTATCTCCTGTTCTTATGCCGACTCGTATGTTAAAGTCTTTTTCTGAACCACCAAACTCAGAAATATATATTTCCTTTAATTTATCTAATGGCTCATTTAAATTCTTCTGAATATCATTTCCTAATGCTTTTAGAGGACTTATATAAACACAATAAACCTTGTCCTCTAGTCTGGAATTCATCATTAATCCAGTTAGTTCATTAAGTATGGCAGTAAATGCGCTGAGTGTTTTGCCAGAGCCTGTAGGGCTTGAAACTAAAGTGCTGATACGACTATGGATGTTTAGTATGGAAAATTTTTGTGGAGGAGAAAATTCTTTAAAAGATGAGGTCCACCATTTTTTTATCAACGGATTAAAACTATTTAAAATATCGGAGTCTAGATAGGGTTCAGACTGAAAAGTTATCTTTTCAGTAGTTTCTCCATCCGAATATTTGTTCTTTTGAGACATTGTATTCTAGAACAACAAAATTATTTATAAAGACTATTAAAGATTGACCAGTGTTAAAGTTTTTCTATATTCTCTATTTTTCCAAAATAATAAACTTTATCCTCAATAACAAAAGCTTCGAATTTACTTATATTTTGTTTTAAAAAAGGACTTAGAAGTCTTTCTTTTAACACATCTGTGCCCTCAGTTATAGGATTAAATGAAGGAGTAACAATTAGAATCTTTTCATTATACTTTCCTTTCAAAAAACATTTGTATTTCTCAATTCTGGCGCCGTCCTTAAGAGTTATAGCTGGATGTTCGTGACCTATTATGATGTTTTTAGCTTTCTTAAATTCATTATTTTTAGGAATTATGTCTCCATGACAAATATATGTATTTTTATGAACGAAAAAATCTCTTATTATTATTCCAGAATTTTTTGCTAAGGGCTCTAAAACTTTATCATGGTTTCCTTTAATGATGATGACTTCAGATTTTTTTTTCAAGAAACTAAGTAATTCTGTTATTTGATTCCAATCTTTTCTTGTTATTTTACCAAATTCATGCTTTAAATCACCATTTATGATTATTGTTTTAGGCTTCGTTGTATTAACTGTGTTTTCTATTGAGTTCATGACTTGTTTGAATTGATTTTGCGGTATGAGTATGCCTGAATTATGCATAGACTCCTCTTGACCTACGTGTATGTCTGAAATTATCAGAATATCATCTAGAAGTAAACAAAGCCCAACTATTTTACACCCTTTGAATATTTCCATAATTATTAATACTGTTGCTAACTTTGTGCTGAAGTCTTATTCTTTTTCTGAGAAGTTATTTCGTTTTCAATTTCCTTTATTCTTTCTTTTAGGAAATCGATGGTCCTTGTATTATCTTGATGATGCATTATCTCTCCGCACTCAGGACACTTAAAATTAAATTCTAATGCTTTATCGAAATCCATTCTTGCACAGGCATTTCTGCATAGATAAAATTGGTTTGCTTGTTCTTTATCTAATCTTTCTTGAAGCTTGCTTAATTTATTTTCTTTTATTTTATCATCCAAATAGGGAATCATGTCTTCGTTTAGATCCCAGTAACAAATGTACCATCCTTTTATCTTATCTTTTTTTCTTATAAATGAAACAATGTTGTGATCGAGAAGTTTGTAGAGAAGAAAGCGCGTTTTGTGGATTTCAAGATCGAGTTCTTCAGAAATTATGAATTCTGAGATCTTAGTTTTTCCTTTTAGATAATTAACTATGGGGAGAGCTTCATCTGACACGAGTTCTGTAACAACCTTTTCCATTAGCTTATCTTTTGTTGACATTGTGTGCTTGAGGCTTAATAAGCCTACATTGGTTTCTTTTTGTTCGGATCTAAAGAGGCATTTTGACCTGAACGTTAATTTTCCTGCTCAAATGCCAGAAGACATTTTCAGGGATAAACTTTTGATTTTTTGCTTTATAAAGTTTACGATAACTTCTTGGTTTATTATTCCGAACCTCTTTTATTTAACCACAAATTCTCGAACGCCTATTGTAGTAATTCTTCAGTAGTTAAAAAGCTTTTGTTTTAGAAGTTATTTATTCTCGTTTGAGATTTCATTTCTTTATAAAGCTTGCTCTTAGCTAAAAAAACACTTAAATTCACGTTAAATCGTTTTTTAAGCAGTATTTCGGCGTATTTTAACATCAAAGTCTCTGATTCGAACTCCATGGCGGGAGAATTTAAAGCAGTTCTAGATGCTTCTCTCACAACCCAAACTCCTAAAGGTGCCCAATACTCTTCAGTTATAAATCTAAGCACTAAAACTCTTCCATTAACCTTTTTTCGTTCCAAATACTCCAACACCGCCAATCTAGATGCATAATATCCACCTACTGTGTTTGAAGCATAACTTTTTCTACTAAAAGCCCCCTCAAAATCTTGAGCGGATTCAAAAATATCTGGGTTTGATAATCCTGAACCAACATAAGTTTCAAATAATTCAAAACTCCAAGGTCCCGGAAAAAATAATACAAGATAATAATTTCCCAGGTAACCACCAAAAAAAGCACTAAATGAGCAACTCTCAAAGTGTTCTCTGGTGCTTATCATGTTCTTTCCAAGAGTATCGTCCACTGCCGTAATTGACCATTTTGTAGGCACAATTTTTCTTTCAAGTTTTGTCCCTAAATTTCCTCCACTAAAAATTTTAGTTAAATAATGCTCATCAAAATTTTTCTTTCTAAGCTCCAAAATTGCAGATGATGCTTTAAGATCAGTGTCGGACTCAAATTTCTGAACAAAAACAGGAACTTTTGGATTCTCATTAACAACTATGTTCTTTAAAACTGCTGTAGGGCCATGAGGAAGCAAATCTTGTTTAAAACTAAAACTTGACGGATCATAAAATGAAATCTTTTTAGAAAAAGAAACCTCTGCATCCACAGGATTTATTGCTAAGCTCACTTCTTTCAATTTATCTGAAAAAGAATTCGTGCTTAATTTAGATATTTGTATGTTTGTTTTAGAATTAACGATACTACTTCTTAAAGTTATAATCTTGTCAATAGGAAACAAATCAGGACTTGATTTCCAAACTAAGGGAGAATCAACAAAACCACGTTCTTCCTGATTTTGAGAAGATAAAAATCCTGCATTTACACTAGGATAACCATAATCTCCGATTAAAATGTTAGGGATGTTTCCAGTTAAATAAGTTTTGCCTTCCAGTTGAGCTCTTAGAGAACGTCTAAACGATGAAAGTTTATTCAAAAAACGTAGTTTATCTATGCCTTTTATGGATGAATCTTTGCCTGTAAATTTTAGAGTATTCTCGGTTTTTGAATTGTCCATATACTAAGAAAAATATTCTCAAATATAATTATTTCTAGTGTTATTTGTAGATATAAATTTGTGTACAGATACGTGTAGATATAACTTGATGCTTGAACTAGCTGTTCAATAATTGTTTGTTTAAAATAGCAATCTTTAAATAGGAATGTAAATAAAAACCATAAGAGTTATTATGTATAAAAAAAAGAGGGGTCAGGCAGCTTTAGAGTTTTTAACTACTTATGGTTGGGCTTTAATGGCAGTACTTCTCGCTATAGCAGCATTATCTTACTTCGGTTTCCTTGACACAAGCAGATATGTTTCAGAAAGATGCGATACAGGATCTCAGATACAATGCTTAGAAGCGTATATTGAGGAAAGTGGAGCATTCAGAATAAATCTGAGAAACAATTATCCTGTAGATATAACAATAACAGATGTTATCCTAAAATTTGGTAATCAAGAATACGATTTAGAGATTGATCAAGACATATTAAAGGGCAGATCTAAAATAATAGGTGCTGAAACCATTTTACCAGAAGGAACAGTTATAGAAAAAGAAAAAAATACTATTCAACTCAAAATAAGCTTTAAGAGAACAACAAGCAATAATGTGTACAATTTAAGTGGTGATGCTGTTTTAAGAACATATGCTTCAACTTGTGGAAATGCAGTTATTGATACTGGTGAAGAATGCGATGGAATTACTGTCGGCACAGAAACTTGTTCTAATTTTGGATATAGCTTCGGAGTTCTTTCATGCACTGATTCTTGTTCATATGATCTTTCAGGGTGTAGTGCTGTTCAAGTTCCTCAACCAGATGGTTCCTCATGTACGCTCGGAACTGGCTGCGAAAGCGGGCTTTGTGTAAACGGATTTTGCAGAGCAGACTGTTCAATTACTTACTATGGACAAGTGTGTAGTGATGATTCAAAAACATATAATGCAGATGGAATTTGTGCATATGTTGGAATGATTCAATCACCAATAACAGGAAATGCGTGCCAAGAAACACATGTGGCAAGAGTAGGAGACGCACATTATGAAGTATGCGGATCAGATTTATCTGGAGATTCAAATGCATGTGATACAAATACCACTGGAGGGTATGTTGCAGATGGTACTTGTCAAGGAAGTATTTGTTGTGCAGGTGGCGGAGAATGCGGTTAATAAATTTCTTCATTTAATTTATCTATAATCTATAATTACTTCATCAGTTCGTTCATAAGGATTTATTGCAGTGTTATTAATATCTCCGCTCTTTTCAGAAGAAAATTTAAGCAAACCAGTCCAAGCAATCATCGCAGCATTATCCACCAAGAATTGATTCTCAGGACAAAAAGATTTAGCGCCTCTCGATTCACACATAATTCTGCACATTTCCTGTAATCTTTTATTACAAGCAACTCCTCCGCCTAAAACTACTTCTGTCTTGCCAGTATGTGCAAGAGCTCGCTCTGAAACCTCGACAAGCATAGCAAAAACAGTTTCTTGAACAGAATAACACAAATCTTCCTTAGAATAAACATTCTCCTGAATTTTATGTTTTAAATTAGTTAATAAACCTCCAAAAGATACATCCATTCCCTTAACTGAATAAGGCAATTTTATGTAGTTCTTGCCTTGTTTTGCGAGTTGCTCAATTTTAGGTCCGGCAGGAAAACCTAAACCCAGCTCTCTTCCAAATGAATCCAAAAAATTTCCTATACCAATATCTAACGTTTCTCCAAAAACTCTATATTTTTCTGCTTCATAAGCAATTATCTGGGTATTTGCGCCAGAAGCATAAAGTAGAATGGGATCTTCTGCTCCAGTCATAACTCTTCCTATCTCTAGATGAGCAATACAATGATTTACAGGAACAATAGGAATATTTAATTGTAAAGCCAAAGATCTTGCAAAAACAGCACCTATTCTAAGAGTGTGTCCTATGCCTGGGCTATTAGAAAAAGCAATAAGATTAACATCTTTCAATTTGATTCCTGATTTTGCGAGTGCATTCTTTAATATTGTATCAAAAACTTCAACATGATGATCAGCAACATCTCCAGGAATCATGCCTCCTGACTTCGTGGTATATGCGTCTTTTTCGTTCGCGAGAACAGTTTTTCCTCGTATAATAGAAACTCCGAGTGTATGCGCAGTACTCTCTATTCCAAGCACAACAAAATTTTCATACTCCTCAAATTTAGTTATTTTAGACATAAGTTCAGAATATTTGACTTATTTATATTTCTTATTCCTATTTTTTTCACATTTCTTATTCACAGTTAGTTTCATTATTTATTTAAAAAACCCATATTTGAAAAAAACATTTAAATAAGACTCTGTTTCAAAGTAGTGTGTATTGTTTATGTTGAGAGGATAATATGGCTGATAAAAAACAAGAGCAAACAAATAGTAGAACTAAAAAAAATGAAGAAGATCAAATAATTCCTGATGCAGGTTTAGGTTCTGGACAAAAATTAGTAGAGGAAAGATTAAAAAAGCTTCAAGAAATAAAAGAGTCGGGAGTTAATCCTTATCCTTATAAGTATTCAAAAAATTCAGATTCAGCTAAAATAAAAGAGAAATATTCTAATCTAAAACCGGAGGAACATTCAAAAGATTCGGTTAAAGTAGCTGGAAGAGTGATGCTTCTCAGAAGAATGGGTAAAGTATCTTTTGCAACAATAAAAGATAATCATGGAACAATACAACTATACTTAAGAAGTGAAGACGTTGGAGAAGAGAATTATGATCTTCTTAAAAAATTTGATCTTGGAGACTTTATAGGTGCAGAGGGAGAAATATTTAGAACAAAAATGGGCGAAATAAGCATTTATGTTAGAAAATTCGAGATGCTTTGTAAATCAATAAGACCTCTTCCAGATAAATTTCACGGACTTAAAGATCAAGAGTTGAAATACAGGAAAAGATATCTAGATTTAATTATGAATAATGAATCAAGAGAAATTTTGGAAAAAAGAATGAAGATGATGCATGCAATAAGAGAATTCATGAATAAGCAAGGATTCTTGGAAGTTGAAACTCCAATACTTCATCCAATATATGGTGGTGCTGCTGCTAAGCCATTTAAGACATTTCATAATGATCTTAAAATGGAATTATTTTTAAGAATAAGCCCAGAACTTTATCTAAAAAGACTAATTGTCGGCGGATTTGAAAAAGTCTATGATATAAATAAAAATTTTAGAAACGAAAGTATTGATACAACTCATAATCCGGAATTTACAATGCTTGAAGCATACTGGGCTTATGTCGATTACAATGATATTATGAAATTGACAGAAGATCTATATGAATATGTTGCTATAAAAGTGAATGGAACAACAAAATCGGTTTACAAAGGGCAAGAAATAGATGTTAAAGCACCTTGGAAAAGAATAACTATGCTAGATGCAATAAAGCAATATGCGGGAATTGATGCGGGAAACATGACTTCGGCTCAATTAAAAGAATTTGTAGATAAAAACAACGTAGAATTTAACTCAGAGGATACTTGGGGTAATTATGTCATAGCAATATTTGAACACTTCTGTGAACACAAATTTGTTCAGCCGACATTTGTAATAGATCATCCTGAAGAGTCAACGCCTTTATGTAAACGACACAGAAAAGATCCAAGATTAATAGAACGATTTGAGCCTTTTTGCTGCGGAATGGAATTAGCAAATGCTTATTCTGAGTTAAATGATCCGTTGCATCAAAGAAAATTATTAGAAGATCAGGCAAGACAACTCAAAGCTGGAAATGAAGAAGCTAATCCTGTGGATGAGGATTTCTTGGAGGCAATTGATCATGGAATGCCTCCAACCGGAGGATTAGGAATAGGGCTGGACAGAATGGCTATGCTTATACTAGGCCAAGAATCAATAAGAGATGTTATTTTGTTTCCAACAATGAAACCAGAAAACCAAGGTCAAAAAAATGACGAATAAAAAAACAGATATTAAGGATCAGAAAAACGATAAAAAAATAGGGATTACTGTAAAAAAAGAGGAAAATTTCAGTGAGTGGTTTACACAAGTGGTTGGTCCAGAAGGTGCTGAATTAGCTGATGTCAGATATGGCGTTCAAGGTTTCGTAGTTCACATGCCTTGGTCTATGAGAATATTAAGAAAAATATATGAATACCTTGAGGATGAAATAGAAAAAGATGGCCATGATCCTATGCTTTTTCCAACAGTGATAAAAAAAGAAAATCTTGAAAGAGAAAAGGAACATGCAGGTTTCGCACCAGATGTTTTCTGGGTAACCGAAGCAGGAGATAAAAAATTAGAAGAAGAAGTTGCTTTAAGACCGACAGGTGAAACACAAATATATCCCATGTACTCTCTTTGGCTTAGAGGACATAATCAATTACCTTATAAACGATATCAATCCAGAATAACTGTTTTTAGAAATGAAAAAACAACAAGACCTTTTCTTCGTGGAAGAGAATTTATGTTTTTTGAAACACACAATATGTATGCAACTCATAAAGATGTGTTAGAGCAAATAGAAGCAGATAGACAAATAATGAAAAAAGTTTATTGGGAAAAATTAAGATTGCCTCATATATTTTTTATAAGACCACAATGGGATAAATTCTTAGGCGCAGACAATACTTTTGTTTCAGATACTCTTATGCCTGATGGAAGAAGAAACCAGATGAGTTCCACTCATGATTTAGGGCAAAATTTTGCAAAAGCATATGATATAAAATTCACTGATAAGGATGGAGAAATAAAATATGCGCATCAATCGTGTTTTGGTCCTGGAATCTGGAGAATAATGGCTGCATTAATTGGTATTCATGGTGATGATAAAGGTTTAGTTCTTCCATTTGATATAGCTCCTTATCAAATAGTTATAGTTCCTGTTTTGTTCAGTGATGAAAAAGAAAATAAATTGATAATTAAAAGGTGCTCTGAGATAGAAAAAGACCTTAAATCAAAATACAAAGTTTATTTTGATAATTCTGCTAATACTCCCGGATGGAAATATAATCAGTGGGAAATGAAAGGAGTTCCGTTAAGAATAGAAATGGGTCCTAAGGATTTAAAAGAAGAGAGTGTCGTTGTTGTTAGAAGAACAGGTCACAAAACAAAAGTAAAAATAAGTGACTTAAATCAGGCTATAAAAGAAGAAGCGATAGCTTTGGATGTTGATATAAAGATTAATGCTGAAAAATATTTCTTAAATAAAACAAAAAGTGCTGAATCTCTTGAGGAAATAAAAAAAACTATAAAGAATTTTAGAGGTTTTGTAAAAGCACCTTTGTGTTCAATAGAGAAATCTGGTGAACGCTGTGCTGAAGTAATAAAAACTGAGACAGAAGGGGCATATGTTTGTGGAGTGCCTTGGCTTAAAGAGGAACAAGAAAAACCTAAAAAAGGTTCATTGTGTCCGGTTTGTAAAAAACCTGCAGAACACATTGTTTATATAGCTAAAAGCTGGTAATTTTCAGTAACTTCTTTTAGGCGGATTCATGATTTTGAGAGATATTTCATCATATATTTCTTTAATATCATGCTTTAGTTTATCTTTCTCAGCTTCAGTTATTCCACTTATGTTGCTGAACTCTTCTCTAATTTCATTGTAAAGTATCTTCGCATCCTCTAGTTTTCCTGTCTCAGTAAGGTGTTTGCAATCTGACATCTTATCTTTTAAACTTATAACTGGGTCTGAAGTCGGATATCTCTGTGATTTTTTATCACTCGTATAATCTTTTGAAGGAATGCTTGGTCTAGCTTCTTTAGTCGACTCTTCAAGCTTTGTAAGAATGCTCTTATTTTCTTCAAGCATATAAGCTATTTTATCTTCTCTTCTCTTTAAATCATCTTCTTTGGTTTTTAACTGATTTAAAATTTGATTGCCTTTTCTTTGCATTTCTGAAAGAGTTTTCTTAGCGCTAGCAATCTTATCTGTTAAAGATTTTAATTCTTGTTTGTGTCTTAATTCTTCATCCTGATTTTCTTTATGCATCTTCTTAAGTTTCATAGCTGCATCTTCATTTTCATTATGTATTCTGGATCTAACGAATTGAAGCTCTTTGTTTGCGGATGCTAATTCTGCTTTTAATTCTTCAAGTTTTAACTTGGTTTCAGCAACTATTTTGTCCATTGCTTTTTTATCATCTGCAAGATATTGTATCTCTGATTTCATCGCCTCTAATTTTGTTATGTCTTCTTCAAGCGCAGCCTCTTTCTCGTCCAGTTTTCTTAAATGCATTAATAGTTTACTTTCTCTTGCTCTAAGATGTTTGTCTCTTCTTGCTAATGCTAGAACATCGTTTTTTAATTTTGCAATTGTGTTGCTAGCCTCTCTTTTAATTCTAGATTCATATTTTTTTATTTCTCTCTTAAGAGAAGACTCAAACTCTCTTACTAATCTTGATTTTTTCTTTACATCAATGTTAGAAATTTTTTTAGGATCAGAAATTACTGTGCTCTTTTTATTAGAGAACTCACTCCATTCTTTCTGCATTGTTGTTATTGCTTTAATAGAAGAATCTTTTTGTGATTCGAATGAGTCGTTTGAAGTAGTATTTTCTGTTGAAAATGCGGGTAACTCTTCTTTTTCTTTTGGTGCGTGATTCTTCACTTTTTTTGTGACTTTTTTAGAAGTTTTTGTTTTATCTTGTGAAATTGATTCAAATTCTTGTTGAGCTGATTTTTTCTTGTTTGATTTTAAGCCTAATGCTTCACGGATATTATCAATATCTGCCTCGTTCAGTGTGTAATCTTGTGAGTTCTCTTCATTAGAATTCCAATCATCATAATGTATTTCTGATTCTGAAGAAACTATATTTACTTTTACAGGAGTATCTTGAGGGTTTTTCGAATCTTTTTCTTTAGAACCGAATAATTTAGAAAAAAAGTTGCTTTTTTGTTTTGCTTTTGCCTCGTTTGATTCATCCATGCCTAAAAATGATTGTTCAGTCATAAAAACCCTCCTCTTTTAATTTAACTTAATTGTAAAGTCATATAAAAATCTTTGTTACTATTTTATAATGGTTTAAAACATTTTGTGGTGAGTTATGACAATATTTTTATATTGTTCTTTGAATTTAAAGATATATGGTTTTTGATAAAAACTTAGAAGAAGCAGGAGATTCAGTTCATGAACAAGCTAAAATCATTGTAAACAGATATAATTCTTTAGCAATAAATATTCTTAAATTAGAAAATGAGCTTGATTATAAAGTTGATTTGTATGAAAATACAAAAAAAGAAATGGAAGAAGAGCTTAAATTAATAAAAGAAAAAATAAAATTGCTTAATGATAATATAAAGCAAACTGATCTATACAAAAAAAATCTTGCAAGAGATTTTAGATTCATCATAAAATCTGATTCTATTATTAGACTTACTAGGCGAGTTGATAAACTAAAATATGAAGAATACATTTTAAGAAATGAGATGCATAGATTAATAGATGAAATACTAATAAAAAACACTAATAAAAATTAGACGAGTCTTGTGTTTTTTAAGCTATTTTTTATTCTTGAATCTCGCTCTTTATTTAAGCAGGCATTAAGTGAAGCTATAGAAACCTCTAATTGTTCAAGGCTAGGCTCTCTAGTTGTAATTCTCTGAAATTGTAGCCCTGGCCAAACAAGCAGTCTTACTAATTTATTAGAATAATAATATTTTCCGCTAAGTCTTATTAGTTCATATGTAACTCCAGCTATTAATGGAAGAAGAATTATTCTTAAAGCGTAATTTGACCAGAAACCGGTTTGTAATGGTATTAAGACATAAAAAAATATGCTTATGAAAAAAACTAAAAAAACAAAGGTTGTTCCGCATCTGGGATGTATTCTAGAAAATTTGATTGCATTTTTAGGCGTGAGTTTTTTCTTAGCTTCGAAACAAGCAACGGCCTTATGCTCTGCACCATGATATTGATAAAGTGTTCTTACGTCAGATATAAGAGAAATCATGTAAAGATAGCCAGCCATTATTAAAATCTTAATTGTGGCATCTATGAAGTTAAAATACCAAGCATTTGACTTATTTGATATAAGTCCTGCAAGATAAAAAGGCAGTAATTTAAAAACTAGAAGAACGATTAAAATAGATAAGATGATCGTTATAAATATATCTTTTTTTGTTAATTTTTCGTTCTCATCTGCGCTTTCATTAGAAGACCATAACAACTCTTTTGTTCCCTGAATCATTAATTCAAAGAGCATAATTATTCCACGAATAAAAACAAAGTTTAGGTAAGGGTGCTTGTCTGTTAATGAGACAAACTTTCTAGTTCTTGTCTTTATTGAACCATCGCTTTTTCTAATAGATGTAGAAATATAATTATCAGAACGCATCATGACTCCGTCAACAACGGCTTGTCCGCCGATTCTTATTCCCAAATTAAAACCCCCTAAAATTATGACTTTGTAATGAATATATAAAACTTTGGATAAAATTAATATATTCATGATTTTTTCTGAAAGTTATGACTTCACTTATAGCTTGTTTAACAACAGGAAAAGGTAGCTGGGGAGCAGTTTCTGAGCTAATGAATTCTGAAAACTGGGATAAAATATTTCTTGTCACTAATAAATTTGGCTCAGAAAAATTTACATCAAACAAAGAATTTCATTTTATAATAATAGATTCTGATTCTGAAATAGATGAAATAAAAAGAAAAGTCATATCTGATATAAAAGGAAAAATTATTGATACAGAAGTGGCTTTCAATATGCTGTCAGGAACAGGAAAAGAGCATATGGCGATATTATCTGCTATCTTGAACGCAGGATACGGGGTGCGCTTAGTGACAACGGAAAACAAGAAACTAATTGTTCACTGATTATTTTCGTTCACTAAGATATAATCTGCTTACTTTCTGTTTTTTTCCAAAATGATTCAGAACTTGCTTCTCTATTTCATCAAAATTATCATAATCTTTCTCTAATGACCAATTATCAATATCAACATATTTTTCATAAAGATTTAAAGCTTTCAGAGCATCCAAGAATTTTCCTCTAGCAAGATCGTTCTTTCCTGGAAACTTCATAGATTCTTTAGACCAAACAGTAATTATGCTCGAAGATCCATAAACCCGTTTAACTGAAAAAAAATCAGAAAAATCTCTAATTCTTTGAGACACTTCCTCTATTTCTTTTTGAATAATTTTCTCTTTTTCTTTCAAATCAGCATATTTATCTGCTAAAATAACGCCTTCATCTGCTTTGAACTCTTCTGGCGTTTTCTCCTCCAGAGAATAAAGGTGTTTCCACAAAGGACAAATGCTCCTGAATTCACAATAATCACAAAGAGCTGAAGGACTAGGTTTAAATTCCGTTTCTAATTCTACTCTTGTTATTAACTGAAGAATTTCTTTTCTTAAAACATCGAGCTGTTCAACTGTTCTATGACTTCTCATCTCCTTGTCAAAAGCCAAAAAATGCCATATTAAAATAACTTCTTCAGCATCAGGAAACATCTTCTTGACGCCCATTGCATAAATTGCTAACTGCCTATCCTTATCTAACTCATCTTGCGTTTTTAAATTAGAATTTGTTTTGTAATCATGAATTTCATAAACTCCATCTTTGGGCGAGGAAAGTCGATCTATTCTAACATGAATCTTATATTTATCATCCAAATCAAGAAACTCTTGAGTCTCTAAGCCTATGGTTTTCGCTTGATTAAATGGATGATATCTCTTATAATAATCAGAAATCATCTTTTCGCCCATTAATCTATAATTATCTTCCGTGTACTGATCTTTTACGATAAGAATTCCTTCAACCCAGTGTTTCTTCCAAAGATCGTTGTAGAAATTTAATAGTTCTTTAAGTTCGTTTAATTTTAAAAATTTGAGATCTTTATATAATTTTTCAAGAGTTTGATGAACAAGATCGCCCATAAATGTTTCTATTGTTCTAACAATCTCGGTTTCAACTTTATCTATGTAAGCATATTTATATTTTAAAGAGCATTGCTCAAAAGTTGAAAGTCTTGAATGAGAATATGTAGACATGGAGAATAAAAACAAGAATTCATTAAAATACTTTACTGCTAAATGTACAGTGTAAGCTCAAAACAACACATTTATATATTTGTGTATTTATGAGAAACACATGGTTTTTCGTGGTGGTCAGGCTGCGTTGGAGTTTTTGACTACGTATGGTTGGG
>CAZJQL010000004.1:0-5576 GCA_964548665.1 uncultured Methanosarcinales archaeon
ATGCAAATTGGAGAATTAGTGCTGACAAAGCCACATTCGAAACTCGTTCATTTACAGTGAAGTTGAAGCCAATAGAAAAGGATATTCAATCTCTTCGCCCTGGAATGACAGTTCGTTTCACTATTCCAAAGAAGAATCAAAAATGAATAAGGAATGTCCCGTATTGTCTTGATTAAAAAGTATCTTAACCTGAGGTAAATTATGAAAAATAAAAAAAGAGGACAATTATATAATTCTTTATCATCAATAATAATATTTGTAATAATGCTGGTCGCAATAATATTTTTAGTCACAGATTTATTCTCAAATAAAACCAACCAAAACGATGAAAGTCTAATGTTGCTAAAAGAAACAATACAAAACGTTTCAGGAGTTCCATTACGAGAGAAATCTATAACTCTAGATTTAGATGAAGAAGTAGCAATAATAGGATTCAACAAAGGAGTAGACTCACACTTTGAATACGCATTCGATGGATTTGATAAGAACACAGAAGCTCACGTATTCTTTATGAAAGGTTTTTTTATGGAAAGACCTGCTAAGTGCAACATAGATATGTCTTGCTTGTGTATTTGCAGAGGATATAACTATGTAACAAAAACAAATGATCCTTTTATGAGAGCACAAGATGCACAAGTATTTTGCGAAAAAGAACTATCTTGTGTAGCGTTAGATGAAAGCATAGAATTCAGACAAATGAAAATGCCTCAAGTCTTTGATGACTCTATGAACAGAATAGCAAATCTTAGAGATGGGGTGCCTGAAAGAAAAGAACACTTCTGGAAAAACGGTTTCATAATATTAAGATCTGACAAAATAGATAACACCAGATCTGAAGAATATGTTATATCTACAGCAATAACTTCGCACTCAACAAGAGATATAACAATAAGTCATCCATTGGTAGTCTCTGGTTACATGGATTATTCTCCATTAAGATTTATAGATACTACAGTATATACCGATTCAAACGGAAAAATAGGAATATGCTTGAAATCAGTTTGTAATATAACATCCTTTAGTTAATGAAACCTAAAATGAAAAAAATAAATAAAAAAGGATCTGCAGATGTTAACAACACTCTTGTAAAAAATTTAACATTAATTGCAGAGATAGTTGTGGCAGTCATGCTCCTAGTCGGTGCAGGATCATTAGCGATGAATAAAATACAAGATGCAGAAAATATAATTATTGCGAGAGACATAGCCTTCTTAATCGAAACAATTTCTTCATCGCCGTACGATCTCAATTATGCATACCCTATCAACATAGAAAAAAAAATAATAAAGATTGATAATACGTCTGTAACAGTTGTTTCCTCAAAAAACACCGTTGTGGAAAGCTTCACCACAATAAAAAATGTAAAAATAACGGAGTCATTCATAAGAAATACTCTGGCATTATTATTCTATTTTAATGATAAAACTATAAAATTCGGAGACTCATCTGTAATAACGGGTGAAAATTACTGCAGTTTACTTCCCATTATGAATAAAGAAGAAATAAAAATAAATGTGGTTTCGTCAGGGCAAGAGGAATATACAGACTATTTACAAAAAATAAAGGAAAATATGAAACTAGCAAACAAAAATAGTGACGGATTCAAAATAGAAGAAAACGAACCCTACGATGTTATTCTAGAATTAGACTTTTCACAAGAAAACAATTTATCCATAGAATATGATTCCGAACAAAACGGATTTGAAAGAATATATTGTTATTTACAAGCAGGTCTAGAAAGAACACAAAACTTCGATGCTACAATTGAAATAGAAAATACCGCTCAGCAAAACAGAATTAGGATATCTCTAGGATCATTAGAATCACTAAGAGCTAAACTAAACTCACAAGAAGAAACACTAATATATTCAGAAATGGAAAAATATGGATTAATATTGATGGATGCATTAAAGAAAGCAGTAAAAAATACAAACAATGATTAATTATTTGTTGTGAACAAAATGAAGAAAAAGTTCAATAAAAAAGGAGGAGATACAGAATCAGACACTCAACTATTCTGGACATTCTTCTTAGTTCCCGCAATGATAATATTTGTATTAATATTAATATACGTCATAAGCGTATTTCTTTCTAGCAGAGTCGCGATACTAGAAGGTGTTAAAGACTCATCATATGAAGCAAGAATATTGGGTTCTCCAAATTGTTTCGCCTACGAGGATGAGATAAGTGGAAGAGTCTATAATGGATACATTGATGTAGCTAAATTCAATAATGATGCAATTAATGACTGTTTCAACAACACTAACCAAGATAAAAGAGGAATTATACTTCTTTTAAAGTTTGATAATGATGAAAAAGAAATAAAGACAAATAATGCTCTCGTGAAAATATCTTCAAGCTTAAAAACAACTAAGATGCACGCAGTTCACGTCGTAAAAGAAGATGGAACTATAACTCGAGGTTTACTAACAATAATTTACTGGATTTAAAATGAAGCAAAAAAAACCGACACACAAAAATAAATCTGAAAATAAGGTTTCAGTAAGCAAAAAAGGAAGCTTGGATGATTTCGGAGACTTATTTGTAGGAGCTATTGCTATAACTGCTTTACTAATAATACTTTTAATCGTAATACTATCAGTAAATATGCAAGTAAAAAAATATTCAGATCTTCATATAAAATTTCAAGAAACAAGCAGATCAACAAGACTTATGCTGGATCAAGAAACAACATCGGGACAAAAAATATACGAATTAATAATACAACAAGAAGAAACAGGAAACTATGCGGTCGTAGGACAAGAGCTAAACAAAACATTAGAAAAAATATATGGCTCTGCTAAAGGAACTTGGCTGTTAATAATAAGAGATTCCAGAATACAGTATTGGGAATACTTAAAATCAGATCCTGATGTAACTATACCTGAAGGCGTAAAATATCTGACTGAAGTAAGCATACCTAACGGAAAAGGAAAACTAATAAATGTAACTATACGAAAAATAGAGCCCTCTGACGATTTATTAAACAATGTGAACTGGAACAAAGGCTTAAGCAGAGGAATACAATAAGCGTGAATAAAATGATAAAAAAAATAAATGGAAAAAAAGGAGCAGTGTTTTTCTATTTACTAATATTTACATTTTTACTAATAACAGGATATCTTATACTTCAAATGAATAAAAAAACAGTAAATATAAACTACATAGGAGAGGCTCAACAAAGAATAGTTGATGCATACGAATTAGCAGAGAGAACATTATTGTACCTTGATATAAACACAAGATTATCTGCAGAAAAGGCTTTAATATCAACTAATAGCAAAGGAGGATTTTCAGTAAACAGTTTTGAACACGACGTAGCAACATATCCTTGTGGCATCGTTGTTTATCCTTTGCTTCTAGATGTACAGGAAATAGAAGGCTGTTTTGGATTTTATAAACAATCAATTAAAGAAGAATTATTAAAAGAATTTATGATTGCAACAACCCAATACCCAGAATTATCTCTTCAAGGCTACGGATATGATGCTGTAGTAGAATCATCAGGAGATGACCTAAAAATAAAATTATTTTCATTATCTCCGCTCAGAATACCAATATATTACGATGTAGACGACTATTATAATAAAGAAAGAAGAAGAACATCAAGCATAGCACCCGTAGGATCATTTGTTGATACTCCTGAAGGATATAAAAAAACAACAGGATACACAGGTGTGCCTAGAGGACAAACACAAATAGATACAATAGTTCTCCATTACACTGTAAGTTTAACCGTCCAATCTGCACTTAATGCGCTTTCTGCAAGCAGATTGAGCTATCACTATATAATTGACAAAGATGGAACAATATATCAACTGGTTGATGAAGACTTAGCTGCACAACACGCCGGATGTAGCATAAACGGTAATGTCGTTCCAGGATGTAAACAAGGATACAATCAAAGATCAATAGGTGTAAGCTTTGTTAACATAGGATTTGAAGCAGGAAATTTCAAAAGACAAAATCCCGAATTATATGGTAATCTCAATTGTGCAGAAATAAACGGTCAATGTTGGGAAATATACACAGATGAACAAATATCTGCAGTCACAAAACTTTTAGTAGAAATAAAAAATAGACAAGAACAGCTAGGAAATTCTTTAACACTAAATGAATCAACAATAATATATCACTCAGATATAACATCTACTAAAGTGGATCCTGGCCCAGCATTTAACAAAAGAGATTTATTAGAAAAAATACAAACGTATCAGTCAATATCTGCAAATAATGATGGAGATCAAAGCCCTGCGCAACAAAATGCTCCTGTTAAAGTGAAACTTCAACAAGGACAAAAACTAACTGAAGAAGAAGCAGCACAACTACATAACGCGGTTAGTTATGAAAACTTTGCATCAAACAGACCATCATTTACAGTAACGCCAACCGCGTATTACACGTCAAGTTATTTAGATTTCAACTCTTGGTGCTCGCCCACTAAAGGACAATGTATAACTTCAATCGATTCAATAAGAAACATATATGGCGGCTCAACAGCAACAAGTCAATGTCTAGCCGCAGGAGGAGGCTATTGTTGTATTGCTCAACAAGATAGAGGATTTTTTGAAGATATAAAATGTCAAGGAAGCGGAATATATAATGGCGATCTATATAAATACAATACAGTTTCAACAACTCCTGATTCTAGTACATTCATAGAGGGATTTTCAAGAGGACAAACTGCTACAGGAACTGATCCGATAAAACAATGGACTATCGCAGTAAATTCAAAACCTGGCTCAGAATGCTATATTCCATACAACACCTTAGTTTATGTTTACTTTGGAGAAAATAATCCTTGGAACGGAGTTTACAGAGCAGAAGATACAGGTGGAGCATTCTTAGGTAAATGCAAAATAGATTTTTATGCAGGTGTCGGAAATGCAGAGTTACAAGAAGCAACAAAACACATAGATTCTTCTAAACCTGCTCAAGTATTTATCATTAATGAAGACCTTGAATATATTCCGTTTGAGGGTCTTTCAAATAGTGGAGTTTCTGCAACGCTAGGAGAAATATCTGTTCCATACGCTTACACTCATATAATTAAAAACGCAGTAAAATCATATGATTTCTTACAAGAATTTCTTAAAAAAGTCTCAGATGAATGTTCAGGGAAACCTTTAGCGGATAAACAAAGTTGTCTAGATGAACAAATAATTTCTGCAGTGGACCAAAATGAAGGACAAGTATCTATTCAAAGAGTCTGTTTGGAACAAGGATTTCAAAAACCAATAAATATTACCGAACTAGAAGAAACATACACTTCTTGGAATACAGTAATAAAGATTGTTGGTCAAATAGCAAATAAAGTTCCAGAACAACTAACAACAACCACGGTCAGAAGTGATGAAGAAGGAACATATGATTATACTATTCCGGGTTATTTATATGTGACGCAAATACCCACAAATGATTTAATAACATTAAAATTTGATGAAAACTCTCTGCCGCCAGGAATTTCTTGGTCCGACTTTAAAACAGGAGATTATGTCGAATTTTCACATTTAAAAGTGCTTTCTGTAAACACAAGGAATAACAAAAATGAGATTGCAGTAAAAGCATTCGATCCT
>CAZJQL010000004.1:5605-27612 GCA_964548665.1 uncultured Methanosarcinales archaeon
CGATCCTCTAAAACCAGAAAATGAACAAAAATTAGATATAACAATAAATCCAGAATACATAAAAAAAGAAATAATAAAGGATGCGGCATTAAAAATAGCTGATTGCTCAACATCTGAACAAGCTGAATGTAAATGTAATGTTGAAGTTCCTTTAATATTTGATGAAATATTCTTTTCAAAAGGTAAACTTGCAATATCCGAGATTCAAGAAAATAATTATGTTGAATTATCGCACAAAATTTATGAACAAAATGAGTCTGTGGAAACAAGCATATCAAGAACGGATAATGAGCACTTCTCTAAAAGAATAAAATATTATGATTTAAGATTCAAAAAAAATAATGACGGAACATTTACTTATGTGAACTCAGATCATGAACTAGAATTAGAAATGTGCGTTCCTAAGAACAAACACTTTCTTATGTGTGTAGAAACAAAACAAGACGTAGAAAAGAAAGCAGTAATATTATTTGGAGGATATGGAACAACAAAAGAACAAGCAAATGAATGGGCTGAAAACTTAAAATCTGTTTTAAACGTGAATGCAGGAATAGGCGTCGCAGGCCCTAGAGAGGCAACACCAAGCAATGCCGCTAATGAATATGAATACCTTATGAATGGAATCACAATAGAAGATGATGTTAAATATTATGTTGTGGCTTACTCAAGCGGAGGATATATAGCAGAAAAATTTGTAAATAATCATAATTCAAAAATTGCTTTGTATTATAATCTGGATGCAGATAAAATAGGCTCCAATCAAGATTTCAAAGTCTACACGCCGATATACTGTTTAGAGTCAAATCAAGAGGTTTGTGCCGACATTAATAATGCACAAAGTGATAACAAATATAAGTTGTATTTAAAAGATGAAGACTTGAGCGAAAGAGGTAATACTCAGCGATGGAAAGTACACTTTTCAATTCTCGGAAGAACTGATTTTGTTAAAGAAGAACATTTGTCAGCTGCATCTCAATTGCTTAATGTAGTAAAGAGCAAAAAAGTCTTAGTCATGGGAGATTCTATAACTAAACACGGTTCATCCAGCAAAGGATACGTTTCTCTTGCAAATAAATTGCTCGAACAAAAAGATATAAAACTAGATGCGGTCGGCTACAGTGGTTGCGGAACAGGACTCATCTCTAGCTGCCTAATAGGAGGACAAGAATCTGATCAAAAATGCGTCGTTGACTGCTTAACTCCTGCAAACCAAGTCAACTCTTTTGATTTAGACAATTACGACACAGTTATGGTGCTTGCAGGAGTAAATGACGGAATAGATCCTCGGACCACAAAAAATAATCTCAAAAAAATTTATGATGAAATGAAATCAAAAGGAAAAATAGTTGTAGCCATAACAATACTTCCCGTAAGAACCAACACTGCCCAGTATCCACATGTAAACGATGCTTATTTACAAAACATACAAGACTTAAACACATGGATAAAAGAACAGGATAATGTGGATTTAGTAATAGATCCATATTCAAAACTTGCAGACATCACAGGTCAGCTAAAACAAGAATATGCTCGTGATCCAATACATCCAAACGATGATGGTCACAAAGTTTTAAGTGAAGTAGTTGCAGAAAAACTAGGCGATTTTAAAACAGTGGGCGAAGTCGGAAAAATCGCAGGAGCACAGTCAATAAGATTCTCTATAAAAATATGATTTTAATTACAGCAAATTATTTAAAGAAAAACTCAGGCCTGAAATCTCAAGGGGAGCTAAATGATAAATATGCCTGTTGATGAAATAGTGAAAAAAATAACTGAAAAAACAGGTCTTTCTACACAAGAAATAGAGACTAAAATAAAATCTAAACTCGAAGCATTATCTGGACTAATAAGTAAAGAAGGAGCAATTCATATAATAGCAAATGAGCTAGGAGTTGATCTTTCACAAGCTCGAGGAGCAATAAAAATAAAAGATGTTCTTCCAGGTATGAGAAGCGTAGAAGTAAATGGAAAAGTCATAAAAAAATACGAGCTGAGAAAATTTGATACTGGCAAAAGAAAAGGTCAATTATCTAAAGCACTCATTGCAGATGATACAACTGCAACAATAATCGTTATGTGGAATGAACAAGCAGAATTAATAAATAAATTCAACGAAGGAGATATTATAAAAATAAAAGGCGCTACAGTTAGAACAAACAACGGAAAAAATGAACTTCATTTATCTGAGTCATCAGAAATAGAAATTAATCCTAAAGGACTAAATGTTGTTGCACAAACAAGAGAAAATAATTATTCCAAGCCTCAACAAAAGAAAATATCTGAACTAACAGAACAGGATAATAATGTAGAAATATTTGGAACAATAGTTCAAGTCTTCGACCCCAAATTCTTTAGAATAGATCCAGAATCCGGAAAAAGAATAAAAGATGAGGATGGAAAACCAGAAGCGTACGGCTTCGTACTGAACTTATTTTTAGATGATGGCTCAGATAATATAAGAGCAGTTCTTTGGAAAAATCAGATTCTAAATCTAATAGGTGTTTCTGAACAAGAAATAATAAAATACAAAGACAATCCTCAAGAATTTGAAAAAATAAAAACAGAGCTTCTCGGAATGATGGTTAAATTCATAGGAAGAGTTTCAAAAAATGATTTATTCGGAAGATTAGAGTTCATTGTAAATGTAGTAATAAGAAACGTAAATCCTGAAGAAGAAATAAAGAATTTAGATCAAAAAAATCCAGTCAAAGAACTTGTTGAGAATAAAAAGAGTGTAGATGAACAAACAAGCAAACAAAAAGAACCAGTTCAGGATTTAGAAGACGACCTTCTATCCCTTGAAGATATAGAAGACTTGGAAGAAGATTTGTAGAATCTCTTAGAAACATTTAAAAAGTTCATAAGTCACATTTTCTTTATGGTTGATTCGAGGGCTCAGGGTGCGTTGGAGTTTTTGACTACGTATGGTTGGGCTTTTATTGTGGTTCTTGTTATGGTTGGTGCTTTGACTCATTTTGGGGTTTTGAATCCTGCTAGTTTGGCTCCTGAGAGGTGTGTTAGTCCTGCTGGTTTTGAGTGTAGGGATTCACAGGTTTTGACAGAAGGTCAAAGCATAAAATTTTCTAACAAACTAGGATACAGCATACAAATAAGTAATGCTAGCGTAGAAACTAACAGCGGTAATGCTTCATGCACCAGTAGCCCTGGTCTTGTAGGACCTGATCAGGAGTTTACTTTAATATGTGATAAAACAGGTTTGGTTGATGGTGAGAAGACTAAGTTGGATGTTAGTTTTAGTTATTATAAGCCTGAGAGCGGGGTTGGTTTTGCTAAGAGTGTTGAGTCTCAGGTGGTTTCTTTGGTTAGTCAGGGTTCTGTGAGTGGTTCTAGTGGTTCGGGTAATGAGGGCTCTAGTAATGGTGGTGGAAGTACTCCAGTAAACACAAGTGTTGACTCCTGCAGAACAATAACTGTGGGAAACAATGTTTATACTCTGACTGCCGACTTACAAACGCAATCTACAAGCACTTGTATGATAATTGCTGCAAGCGATGTAACTTTAGATTGTGCAGGTCACACAATAAAAGGTGTGCTTCAGCCATTCGCATCTTTTAATTGGAATTCTCCGGACATCGGTATAAAAATACAGTCAGGTTATAGAAATATTCAAATAAAAAATTGTATAGTAACTAATTTTGGTTTTCTTATAGACAGTTATAATAATGTGAATGTACAAATATTTAACAATCAACTAAAAACAGGTCATCAAGGTGTGGGTGTTGCTTATGGAAGCGCCATAGAGGTTTATCAAAATACCTTTTATAATGTGACTAAATACAATGTTATAGGTGGTTTTTCAAACTCTAATATTTATCAAAATTCGTTTGATGCTCCTGTGTTGCAAGGCGAATCTAGAGGAGTGGCTCTTTCGTGGGCACCAAATAATAGAGTTTTTGATAACAACATGAAAAATATGGGTTACGGTTTATGGACTTGTTGTGGGGATATAAAGAATAATTATTTTTATAATAATAATATTGATACATCAACCATAGCTGTGCTGGCTTTCGGTAACATGCCCAGCTCCAAAGATAACAGATTTGAAAATAACAACATCATAAATTCTACATACGGTCTGTATATTTGGGATATATATAGCACTAACTTTTCAAGTAATAATGTTCAGGCAAAGTCATACGGGATCTATTTCAGGAAAGAAACTAATCAAAACAATAACAGATTCGTGAATAATGTTATAACTGGATCTCCGACTTATGGCGTTTATATTATTCATGATCCGAACACAGGAGTGTTTTCTAAAAATAACGTTTTTATTGGAACATCTGTTACCGGAGCATCTACGCTTCTATATATAAAACAGTACGATCCTGCTCAGAGTGCTTGGTACACTATAAGCTCTAATGAGTTTGTTAATGATCAAATCCACAACAACACATTCCAATAAGAATTTAAATTATTTATAAAATCTATTCTTAGCACTTCAGGTTTCAAAAGATTTAAAACCTACAAAATAAACATGATTTGTAAAGGGTGAAACATGACTACCAATAAAATAAAATATGGTATTTTAATTGCATTAATTCTTTTATTATCTGTACCTTATGTTTATGCAGAGATTGATTCAGATATGGATGGCATAAAAGATGAAATTGATGCCTGTTCAAATACGGTTTTTGAAGAAGATATGCCTTCAACAACTCAAAAAGAATATATAGGTTGTTCATGCAATCAAATAAAAGACATTCTGAATTCTAAGATGAGCGATCAATGCTACGATTTATTTTGTGGAGATGGAAGAACATTATCAATAACTGAAAGAATATTGTCTAAAGACAAAATATCTTGTGCTCAAGATTATTGTATGGACTCTGTGCTGTATGAGTTTCCTGATGCTCAACAAACTACTTGTGTAGAAGGATTTCCTCAAGAGCCATCTTGTTTGCCTACTGTAAAAAAAAATTCAGTGCTTTGTTTAACTGGACAAATAGATCAGTATGACGATTTACAGAAAGAGTATGAGGAAGAACTTCAAAATCAAAAAAAATTAGAACAATTTCAAGGTCTGCCCTCTTTATCAGACCAGTTTTTTGAATTGTTATTAGAAGATTTAAATACAAAAAACAAATTAAATGTTCTAAATAGAGACGATTATCAAAATAAAATTCTAGGAGCTGATTTTATAGTCAAGAACAGTCAAATAGTTGTTCTAGAAATAAGTGGATCAAAAGTCAACCTGACTGAGAATTCCATAACTATAACTCCTCCTAGTGATACAAAACTGGAAAATGCGATATTAGTAGAAAGAATAAATCTGCTCAATCTCAATAAGGAAGATTTTGTATTTAAAGAAAGTCCAAACACTATAAGTTCTGATCCCTGGATAGTATATTGGACATTTGATGAAATAAAAGAACAAAAAACAATAACCTACAGAATAAAAAAACAAGTAGATACTCAGCAAGAAGTGCTTTTACTTGCAACAGTAAAAAAGCAAAGCTTCTTTTGGCAAATAATACCTATTATGTTAATTGTTTTTGTATTCGTCTTAACTTATATTTGGATTAAAAATGATTCAGAGAAAAGAAGAATATTCAAATAAAATTTAAGTGATATTTATGGAGAAAGGTCAGGCGGCTTTGGAGTTTTTGACCACATACGGTTGGGCACTTTTAGTGGTTCTTGTTATGATTGGAGCATTATCTTATTTTGGTGTTCTAAATCCAGCTTCGACACAATCTGAAAGATGTGTTAGTCCTCTAGGTTTTGAATGTAAAGACTATGTTGTAAATACTGATGGCCAAATATTCAGATTTAAGAATAATCTGGGACATCCAATAATAGTCTCTGGAGGAGTATTGGATGTTACAGAACAATTAACTCCTTGTTCTGGATCTAACCAAATAATTGCGCCGGACCAAGAATTTGAAGTATTGTGTTCCAAAGCAGAATTGCAAGACTCAGAAACAATAAAAGCAAAAGTATCTTTTAGTTATTATAAGCCGGAAAGTGGGCCTTCGTTTACAAAAACGGCTTCGTCAGAAATCATCGTTATTGCTAAAGGTCAACCTGTAGAAAAAATAACAAAAAATGAAGAGGGATGGATAGAAGTAAATTATGTTGATTTTGTAGGAAATCATAAAATGTATGTTAAAAATGTAGGCCTTAAACCATGGGGCGTTCAGGATTCTGGTGAATGTTCTACACAATATTGTGAACATACTCCGCCGTTCAGAATCTTAATAAAAAATAATAATGTCACATTCAATGAATACCCTGCCAGAGAAGAATGTAGAAAAATAGGAGGCTATTTGGCTCATGCAAATCAGATTTATCCTCTTAAAGATGTAGAAGAATTCAACGTCATAAATACTTATTTTTGGACAGCTGCGCAAGATAATTTTAGAATTTCAAACATGTATAATGCTGTCGCAGTATATTTTGAAAATGCAGGAGCAAATAATCTTCAGCCCAGGCATCACTTTCCATCAGCTCAAACTTACTATACAACAATATGTGTAAAAGATTCATAAAATAATTATGTGGTATCGTCGACTTGCTGTTTTTTTAGCTATTTTTTATTTAAGTCTTTACCTTTTGTCGATAAAATTTATAAAAGAAAAAGCAATACTTGTTCTTGTAGGGTGGGAAATGACTGTCCATCAAAGGAGGAAAGTCCGCCCACTAATGCAATCACTCGTGTTATGCGAGGTCCAGAAATGGACGGCAACCACTCAGAAAAGAGACCACCTATATTCGGAATGAAAGGAAGATATTCAGGTGACTGAAGAAATAAATCCTTGACTATGCTTATAGGAATGGATGAAACTGTGAGTCCTGGTTTGTGCAACTCCTTCAGGAGGCTTAGTAGAATGTCATAAACGGCCTATCCAACTGAAAAGTTTGGGGCTGACAGAAGGCGGCTTACACCCACTCTACACTTTTATCTTCAAATTCAATTAAAGTCTTCTTAAAATTTATAAATTCATTTAGATTAGTTTGTTGTTATGTCTGATAAATCATTCGTATTGGTATCTCTGAAAGATAGCAAGTCTAAAAATCTTACAAAAGTTTTAAGTAATGATACAAGCAGAAAAATATTGGACTATTTATCAAAAAAAGAAAGTGCGACAGAAACAGAGATATCAAAAAACTTAAATCTGCCCTTAAGTACAGTACATTATAATGTAAAACAACTTGCAGACAGTAAGTTGCTAAGCCAAGATGAATTTCATTATTCAGATAAAGGTAAAGAAGTAATTCATTATAAGCTTGCTAATAAATTTATCATAATTTCTCAAGAAGAAGACTCTTCAATCATCGATAAACTAAAATCTTTCCTTCCTGTTGCAATAATATTTACAGCTATTTCAGGTTTAATGGCAACATATGAATTCTTAACTTCGAAAATCCTGGATTCTGGTGTTGAAGGTGCTCTTTTTATGGCTAAAGCTGCAGATTCTGTAGCTAGAAATGCGCAACCCGAGTTGTTAAAACTTGCAAATTCGGGAGCAGAAACAATTCCCGCAGTTTCTAGTTCAAATCCTTTTAATGCTTCATTTTGGTTCTTTTTAGGAGGAATATTTTTTTTAATAGTTCTTCTGTTAATGGATTTTACTAAAAAGAAGATAAAGAACAAAGTTTAAAAACTCCTAAATTTCTGGTTTTTGTATGGATGTACCTTTACTTAAAATAGAGTCTCTATCGAAAAGCTATGGTAGGAAACAAATTCTAAGAGATATATCTCTAGATATTCATTCAGGAGAAATAATAGGAATAATAGGTGCTAGCGGTACTGGAAAAACAACTTTCTTAAATTGTCTGGTTGGATTTATAAAAGCAGATTCTGGAGATGTTCTTTTCAAAGAACCAGGTTTATTGGGAACCGAAACAGTAATATATAAATCAGTATATAAACAACAGAGAAAATTCAAAAGGGTTTACGGTTTTGCATCTCAAATTCCAAGTTTCTATGAAAAACTAACTGTAAAGGAAAATGTTATGTATTTCGGGTCATTATATGATTTATCTAGAGACACACTAAACACAAATGTTAACACTCTTCTTAAATTGATGAACTTGAATAACGCTTCATACATACTAGGTAAAAATCTTTCTGGAGGAATGGAAAGAAGGCTGGATATAGCTTGTGCTTTAGTTCATAATCCGCAATTGCTAATCTTGGATGAACCTACAGCAGATCTAGATCCTATATTGAGGAACAACATTTGGGATTTATTAAAGCAAATAAACAAGAAAGGAACAACAATATTATTGTCAAGTCATCACTTAAATGAATTAGAAACTTTATGCACATCTATAGTTATATTAAAAGATGGAACTGTTTTTGACAGAGGAACTCCTGAAGAGCTAAAAGAAAAATACTTGAAAAATCAAGAACTAGTAATAGAAACATATCCAGGAAACTATGAATTTTCAGGAGCTTATTTAAGAAGATGTTTCAAAAAACATATACACGAATACAAAGTATCTGAAGGTAGACTTGTTCTAACGTGCACCGATCCTGAAAAAATAATAAGCAATATTATGAGTAAGTTAGAAAAAAAAGGAGAAAAAGTTATCGAAATAAAGATTGTGAAACCTAGCCTCGATCAATTGTTTATATCTCTAAATGAAAAAAAAGATTTGAAATTGAAGAAATCTGATAAACGAGAAGAAAAAACAGATGCTAATAAGGAAGACTTACTAGAGCAAAAACAGAAAATAATTATGAATAAAAAAGATGATGAAAAAAATTATTCTGATGTAAAAGCAAAAGAAAAAAAGTCAAATGACAAAGATAGACAAAAATCTTTAGAAGGAAAGGATTCAGAAGGAAAGGAAGATGAAACTAATAAGAACTCTAATTAAAAATTTTAAACTCTTAGCAAGATCCAAAGGATCAGCACTCGTCGTGCTATTTGCTCCTCTGCTCATAGTTTTAATAATAGGTGTAAGCTTTACGGATGAAACGAAAACAACATTAAACATAGGGGTAAAAACCTTTGATGAAGGAGAATTAACTCAGAGATATTTGTCAAGACTAAATACTACTGGAAATAATATTTTAGAATTTGATACTCAAGAGCAATGTATATCTTCAACCAAAGAAGGTCTTACTGTTGCATGTGTCATATTTCCAGAAAACTTTATTTTAGAAAACAATAAAACAAATGAAATAAAATTCTATGTTGATAATACAAGAACTAATTTTGTGTATCAATTAATATCTGATTTGAGCTTTAATATTGGTAATGAAAGTCAAGAAGTAAGCAAAGAATTAGCAGGAGATCTCCTAGGCATTGTTTCTATAGCATCAACTGAAGCTTCAGAAAGCTTAGAATCTCTCCAAAAAAATGAAGATTTAGTAAAAAATTCTGAGGCCATTTTAGCATCATCGAAATCTTCTCTAAATGAATTAGATGTAGATGAAGCAACAGTAACTTTAGATGACGCTCCTGAAGTTGCAGGAATTGTTGCAGATGAATTTTCAGGATTAGAAGCTGATGCTCAATCAGTTCTAACAAAAGGTTATTCTTTAGTTTCAGAAATAGAAAGCAACGGATATGTGCTAACTGAAAAAGATTCATTTAAATCGAGATTAGCAAATCTCAACACAACGCTTACAGATATAGCTAATTCTACGGCTGATGCAGATGACTTATATCAAAAACTTACTGATGTTGAACAAGAACTAGAAGATCTTCAAGACAGACTTGATGATGCTGGAAATATAAAATCAGATGTTTTATCTGATGTATCTTCATTATTATCTAATTTAGCAGAAATAAAATCAAATACGAACTCAGTTATTTCAAGACAACAAAACATATTAAACAACATTGATGCATTCAATTTTACAACATCCGGAAGCATAGTTAATCCAGTATCAACACAAATAGAAAAATTATCTTCTAAAAATAATAGAACGACATATGCTTTTCCATATCTTCTTATGCTAGTAATACTATTCGTGGGAATGATGCTTTCAAGCACACTGGTTTTCATAGAAAAAGATTCTAGAGCTTCATTCAGAAATTTTACGACGCCAACCAGAGATTCACACTTCGTGTTCTCAACATATTTAACAGCACTAATAATAATATTAATACAAGTAATTGCAATACTAACTCTTGCATACTTCGGTTTAGGAGTTCCTGTTTTAGCAAATCTAGGCATGAGTGCAGCAGTTATATTCTTAGGAATAACGATGGCTGTAACTCTCGGCATGTTAATAGGACACACATTTAGCACGTCAGAAGGAATGACTATGACTTCGATAGGAATAGGCTCTGTGTTAATATTCTTGTCTAATTTAATATTGCCTCTAGAAACGCTCGCCGAAACAATACAGAGCATAGCAAAGTATAACCCTTACGTAATTGCTTCTGAAGGAATAAGAAAAGCAATGTTATTCAATGCTCAAATAGATAAATTATACTTGGAATTAATAATACTTGCAGGAATATCCTTAATTTTATTAACTGTAACGGTTATAATAATTAAAACTACATCTATAAATAGAATAAGAACAAAGAGAAAACAACAAGGCAGAGTTATAATAACTGTGTCTGAAGAACAAGCACTTATCTTAGAAAGCAAAAATATTGCAATAAGAAATATAATGGACTTGCTAGAAGCTTTAAGATTAATAGATGATTCTGATTATAAAACATTTACAAAGCCCAACAATGTATTTTATAATTGGCTCAAAAATGAATTGAAAGACAACTATTTAGCAAGAAAGTTAAAAAGACGCTCAAGAATGAGTGCAATAAAATTCCTAGAAAAATACACACAAAAATGATTTGTCGCGTCTTTTCTTCTTTGAAAACAGGAACTATTCCAATGAAAACATATATAAAAAGGAATATCTTTCTTGCTTAAATGGCAAAAGACAACAGAATATCTCTACCATCATCAGGAGCAGGTCTTACAAGATACTTTGAATCAGAAAAATCTAAAATAATGATTCCGCCACAAATTGTAATATTCGGAATACTTGCAATGATAGTTATAATTCTACTGCTCACAGGATTATAGAGTTTAATCAAAAGCTTTGTTAGTAACTAAAAAAATACAAGGTGATTTTATGTTTCCAGGAATAAATCCAAGACAAATGAAACAAGCAATGAAACAGCTTGGAATAAAACAAGAGGATTTAGAGGCAGTAGAAGTAATAATAAAACTACAAGATCGAGAATTAGTATTTAAAGAGCCTTCTGTACAAAAAGTTAATATGGCTGGACAAGTCACCTTTCAATTATCTGGCGACTATGAAGAAAGGAGTCTTGAGTCTGATTCAAACCAAGAAATAACTCAAGAAGATATAAAAACAGTTATTGATCAAACAGGATGCACAGAAGAAGAAGCCATTGAAGCATTAGAGGCTGCAGAAGGAGATTTGGCTGAAGCGATACTGTCTCTTAAAGAAACAAACTAATTTTAGGTAGATTTATATATTTCTTTTCCATAACTACTCTGGATGGAAAAATATCAAGAACTCAGAGAAAAAGCAAGAAAAAACGTCCAAGTTGCAGACCACATGTTAACAATGAGTTATCCGATGCTCAAAGATCCTAAAATTTTAGTTTCTGTTTCCACCAATCTATTACAAGCGACAGATAATGCAATAACTGCGGTGCTTGAATATGAACGATTATTCAAGAGAATACCTCCCTATCACGAAACACTACAAGGCAAATTAGATGTTTTCAGAGACAAAGTTCTAAAAAACTATGGTTTTGACTCAAAAATATTAAGACTTACGTCCGATTTAAAAGAAATCATAGGCGCTCACAAAGAAAGTCCTGTGGAGTTCGCCAGAAAAGACAAATACGTCATTGCAAGTGATAATTACGAATTAAGAACATTAACTCCTTCGGAGCTCAAAAGAAACATAGAAGAAATAAAAAAATTCATAGACCAAGTTTACAGGGTGACACAAAAAAATGATGGAATCTTTAGATGATGCAAGAGAAGAACTAAAAAGAGTAGACCATTTAATTTACGTAAGTCTAAAATACACTAGAACCATAGATGTATTTCTAAATGCCATAAACAGAATGATAGAAGCGTACGATGCAATGTTTACTGCACTGCTAAAACACGCCGTAGAACAAAAAAAAATAGTAGAAGTTCCAAAATCCCCTATAGAAAAAGGCAACACTGTAAAAGAATTATATGCTGAAGATAAACAAACAATAGACAACGTAGAATTGTTTTTTCTTCTAAGAAAAATACACAAAGCACCCAATCAAACCAGAGAACAAGAATACAGAAGACACGTAACTATGAGAACAATAGTTGATGGAAGGGAAGAACTAGTAAATATAGACATAATGACGAGCTATTATCATTTCCAAATGGAATTCTTCAAAAAAGTAAGAAAAATAATTGTAGGAGAGGAATAATTTTAAATACTCCAAAACAAAAAAAATACTAAAATGACTAAATTCATAACTGTTCTAAGCGGAAAAGGAGGTGTTGGAAAAACAACAACATCTATAAATCTCGGTTTAGCACTACACAAATTGGGCACAAACGTCGTTGTTGTCGATGGAAATTTAAGCTCCCCTAACTTATCAATACATCTAGGAAATCCTCACTTTCCGGTAACCCTTCACGACGTCATGTGCAGAGATGAGCCTGTTCAAAAAGCAATATATGTTCACCCGGAAACAGGTCTAAAAATAATGCCCGCAGATATAGCTGTAACAAGCATGAAATTAATAGATTTTGACAAACTAAAAAGAAATCTGCAAGATCTTCACTTAATTTCTGACTACGTGATAATAGATGGATCTCCTGGATTAGGCAGAGAAACAGAAAAACTTATGCATATAGCTGATGAAGTAATAATAGTAACAAATCCAGACAGAGCATCAGTTGTCGATGCAAAAAGACTCATCGATTTCATAAAATACTTTAATAAAACAATAACTGGTCTAATGGTCACCAAGTTCGAAAAAAAGAAGCATAAATTAACTATAGAAGAAATAGAGAGATACTTGAATTTACCAGTTATGGCAGTTATACCTCATGATGACAATTTTGACAAAGCATTACATGAAAAAAAACCCTTTCTTCAAAGTTATCCCTATAGACAAGCAGCCAAGAATTACTTAGAAATGGCTAGAAGAATAGCAAATAAATGAAGGTAATAGTTTGAGCATCGAAGATAAACTTGAAAACTATGACTTGGTTTTGCCCGAAGACAAGGTGCTTGAAGCACTTCCAGAATTAGAGCAAGCAAAAGACAAATACGTTTTACTAGATTTAAGAAATGTAGAAGTAATAAAAATACGAGCTATACTCAACATAATAAAATATCTTAAAAACACTAAAAAAATATATGTACAAAATGCAAAAGACAACATAGCTCTAGAACTAGAACAAGCAAGAATATACAAATCAATAGAATATTTGAATTAGATTATTAAACTACGGTTTTAACTAAATTGTGCCTAAATTAAGCTGAAACAAAAGTTTTATATACTAATAATGCCTTTTTTTGGGAAAGTATAACTATGTGAAGGTGGTGTTTAAATGCTTAAAATGAAACGTGTTGGAGAAACTTATGATATGAGAGTATTCACAGATACAGGAGAATACTTTGGTGATGTTGAAGAAGTTATAGTTACAAATACTAAAATCTTTGGCTGGAAAGTAAGAGCTACCAAGAATTCATTCTTAATAAAGGTCTTAGGGAATGCTAAAGGAGTAATTGTGCCTCATCAATTAGTAAAGAACATAGGAGACATAATGATTATAAGCAAGTCAGCGGTTCCAAGCTATAATCAGGATGAGGAGTAAATTTTATCCTTTTTTTTCCATTATATTTTTAAAACAACATTCTTTTCAGTTTATTTATGAATAAAAGTACAAAGATATGGCTAATTGCTATATTTGCATTTGTATTGGCACTAAGATTAATTATAGCATTTCAGATACAATACTTAGATTATGAAGCATATTCTACGTTAAGACATGTTAATAGTATAAAAGACTCGGGTTTACCTTTATTTAAAGATGAATTGAGTTATTCTGGAAGAACTCATGTGTTCAGTCCCGTGTATCATTACTTTTTAGCCTTATTCAGTTTATTTATTCCTTTGGAATTGGTGGCTAAAATAGTTCCAAACATCTTGGCAACACTCACTCTTATTGTTGTGTTCTTCATAGCCAGAACAATAACTGAAGAAGATACTACATCTTTGTTAACTGCAGGTATTTCAGGGATAGTTCCGGTCTTTTTTAACAACACCATAAATAATGCTTCTATTTATTCTGCAGTCATTCCTCTTTTTTTTCTGACGGTATACTATTTCATAAGTACTCTGAGAGATGAAACTTATGTCAACAAACTATTAATTTCTATGGTGGCATTGACTCTAATTCATCCAGCTTCTTTCATACTTGTTCTAAGTCTTCTAATTTATGCAGCCTTTGTAAAAATACAAGGGTTCAGGGAAAGTAAAAGAACTTCAGAATTAGTGCTCTTTTTTCTTTTCTTGGTGTTTTGGGTTAATATGATTATTTACAAAAATGCGTTCTTATTTCATAAAGAAACTGTGATTTGGCAGAATGTTCCTCAAACTGTTTTAATGCAGTTTTTTGGTGAAGTAACTTTTATTGAAAGCATATTAAGCATAGGAGCATTACCCTTAATATTCGGATTAATCAGCATATATTCTGCATTTTTTATAATAAAAAGAAAAACTTTGACTTTATTGATGAGTATTTGTACAGCAATATTTTTGTTAGTTTGGTTACAATTCATTCAATTGTCAATAGGACTTATGTTTTTAGGCATAGCGTTGTGTGTTATGTCTGCAGAAGCACTTAGAAAAATTTATGATTCTTCAAAAATGTTAAAACTAAAAAATGCAGCTAAATATTTTGTATATGGTTCTGCAATAATTGCATTAATAACGTTTTTACCTACTGTAACTTATATTTTAAATAATCAAGACTCAAGACCTGGTCAAGAAGATGTAGTCGCATTTAAATGGTTAAAAGAAAATGTTCCTGAAAACTCAGTTATACTGACTCATCCTAAAGAAGGTAGCGCCATGAGTTTTTATTCAGGAAAAAAGAATGTCATGGATGAAAATTATTTATTGATTCCTAATATTGATGCAAGATACAAAGATGTAACAGGGGTTTATAAGCAAAGATTTTTGACTAGTGCTCTTGAAACATTTAACTATTACGGAATCAATTATGTTTTGCTCACAAATTATTCGCAAGAAAAACTAGGAATAAAAAAATTATATTTTCTAGATGATTCTTGCTTTGAATATGTTTATCCCGAAATAGACTCTCAAAATAACTATCAAACAAATCTTCAAAATCACGTAAGGATCTATGAATTAAAATGCATACTTCCAAAAAATTGATAATTAGTTAGAAATTAATCGGTGGTCAATATGAAATCAAAAAACAAAAAATCTTTCAGATTTTTAGATTATTTGGGAAACAATAATTTCAAAAGAAATTTGTTGATGATAATTGCTTTTTTGGTTCTTATAGGTGTTCCGAGTCTAATAAAACTTTTTGGAAATCAAACATACTTGTCTGAAGAAGTATATTATCATGAACGAATAATTGATCAAATAAGAAATACAAATAATTTATCCTTCGACTTAATTCAGGAACAGAAAATTCCTATTAATGCATTTTATATTATTATGGCGTACTCTTTTATAAATACCAAATGGCTGATAATGTTTATTCCTTTATTGTTTGCTTTATTATCTATTTATTTGCTTTTCAAAATATTGGAACACGCGGGTGTGGATGAAGAAATAAAATATTATTCATTAATAATTGCAGTTCTATCTCCTGCTTTATTATACACTTTTATCGTTTTCAGTCCTAAAAATCTTAATTACTTTTTGGCATTATTAACAATATTTCTTCTCATCAGAAATAAAATGTCTGCAATTATAAGTCTGGGCTTTTTATTATTATCTAATATACTTATGGGCATATCTGTTTTAATAATTTCTTCAGTCTTTAATTTAATCTTCACGCCCAATAATAAAGTTAAAAATGCATATCTGTTTTTAGCATCATCAATAATTCTATTATTAATTGCTTTTTTGGATCCTATAAAAATATCATATGAATTAACATCTTCTTATTTTGGTGCAGGGCAATTTTTCAGTGAATTCGGATCCCTAGAAGGATATACTATAATGATATTAGGCTTAGCGCTTATAGGACTATTTTATTGGTGGGATAAAACAAAAAACAAAAATTCAATTATACTATCGTTATCTTTTTTGTTTTTAACATCGTTTATTTATCCTTCAATAAAGATATTATTAATAACAATATTCTCTATTTATGCTGGAACCGCAATAACTTATCTAATAAAAAGAGAATGGAGATTGGAAAAAAAAAAAAACATAACGCTAATTTTAATAATGTGTAGCTTGATTTTTTCAACAGTTTTATTTAATGCCACAATAATAAAAACTATAACTTCTGAGCAAACACACGGAGCTTCTTATTTAAGAACCAGCGAGCCTCAAGATATAATTCTTAGTTCTGAGGAGAATGGTTTTATTATTCAAAACATGGCAAAAAGAAAAACATACCTCGACAGCAGATCATTTAAATCTGGTGATTATTATGAAAAAATAAGTGTCGCAGAAAAAATATACTACTCTAAAAATCTGGCTGAATTAAAGACTGAATTAGATAATAATTCCATAAAATACATATTCTTGGATTCTGAAATGAAACAAAGGCTATGGAACAACAAAGAAGAAGGTCTGATGTTTTTTCTTCTAAGAGCTAAAGAATTTGTAAAAGTATATGAAAATGATGGTGTGGAAATATATAGATACATTAAAGATAATGATGTGGAGAATCTTGTGTAGTGTGATTTAAGATGCTGGGAACAACAGAAATAATACAAAGCTTGATTTATTTTATTTCGTTATATTATGTCGTTTTTTGGCTTCTTGTTCTTATGGATAAAGAAGAAGAGCGCGGAGTAAAAAAATCAGATGATTTACCCGAAGTGAGTCTATTAATTCCTGCTTATAACGAGGAAAAAAACATACTCGGCACCCTCAAATCAGCTTATGCTTTGGACTATCCTAAAAATAAAATAAAGATTTTTTTTATAGATGATGGTTCTAAGGATAAAACGCTTCAGGTTGCTAGTTCGTACCTTGATGCGCTGATTAAAAAAAATGAATATCTGGATATTAAAATTATAACTCAAAAAAATGGGGGCAAATATTCTGCTTTGAATAATGCTCTTAAATATGTAGATACAGAATTATTTTCAACACTAGATGCAGATTCTTTGCCTAAAAAAGATGCTCTGCTGAAAATAGTGAAGAAATTTGATGATCCTAAAATAGGTGCTGTGTCTCCTGTTTTAAAAGTATATGAGCCAAAAAATTACTTGCAAAAAGTACAATGGTTTGAATATGCGGTAAACCATTTTTATAAAAGTTTGATTTGCAAGTTAAATTCTATACATGTTACTCCAGGCCCGCTCTCAACTTACAGAACAAAAGTTATAAGAAGAGTTGGTTATTTTAGAGAAGCACATAAAACAGAAGATATGGAGATGGCTATGAGGATTCAGAAAGCAAATTATTCTATAGTTCAAGCAAATGGTGCCTTTGTATATACAAAAGCACCTAATACGTTGAAAGCATTATACAAGCAAAGACACAGGTGGAACTTGGGAACTTTCAAAAATCTCTTGGATTATAGAAAAATGATGTTCAACAAAAAATATGGAGATTTCGGATTATTTCAATTACCTGTGATATTAATTTCAGGAATTTTAAGCGTGACGGTCATAGTTCTGGTGTTAAATGAACTGAGAAAATCGCTAATACAGTTTTATTCGATGTTAAAATTATTTAATTTCAATATAATAAAGTACATAAGTACTATAAGATTTGATGTCGTTTTATATGATTTAGATTTAAGAACAATTACTGCTTTTGCAATATTCTTGTTATTAAGTGGTATAGTGATATGGCTTTCTCTGAGACTTTATGATGAAAGGTACAATATAAAAAGAACGGCATCATTCGGTCTTTATTTCTTTTTATACTATCTTTTTTTAGGAATAGTCTGGATAGGTGTATTCAAAGATATTGTACTAGGTAGGGGAAGTGATTGGAAAAAATAAACAAGAAATGAACAAAAATAATATAAACAAATAGGTAATTCACACATGATGAGAAAAATAGAGAAAAGAAAATATGCAATAGCATTTATAATAACTTTAGCGATATTTCTTCTAGGTTTTTTTCTCGGATTTATGATGGAAGTGAAAAGAGTAGATTATTTTCAGACAATAAACGATAAGCAAAGACTAGATTTGAATAGTTTGAGATTACAATATGAGCTGGTGCAACAAGAACCATTTTCTGAGAGTTGTGGAGCTTTTCAAGTTTTGTTCACAAGATTCATGGAAGACTTGGAAAATAACAGACAAAGAATAGAATCATATTATGAACAAGCAGATGTGAGAAAGCAAGATTTTGAAAGTCTAAAGAGGGAATACATGCTTTCTCAGATAAAATTTTGGCAAGTTTCAAGAGAGTTAAAGGAGTTATGCCCAGAGTATGACTTTGTAACAATAATATATTTTTATTCTGATGATAAAAGTTGTCCTGATTGCACCACGCAAGCTGATGTTTTAGATTATTACAAAAGGGTTATGAAAGACGATTTGCTTGTATTCTCAATAGATGAAACATTCCGAGATAAAGAATCTTTAATAGATTTATTTAAGGCCACATATAATATAACGGAGTTCCCTTCATTAATTATTGAAAACAAAGCTTATAGTGGTTTAGTTGAAAAAAACAAAATGAAAGATGTTCTTTGTCAAGAATATAGTTCCGCTAGAGTCAGACAAACTTTATGTGACTAATTATTTATATGTGTAAATATAAATAGATTCAATATTTTTTATTAATCTGAAATTTGTGTTGTTATTAATCCACTCTAAAGAAGGTTCTTTTACTCTATCCGCATAATAAATGAAAAGCCCGGGTTCATTCATATTAGTTTCATAATATCTATAAAACTCAGAATCTCTTGCGTAAATTGGATTTATGTTTAATCCAGTATAAAATGCTATTACAGGCATTTCGCTAACAGTGTAAATATTGCTGTAATTAGAATAATTTGCATTTATAAAATCAGCAATAACCATTTCATTGGTTTGTTGAATGTTTATGAAAGGCTGATTTAAATTTGCGAATGATGGTGAAAATGAAACAACGCCCGCAATCAAGAACACCATAATAATTATTTTGTTTAACATATTGTAATATTTAAGTTTTTTAACAACAAATAATTCCTTATTTAGTAGCGAGCTAATTGTTTTGCTGGTTAATATTATTGCTGGAGGAAAAACAGGCAATAAGTATCTTAGTTCTTTATGAGGAGTTAAGGAGACATATATGATGTAACCTATTATCCAAAAAATCATAAGTTTTTCAAGTTTACTTATTTTCTCATAATTTTTGTTGCTTATCGTTTTAATTATATAGATAATAATGCCTGTGCTCAGAATAATTGGAAGATATGTAAATAAATTAATAACATAAAAATACACCGGTTCGTTAAAATCAGAAACCACGGAATTAGCTCTGATTAACGTATGCAAAAAAAATCCGTATTTTATTTGGACCCAAATAAAATAAGGAGCTGAGATTAACAGCATATATGCTCCCCAAAGAAATAATTTATCTTTTATGAACTTCAAAGAAAAATTATTAGAAACAAAATAAGCTGCAAAAATAAAAATTAATATTATTGATGTAAATCTAGTTAAAAACGCCAAACTAAAGAGTAAAGATGAAATGAAAATATATTTCTTGTTCTCAAAATTCGATTTTATTATAAAATATAAGCCGCCTATTATGAAGCTCAGAGCGATTGCTTCGGTCATAATCCAATGAGATGATTGTACTAAAGCGGGTGAGAGGCTATAAATTATTGCAGATATTATGCCTGTCTTTTCAGAATACATTTCTTTTGTTAAATAAAATATGAACAAGATTCCTAAACTCCCCAATATTGCTGTTAAAAAACTGGCAGAGAATACATGATGATAAATTTGAAATGATCCTGCAATCAATACGGATAATAATGGGGGTCTAATCTCGAACTCGTCATAATTAGTTCTTCCAGAAAAAATAACCTCTGCATTTTGTAAATAAGCTGTTTCGTCCCACCAATGTGCGACTTGAAGAGGCCAAAGTCTCAATACAAAACCAAGAATTATTATTAAAAATAAAATTATTTTTATGTACTTTTTATTCATTTTTTTCTCAACTTTATTATGTCTCCTATGGTAAGAGGACCTCTAGCTTCCTTTGTTTCCAAAGTTAAATCATCTCTGTACACGTCGACAAGTTTTATTTTTAATTGTTTTTCAATCTTTTCAGCAACAAGAATGCTTGGCTCCATTTTTCCAGACTCCCAATGTTGGATTAAAGAAACTTTTTCTTGCAGAAGTTTAGCAAAATCTTCTTGATTTAAGCCCATTTTTTCCCTGGCTTTTTTAATAATAGATGAGTAGTTAGAAACAATAATTTTTTGCGGTTCAGACTCAACAACTTTTTTCTTAGTCTCCACAAACTTCTGAGTGAAATTATCCTTGGTGGAGTGCTTTCTAAGAACTTTTCCAAATTTAGCACAATCTGTACAAACAACAAGAACTGTTCCTTCTATGTCCGCATCAAAAAGCTGTCCTCCTTTACCGCATGTGTCACAATTCAAAGTTCATCACCAATTTAAAAAACATCTATTCCATTTATGTATTTTTTTGTTTTGTTATAGATTTATTTATTTTTAACAGACAAAAATAAAACGCCTGTTTTCCTTGCCACACTTCATGTTGTTTTTCAAGAATGAAATTATTTTTAGTTCCCACTTCCAAAAACAATGAAGGGTTTCTCACTATAACTGCCATTCTTCCGCTTTTTGAAAGTATTTCTTTCGCATTCTTAAATAAGTAAGAATAAACATCTATACAAACATGTTCAGGAACGCTCTTGGATGGTTCTATTATTTTTGATATAATTAAATCTATGTCTTTGTCAAAAAATTTCAGATCTAAATCTTCCACGTTTTTTCTCGAAAAAGAGATGAATTTCTCTACGCCTGCAATTTTGGCATTCTTTTTTTGTGCTGACACATTATTGAAAGAAGAGTCACAACTGTAAATGAAATTTTGAGACACACTTTTAATATTCGAATCAATTTTTTTCAAAATTTCTGAAAAATCTTTTTTGTATATTTCTTTTTTAAGAAAATTAAAATTCTTAGTGTAGTAATTAACAGGCATTCCTGATGATGAGATTGCTGCTTCAATACATATCGTTCCTGCCAAAGAAAAAGGATCAAGAATAACATCTTTCTGTTTATAATTTGAGAATAATAATAAATTATATGCAAGAGTTCCTTTAAGATTATTAGGGTTATTAAAAATAAGGTGCTGTCTCTTACTTAGATCTCGTCCTGCAAAATCAAGACCTAAAACAAATGCCTCTTCTTGAATTTGAATATAGAATGAAATATCAGGATTAGACAAGTTAATTTCCTTTTTAATTTCATCTTTCAAGAGTTTGCTCAAATTTTGCTCAAGGTCTACGCTATTGAATGTATGTTCTCCGAATCGTTCACACTCCACTTTGAATGATGAAAAATTTACAATCTCTGATAGTGTGTTTAAAGAATCTTTGAAATTTTCTGAAAGGATATCTAACAGGTCATCAAATTGTTTAAAGGTTCCGGAAGAAATATGAATTAATATTCTTTTGATGCTTTGAGAACTGTAACTAATCTCTGCTGCTTTTTCCAGAGTCGTTTCAAAAGAGACAAAGCTTTTATGCGTCTGCGAAATGACATTAAATCTGGATTTAAGCTCCATCTCTGAAAATACTTCGCATCCTTTTTCTTGTGTCGCACTGAAAATGACCATTTGTTTGAGAAAGCAGGGTTTGTTTATAATTCTTACTTGTTGT
>CAZJQL010000004.1:27629-38155 GCA_964548665.1 uncultured Methanosarcinales archaeon
TTTTCTTTGACTTCCATATTACTATGTTATTTTATGTTGTTAAATCAATCAGATGCTTAATATAATTCCAAAAACTTTATATACTCAATTCAATAAATTTGATTGATATCATATTAAACAAGAGGTGTTAAAAAATGGGTCTGGAAACAGTAATATTGGCAATAATAATAGGTACTTTGTTTGCAATAGTGTATAGTTTAAGAGTTCTTGTTTTGATGGAAAGAAGAATTGCAAGAATAGATGTACACATAGAATCTTTGGTAAACAGAGTTTTAAGAGAAGAGCAAAGAATTGAGGAAGAAGAAAGGTCGATAGAAAGAATGATTTCCTCAAAGCCTAAATCTTCTAAGAAAAAACCTAAAAGAAGAAAATAAGCAATTTTTTTATATTCTAACTTTTTCTTTATTATTATGATTTTAAGCACATCTCTTATGCATGGCGCACAATACCAATTTAGATTGCACAAAACTAAGATTAGTGAGCTGTGTATCTCAGAGTTAACTAAGCTTTCGGATTATTTATATGCTGTGATGAAAAATTGTCCTTCAATTTATTTTGAAAAGGGTCCTAGAAGTTCTATTCTACGATTCTCGGTGGGAGCCAATCTGGAAGAATTAAAACACGAAGTTAGCATTCTTGCCAGAATGGGTCTTGATAGTAATTATTATGACAACGCACACATGAATGTTCAAATGTTCATGTTATCTTATGATAACAAAACAATAGGAATAGAGATACCTATATGGTTGCACAAAGATGAATTTGAAAAATTTGAAGAACTGATGAAATCAGACTTGCCTCTTTCGGGTCATATTGATTTAATAAGAATTGAAGATGGAAAGATATGGATTTGGGACTATAAACCTAATGCGCACAGAGAAAAATACGCCCATACACAAACATATTTTTATGCCTTAATGTTGAGTAAAAGAACAGGAATATCTCTTGATAAATTTATGTGCGGATATTTTGATGATAAGAAATCATACGTGTTTAATCCGGGTCAGGTAATGATTTAATTGATCTTTGTGTAAACCAAAAAAGGTTTATTTTCTCTTATTAGTCCTAAGGTTTCTTTAATAGAATCTGCTCTCATATGAAGTGCACAATCATATTCTTTAATGTAGCTTTCTCTAATTATGTTGAAAACCTGCCTGAAGTCTTCTTCAACTAGCTTATTAGAATATACTTTTAAAAGTTTAGGGTGTAGTGTTAAAACTTTTTTTCTTATTATGTTTTGAATTTGTAATAGAGCTAAATTAGGATCTCTGCTTTTACTTCCTGAAGCATATATCGCTTGTTGTGATGGGCCTACTATTTTAATCATTGCAGATATTAAATTTCTATTTATCTGTTCATATTCTAGTGTTTTTTTCATAATTAATTCAGGCAGAGGATTTTCCTCTATAAAGTTCTCTGCATATCTTTGTTCATCTACGTTGTTGCCCATTTCTCTTAATTCATCTAAAAAATCTTCGGGAATTAAAGGAAACACAACAGGTATTGTAAGATCTGTGAATTTTGTAGGTGCTGTTCTGTCTATCCATGAAGCATATTTCTTTATCATAAAATCTTTTTTTACTGCAGCAAATTCAAGTTTGCTTGCAAAATAATGATTTCCTAAAGATAATTGTTCTCCTCTTTCATGTAGTGCAACATATTGCTCAAACTCCTTCGGAATCATGTCTGTGACTACGAAGAGAGTCCATTCGCCTCTTGCTATGCCTTCAAACGCATTATATTGGCAATGCGCAAACCCTGGGCCTGTAACATCAACAATATGTTGTACGTCGGCATATTTTACTGCTGCATATTCAAACTGAAAGCCGTGTTTGTCGAAATTTTTCCAACTATTTTCATCTTCCACTTTTCTTATGAGGCCTTTCATAAATTCTTCTACTTCAAGATAAAGTTCGAGGCTGACTTTTTGAATTAGCTGTTGATTTTGTTCTACTTTCTGCTCCAGTTTTTGTTCTAATTCCAGCCTTTGTTCTAATTTTTGATTCAAGCGAGGTGCTTGTATTTGTTGCAATGAAATCATTTTATTTGCCTAAGTTTACTTGAATAGCGTTCAAATTTATAAATTTTTTTAAAATTCACTACTTAAAAGTAATTATGTGGGGTTTTTGTCAATTCTTCGAAAGAAAGACCTCTTCTTTCAGCAATATTTTCTGTAACACAAAAACTTCCTTTGCTTTGAACAAGATCTTCAACAGGAAGAAAAATCCAAGGTTTTCTAAAAAAACGAACGGCAACCCAAGGTTCAGAACCAAATTTTAACGAAAACTCCTTAAGCTCATCTATTTCTTTAGATGTAAAATATTTTCTGTCTTCTGTTGTAATTTTAACCTCTATGGCTAATTTTCTAAGATTATTTCCTGCAATAAGATCTGGAGAAGGAAATCTGCTCGAACCAGAACCTGCAGCTCTAAAACAAGCCCAACCAACGCCCCAAAACATGTGGACCAGTTCCCGTTCCCCGTTAGTTCCTCGACTCTTTAAAGACATAAAAAAATTAGTTACATGTGATTTATAATACTTTTCTAAAGACTTTTAAAGCTCAATAATCCCTAAATGGTCTTTTTTTTCAAAATATTTATATATGTCTGGCCTTTTTTTCTTGATAAGGAGGGGGTATTATGGCAAACAAAAAAGGAATACCTTTAGCTGCTATGGAAAGACTTCTAAAAGATGCAGGAGCTTACAGAGTAGCAGAAAATGCTAAAGTCGCGTTAAAAGAAGCATTAGAGGACTATGCTTTAAAACTAGGGGAGAGTGCGGTTAAATACTCAAGCCATGCAGGAAGAAAAACAATTAAAGCAGAAGATATAAAATTAGCTGCAAAAGTTCAAGGTGATTAAAATGATAGGGTGGATAATTTTAGGGGTTGTTATAGTATTGGCCATAATTATAATTGCATTATACAACGGTTTAATACGATTAAGAAATCAAGTTGAAAATGCTTGGTCTCAGATAGATGTTCAACTAAAAAGAAGAAATGACTTAATTCCTAATTTGATAGAGACAGTAAAGGGATATGCAAAACATGAAAAAGAAGTATTTACAGATGTAACCAAAGCAAGAACTGCAATGTTGAATGCTGGAACAAAAGAAGCAAAAGCTAAAGCATCAAATATGCTATCAGATACTTTGAAAAGTTTATTTGCTGTTGCAGAAAGTTACCCTCAATTAAGAGCAAATGAAAACTTTTTGCAATTACAAGAAGAACTTACAGGAACAGAAAACAAAATAGCCTACTCGAGACAATTCTACAACGATATGGTTATGAAGTTTAACACGAAAATACAATTGTTTCCAAACAATGTTTTTGCAGGCATGCTAAGCTTCACTAAACAAGAAATGTTCAAGGCAGAAGAATCAGAAAGAAAAAATGTTAAGGTAAAATTCTGATTTTCATTTCTTTTTTTATTTTTATTAATTGGGTGAAAAAATGGAAAGACTAGTGCACTTTGATGAAATAAGAAAAAATAATTGGCTGTCCGTGCTACTGTTCTTTTTGTTTCTATTAATAATAGTTTTTCTCGGCTTAATTGTTGGACTTTTCTGGGGAAGTATAACCTTCGGGATAATCATAGCAGTAATATTTGGAATGGTTTATGCCTTAATTGCTTGGTTTGCAGGCGCAAACATGCTTTTATCATTAACAAAGGCAAAGCCTGTAACAAAAAAAGAATATCCTCATTTATTTCATGCTGTTGAAGGATTATCAATAGCTGCAGGAATACCTGCTCCTAAAACGTATGTTATAGAAGATACAGCGTTAAATGCATTTGCCACAGGAAGAGATCCTGAACATAGTGCAGTAGTTGTAACAACAGGTCTTCTTAATAAATTAAATAGAGAAGAATTAGAAGGTGTTGTTGCACATGAAATAGCACACATAAAAAATTATGATATAAGATCAATGATGATTGCAGCCGTAATGGTTGGAGTTATAGTTCTATTGTCAGATTTTATGCTTAGAAGCTTTCTCTGGGGAGGAGGAAGAAACGATAGAAATTCAGGAAGCGCACAATTAATATTCATAGTAATAGGTTTGGTTTTAGCATTACTTGCTCCATTAATAGGAGAGATGATAAAATTAGCATTGAGCAGAAAAAGAGAATACGCTGCAGATGCAACGGGAGCCATGCTTACAAGATACCCTCAAGGCTTGGCGAATGCTCTCAAAAAAATAAGAGATGATCCGGATCCATTGGTTGATTCTGCGAATAAAGCAACAGCACACTTATTCATAAGCACTCCCTTCAGAAAAAAGAAAACCTGGCTTACAAATCTTTTTAGTACACATCCTCCGATTGAAGATAGAATAGCCAAATTAGAAAGCATGTAATCTTGTTGCTGCTTAGAATTTTTGTTTAATGAACTAGAAATATTAAAATATATAAAAAACAAAAAATAATTCTAACAATGCTAACTTTATTTATAAGTAAAAACAAGATTCTAAAAAATATAAATCGCTTAAAAAAAGAGTCTGTAAAGTCGTTACAAAACATTTCATCTATAGATCTTCCAGGGATTCAATTTCTAAGTAATTACGACATCATGGTTCCTGAATATAAAAAATTCCTAATTTATAAAGTTGAAAATTATCTGAATGCGGGCTTTCTGAGACTAAACGAGTCATATAGCTTGATTTTATTTTCAAAATCAAAATTAATTAATGAAGAACTTAATTTAAACAATTGTGATGAATTACTTAAATCAATAAATGACAAAAAAGAACAAATCTTGATATTTTTCAGACCAGAACTTTTTGAATTACTAATAAAGACAGCGGATTTCATAAATTTTGTAGATGAACAAAAAATTAAGGTTCTAGTAAATCAAAAAAATTATTTTTGTGAACAAATATTAGAAAAATATAAGGGTCTTCTGGATTTTAAAGGAAATTTGAAAAAAAAGCTTTTGAAGATAGAAAATTTCTTTTTAGAACTAAACCAAAATATTAAAATGCTTGATGAACTGTTAAGATATTTCTCAGCAACTTTCAAAAAAATAATGGATGAATCGGATAAATGCAGTGAAAATTTAACCCAACAAGATTTTGATGTTATAAGGCAATCGATTATACCTTCTGATGAAATAAATGTTTTGCTAAATAAAAAAATAGATTTATTAAAAAAAACATATAAAAAAAATCACATAGAGGATAAAATAAGATATTTGGAGCAGAGATTTAAAAATCTTCAACAAGAATTAGACAGAGGAACGTACGAAAAACACATAAAAGAGCAAATACTTAAGCATATAGATAATGATGATCAAAAAAAGCTTTATTCTCTTTTTATAAACTTAAAAAATTCCAACAAGAAACATTATTTTCCCCAAACTGTTTTTGATTTTTATGATAAAGATGTTTTTGGTTATGCTGGTGTTTTTCCTCTTCCACAAAAAAATGGTACTTGGGCAGATGGTCCAGTTAGTCATTTTAAATGGTCCAGAGCTTTACATCCCCAAAAATATGCATTGATGTTAAAGGATATATATCAGAACGGATATAGGCCTTCAAATAGAAAACTTACTTATCAATTAATAGATTATGAAAGTTACCCTAATATATTTTTCTATCATGATTATCATTATGAATACGGCGGAATTTTTTGTCTAATAAGATTAAATTTGAAGGGAAAATGCATAATTTCTGGAGGAACAGAAGGATATTCAACTAAAGGAAATTTTGAAAGTTTCATACTGACTAAGAAACCAATACAAAAAGAAAATATGCTCATAATTCTAAATGATTTATCAGACAAAAAAGAATATTATGAAACAATATACTTAGTGGATGATTTAGGCATAGTTACCGGATCAATGTATTTAGGAGATTATATTCGAGAATTAGAAAAAAATCTTATACAAATGAATGTTCGCTTTGTAAAAGAAAAAATTAATAATAACATGGGGCAAAAAGTATAATTACAATTTGACCTTCATAAAATCATAAGCAAGAGTTGTGTTCTGAAAAAGATTCTTGATTTCTTCTTCTAAATCATGAAGAGTTTTATAACGCTGAGAAAAATGTGTGAGGATAAGTTTTTTAACTCCTGATTTATTTGCGATTAAACCCGCCATTTCAGTAGTCATGTGTTTAAACTGCAATGCCTTCTCTTCCTTTCCAGACTCAAAAGTTGCTTCGCAAACAAGCACATCAGCACTTTCTGCCAATTCATAACAAGCATCAGTTAGAGTTGTATCCAGTATAAATGCTATTTTTTTTCCTCGTTTTATAGAAGAAATATCATCAGGATGAATTGTTTTATTATTTATTTTAACGGATTCTCCTTTTTGCAATTTTCCAAGCAGCGGCCCTTCGCTCAAACCAAGTTTTTTTGCTTTTTCAATATTAATTTTACGCATATCTTTTTCAATAAAAGTGTATCCCAAGCAAGGAGTTGTATGATCTAAAGGAGCTGCTTCAATCATGTAATCATCATTTTCAAAAATAACATTCTTCTGTTTAATGTTTAACTCGTTGATATCGAGACTTAATCTTAAATCAAAAACACAACTTTGCAATAAATGATTCATATATTCTCTTGTGCCTTTAGGACCAAATATTGTTAGTTTTCCGGGTTCATCAGTGTTGCCCATTGTTTGAATTAAACCTATTAATCCTGAAACATGATCTCCATGCCAATGACTAATCAAAATTTTCTTAACTTTTAATCTATTTATTCCGGCTATATTCATTTGTCTTTGAGTTCCTTCACCGCAATCAACTAAAATGCCCTCTCCTTTGTAATCTAAGTAGATTCCCTGCACATTTCTATCTTTTGTGGGAACCATGCTGCTCGTTCCTAAAAAAGTCATTTCAATAGCCATACTTTGTAAATAATTAGACTCTTTTTAAATATTTGACGGATGAACGTATTTTTTTAGTTCGCAGGTTTTTTTTTAGTATGTGATTGAGACATTAAATGTAGATCTTGTTTCTATGTCTATGATTCTATAGGCTAGTTTTATTAAATCAATTGATATCTAACGTTTCTTTGGTTGCATTATAGTTTCACATTCCTACTCCTGCTGGTGCTTCAGTACAAGAATTGATGTTGCTTGCGGCGGGCAGCACTATTGGGGGGAAATTTATTGATACTTGGTGTTGCAAGCAAGTTATAATAATGCAGAATGTAGAAAAAAGATTCTGAGAAACTATAAATTTTATTTATTTTGCTAAAGAGGAAATTCCTATTATTATTCTAAATATTTTAGTTCACTTGGTGTTTTTTGTGTTCTTTATTTATTTACTATATGGAAAATAATTGTCTTTTTAGAATGACTTATAAATAAAAAATCATTTCTTCTCAATGCTAGCCCGGGGCGGTAGCCGTGCCTTGTTACCCAAAACCGGCTTTACGTGGGGGGCGAAGCCTGAGAGGAGGTCTGCTCTGTGTGAACAGTCTCAACTCAACTGTCGATATCCTGTCCCTCTTGGTCGTGATTCATGGAATCCTGGTCAGGTCAGGAATGAAGCAGCCATAACCTTGATTTATGGCGTTTGAGGGATCGCAGGAAGGAGGAAGAGCTGAGAACAAACTGTTCGCATAAAGTTAGATCCACTTTCAGGCGCGCACTTTTATCTAAAGATTTAAAAATAAACTAAACTTGAAAATTTTATGCAAGCAGATCCTATAATAACAAGATTCGTTTTAACAGGCTTAATAATTCTGATAATAGGATTAGTTATGAAAAAATTAAACCAACCAAACGTAATAGGATATATCTTGGGAGGAATAATTTTAGGACCCTTTGTTTTAGGCCAAATAAATAACTCTGATTTGTTAGTATTCATAGGAAATTTAGGAATAATCTTTCTACTCTTTTTTGTAGGCATGGAAATAAACCTTTCCAAATTATTATCAAATTGGAAGATAGCAATAATAGGAACTCTTGCTCAAATCTTACTAACTTTAGGCTTATTCTTAATTCTAGGAAATTGGCTTTCATGGAGCATGCAAAGAAGCGTACTAATAGCTTTCATAATCACGTTAAGTAGCACTGCTGTAGTTATAAAATTATTACAATCAAGGAAAGAACTCAATACAAAGACCGGCCAAAACGTCCTTGGAATATTAATAGTTCAAGATCTCGCAGTAATTCCTATGATGATGGTTTTACAAATGTTAAGCAATCAAAACACCAGTTATACAACAACAATAATTCAAATAATAGGTGCGATAATCACAATAGGGTTTATGGTTTGGTTAATTAGAAAAAGAAAGCTAATGATGCCCTTAAAATCTTTAAAAGGAGACAAAGAGTTACAAGTATTTGCTGCACTAATTTTATGTTTAGGTTTTGCAACAATAACAAGCATGTTTGAAATATCTGCAGCACTAGGAGCATTCATCGCAGGAATAACAATATCTTCAATAAAACAAGAAGAATGGGTAAAAGAAAGTCTCCACTCCTTCTACGTCATATTTTTAGCAGCATTTTTTGTTTATGTAGGAATAATAATGGACTTAAACATAGTTCTTGAAAATCTAAGAGACATTATGATCATAGTTGGCTTCGTATTTATAGTAAACACTTTAATAAACTCAATAATTCTGAGATCTCTAGGTCAAGATTGGAAGCAAAGCATATATGCCGGAGCGATATTAAGCCAGGCAGGAGAATTTGGCTTCGTACTGCTTGCATTAGGCCTGTCTTCCGGAATAATATTAAATTCAGACTATCAAATAGTTCTTGCAGTAATATCAATAACACTATTACTAAGTCCATTCTGGATATCTTTAATTAAAAAAATCCTACACATAAACAACTTAAGAAATTAAAATTGCAGGTTTACCAGGCAAAGCATTTTTAGCTTTATGTTCTTTCGAAGACTCTGCACACTCTATTACTATTTTCAAACCAAACTCCTTGCTGAATAAATCTTTACTTTCATTCAAAAATTTCTTTTCTTCTTCCTGAGTAATATTTTGCTTAGGTAACTTGGATGCATCCTTAAAAAAGGAAGGAACAAGCTTCATAACCTCTTGACCATGTTTCTTCAAATCAGAACTCATAATTTTTTGAATAACTTCTTTTTGATTAAAAGAATCCTTAGTCACATCCTTAAACATTTTAACCAAATCATACTTCCAAGAATCAGAAACAATAAATTTTATTTCTTTAGGCTTTTCAATTGTAACAATACGCATAACCTCAATAACATCTTTTCTTAAATTCTCAAACATTTCCTCAAAATAATCAAGCTTATCATCTATTTTTGATTCATCAAACTTTGGCCAAGATTCTGCAGATATGAATGTTTTGTTACTCATGTTCTCCCATAACTCTTCTGCAATATGTGGACATATTGGAGAAAGCAACTTCAAGAAACACTCAAAATCCTTTTTACTAATTTCTTCTTCAAAAGAATCAAAAAGCTCTCTAATATTGATTACTGCCAAATTATACTTAAAATTCTCTAAATTGACAGAAACATCTCTTATTGTCTTGTGCAACTTACTCTCTATGCGTTTAGAAGTTTTGCCGAATTTAACATTATCCACATAATCAAAAATTCTTTTTATGAATCTTGCACTACCTTCAGCGCCCTGATCACTCCAATTAATATCTTTATCAGGACTAGCAACAGAAACTAAAAATAATCTCGCAGAATCCAAACCATATTTTTCTGAAATAACTTCAGGCAAAATAACATTTCCCTTAGATTTAGACATCTTTTCTCCGTCTGGTCCTTGCAACATGCCTTGATTAAACAAATTTATTGCAGGCTCATCAAAGCTAAGTAGTCCTAAATCTCTCAAGAACTTTGTGTAAAACCTAATATAAATTAAATGCATACAAGCATGTTCTTTTCCGCCAATGTATTGATCAATAGGACACCAATAATTGGCGCTCTGCTGACCGAACGCTGCTTTACTATTCCTCGGGTCACTGTATCTTAAATAATACCAAGAACTATTAACAAAAGTATCCATTGTATCTGTTTCTCTTCTTGCTTTTCCTTTGCATTTAGGACAAGTAGTGTTCAAAAATGATTTATGTTCTTTCAATGGATTTTCAGCAGATTCAAAAACAACATCTTCAGGCAACTTCACAGGAAGATCCTTTTCAGGAACAGGAACTACTCCGCACTTATCACAATAAATAATAGGAATAGGTGTGCCCCAAAATCTTTGTCTACTAATCAACCAATCTCTCAACCTATAATTAACTGTTTCTTTTCCAACATTATTTTTTTCTAATTCTTTAACAATAACTTTTTTCGCTTCATCGCTATCAAGACCATCGAATTTACCCGAATTAAAAAGAATACCGGATTCAATGTATGCTTGAGTTATTTCTTTCAGTATTTTATTTTTCGGCTCAATTACTTGCTTTATTTTTATGTTATATTTTTTTGCAAATTCAAAATCTCTCTGATCATGAGCAGGAACAGCCATAACCATTCCAGAACCATAATCTGCTAAAACAAAATTGCCAGCATATACAGGAATCTGCTCTTTTGTGATTGGGTGGACTGCATAACTGCCAGTGAAAACACCTTC
>CAZJQL010000004.1:38165-45251 GCA_964548665.1 uncultured Methanosarcinales archaeon
AGATTGTAACATATCCCCTTGTTTAAGGGCTTCAATATCTTCTTCCTTAACAGAATTTAATTTTTTAACAAAAGCATCAACCTTAGATTTATTTTCTTTCGTAACTAATTCACTTAATCTAGAATGCTGAGCACTAACAACCAAAAAAGTCACACCCATCAACGTATCAGGACGAGTAGTGAAAACTTTCCAATCATCATTTTTTATCTTAAAAACAATTTCTGCGCCATAACTTTTATTAATCCAATTCTTTTGAAGCTTCTTAATCAAATCAGGCCAACCATTTAATTTATCAATACCATCATACAACTCTTCGGCGTAAGCAGTCGTCTTAAAAAACCACTGATCAAGATTCTTTACTTCAACATCCGTATCTTCATGTCTCCAACACTTACCATTATGAACCTGCTCATTAGCCAAAACAGTATTGCACTTAGCACACCAATTAACAGGAGATGTCTTTTTGTATGCCAAACCTTTTTCAAACATCTTTAAGAAAATCCACTGATCCCACTTGTAATAATCCTCCTTATGGGTTTCAACCAATCTATCCCAATCATAACTAATTCCCAAACCTTTCATCTGCTTAATATAATTTTTAATAGCATCCTCTGTGAATTTCTTCGGATGAGATTTAGCTTTAATAGCAGCGTTCTCTGCTGGAAGTCCGAAGGAATCAAAACCCATAGGATGTAAAACATTAAAACCAGTCATTCTTTTATATCTTGCAAAAATATCTCCGATAGTATAATTCAAAGCATGACCCATATGTAAGCCAGAACCACTCGGATACGGAAACATCTCTAAAACATAGAATTTCTTTTTCTTAGAATCCTTATCGACCTTGAAGACTTTCGATTCTTCCCAACGTTTCTGCCACTTCTCTGCAATTTCCTTCTGAGTCAATCTAGTCATAAACTACTAGTTATAAGTGGTTATTTAAATAAATTATGGGGAGAAACTTTTTTCTCATAAAAATTAGTTTCTATAAATAAAGAAATATTAAAAATAATCAGAATTTCTTGAATTTGCCAGCGGTTTGTGCTAGATCAACATGACCTAAGAATAATCCTCTGCAACACATTCTTTCCAAACCAAGATCATCCATGACTTTCTTTCTGTCTTCAGTCTTAACACGTTCCAAGTACTTCTCCCAAAGGTGACCTACTGGTTTTCCGCAACTAAAACATCTTACTGGTATAATCATAGTATCAACTCATCTGTATGATTTTTGTCTCTTAGCTCTAGCTTGACCATGACTGTTTGGCTTTGCAGACTCTTTTCTTCTAACATCTGCAACAAGCAATTGTCTATCATAATCAAGGAAAACTTGCTTAAGAGTATTATCGTTTTCAGCGAGAGCTTTAGCAAGAGCAAGTCTAGCAGCATCTGCTTGACTAGACGCGCCTCCTCCTAAAACATTAATACTTACATTAACATTTTTAGCTCTAGAACCAGCTAAAATTAAGGGCTCTTGAATTCTCATTCTCGCCATACTTGGATTATAAACATCAAGCAGAATATTATTTACTGTAACAATGCCTTTGCCAGATCTTAATGTGGCTCTAGCAACTGCTCTCTTTCTTTTTCCACTAGTGTGTATTGCTTTTTTCATAATTATTCAACCCTTGCACCTAATTGTTTGCTAATCTCTTTAATTGTAACAAATTTAGCAGCAGACTTATGAACATTCATTTCTTTAAAGGTTAAAGATTTTTCGTTTTTCAAAGATTCAGGAACTCCTACATGACACTTAACTCTTGCAAGCGCATCTCTTCCTCTACTATTTTTATAAGAAAGCATACCTCTAACCGCTCTTTTAACTATTCTTTCAGGAGTTCTAGGAAAATAAGGTCCTATTAAGGGAGCACCCATGTTTCTCATTCTTTTATACTCTGCTAAGACTTTTGAAGGTGTTCCTGTGACAACAGCACTTTCTGAATTAACGATGTGAACTTCTTCTCCTAGCAAAGCTTTCTTAGCAACGAACGCACACATTCTTCCCAAAACCAAATCAGTAGCATCTATTACAATCATTTTAATCATCCTATAATTTTTAAATTCTTACCCTCTGGGTTTTTTTTCATTAACTCAACTATGGTAAGAGCCTTACCTTTAGCATTAATCTTCTTTAAAGCATCATCTGAAAAACCAAATGCAGCAACATTAACTGAGTGCTCAAGATCTCCGGTTCCTAAAACTTTACCAGGAACAACTATGAAATCACCGTCTTTGGTATTCTTTGATAGCTTGTAAATATTAACGATTCTTCTACTTCTAGTGGGCTTCTCAAGATCCTCAGCAACTCTCTTCCAGATGTTTACTTTCTTATCTATTGAGAGCTTCTTCAAATCAGATACAAGCGTTTTCAATTCTTCATGTTTATGTGAATTCTTTGCCATTTTTTTCACTTTTGACTTTGATTTTATGCGGGGGACGAGGTTCGAACTCGCGCACCCACTAAGGGACTAGCCCCTCAAGCTAGCGCATTTGACCAGGCTCTGCCACCCCCGCGTGAGCGGGATTTATATTTCTTTAATGAGCTTCTTAAACTCATCAAGTTGCGCATCATATTGCTTTATGCCTTCTTCAACTATTTCATCAGGAGTTAATTGACCCCAGGACTCAATTGTGAATACGAAATCAGTTTGATGTTCAGGATATTCAATCTTTACAATATCTTCGCAAATATCTCTGCATGCGTCAATCAATTCAGGAGAATCTATTTTTTCAGCATCAATAACTCCCTTTGATTTAATTTGAGCAGGATATTTATCAATGAACTCTCCTAATTTACTTGATTTATTATTAACTGTTATTTTTGGTTTGTAATAATAACTTACAAGTCCTGTTGACCACTTTGCATGATCTTTTCCAAATCCAAGGTGGGCTGTAGCAACAAGCTCAAGTTCTTGATTGTCTAACAATAAAGCAATTGGTGTTTCAGGATAAACAGGAACTATTTTAGGATCACTTGATTTCAATTCGGATGCATAAACAACTTTAGGACCTACTGCTTTCAATGAAAGTGTAGCATGCGTTGCTGCTGAAGGAACAGCGTTTTTTTCAGGAACATTATATGATTTCAAATCAGTCTTTAAAGCAAGAAGACCAAGTCTGTGAGCAATTAACTCATCATACAAAGCAGATGAATTTTGTTTAAATTCAACTGTGCCTATTGCCATTGTAGGAACGTGAGTCATGAAAATTCTTCTTAATGTGTTAATATAAGCAGGAGTTGTTCCACTAACTTCAAAAGTTATTTTTCCCTTCTTTTTCTTAACAACAGCAAGCTTCATCTTAAACTCTCCTTCCTCTTCTACCGCCTTTCTTTCTACATCCGCCATGTGGTATTGGAGTAACATCTTCAATTAAACCAATTCTAAGACCTCTTCTTGAAAGAGCTCTAACTGCTGCTTGAGCTCCAGGACCCGGATTATTAGGACCATTATGTCCTCCTGGTGCTCTTATTTTAACGTGAACACCATCTATTCCTTTGTCGATTGCTAGTTCAGCAGCTTTTTTTGCTACAGCCATAGCTGTAGTAGGACTGCTTTCTAATCTATGCGATTTTACCATTTGTCCACCAGAAGCCAAAGCTAAAGTTTCCGAACCAGTTATATCAGTAATATGAACTATTGTGTTGTTATAAGATGCAAAAATATTAGCAACGCCCCATCTTGTTTTTCTTTCTTCTTTCATCAGTTTTCACCCTCAACAGCTTCAACTTTTGCTTGATGAACAACTTCCTTCTTCTTAGGAACTGTTTCAGGAGCTACTCGTTCAGGATGATCTGCCTTAGCAAACGCAGAAGGACCATAAAACTCTATGCTAGCTTCCTCTGAAACTCTAACAAGATGACTGGGAGAAGTTATTCTTTTTCCTTTAATTAAAATGTGCTTATGTGTAATCATTTGTCTTGCTTGTTTAATTGTTCTCGCAAGACCTTTTTTATGGACAATTGTTTGCAACCTTCTATCAAGAACTTTTTCAATATTTAATTCAAGAATCTCATCTAGAGTTTCTGTTTGAATAAGATTGTAAGCTTTCAACTTGTCAAATAATTGTTTTCTCTCCTTTTCAGCTTGAGCAGTTCTAGAAGCAATAAGACTCTTTGCAATATCTTTAAATTTCTTCAATTTGCTTGCGGCTTTCCACAACTCAGTCTTGTTCACAAGACCATATTTCTGCATCAAAGGTTTTTCCTGTGCAAGTCTATCCTTTTCCCAAGGGTGCATAGGTGTATTATACTTGTTTGTGATTCTTTTAGGATCTCCCATTTTTATTACCTTACTTTCTTACGGTGGTCTTTTTCTTAACACCAAGACCTTTACCTTTATTCTTTCTGAAATTTGACTTAGTTCTCTGACCTCTAACAGGTAATCCCCATTGATGTCTCAAACCCTTGTAAGTTTTCAATTTTTTCATTCTTTTAAGATCATTATCTTTTTCATAATCAAGATCTGCACTTAAAAGGTGACCATCTGAACCGGTCTCATAATCTTTTCTTCTATTTAACAACCAAACAGGAATATTATTCTTTAGCGGATTCTTTAATGCTTCATCTATTTTTTCGACTTCAGAATCAGAAAGATCTCCTGCTCTTTTTGTTTTAGAAACGCCAGCAATAGAAAGAGCCATATTAGCGTACATAACATCTACGCCCTTAATTTTTTTCATAGCGTATAATATTTGCTTCTCTCCCTTAAGATCTGTGTTTGCAATTCTTACAATGTGCCTAAATTCAGCCATTTTTATCCTCTGATTTTTATGAATTAAATTTGAGTATATCGCGTTAGAGAATGAGTAAAAATCATTCGTCCTAAACGCTTTTAACTCGGACGTTAACTCTAGGAATAATTAATGATTTATAAATGTTTGTATGACTTATTTTAACAGAGTTTTAAAATCATGATAAACAGGTTTTATATCAATTGGAGTAGATTTTAATTTTTCAAGAATGCTTTTAATTCCAGGAGTCAAATCTTTATATTGTTCTATGAATCTTTTTGCAGCGTTATAATCTCCTTCTGCTTGTAACAACAAAATATTTTCCGCTAAAGAACTAAAGCAAGATTTGGCAACATCATATCTGATTTCAAACTTGCCTGTTTTAGTATAAATTAATGCATTACTATTCATTAAATAATTTAAAACAATAAGATTTGCTCCACCATGCGCTTCATTTGCACCAAAACGCAATGATCTAAAAATTCCTCCAATATAAGATGTCATAATTTTTTTAGCAAACTCGGAAGAATAAATTCCTTTTTTTTCTAAATAAAAAGAATTGTAAACTCCCAAAACATCTGCTTTGGCCTCTTCAATAGTTGAATACAACTCTTTCAAAGCTTGATTAACAGAAATCTTTTTTTTATCTTTTTTTATAAAACCTGGGCCTATTCCGTGAGAAATTTCATGAAGAAGAATATGTGTGAAATAAGAATCGAAATCTGTATGCTTCAAAGGTTCTTTATCAAAAACTTCTTTAATAATTGGGGTCATACAATATTCATATTTTGCTTTGGCAATATTTTTTAGCATAACTTTTTTAGAACCTTTAACAGATTTTACTTTTTCATCATTAGGAAGATTGAAAGCAGTAAAATGAATTCCTGCTCTGCAATCTCCTGCAGAATAAATTTCATCCATAATTATTATTGGGGATGTCTTTCCTATTCTCTCAAATTTATGTTTGGCCTGTAAAGGAAGATTTTGTTCAAGCTCTTCAATTTCTTGTTCTAAAAATTTTAGTTCAGAACTTGCTTTTTTATCAACTAAACCTATTACTGCTTCGTAAGTTGCCTTCAAACCGAGCAATTCATCTCTATAAACTTCATATGGTCCGAATAATATTTCAAATTTAGAATCTAAATCAATCCAAGCACAATCGCTGTCAAAATAATTATTCGAAAGTAAACTATCAGAAAGCTTTTCCAAATAATTCTTTAAGCTTTTATCATCTGTAAATTTGGATGCATCTCTAAGTAGAGCACAAATTTCTTTTAATTTATCTTTATATCTATCCGGATAAGGAATGCTTATTAAGTCAGAATTATTTGCAGAAGATCTCTTGATAATTGTATAGTTGCTCATAAATTTTTCTTTCTTATCAGGATTTTTCTCTAAATAATTGTTGAATTCTTCAACAGTCATATCTTCAGGATAAAAATTAGCGCCTTTCAGTCTGGAATAATTATCAAAAAAAGGTTTGTGAGTTACACAATCAAAAGGAGAACAATGAAGTTCAAATAATTCAATTAAACTTTTATTTACATTATTCAAATTTGATTTTTTCAAAGACTCTCTCAGTTCAATATTCTTAGGATGAACTTGATCTAAAAAAATTTCATGAAGTATATTTGCTGCATCAATAAGTCTCAAAAGTAATTTCTTTTCTTTAGAACTCAAAGAAGATAAATCTGGTTTAATATCTACTTTTTTGAATTTATTTAGTTCCTCTTCAAAATTCATTTTACTCAAAGATGTTTCTTTGCTTTTTCAATTAGTGGAAGAATAGCAGTAACTTCATCTTTAGCCAATCTTCCGAGCTTAGAAAAAACCCATTCTCCGCTCTCTTGATTTCTATTCTCTCTAGAAATCTGAAGCTTAGGTTGACCATTGTTGTAAGAATAAACAGAAACTCTTATTCTAGTTATTTCAAATTCTGCTGTTTCACCAAAAATTTCCTTATCCAAGTTTTTATCAAAAGCCATTTTATTCCTCCAAAAAACTATCGTTGTTTTGTTTTTATCAGTTTTTAATTTACTTTGTTAACAAAATGAAAAATTTAATTCTTTAAAAGTTTAATTATTTCAAAAACAAAAGCATTATTAACACAATCGAATTATTAATATTGCCTGTGATGATGTTATTCCCGGCTGATATGTGATGAACACGAGTAACTGCTGAGGTATTTATTGTATTTATTTCATTATTGATTCCATTATTGGGTGCTGTAAGCACTTAATTTTTATATTTTTAATTTTTTTTCAATTAAAAGTATTTAATTCAGAAAATAGAACATTTAGACGGTGAATTGTTGTGCAAGAAAAAAACAAAAATGAAAAGAGAGAAGAAAAGAAA
>CAZJQL010000004.1:45321-45592 GCA_964548665.1 uncultured Methanosarcinales archaeon
CAGAACCAAATACTTGGAAACAAGCAGATGATAAAGCGGATTTGATTGGTGGAGATCTTCAAATAAGCGAAGAAGATGAAGTATATATAAAAGAAGTTGATGAACTCGATAATAATTTAGAAGCTGCACAATCTTGTCCTGTTAATTGCATACATATAATTGACAATCAAACAGGAAGAAAAATAATATAAATAAGAAATATAAATAAAGCTTATTATTTAGAATATTAATTAAAATATTAATGAAAATATCAGTAATTATAACTTATAAG
>CAZJQL010000004.1:45608-65923 GCA_964548665.1 uncultured Methanosarcinales archaeon
ATAAGTTTCGGATTTGGTTTTAAAAAAGAGGTGCGTTATGAAAATAGTTTTTTTCGGTCTGGAAGAGAGGCAAATAGATTATTTCAAAGAAAGAATAATGGGCCATGATGTTTCATATTATAAGGAGTCACTACAAGATGCCAAATCTGACTCGTTCTATGATGCAGAGATATTGTGTGTTTTTGTTTATTCAAAATTAACAAAACAAGAGTTAGATAAATTCAAGAAACTCAAATTAGTTGCTGCAATGAGCACAGGTTACGACAATATAGACTTAGAGGAATGTAAAAAAAGAGGAATTTTTGTATGTAATGTTCCTGCGTATGGAGATAATACTGTAGCAGAACATGCATTTGGATTGATTCTCACATTATCAAGACAAATACACAAAGCATACCAAAGAACATTGAAAAAAGAATTTGAATACGAAGGACTTTTAGGATTTGATCTCAAAGGAAAAACTCTGGGCGTATTGGGAACTGGAAGAATAGGCCAAAACGCAATAAAAATGGCAAAAGGATTCTCCATGAATGTTGTTGCTTTTGATATACTTCAAAGACCAGAATTACAAGATCAACTAGGATTCAAGTACGTTTCATTAGACAATCTATTGAAAGAGTCAGACATAATAACAATACATGTTCCTCTTCTCAAAGAAACAACGCATATGATAAACAAGGAAACAATTTCAAAAATGAAAAAAGGAGTTTATATAATAAATACTGCCAGGGGGCAAGTTATAAATACTCAAGACTTGATAGATGGTTTAAAATCAGGGCAAATTGGTGGAGCAGGAATAGATGTCTTAGAGGGAGAATTGTTGCTTAAAAAAATCATTAAACCAAAAACGCAACAAGAAAGAAAATTAATTAAAGAAGCATACGAATTGATGAAAATGCCTAATGTGTTAGTGACTCCTCATTTAGCTTTTTACAGCAAAGAAGGTGTTCAAAGAATAATGGATTGCACGTTAGATAATGTTTTTGACTTCATAGAAAATAGAGGTCTTAGGAACCAAGTAAAATAAAAGATAAACTTAAATAAACATAAATGTTTAATTAGTTTAATTATGCGGGTTGATAAAAAATGGTTTTGTTAGATACAGTATATTTTGGTAATACTTTATTAAAATATTTAATAGCACTCGGAATATTGGCGGGAAGTATAATTCTAGGAAAAATATTGTACTGGGTTATTACAAATATCGTAAAAATATTCACTCAAAAAACTGAAACAAAACTAGATGATATACTTATAAGTTCTTTACAAGGACCTGCAGTTTTCTTCATATTTTACACAGGATTTAATGTTGCATACAGAACTTTATCTCTGACAGACAATGTCCTAAAAGTATTTTCAAACATATCTTACATAATGTTTGCTATAAATGTGTCTTGGTTGCTGATGAATTTTGTAGATTCAATAATAAAAGAATATTTTGCAAGAATAGCTGCAAAAACAAAATCTGATTTGGATGATCAAATACTTCCTGTTGTAAGAACACTTGTTAAAACAATAATTGTGATCATAGCAATCATATCTATTTTAGATAATATGGGCTTTGATATAGCCAGTCTTTTAGCAGGATTAGGAATAGGAGGCTTAGCATTTGCTTTAGCAGCACAAGACACCCTAAAAAACTTTTTCGGAGGAATAACTGTATTTGCAGACAAACCTTTCAAAGTAGGTGACAGAATAAAACTAGATGACCAAAGAGATGGCTTTGTAAAAACAATAGGTGTAAGAAGCACAGTTCTGGAGACTTTTGATGGAACACAAATAATAGTTCCTAATGCAAGAATTGCTGATACAATACTAGAAAACATATCTAGAGAACAAGCAAGAAGAATAAAAACAACTATAGGTGTTGAATACGGAACTTCTATGAAAAAAATGGAAGAAGCAATAAAAATAATAAAAGAAATAATACTAAAAAACAAAGACACAGATGATAAATCTTTTGTAACTTTTGACAGTTTTGGAGATTCAACATTAAACATACAAGTAATTTATTGGATAAAAAACAAAGATAATATTCTTACCGCGAAACATGCAATAAACATGGAGATAAAGAAACAATTCGAAAAAGCAAAGATCAACATGGCATTTCCGACAAGAACTCTTTATTTAAAGAAAAGCAAGTAAACGCAAACTTTTTATAGTATGAAGTCTGGTTTTATTTAATGAAACGAGCTCAGGGTGCATTAGAGTTTTTAACCACATATGGTTGGGCTTTTATTGTGGTTCTTGTTATGATTGGTGCTTTGACTCATTTCGGGGTTTTGAATCCTGCTAGTTTGGCTCCAGAAAGATGTGTTAGTCCAGCAGGTTTTGAGTGTAAGGATTCACAAGTCTTGACAGAAGGTCAAAGCATAAAATTTTCTAACAAACTAGGATACAGCATACAAATAAGTAATGCTAGCGTAGAAACTAACAGCGGTAATGCTTCATGCACCAGTAGCCCTGGTCTTGTAGGACCTGATCAGGAGTTTACTTTAATATGTGATAAAACAGGTTTGGTTGATGGTGAGAAGACTAAGTTGGATGTTAGTTTTAGTTATTATAAGCCTGAGAGTGGGGTTGGTTTTGCTAAGAGTGTTGAGTCTCAGTTGGTTTCTTTGGTTAGTCAGGGTTCTGTGAGTGGTTCTAGTGGTTCGGGTAATGGTGCGGGTAATGAGGGCTCTAGTAATGGTGGTGGAAGTACTCCAATAAACACGAGTGTCAACTCATGCAGGTTTCTGAGCGATGCTAATACTGTGTATACCTTAACTGCAGATGTTTTAGCAACAAGCACCACTTCAGGATATAGTTGTTTTCATATATCTGCAAGCAATGTAACTTTAGATTGTGCAGGACACACAATAACAGGGCCGAGTATAGGTACTGACTCAGGTGATCTTCATGAAGGTAATGTTGGCTCTAATGGATTGAAAGTAGGATATCAAAACAGTATAACTATAAAAAATTGTGTTTTCAAAAATTTTACGAGAGATGTAGTTTTAATACAAGTTAAAGATTCTTATGTGTATGATAATACTTTTTTAGATGCATATAACGGTTTGGTTTCTGGAGGAGATGAAAGATTAACAGTAAGAGATAATCATTTTTATAATATATCTAAATACAGTATAGCTATAGGAAACTCTTATGGCGGAACTAAAATTTTTTCTAACACTTTTGATGCTCCTGTCATGACTACTTTGTCTAGAGGTATTATGGTTTGGGCTAATTCTCCAAGAAATTCTGCTATTATTAATACCGAGTTTTATAATAATGACCTCAATAATATGGGTTATGGTTATTCTACGTGTTGCGGTTATGCTGATTATAACAAAATTTATAGCAACACCATTGCTAATTCATATTGGGGAATTATAATTGCTGATGGAAAGAGCAACATCATAGAAAGCAACAATATACTTTCAGCAACTTATGGTTTATATGTCTGGAAAACATTCAATACCAATTTTTCTAGTAATAATGTGAATGTGAAATCTGGCACTACGTATGGTATTTATTTTAGAAAAGAAACTGATCAGAATAATAACAGGTTTGTTAACAACGTTATAACTGGTTCTCCTTATTATGGTGTTTATATTAATCATGATCCGAACACAGGAGTGTTTTCTAAGAATAACACATTTATCGGGACATCTATCACAGGTTTTACGATTAAAGAATATATAAAACAGTACGATCCTGCTCAGAGTGCTTGGTACACTATAAGCTCTAATGAGTTTGTTAATGATCAAATCCACAACAACACATTCCAATAAGAATTTAATAAAAATATAAGTTGTTTCTAAAATTTTTATAAAATTATATAAACAGGAGCTAATTAGATTATTCTATGTTTGAAAAAGAAAGACAAATAATGGTTGATTATCAACTCAAAAAAAGAGGTATTGAGGATGACAGGATACTTGATGTAATGTTTCAAGTTCCAAGACATCTTTTTATACCTGAAGCAAGCAGAGCTATGGCTTATGGAGATTTCTCCATTCCAATAGGTCAAGGACAAACAATAAGCCAACCTTATGTTGTAGCAAAGATGATTGATTTACTAGGGCCTTCTTTTGAAGATAAAGTTCTTGAAATAGGATCTGGATCAGGATATGTTATCGCAATCTTATCAAAAATGAGTAAAAAAATAATAGGTGTGGAAAGAATACCTGCACTAGTTGAAGAATCAAAAAAGAAACTCAAAGAACTAAAAATAAATAATGCAAGAATAATTGAAGGAGATGGTTCAATAGGAGCAATACATTATCAACCATTCACAAAAATACTAGTTAGTGCAGCTTGTCCAGAAATACCTGAAGATTTAATAAGTCAATTAAAGATGAATGGAACAATAGTTATTCCAATAGGAGACAGAGTAAAACAAAAAATAGTGAAAGCAATAAAAACTCCCAAAGGACTAAAAATAGAGCAATATGATGACTGCAGTTTTGTTCCACTGATAGGAAAAGCAGGATTTAAAATCTAACTTCTTAAATGGATAGAAATATTTATAAAAGAACATCTCCATATTCTGGGTATAAAAAGAGGTGTGTGTATGGATAGAGATAAAGTTCTAGTTTTATGGTTTAATCAATTAGGTATAGAGGATGTTCCGTTAGTCGGTGGAAAAAATGCAAGTCTCGGAGAAATGTATCAGAATCTTACAAAAAAAGGAGTACGAATACCAAACGGATTTGCACTGACTGCATATGCATACAGACACTTTCTTGAATATAACAAACTTCCTGAAAAAATCAAAACAATTCTCAAAGGTCTAAACACATCTAATATGGCTAATCTGGCTGATAGAGGTCATAAAATAAGGGAGCTGATAAGATCAGCAGAATTTCCAGAAGACTTGAAAAAAGAAATAATAGAATCCTACAAAAAACTCAGCAAACAATACAAGGACACACACACAGATGTTGCTGTAAGAAGCAGTGCAACTGCTGAAGATTTGCCCGATGCTAGCTTTGCAGGCCAACAAGAAACATATTTGAACATAAAAGGAGAATCAATGATACTGGATGCCTGTAAAAAGTGTTTCGCATCATTATTTACGAACAGAGCAATAAGCTACAGACAAGATAAAGGATTTGACCATTTTTCAATAGCGTTAAGTGTCGGTGTGCAAAAAATGGTTCGCTCAGATTTAGCAACATCTGGAATAATGTTCTCAATAGATACAGAAACAGGTTTCAAAGAGGCAGTACTAATAACTGCCGCATATGGTTTGGGAGAAAACATAGTTCAAGGAGCAGTAAATCCAGATGAATTCTACGTATTCAAACCATCACTAAAGAAAAAATATAAGGCAATAATAAGCAGAAAAATTGGAACAAAACAAATGAGAATGATTTATGATACACAGGGAAATAAGCCTGTTAAGAATATAACTGTTCCAGAAGAAGAAAGAAAACAATTCTGTGTAAGTGATCAGGAAGTTCTTAAGTTAGCAGAATGGGCTTGCATAATTGAGGATCACTACTCACAAAAAGCAGGAAAATTCAAACCTATGGATATGGAATGGGCTAAAGATGGAAAAACAGGACAACTATTCATAGTTCAAGCAAGACCAGAAACAGTACAAAGTAGAAAAGACACTACGAAGTTAACTTCGTTTGTTCTTAAGCAATCTGGAAAAACTATTGTTATAGGAAGAAGCGTCGGATCAAAAATAGGAGTAGGTCCTGCTAACATAATAAGAAATGTTAAAGACATAGGAAAATTCAGAAAAGGAGAAATACTCGTAACAGAAATGACCGATCCTGACTGGGAACCAATAATGAAGATGGCCTCTGCAATTGTAACAAACAGAGGAGGAAGAACTTGTCATGCAGCAATAATATCTAGAGAATTAGGAATACCTTGTGTTGTGGGAACAACAAATGCAACAGAGAAAATAAAACAAGGACAAAAAATAACCGTAGATTGTTCTTCTGGAGATGAAGGAAAGGTATACGAAGGAATACTGAAATTTGAAGAAAAAACCCATGACATGACTAAGTTTGATAAACCAAAAACTCACATAATGATAAATGTCGGAGATCCAAGCCAAGCATTTGACTTAAGTTTCCTTCCGACAGATGGAGTTGGATTGGCAAGAGAAGAATTCATAATAAACAACAGCATAGTTGCTCATCCTCTTGCTCTGCTAAACTACGAAAAATTAAAGGACAAAGAAGCAAAAAGAAAAATAGAAGAATTAACGCACGGATACAAAAACAAAGGACAATTTTTTGTAGACAAATTAGCAGAAGGAATAGGAATGATAGCAGCAGCATTCCATCCAAAACCAGTAATCGTAAGATTATCTGACTTTAAAACAAACGAGTACGCAAATTTATTGGGTGGTAAAGAATTTGAACCAAAAGAAGACAACCCTATGATTGGCTGGAGAGGAGCAGCAAGATACTATGATGACAAATACAAAGCTGCATTTGCATTAGAATGCAAAGCTTTCTTAAAAGTAAAAAAAGACTTTGGCCTAGACAATGTTGTTATAATGATACCTGTTTGTAGAACAATAGAAGAAGGAAAAAAAGTTTTAGATGTTATGAAGAAAAACGGAATAACAAGAAAAGACTTCAAAGTATATGCTATGTGCGAAATCCCTTCAAATGTAATACTTGCAGAAGAATTCCTAGAAATATTTGATGGATTCTCAATAGGAAGCAATGATTTAACGCAGATGACTCTTGGTGTTGATAGAGATTCTGAACTAGTATCGCATGTTTATGATGAAAGAAACCCTGCAGTAAAAACAATGATAAAACACGTCATAAATGTCGCAAACAAAAAAGGAAAATACATAGGAATCTGTGGACAAGCACCGTCTGATTATCCTGAATTTGCAGAATTCTTAGTGGAGTCAGGAATACAATCAATCAGCTTGAACCCGGACACTCTTTTGAAGACGACAATAGTTATTGCTAAAAAAGAACAATCAATGAAAAAATAAGATGATTTAGAAATATAATTTAAAAAAACAAAAAATATTTTTTTATTTTTTCTTTCTTGAGAAAAGCTTTCTTACTTTGCTATCAAGACACAATTTGTCTTCTCCATAAAGGAAAACAGCTAACGTTGCTAGAGTTAAACCAAAATCTCTAACTCCTGTAGGGCTGTACCCGACATTTATAGTAATAGACAAAAGATGCAATGTTAGCAAAAATGCCGACACTCTTGTAAATATTCCCAATAGCAAAAGCAATCCTAATATAACTTCAAAGACTCCATTAACCACAATTAAGCCTTGCTGGGAAATAAAAAGATTTGAAGTCCAACTAGGAAGAAGTCTAGTCCAACCTGCAGGATTCATTAATTGTGTAATTCCGAACCAAATAAAGACAAGACTAACGCCCATTCTTACAGTGCCGGGAGCATAATCTGCAGATTTTTTAAAAAAATTATTCAAAATCATATTAACGCACCTACATAAAATTCCTCTAAAGTCATCTCAGGACCTGAGCTTCCTCCGTGTTGAGCATTAAAAGCTGAGCTTCCATCTTTACCACAAAGACTTATGATTGCAGAGGAACCGCCAGGATGATTATTTATCCATTCAGTCAAATCATAAACATTTCCATTTATAACGGTCCAACAATCAGACTCCGAGTTATGCAAAACAACATCATCTAATGTGTACTCTGCACCTCTATAAAGATTTTCAGAAAGTGATTCACTTTCATTTTTTGATGCATTTGTATTTTCATTTATAATTGTGTCCGTTTCAGTTTGGCATGCAGACAAAAAAACTAACACCATGATTAAAACAGGTAAAAACTTATTCATGTATAACACCTCATTTTCACTTATGAACAATTCATAATATTTATATATTGCTGTTTAAAGATACATTGTTGATAAGAAAATGAAAAAAAATACGCACGGCAGTAATAAAATTGATAAAAATAAAGCGAAAAGTAAAAAAATAATCGAATCTACAAAAAAAGTAGAATTTAACAAAAAAACAAAAAAGAGTAATGTTAAAGAAAATAAAAACAAAATTGCTTCAAAGCAAAAAAGATTTGTTGATAAAAAAAGGGGTGTGAAGATGATACGCGTTGCAATAAATGGCTTCGGAAGAATAGGAAGGATGGTTTACAGAGCAGGAATTAATGATCCTCAAATAGAATTTGTAGCAGTAAATGACATAACTGATAACAAAACTCTTGCACACCTTCTTAAGTACGATTCTGCTCATGGAAAATTCCAAGGAGAGGTAACATACGACCAAAAAGGGCTCATTGTAAATGGAAAAAAATTGCTTGTGCTTGCAGAAAAAGATCCTACAAAACTTCCTTGGAAAGACTTACAAATAGATGTTGTTGTAGAGAGTACAGGTTTATTCACATCTTATGAAAAATGCAAAGTTCATCTGGATGCTGGCGCAAAAAAAGTTTTATTAAGTGCCCCGGGAAAAGAAGGAGAATTCTTTACAATAGTAAAAGGAGTAAATGAACACTTGTATGCTGATCAAAAAATAGTGAGCAATGCTTCTTGCACCACAAATTGTTTAGCTCCTCTTGTAAAAGTTCTGGATGATAATTTCGGAGTTGAAAAGGGATTCATGACTACGGTTCATGCATATACTGCGGACCAAAGACTTGTAGATGGACCTCATAAAGACTTAAGGAGAGCAAGAACTGCCGCGGTCAATATAATTCCAACAACCACTGGTGCAGCAACCACTGTTTCAGAAGTTATGCCTCATCTAAAAGGAAAGCTTGACGGAATAGCAATAAGAGTTCCTGTTCAAGACGGTTCTATAACTGATTTTACATGCGTTGTGAAAAAAAGTGCTTCTGTAGATGAAATTAACAAATTATTCAGAAGTGTTGCTGAGCACGAATTAAAAGGAATTGTTGAATATACTGAAGACCCTATTGTGAGTTCAGACGTTGTTGGAAATACTCATTCATCAATATTTGATGCCATCTCAACAAACGTAATAGATGGAAAATTTGTTAAAGTAGTTGCATGGTATGACAATGAATGGGGCTACAGTAGCAGAATGATTGACTTGATAAAAATAATATCAAGATAATCACTTTTTATTTTTATTCTTTTTTTGAGATTTAATGAATTCATTAAATTCTTTAGATGCTTGCTCCGCTTTTTTTCTAGCAGCTTTATCTATGAAATAAATAACTACAAGTATTGCAATTATTGAAAGAATGGCTGATCCTATTTTTACAAGTAATTCTGCAAGAGTCATACTTTAAGAATATTTCTTTATTATTTAATTATTTTTGATTTTATACTTTCAAACTAGTGACTTTAGATTCACCGTGCTCATTCATGCTTATACCATAAAGAGTGGAAGCTTCACTTATAACTCCGTCGTTGTGGCTTATAATTATATACTGTGCACGTTTGCTGTATTCTTTCACAAGCTTTGCCAGTCTTTCAGAATTCTTTTTACCTAGAGCAGCACCAACTCCATCTAAAATATAGAACGCCGCAGGTTCGTGTTCTTGAACAGCAAAAATAAATGCTAATGCAGTCATAGTCTTTTCTCCGCCAGACAAAGAGCGTATATCTAGATATTTCTTTCCAACCAATCTTACTTTAATATTTAAACCACCATTAAATGGATCTTTAGAATCCTCTAAGTCGAGAGTGGCAGTTCCTTTAGTTGACAGAGAATTAAATATTTCCTTGAAGTTATGATTAACAACATCATATGTTTTCATAAATAATTCTTTCTTTTTACTATCAACTTCATTAATCATGAGCAAAACGTTTTCTTTTTCGCTTCCAAGTTTTTCCTTTTTCTCAAGCAACTTGTTATATTCTTTTTCTACGCTTTCATAGATTTCAAGAGCACGCATGTTGACTGCGCCAATATTCTGAAGCATCTTTTCAAATTCAGCAATCTCTTTTTTAATTTCATCAAGAGGTTTATTCTTGAAAACAGGAACATCATGATAAGTTTTAAACTCTTCAAGCAAACCAGCAAGCTCTGCTTTTATTTTAGCATTCTCCATTCCTTGAAGAGTAGACTTCTGTTCATTTCTTTTTACATCATCATTAATTTTTAATATGCTGTTTTCAATCTTTGAAACTTCTTCCGAATGCTTGTTTCTCTTATTGAAAAGCTCCTTGAATTGCTCATAGAATTTCTTTTCCTCTTTTTCTTTAGACTCCAAATCTTTTTCTTGAGTCTTTATCAATGATTCCAAATTCTTCTTCTCATTTGTGAAATCTTTTTCTTCCTTATCTAATTGCTTCAAAATCTTATTAATATTTTCCCTCTCAGGACCTAAAATTGTGTCTTTTTGAGCTTCAGTTTTTCTCTGTTCAAGTTTAAGATTATTTATCTCTTCCTTCAACTCTGATTTCTTCTGTTCATAACTTGTAAGCTCTGCAAGAAGAGCAGGATTTCTCAATTGATTAATCTGATCCCTGAGTTTTTGCTTATTGATCTTAAAAGAAGCAAGCTCCGAATTCTTAGAGCTTATATTGGAAATAAGTTTCTCAATTTCTTTTTCAACAGACTCTATTTCTTTTCTCAACTTCGACTTTTCAGACTTATCTGTCTCTAAATCTTCAGAATCAAGTCTCAATGTTTTCTCAAGCTTAATTATATCTGCTTCCAGATTAGCTTTAAACTCTCTTAATCTAGTTATCAATTCTTCATTATCCTTTCTTTTTTGTTGTAATCTGGCAACAACAGAACTCAAATCAGCTATTTCTGAATCAAGCTTTGCAAGAGAATCCTTTGTTTCCTTCTCCATGAACCCCATACCTTGAGTTCTTTGTCTGTGGCCTCCCTGCATTGCTCCACTAGTCTCAACAAGATCTCCAGAAAGAGTAACCATTCTTACGCTTCCCACGCCTATTTTTCTGGCTGTTTCAATATCATTAACAACTAAAGTATTCCCAAAAACGTAAGAAAATGCTTTATCATATTTTTTATCAAAATTAACTAAATCAATCGCGAGGCCAATTACTCCAGGATGCTTAACTTTTCTAAGATTAGCATCAGGTTCTTGAGCTTTTATTTTATTCATAGGAATAAATGTTGCAACTCCTGATTTGTTCTTTTTCAGATGATTTATACATTTGGATGCAGTCTCATCAGAATCAACAACAATACTTCTAAGTCTCGGACCTGCAGCAATCTCAAGAGCGAGCGCATGCTCATTCTTAACATCTCCCAACTCAGATATTAAGCCATACACTCCTTTCATCTTCAAGTTCAAGATTTCTTTTATTGCTTCTCCTCCAGCAACATGTTCTCTTAAGGAAGCAGATCTTGCACTAAGCTTTGCTTGCTCTTCTTGCCTTGAAAGTAATTTAGAATGAGCGGTATTTAACTGAACTGCTAATGAAGAATCTTCATTAAGAGCTTGACTTAGTTCAGAAGAAGATTTTTTGAATTCATTCTTCATATTCTTTAATTTATCTAAAGAATCTTTATTTTCTTTTTCAAGAGAAAGAACTTTTGAAATCTTTTCATCTATTCCCTGAAGACGACTCTCTGCTTTATCTTTATCTCTCAATAAATTTTGTTGTGATTCTCTGAGTTTATTTACTTCTTCTTGGGTTTGCTCTATTTTTTTATCAAGCAGTTCTATTTCCTTATCAATCTCAGAAGCATTCTCCATCTTATTTTTTTGCTTGAATGCATCTATTTTCTGATCAATTTTTTGAATGTCAGATTCTTTAATGGAAATTTTCTGCTCAATTTCTTTAGCACTTGCATTAAGAATCTTGATTTTACTCTCCACATCTTTGAAACTATCTCCTAATTCCTTTCTTCTGTTGCTTATCTTATCTAATTCTTGAGAAAGAGAAAGTATTCTTTGTTTATTAACAGCAACATCCACTTTAAGTTTTTCAACTTCCTTATGAAGTGCAACTTGCTCTTTTTCTCCTCTTCTTTCAATTTCATCATTTATTGATTTTATTTCTTTTTTCAACTCGTCAATTCTTTCCTTTTTCTTGGATATCTCTTGTTCAAATTTTTCAATATCTTTTTTTATTGAGGATATGTCTTTATCGAGAGCATCTCTTTTCTCCTCTTTTTCTTTTATATTAACAGATAATATTGTTGCCTTATTTCTTTTAATCTTATCATCAAGGTCTTTAAACTTCATAGCCTTATCTCTATCAGATTTTAATTCTTTCAAATAGGTTTTTCTTTCTGCAAGAATAATTTCAGCTTCATTCATCTTATCCTCTACTCTTTGAAGCTCCCTTAATGCTTTTTGCTTCTTATCTTCATATATGCTTATTCCTGCTATTTCCTCAACGATTTGTCTTCGCTCTATGCTTGACATCTCAATAAGTCTAACTATGTCTCCCTGAAGAATTATATTGTAGCCGTCAGGATTAATTTTAGCTTTGCTTAACATGTCCAGAGTTTGATTTCTGGTCACTGCTTTGTTGTTTATTTTGTAAACAGATTGTCCGCTCTCTTTAATTATTCTAGTTATTTTTATTTCCTTATCTGTGCTGTTGAATATTTTTGAAGTATTATCAAAATAAATAGAAACCTCTCCTTCTTTAGCAGGAGTTTTACTTTTTCCACCATTATATATTAAATTGGCAGACTTTTCTGCTCTTAAGCCTTTTGCTCCTGCTTTTCCAAGAACAAAACACAAAGCATCAAGAATATTTGATTTTCCAGATCCATTTGGACCTATGACGCAGTTAAAATCATCAGTAAACGGTACGTCGGTTTTCTTATTAAAGGATTTAAAACCTTTCATTTCAAGCTTTAATACTTTAGTCATCTTAAGTGTCGCCTTTAATAATTGATTATCATGCCCCTTTATTGCTAGAACACTATGAAAACTGACTCAATAATACTATATAAATCTATCTGTATTTTATTTGTGGTTTCATTTATATTTTGAAGTATTTGTTTGTCGTTCGTGAATTTTTTTTATTCACTCAACAAGAATAACAAATAAAAAAATTTATAAATTTAATATTTTTTGTAATCCTGATTATGAAAAAAAATCTATTAAGCGTTCTTCTCGGAATAACTCTTGCAGCCACTACTTACTTTGGCTGTTCCTCTGAAGGATCAGTCGAAAGCAGAAAAGCAGATTATAGTCTAAAAAGAAATACTTATTCCGAACAATACTTCAATTCATTGTCGATAGATCAGGTTTCGGGTTTATTGTTTAGAAGAAGAGCAGAATCAGAAGCATTTAAAGAAAAAATATTTAACGAATATCACAGCAAAGAAGAATTGTTCAAATTATGGGATTCAGTAGCACAATCCAAATTTGAATTCATAGAAATATCAAATTACTTTCAAGAACAAGCACAAAAAAAGAACAAAATAAAAAAAAGCAATATTGGCTCTTTAAAAGAAATAGAACATCTTGCAAAAATATCATATCGATTAGTTTTAGATTCTGAGTTTAACTCCCTCAATCAACAAGTCAAGAAAGGAGATTCTATAATAATAAAAAAATGGGATTCATACGACAAAAAACTTAAAGAAACCAAAATAAAATTCGAAGAAGAATTATACGTCAAAACAATCGATGGAATTGTTCAAAAACCTGCTCCAAGAAAATATTCATCGGAGTTTGATTCAGAATACATAGATGCAAGATTGAAAAGCGAATTCAGATATAATTCAAACAGCAACATGGATATAAGAAGATTGCTTGCAAAAATAGAAATGAGCTCCGAAGCAGCATATCTTTTACAAAAATAACCTAAGTCTTCCTACAAGTACACTCCCCGAACATAATGCAAGTTCTTCTACAAATACCAAAAGAATACAATTTTTCCTTTTTATACGACCCAGAACAACAACTATTACTAGAATAACTATTACTCGATGATTTATAATCCATCCTTCCAGAAACACAAAACCATTTTTATTTTTATTGCTTCTTCTTCCTTAAGTGCTTATGTGAGTTGGCAGAAAAGTATTTATCTTTCACACTTTGTCTGTGCATTTCAAAATGTTCTTCGCCTTTAATCTCCTCAAGATTGTTTGGATTATTATTATATTTATTTCCATCAATATGGTGGATGTGATAACCTTGTCTCGGCCAACGGCCAGTTTTATTTTTCCAAATCCATCTGTGTAATAAACTGGATGTAGGATATTCCTTTAATTCTAGTTCTTTTTTATAAAAACACTTATATCCTCCTAAATGTGGGTTAATGATCACTAATTGATTCTTAGCTTGCGGATCCGGATGTGGTTGTGATATTTTGTTTTTTATTTCTTCAATTTCTGTAAGCAGTTCAGATTCCTTTTCTTTAAATTCTTTCAAATTTTTTATTTCATCTTCTTTATGTTTCTTATGGATTTTTATTTCCTGAATCTCTTTTTTAATCTTTTCTAACTCAGGATTTTTTGCATGAAGCTTTGTAAATATTAAAGCTCTCTGTTCATGGATTGTTCTTTGTTTTTCCTTCTCATTCTTATTTTTAAGATATAAATAAAAACCAAGACTGATAAATAGTATGCTGATTGAAATAACAAAGTATGTAATTGTGGACTTAGTTCTATTATCTTTCTCTTCTTGCAAAAATAATGAACTTTTTAAACAAACTCCGTTTTCATATCTATCTGATTTGCACTCAAAGGAGCACGTATAACTTTCTCCATCTTCTTTTGTTGAGGGTTCTAAGCAAAGTTTATCTTGGCAATTTAATTTTCCGTTAGGACAATCCACTATTTTTTTTGTTCCACAAAATCCTGCTATTGTACAAATGCCAGTTCCGCATTTATAATCATCATATGAGGGATTGCAAGAAGCACCATCATTTAGGCATACTTCATTTCCACAGTATTTACAAACATTTTTCTGATAAGTTCTGTTCTCAAAAACATATTGTAAGTTTGGAGGAGATATTATGTCGAACCTGAAAGTAGAATTATCTATGTTATTAGGATAAGGATATTCGATTGTTTTAAATCCTTTGGGATCTATGGTTTGTTCTACTATTTGTTCTTCTCCATTCATGATGAATATTATGTAAGCATCTATTTTTTTGAAATAATTGTTTTTTATCTCAAATTTGGCTGGGCTGGTGCTATATGTTATATATCTATCTCCTTGTCTGGAACTTTGTTGAAAATTATTGATTTCTAAAACATCATAATCCAGATATTTGTTCTGTTCCTTAAAATAAAATGCTTCAACTCCGTAATTTTCAGTTATTTTATACTGGCATTCGAGAGCGGTGGCTGAGTTTATAAAAACGAGACTTAATAAAAAAATTAATAGTTGTTTTTTCATAGATTTCTCTCCGTTTTTATTTTAGAAATAATTTCTTTTCTTGCATTTGATATGTCTTTTGGAATTGTTTTTATTCGCATTATTTTCAAGAATTCTTCTTCGTTAATTCTTAAATGAATGTAATCTTCTATTGCTTCATCTCTTGCGGCTTTATCTTCTCCATCTACGAAAGTGGCTAGTGCTCTTCGCATCCAAGCCATTTTATCTACGCCTTCGTATTCTGAGAGTTGTTCTATTTTCTTAAGTAAGTCCTCATCTATGCGTAATCCTATTTGTATTGTTTTTTTCGGCGTTTTTCCCATAAATTCAAATAATATTATTTAGTATTATTTAAACTTTATGTGTTGTTTATATAAGAAAGTGGGGTTGGGAGGATTTGAACCCCCGATCACACGCACCCCAAGCGTGCATCATACCAAGCTAGACCACAACCCCTTGTCAGGATTTTGGTTTTTTATTTGATTTATATTTATTTGGATAAATTCAAATATAAGAAGAATTATCTAAAAATATGAATTTCAAATATATGCTTGCACCTTTAGAGGATACATCAGATAATGCTCTTAGGGAGTTGTGTTATAAATATGGTGCTGATCTTACGTTTACTGAGATGACTAGAGTTAAAAGTCTTGTTCAAGACAATAAGAGTTCTCTTAGAAAAATACAGATTCTTAATGAAGTCCCAACACAAATACAGTTGGCTGTTCAGAATCATATGGAGCTTGAACAATTTTTAAAAAAATACGAACCACCGAAGTTTTTCAAAGGAATAAATCTTAATTTAGGTTGTCCTAGTCCACAATTAATAAATCTGGGGTTGGGCTGTGCACTTGTAAAAAGAGTATCAAAAGTAAGGAAACTTGTTTGGACTATAAACAATTTTGGTTATTCAGCTTCTCTTAAAATAAGATTGGGGATGAATGCGTACGAAAAGAAAAACAAAGCATATCTTAATCTCATAAATGAAGTTGATGCTGATTTCTACATTGTGCATGCAAGACATGGTGCAGAGCACTACGAATCTCCTGCAGATTACAGAGTTTTTCCAGAAATAATAAAAACCGGCAAAACAATAATTGCAAATGGAGATGTTGATTCTATTCGTAAAGTCAACTACTTGAAAAATATGGGCGTTTCTGGAGTTATGATTGGAAGAGCTGCAGTGATTAATCCTGCAATATTTGACGCATTAAAAGGTAAAAAAACACCGTCTTTTGATGAGCTGAAAAAAGAATACTCAGTTCTCGCCGAAAAATATTTTGAAGCCAACGGAAACAACGAAAAATACAAAGAGAATATTCTAAAAAGAATAGGTAAAAATTCTAAAACTAAATTTTCTGAAACAAACACACAAGGCTGATTGTTCTTTTTGTTACTCATTAGTAGTTATAAAACGAAACATTTATATTTCCGCTACAAGATTATAGCGCTTTCCCCAAAATCGCTACAAGCGGATGAGCTTGATATTGGGAGCGTATCTGGCCTGTATTTCTGAACATCGTCGGAAATGACCAGTCTATTTCTGATTAGAGATGTACTAGGATATATATCTTATGTCCACCCTGTCAAGTGTGTCAAGTGGACAAGTCCAGCCTCTAAGATTATAAGAATTCTATTTCAATCAATATAAAATTATCTGCCACTTTTTATCGTTCCATAGAGCTTACAATAACTGCATTCTCCTGCTGAACAGGTCCTCCTTTTCTCATCTGACGACTCTCGTAAAGTGCCATGTTCTGCATGCGTTTTTCTGCCTCTTCTAAGGCGATTTTGCTAGTGTTCTTGATGTTATCTGGGCTTCCGTTACTGATTATGATAGACTGTTTTACTAGGGCTTTAAGCTCGGCTATTTCATCTTTTAGGGCTTTCATCTGAGCCCCTTCGGGTTCCTGGATCGTGTTGAATACCTCATTGACTATATCTCTCTTGGCCACGAGGCTTGTTGTCAGATACCTTTCTGTGCTTCTCAGATTCTTGTGCCTTCCTGTTATCTGAGCTGCAAAGACTCCTCGTTTGTCGCAGATCTTCTGCAGATAATAATGCCTAAGAGTATGATAACTGAGAACTGCAAGAGTGTGGCCGTCTTTTGTCATGCCATATTTATGGTCAAGTCCAGCTTTTCTTCTTGTATCTTCAAGATGCTTTCTGACAGTTTGTTCTGCGAGATGCTTTTCCTTATGGCCTGTTTTCATCACTCGCATTCTCCAAAAGATATAGTATTCTCCTCTGAGTTCGTTTTGGTTTGGATCTTTGCCACATGCACTGTTGAGAATTATTTCTGATCTGTATTTGATGATATGATCCTTTAAGCGCCTCATCATTTCATCAGGGATGATGATCTTCTCGTATCTTTCTTTGTTTTTTTGTTCAGGGAGAGTGAGAGTCTTATCCATGAAATCTATGTCTTCTATTCTGATCCTGCAGGTTTCTGCACTTCTCAGGCCAAGCATGGCTGCACAGCAGTACACATTTTCCCAAAAGAACACATACTTTTCTTCTTCAATGAATGGGATTGCAGAGAGAAATCTATTCAACTGTTCATCAGTTATGGTCTTTTCCCGGGCTTCGTTCCTATGCCCAAATTGCATCCTCCCATTGTTGACTTTCATATTGTAGAGTAACCCCTCTCATTAGAATATTCATGTCCATTGTTGTTTATAACCCTCGTGTCCCCAAGTCAAGTCCACAAAGATCACAGACGAAGAAGTGGGGAAGGTAGAGTTGACAAGTCTGTCATTTCTAAGGGAAAAACAACATTTATAAACATGTGCAAATATTTATGAGGTTATATGGGTGATGATAGTAAAAATATAACCTTAAAAGTAGATTCTGAAACTTACGATAAATATAGGGAATATTGTAAAAAGAAGGGTCTGATTGTTTCACGACAATTTGAAATTATGATGGAAGATCAACTTAAAGAGGGGAATACTAAATGAAGAAATATACCCCTGTAACAGCTGAACCACATACTCCACCCTATAAAATACACAGGTATTTTGCTAGGCGTCCCTGGAATGTTTTTGAAAATCTTGTTCAAAGCTTTAGTGATGAAGGAGATATTATTCTCGATCCATTTTGCGGTGGCGGAGTGACGATCTATGAAGGACTTAGATTGAAAAGAAGAGTCATTGGCTTTGACCTTAATCCCTTATCTATCTTAATTGTCAAAAATATGGTCAAGAATAAATTTAATGCTAAAGAATTGACTGAGTCTTTGAATAACATTCTATCATACATTGACTTTTTGTACGGCGATTATAACAAAGTTGAACCTGAGTCAAAACAAAGGACACTATCATCAAAGAAAACAGACATTCTCTGGAGTGAATTGGCTTTGACTGTTGAATGTAGTAGTTGTGGAAATAAAGTAGTTTTATCGAATGAAAATAAGATAAAAAATGGATATTATTCATGTGCAAATAAGAAATGTGATGCGAATAAATCTAATGGAGGACATATCGAACCAAAAGATTGCAAAAGGATAGGTTATGATTACTTATTCTCAGTATATAAGTCTCCCTTAGATAAAACTCATTTGAATATTAATTTTGACGAAAAAAGATTGAAAACAGTCCAAGAACACATACTTTTCTTAAAAAATGAACTGAAGAAGAACAAGATCGAGATACAATACGATGAAATCCCTATTAATTGGGATCGTCAACATGAGGATTTATTATTGAGAAAAAATATTAAGTATTTCCAAGATTTGTTCACAGAGAGGAATCTTCTAATTAATACACTTCTTTTGAACTACATTAAAAATCTGAAAATTAGTAAAGAATCTTACGAAATTCTAAGAATGGCATTTAGTAGTTCGTTGAGAGACACAAACATAATGGCTTTCACTCATGATGGTTGGCAAGCTGGAAAACCAACCACCTGGTCAAAACATGCTTATTGGGTCCCTAATCAGTTTTGTGAAGTTGACATTAAATCATCATTTGAGAAAGCATACAATAGGGTCAAGGAATCTTTAAATCATAATTTGGATCAAAAATATGATTTAGATTATGCAGTATCTCCTAAAGATATGACTCAAAGTAAAAATATTCTTCTCATCAATAATTCAATAAATGAATCACACATTCCTTCAGAATTTGTCGATGCAATAATAACTGATCCTCCGTATGGGAGTAATGTACAGTATCTTGAATTATCCCACTTTTGGTATGTGTGGAATAAAGACTTGTATGATCAAACAGTTCCTGATTTCAGCAAAGAAGCGATATCCAATAGAAAGAAGAATTTCAAAGGAGCAAAAGACATGAATCAGTATGAGAAGAACTTATATTCAGTCTTTCAAAATTGCTTTAGATCGTTAAAACAAGAAAAATACATGGTACTTACATTCAATAACAAAGACATGGGTGCATGGTTAGCTCTTTTAATTTCAATATTTAGATCGGGGTTCACATTTGAAGATAATGGTTTATACTTCCAGGATGGTGTTGAAAACTATAAACAAACAGCACATACAAAATATGAAGGATCTCCATTCGGTGATTTCATTTATGTTTTTAAAAAATCTAAAAGTAAAAAAGCGAATTTGATAAAAAAAATTTCCGAAGAAACTTTTGTAAGAGATATTGATGCATTGTTTAAAAGATACATTTCGAGTTTCAAGACAACTAAAAAAGACAAAAATGAATTAATAAGAGAAATGTTTTTAGAGGCAGTGCCAAAAATAGAGGAATATGTTAAATCAGATCTATCGATGGAAACAAAGAGTTTGTATCAACATTTTGGTAAGAATTATCTGAATAAACTGTATGGGTAACAATATGCAAAGAACTAGCGAGACCAAAGAATTGATCAATCCTGAAAAGTATAAACAGCTTTCAAGAAAATATATTGCATTATTAGATAGTCTTACAACTAAACACAACATAATAACTGATGAGAATTTTTCAGATCTGGTAAATTTCAAGAATAATAAAAATATTCCTCGACATAATTGGTTTGAATATAAACAAGGCTACGCAGAAGAGTTGGTTGTAAAAATTATTGAAAAAGAGAATCCAAAAACAACAAGTTACATATTAGATCCTACACCTGTGAAAGGATCTAATATGTAAC
>CAZJQL010000004.1:65934-73155 GCA_964548665.1 uncultured Methanosarcinales archaeon
AGACATTAGGATATAAGAGCATAGGATTTGATATCAATCCTGTTGCAGTATTGGCAGCAAAGGTCAAAACAACCTTTTTCTCCCAGGTTCAAATTAAACAGATTAACAATCTAATTGCTAAATTTCATCCAAACAAAAAAACCAAATTTATTCCGTCTTCACCCTTACTTGAGAAATCTTTTGAGAAAAAAACATTTGACGAACTTATGCTAATTAAAGGATTTTACGAGAGTATTGGGGATAATGACATTCGGGGCTTTTTCAAATTAGCTTATTTGTCCATTATCGAGGATTGTTCGAATAGAATTAAAGATGGAAATGGAATAAAAATTGTGCCGAATAAAAAGAAAATCAATGATGTGTTTGAATATTTCTTACAAAAGTGTAGACAAATGTCTGAGGATCTCAATCACATCAATCGAGAGAACGAATCTATTATCATAGCGGGATCGATGATTGATAATTCCAAATTTAATTTAATTAAAAACAAAAAAGTCGGGTTGGTCGTGTTTTCTCCTCCATATGCTAATTGTTTTGATTATTGCGAAGTCTACAAGTTAGAATTATGGATGGGTGATTTCGTTAAAGAATATGAGGATTTCAAGATCTACAGATCGGATGCAATTAGATCACATGTTAATTCAAGTTTTGATCATTCAATATCAAACAATAATGAAGATGTTGAGTTGGTTTCAGATGTAATATCTTGTTTTAATGTTTGGAATAAGAATATTCCTGACATGATTAAAGGATATTTTGATGATATGACTGAAATTTTTAAAAAGCTTTATGAAGTAATGCTTCCTAAATCAAAGTGTTATATTGTCGTTGCAAATTCAGGTTATAGGGGTATCTTAGTCCCTACTGATCTTTTATTAGCAGATATTGCTCAGAATAACGGATTTAAAGCCCTAAAAGTTGCAGTCGCAAGAAAAATAAGGGCATCATCACAGCAAATGGAAGAACTGCATGGGCAATATGATAAGTTAATGCGAGAGAGTATAATTATTTTGGAGAGAAAATGAAATATCACGCTTTTTTAAAAAATAAATTGAAAAATTGGAGAGAATTGGAGCTACAAATAGAATCTCTACCCACAACAAAAGAGAGAGGAGATGTTTTTGAGCAGTTTGTGTATCTTTATTTTTTAATAAAGAAAAATCTATATCAAATATCTGAAGTTTATCCAGAAAAAGAGATCCCCAAAAAATATAGAAAGAAGTTTAAGTTAGAAGGATCTGATTGTGGAGTTGATGGATTAATAATCTTTTCAAGTGGACAGAGTGCTGGATATCAAGCAAAATTCAGGACTGGTAGGGAGAAACCGAGTTATGCCGAATTAACTAAATTTTGGGCAGAGGCTAGACACACAGATTATCACTACACTATTGCTAATTGCTATGCATTATCTGAGCTTTGTGCAAAACACAAACCACATCTAAGCATTTTAGTAGACGAGTTCGAAAAATTAGATAATTCCTTCTTTGAACAATTATTTGAATTAGCAACAAAAGAAAAAATCACAAAAGTATCAAGATATTCTCCAGACAATTATCAGAAAAGAATGATCAGTAATGTAATTGCAGGATTTAAGACAAATGATCGAGGAAAATTAATAGCTGCATGTGGTACTGGAAAAACATTGACTGCTTTATGGATTACAGAACAGATGCGAGTGAATAGCATATTATTTTTGGCCCCATCACTGGCATTGATTAAACAGACTTTGGAATCCTGGGCAGAGCAATCTATTACACCTTTCAATTATCTCTGTGTTTGTAGTGATTCAACTGTCTCAGGGGAGATAGATAATGGAGATATATCGTTATCTGATTTTAATGTACCTGTAACTACAGATTCAACTATTATTGCAAAATTTATTTCTGCAAAAACAGAAATACCTAAGATTATTTTCTCAACTTATCAGTCCTTAGATGTTCTTTCAAAAGGTGTAAAAAAGTTTCAATTTGATATTACAATCTTCGATGAGGCACATAGAACGGCAGGTGCAAAGAATTCGGGTCTTTTTGCGTTAGCTCTTCATAATGATTTTATTCAATCCAAAAAAAGATTATTCATGACTGCTACTGAAAGATTAGTTAAACCTTGGGTAGTGAAAAAAGCAGAGGAAGTAAATAGAGTCGTTTTCTCTATGGATAATGAACAACTGTATGGCCCTGTATTTGACAGATTTAATTTTGGTGAAGCAATCCAAAATAAAATCATTTCAGACTATAAAATTATTGTCGCTGGAGTTCGACAAAAAGAGATTTATGACTGGATAAGAAAAAACAATCTTCTTGTACACTCTGATAGTTCAACTGAAGAATATCACACTTATGCTCAAAACATATTTAGACAAACTATGCTCGTCAAATCTATGAAAGAGTTCCCGATAAAAAAAGTCATAACTTTCCATTCAAGTGTTAGGAGTGCTGAGGTATTTATTCGAGGAGCTGGTAAGGAAGATCTTAATTTGAAACAAATTTTTGAAAAAACTTATCCTGAGATTAATATTGAATCTTTGTATTTAGACCACATCAATGGGGCAATGAGTGCAGGAGATCGAGTTGAAATATTAGATCAATTCAGAGACGCAGATCTTGGAGTCATTTCTAATGCGAGATGTTTAACTGAAGGTGTCGATGTTCCTATAATAGATTGTGTTTATTTTGTAAATCCAAAAAATTCATTGATTGATATTGTCCAAGCATGTGGTAGGGCTCTAAGAAAACCCAGAGATAAACACGATAAAATAGCCTATTTTGTTATTCCTATTCTTATTCCTGATGGAGATATCAAAGCAGACATTTTAAATGAAATAGATTTTGATATGTTGCACAATTTGATTCAATCTCTCCGGGATCAAGATCAAAGACTATCAGAATGGATTGATAAGATCAATTTGCATGCATCACAAGGAAAAAGTTACAATTTTTCTAAAGAGTCTGATTCTCCAATCGTTTTGGATTTGCCAAAGGAGTTTGATGTTAAAGCTTTTGAAAGTCAGTTATATCTCAAAATTGCAGAAGTGAATGGAGATCCGACTAGGCACGACTATAAAACAAAAAAATATGATACAAAGGAAAGAAAGAGCAGTTATAGGAGAATCTTTAAGACATTGGGGGATTATTCGGTTGAATCTTACAAGAATAATCTTGTAGTACCAACAATAAAAAAATTCAAAACAAAATCTAATATTTTATCAATGGAAAATATCAAGATAAATAACAATAATGTTTCTCATACTGAACGATTAGGTTTAATTGAGAAAGATTTAAAGAAATACAAACTGACGCCATTAGGCAAGCAGTTCTTTGATAATAAAATATCATTTGAAGATATTTTTAAGAGGCAAATGCTTAGGTATTTTTATTTAGACAATCAGAATGGATCAGAAATTAGATTATTCGCTTATCGTGCAAGTCTCAAAATACTCATCGAAGTAAAGACCATTAATTTCATCGAGTTCGTATTTGGATTGTATAGTCTTCAAGATTCAAATGCTGAAACGATCAATCAAGCTATTGAAGATATAAAGTACATGAAAGAGAAATATCCTAATGTAGCAATTCTAAATGATGCCAATAAGCCTAAAGTATTGAAAGAATTGAACGATTATTTCAAGACTAATTTTACTGCGACAGACATTTGGGAGAAAAAAACAACAATAAATAATCAGTACATCTATTTTAGGAATCATCTGGCTATCTTTTCTGATTTGATAAGCGTAAATGATAAAACAAGAACAATCGAATTAAATAAGGGCTGTGAGCAAAAGTTAAGAAACCTTTTATTAAGGGATAATGAATTAGAATCTATCAAAGATAATCGTTCTTTATTGGCCAAATACTGCGACAGCATAGTATTGTTTATGTTGTTTAAATTCTAGGCTTTTTGCTACTTCTGATGACAAGATTTATATATGCTGATAGTCTCACAAAGTATAGACATTAGCAGATTTACCGAGGAGAACTACAATGAAGATAAAGACAAAAGACCTGGTTTTAGAGCCTGGAAATATAGAAATCAAGACCGTTGTAAAATCGGGAAATGGGGCAGTGATTCCATACACCAAAAAGTACATCGGCAAGGAAGTTTATGTAATCTTGAAAGAGAAATGCAAGACTGAATAAATGATCATAACGGGACTGAGTCATCCGCTAAGACAGGCTCAATCCCGATGAGTAAAACCATAGGAGGTAATACCCATGAAGGGAAACAAAGACAGCAGTAGATATAAAGATATCGAACTTAAAACAAAGGAAATAAAAGAAGAAAAGATAATTTCTGCTGTAAAAACAGAAGTACCACATAGAGAAGTTTGCTATAAAATTCTAAAGGAAAAAGGCAAACCTATGCATTATAAGGAGATTACAGAAATTGTTCTTAAAGAGAGCAATTCTTTAGGGCAAACTCCCCAAAACACTATGTTTGCGAGAATGAGTACCGACACCAAAGAAAGATTCAAACATCTTGGAAAAGGCGTCTTTGCATTAACTGAATGGAATTCTAAGGAGGCTGAGAAAAATGCCAAATGAAACTGGAACAGTCTCGGCTGTAAATCAAAGAGACAGCAGTAAATACGGTATCAAGATCAACGATGAATGGTACGGTGGATATGGTGCTTGTCCTGTAAAAAAAGGAGACACAGCTTTTGTTGAATACAAGCTAAATGGCAAGTACAGAAATATCATAAAGATAGAAAGAGAAAAAGAAGCAGAGGCACAACCAGCTGGCAGGGAGAATGTTGTGGATGATATCCATCTACAAGTTTGTCTTAAAGCAGCTGCACAGATCTTGACAGGAACAAAAGTGCCTGCATCAGAAGTCGCACAATACTCAAGAGAGCTTCTGAAGGAGCTATGGGGGTGATTTAGATGGCTCAAGAAGCGAAGGCCAAATCAATCACTGAGGCACAATTCAATATGTTCATGGAATCAGTCAGAGAAATCGAGAAACGATACGATGATGATTATGTTAAGTTCTGGGAGAATGTCTATTACTGTGCAAGCGAACTCGGACTTAGAAGTGTCGAAGTCTGCAAGATAAAAGTTGAACACATTGATTTCTTTGAGAAGACTTTGCTTTTACCTGAACAGAAAAACAAAGAGAAATTTGAGAAGATTATCGTGCCTGATTTCATGATTGAAAGATTCAAGGATCATATCCTGACTTACAAATCGCAAATTGCTCTCGCAGATAATTATCTTTTCTGGCGACAAAAGTATGGTCGACAATCAAGATGTGGAAGAACTCCAACATCAGGCAAATATGCTTCAGGCAAAGAACAACATATGAGTCCTGGAACAATAAGAACACATACAATGAGAGCGAGAAAGATTGCTGGCCTTGATCATAAATACGGGAAAAGTAACTCAGGCCATCAATTATCAGTCCTTAGTTTTCACACATTAAGACACTATTATCTCCAAAAGATCTGCGATAAAAGAGGAGTTTTCGCTGCACAAATATGCGGAAGACATCGAAATCTAAGAAGCACTGAAAGATACATTAAATCGAGCTTACAAGCAAAAAGAGACATAGTAAATGCAGTCTTTAACACAACAGAAGAGAAACACTCTGCAGAGATTGGCGAGTTAAAAAACCAAATATCAGAGCTCACTAAATTAGTGAAAGTCATAGCTACACCGCAATCGGAAGCATGCACTCCTGCAACACACAAGTTCGCAGAAGAAGAAGCAATAATGATGCTTCAAAACAATCTATTCAACCAAAAGAGAAGAATAGAGAGGGATTAACAATGAAAGAATGGAAATGTCCAAAATGCAAGAAAACAGTCGCCTGTTTTCCTGGAACAAGTAGACGAGACAACAAGACAAAGATCTGTTCAGAATGTTGCACAGATGAAGCCATATTTGATTTTCAAATAGCAATGGCAAAACAACAGAAAAGAATCTTTCCCGAGAACTTCATTGCTCTTGAGAGAGAATGGCTTAAAGAGGTGCAATAATGTCAGATAACTATGCAAAGAAGTACATCAAAGCCATCAAAAACTGCGTTACAGATGACGATTTATCTATCGTAATAAATCGCATCTATGATGATGGATTTCAAGATGGGATCAATGAAGGATCAAAATCCGAATAACTTTTTTATCCGCTCCCATAATGAGATCTTAATCTTATGCTTGCTTGTGATCTTTTGGTATGTCTTTTTGGCCATTTAAATCGCCCTCCTTGCGTCTTTTTATTTCGTTGTCTAGGAAGTTACGAAAAGCTATCAAATCTTTTGTATTGTGGTTTATTTTGTATTTGAAGCCCACTCTGTGCATGTCTATAAGTTCTTTTAATGTGACAATTATGCCACCTTGGGAAGATAATCTCATTTTGATCGCTTCTTAAAATGGATAAGGAATGTTTGTCTGATTCCTTCTTCCCACATAATATAGAGTTGTTCTAGGACCTTGCTTATTATATACAAGCTCCAGATCAATACAGCGTTTATGTTCAGTGTCTTAATCAGCAGGATTAAGAGCAGTATTTCTATTAAGATATTCATGTTGCACCTCGGCAGAGTCTTGTTCTTCTTCAAGAGAAAGTGTCTTATTGATTTGCTCAATCTTCGCCTTCAATTCCTGATAATTCTCAGAATGGTTAGTCAATTTATCAGAAATTCTTGACAGAGCAATTGTCAATTCAGACCTAATTTCTGCAATCTCCTTTCGAAGTTGAGAGACCTCTTGTTCTACTTGTAAATCCATACTGAAATAATCAGTTTCTTTCTTAATAATATTTTAGCGAGAAGCTACATATAGAATTTATAGTGATTTTGCAGCTGCTTTCCTTTCTCAAGTTCGGACAGTATTTGTCCAACTCTTTGTGAGAATTCCAGTGTGATTGGCAAATATGTAGAGAATGCAGTAGTGTTCCAATTAAGCTTCGTCAATCCGAGAATCTCATCTCCGATTTCCTTTATTTCAGAATCTCCTATATGCGTGATGTAAAGTGGTTGCGGAATACTATGTCCCGGATAAGTTCTGATTCTTGGTGTGTATCCTGATGAATAAAGAATGTAATCTTTATTGCTCAATGTTACCAAAGTTCCTCTAAGAACAGGATATGATCCTGCTCTCATGAATCGTATTCCTCTATTTCTCTTTGAAATTGTTACAAAATCTTTTTTCAGATTTCCAATTGCTTCTGAGAAACCTTTCATTTCTGCATCTGAGAATAATGTCTTTTTATGGATGACCACTCT
>CAZJQL010000005.1:0-51045 GCA_964548665.1 uncultured Methanosarcinales archaeon
GCGTAAATCGATTGTGACATTGCCGTCTTTTGAATTCATTTTTGATTCTTTTTTGTACACGCAAACATTTTCCCCTCTGTATTCTTTAACACTAAATCCTGTAAAATTTTTTTGTTCGATTATTTGATTACATTGATCTACAGTAAATCCTGAAAGACAGTATTCATAACCGGAAATGGGTATTTTTTTATTTTTTTGATTTGGAGGCGATCCGCAAGGGCAAGGATCTAGAGAGTTTACAAAATCATCTCCGTCCGAGTCTATTGTTACAGATTCGCCTGTTTCAGTTATGGTATCGATTGGAGTTTTTCCTAGAACTAAGAAATATAAAACTAAAATTATTGTTACTATTACAAGCGTCATTATAAACCAATTCATTTCTGCTTTTTTATTCATTTTATCACCTTAATTGTTTAACACATTATTTTATTGTAAATCTGCTCTTGTAAATCCTTCGCAAATTGCGGGGCTTAATCTGCCGTTTAATAAACTAGGTATTGAATCTGTTTCATCTTCATCAAGACATCCTTCCGAAAGCACGTTATCTTTGACTTTACATGATGAGTCATCACTCGTAGGAATTAGACACAAAGAGGGTTGTTCATTGGGAAGTGCGTAATACTTTAATATATAATAATTAAATCTGTCATCTCCTACTTTAAAATCCAGCTTCATGGATGTTTCTGACTGCGGACCGTAATAAAAGTATATTTTGTCTTTTTCATAAATCCTAATACCATTGACTGAGTAGTTAAATCTGAACAAAGGATGAAATTCTATCCATGTTTTTGGAGCTGTTTGACCTTGTTCATTGGTATATGTTTTTTCAGATATAACTTTTTGGTAAAAATTTGTTGCACCGGATGAATAAATTACACAAGGAGTGTAATTCGTGATCATGAATTTATCTAGTACAGGCACCCATAATTCTGATGCTTGTTGATCTCCATCTGCATTTGATTTGAATTCGAATAATTGTAATGACATTCCGTTTGATTCTTTTGTTATTCTTATAGAAAATTTGTTGTTAAGAAATTCTTCTGAAGGTTTTGGAAAAGAGCCGAAACAACTTTCAGTTAGGCCTATTTCGTCTTGAGAAATTAGTTCAAATTGTTTTACTACATCTTTAAAGTAATCCATGGCTTGTGCTCTGTTTGAATTTATGTTTATCTCCCACGGATATGGGTCTCTTTCTGGCGGAGAGAAGGTATTTATTACTGAATCCCACATGTCTTCATATATTTCTGGTTTTAAGAAAGCAGAGTATATTAGAAATAGTATAGCTACAGCTATTATTACATTAACTATGGTCATATGCATGGCTTTCTTGTTCATTTAAAATAATCCTCCTAAAGCTCCGAACATTTCTTTTATAACATTAGGATACATAAATCCGAAAAGTATTGCTAAAACCAGTACCACAATTATTATCCAAACTAAAATCATGTATTCATTCATTTTATCATACCTTTAATCTTTGTATTTATTTTTTAATTTATTTTACAATGTGAGGATACTTCTGTTGCTCTAGTAATAACCAAGTAATTAGGTCTAGCAGTTTCTATGTTTCCTAGTAATGCATCCAATCCCGTTCTGAGCACTCCTGTCTGAGTAATTGCTACGCCTCCGGCCCCTCCTATTATTGCTCCGAATGTTCCTCCGGTTTTAACCGATATAAATGTAACAATTGCTCCTGCGATGGCAGTGACTGCTGCCTCTCCAGGGTGGTCTAAAATTCCATCCAGCCAGCTGGTTTCACTTGAAGTACTCATATACGCTACAACATAAGTTTTTTCTGGAATTATATGATCTATTACTGAAAAAGTTGTTCCTCTATTTGAAATATATGCATAATATGATGTGCTATCTATTCCTAAGCTTGAAAGGTAATCGTAGTGCGCATTTATCTTATTTTCCATCTTTGTGAGCAAATCAATAATTCTTTGATTTAAGTCTTGATTGTTTTGAATAGATCCTGTGAATGATTGTTCTAAATAACTGCTTATGTCAAATTCGGATATGTACTTATCTAAATCTATACCGACGTGTACTCTTACTTTACTATTTTTAAGATCTACTAGAACAAGTACAGCATCATATTTTTCTTGGTCCGTGTTTAACCCTATTCTATCTACAAGTCTTCTTGCTCTGGATTTGTCTATTGAATCAAATTCATCTGCTACTAGAACTAAAAGGCTTCCTCTTTTGTTTTGAAGAAGTTTGTTTCCTATTTCTTTTACTTGAGTTCTTGTTTCTTGAGATATTATTCCACTAAAGTCTTCTAAGTAATCTCCAGAGATGTAATTTACCTGGCTTAGTTTTATTTTTGAGTCTTCTGGCAGAATTAAACTGTGATCAAATTCATATATGTCTCCTATGTAGTTTATTGTTCCTCCGCCTGCCAATAATTTAGCGTTGTATTTTTCTTCTATCATGAAGTTATACATTTCCTGGGATGAAATGTAGTTGTTTTTTCTTTCTGGTTCTGTAAAGAAGCCGTTTTTTGTTATGCCTAAGTCTAGAGGTTCTTGGATTGAGAAGAAGTAACAAACACCGCATGTTTTTTCGCCTAATTCATCTTTGAATATGTCTGATACGCTTCCTTGTAAGTACATCCACCAGCATTTGGCAGACATATCTGCTATTTGCCTTTTTATTTGTTCGCGATCACCTTGCAAGACTCCTTTGTCTATTGCGTTGCATACTAAAGGCGTGAGTTTTTTAGCTTCAGTTATTCCTAAGTCTATGTTGACTTTGCTTCTTAGTATGACGCTGTCTCTACACACATTTTCTCCTGCGGAGTCTGATCCTGAATTTATTATAAAGTAAACTGCTGCTAGTATTATTAAGAAGCCTGCTATCCATAGTATCATTTCTACTGGAACTTCAAAAGCGGATGCGGATTGTCCTTTTTTTCCTAGTTTTGACTTCATTTTATGTGCTTCCTATTATTTTTAGAGTCAGCATTATTAGCACTCCTATTATTATGATTGAAACGATGAGTCCTAGTAATAATTTTAGGGAAAGGTTCATTTGATTTGTTCTCTTTTAAAATAATAGAATACCTGGCCTGTTTAGTATATAAAAGTTTTGCAATATTTAAGAAGGAACAACCTTGAATAATATGTTTGCTGATGCTACTTGATGATTCGTGGAGTTTTTTACAACTATTAATAAATTATACTTATTATTTGATGTTTGTATTATTGGGTTAAGATTAACAGACACAGGACTACTAAAACTTGTTTCACAAGGACCATTATAATCAACAATCATTCCTGGAACAGTTGTTTTTTGAGAGGTGGTTTGATCCAGCATTTTGATTTGGCAATTTAAATTTAGTTGGCCTTCTGCCCAAATTTTGTATATGTAACTTGTACCATTAGTTAAATCATAACTTGTTCCCGCATATATTTTGGTGCCACTATCCTCTCCTTTTCTTACTTCTATTACTGCGGGCCAAGTAGGGGTTGTAGTGCTGCCTGTAGTTCCTGTTGTTTGCTGACTATTACCTGTGCCTGTTGTAGCAGTTCCTTGATTTTGATTATTTAGATTGCTTTCTGGCAGTACTTGGCTGTTTTCTGAGTCGTTTTTAGATAAAAGATTTTCAAGACTTACACAGCATACTCCGTCTTTTTTTTCGCCTGCAGAATAACAAGTTTTGCTAAATAATTTTTCTCCAGAATCACATGTTTGTTTACATGTTCCTTTACAGTCAGATGCTTGTAGATTGAAAAGGTCTGAGCCTTTAATGACTCCTGTGAATAGAATAATAAAGACAGCTATTCCCAATGCAATCCAAATTATGATCATTATTAAACTTGATGCTGCTTTTTTTTCCATTTGATTTCCTCAGGAAACAAGTTTGCAACAAACATTTGTTGAATATGAACTTTGTTGAGGGCAGATAGCATCTATAACATCTGCAGGATTACAAACATCTGTGCATCTTCCTCCTTTTTGGACGCAATCTAAGCCATTATCCAGATTTCTTGATCCTTTTCCTAATAAAACTACGAGGATTATTAAAATCAATAATGCTAAAGCTACAACGATGAGGATGTTTACGCTGAGTTCGCCTTTTCTTGCCATTTTAATCTTTATTGTCTTATGCAACAAACACTTCCTGGTGCTGAACATTGGGCTGTTGAGTGTCTTACATAAAATGTTCCTGCATAAGGATCATCTAATTCTGAACAGCCTAGTTCTTGAGGTTGACATATTCCTTGTATGCCTTCACAAGATGTTCCTACTCTGAGTTCATTTCCTGTTCTGAATAGCAAAACAGCTAATATTACTAGTATTATTAATGCAATTGCTGCAACAATTATTATATTAACGCTTAATTCACCTTTTTTCATAGGTTTTACACCTCTTGAGAGTTATCTACAGAATATTTTATAAAAGTTCTATTTAAATCTTTCTAAGAAAACAAGTTATCTGCAAACCATAAGCATTAGTTTCATTGAGCTGAATGTTGTTCCGAATGGAGTTATGTCTGTGGTTAGTTTATTTGTTTTTGAAGGATCGCATCCTTTGGTGAAATTCGTTGTGGCTTTAGAGTCACTGGAAACAGTTAAAGTGTAATTATAGTCCCATAAATCCAGTGTTTCGCTCAGTATTCGTTCTATTGTGTTATTTGCTTGTTGGCAGGAGTTTTGTCCTGAGCAGATTACTTCTTGAGTGAATGCACAATCACTCAACAGCTCTCTGACGGATCTGGAGCAGCTGGTTGTGGTTTCTAGAATTGCTGTTCCGAAGTTCCCAGTAGTTTGTGCATCTTTGAAATCTTGTTTGAGTGGTGCTTGATTATTTGAGCTATTTAGTCTGAATGATAGTGAGAAGAATATAACTAGACTTACGAGTATTACTATTACTAGTAGACCGACAATTTCTATTTGGGCTTTTTTTGATGATTTTTTAATAAAATTATTGTTGTTAATTTTCATTTTAGTTGTATGTTCTTACCTCTAGTATTGAAAAATAATTTTTTTCCAGAACGGGATCTGAAACTATTATTGGGAAGTATGTTGGAGATGATGATTTTTCAGCAGAATTATTAAAGTCGTAAATAACAATTTTTTCTGTGTGTGTTTCATTTACTATTATTTTTACTTCTATTTTTGAATTTCTGAATGTGTTGAAGTAATATTCTTTGGCAGACAATGTGTTCTGGTCCAGAATTTCGCTGAACGCTTTAATCCTGTATATATCTAGACATGTGCTGACTTTAGCAGAATATACTGAGCATTTTAACTCATCCATTCCTGAAGCCAGAACTGCTATTTTCATTCCGTCAACTTCTTTTTGTTTTTCTTTTTCTATTTGGGATTCTTGAGTTTTTGTGTTTGCAAAATAAACTATTCCTAATACTATGAGAATTATTAATATTATAACTACAGTTACTGTTTCTCCGCTTTGTATTTGAGCTTTTTTATTTTTCATTTTAATCTATTAATTAGTAGAGCAGCGTGCAATCGCTTCTCAATATTAGTTCATTTATTCTCTTTATGTCTTTGGTTGCTTCATAAAAATTTAAGTAGTTTTTTGATGAATCTGATGATTCAAAGTTTGATTTTTCTGATGACGAAGATATATTGTTTAAGTATTGTCTTGTGACTTCTCCGTAAAAATTTGTACATCTTGTTCCATAATCAGCATATGTTTCCCATAATTTTCCTATCCTGTCTAAATTCATATTTGTAACTATTTGTGTTTTTTTTAGCACTTTGTTTAGACCACAGTCATATAATTCAGGATTTCCTGTTATTATTCCTGCAAATAGCAGTTCTTGGTTAACATATTTTTTTTCTATTAAAGTATTTGAATTTCCTGATTTGAATTTTAGCGTTCCAAGAGAATATATGTTTTCACCAGACTCTTTTTCTATTATGAGTATTTTTTGTTTATTTGCTGGAATATTATTATTGCTTGGATTTTCCTCTGTTATAATTATATATTGTCTGAACCCGTCATCTTTAATACTTGCAAATTCACTAGAAGTTACATTTATTTTTGAGAATTTATCTGGAAAGTCTTCGTAGATTGTTTTCATATCTTGAGAATCTACTACAAAGATATATCTGTTTTTTTCATCGGATAAATATAGAACTGGTCCTGTAGGATAGGGTGCTTGAAAGGATTTAGTCCAGCTAATCAACTTTGATCTTCCTAGAGTTTCAGGAGCAAATATAGGGTTGCTTTCTAAATAATTTTTTGTGGATCCATCTTTAACAGAGTAATAGTGACCTTCTTCTGTGCAGAAAAAATTCATTTCGTAGCTAGGAGCATCGTGAACTTGTATAGCATTCGGATTTTGTTGTATTACTGAGAACAAAGCGTCGAGTCTTGAACTTGCTTTTTGTGCTATTTGAACTTGAGAAGAGTCTTTTTCTCTATTTATTGCTGTTATAAAAAAAAGAAGTATTATTGCTCCAGCTATAAGTATGAATATCCAATTGAAAGTTACTTGAATTTGAGCCTTACGTTGCAGAGGGATTGCCATTATTTCCACCATTATTACTATCAGAAGAAGGTCTGCTTATTTGGACAATTCCTTTTCCTATACCTTCAAGAACTAAATAAAATTTTCCGGCAGTATTGTTAACGCAAAAAAACTCTTCTTTTATTTCTAAATTATCTCTGTTTATGAATGGTTCGACATTGGCTCCTTTTATTAAGAATATATTGTCTGTGGATCCAGCTTCATATGCTTGTTTTATTAGAGGATTTGTTATTTTTGCTGTGTTACTTATTGTTTTATTTACAAAACATATCGCGTCTGCTCCGCAAGGAACACTTACAGGAGTTCTATATAAATCACCATATCCAGAATTTCTTTCTAGTAATTGATTAAAGTCGTTTTTGAATGTTGCTTCTTCAACACTGCAAGATTTGTTCATTATATCGTTTATGGATTTGTATCCTAGAAGAAGCACTGCTCCGACTATCAAAACGACCATTATATATATAAATACTTGTTGTGTTTGTGCTTTTCTTTGCATGTTTACTCATTTTTTAGATTTTTTTGCTTTGCTTAATTTTTCTAGTTTGCTAAATACGTCTGAATCTTTTTTTTCTGATAATTCTATGTATTCTTTGTTTTCTTTATTTATAAGAGGTTCTGGTTTTTCTTTTGTTGATTCTTTTTGCAACTTAGGTTTATCTTGTTTTTCTGTTTTTACTTCCTCTTTTACAGGCGATTTATTTGCAGATTCTCCGAATTCATCGAAGATTCTTTTTCTGTCTGATTTTTTAGATATTTCTGAATCTTTTTTGTTTCTTTGTCTTAATCTTATTTGTTCAGGAGTTAATTTTTTTATGTCTAGTATTGATTCTGGTTCCGGGATGTCTTCTCCTGCAGGAGCATCATCATACATTTTTTCTTTTTTTGTTGAGGTATTTTCTCCTAGAATATTGTTTAAAAGATTGTCTCTTATGTATGGATAAGCAAGCATTCCTAATCCTCCAAGTAATAATAATGAGCCAGATATTATGAATATTAGGCCTGTTGTGCCGATTCCATCTTTTGTAGATGCTGGTGGTTGTTGAGGTTGAGCTACAGCGCATCTTTTATCCGATCCGCAATAACCTGATGTGCAGTCAGCGTTAGCAAGACACATTATTCCTAATTCGCATTTTTGACATAATGGTCCTCCGCAATCTGTTCCTGTTTCTGCACCATCTTTTTTGTTGTTCTCGCATGATGCTTGGTCGCATTTGTTGTTATTACAATTTCTGGATGAGCAGTCTGAATCCAAAATGCATGTTTCTCCTAGTTCGCACGCGGGGCAAACAGAACCTCCGCAATCTTTGAAAGTTTCAAGACCATTTTTTATATTATCTGAACAGCTTGCTTCTTTGCAAATTCCTTGGTGACAATAGTTAGATGTGCAATCAGAATTTATTGAACAAGTTGAGTTTAAACCGCAAGCAGGGCAATTTCCTCCACAATCGATAGCTGTTTCATTTATGTCTTTTATGTCGTTATAGCAGTATAATGGATAGTTTACTTCATAAAGTTTTGAAATGCTTTTATTATTGTTGTTATTATCAAACACTGCTAAGCACAATCTGGTTGAGTTAGATAGTACTATTGGATCAAGTAAATTCTTTGTGAATGCAAATGAGCAAGAGGCGTTTGCTTCTATGTGTGTGCTGTATTTGAATTCTCCTTTACAACCGCTTTCATAGTCCGTACAATTTACACGGATAGTCCATTCTTTTGTCGCGGTATTTTTTGACTCGTTCAATATTATTTGAGGAGGAGTTTTATCGCATACTAGAAGAGATGAGTTTGTTACCATTACTTTTTGGCTTGTTTTTTCTTGACCTAGGTTTCCCGCACTATCTTGTGGCTTTGCTTTTACAGTAAAATTATAACCCTCTAGTCCTTGCGGTATTTGTTTTGATAATTTAACAATAGATGAAGATCCTGCATTTACTATTCCCACTATATCATTTATTATTTTTCCATCGAAAGATATATTATAATGCACAAAGGCAGGTCCTGATCCATTCTTGGGGTCAGTTACATTAAATTCTAATTCTATTTTGGATACAGAACAAGTTTGTGGATCCGCAATAATATTTAGATCTGGAGGAGTGATGTCTACTTTGAAATTTTTTTGAACTGTTTGAGCAAATCCTGTACAGTTGACATATATTTTGTGATCTCCTTCAGGGGCTGTATCTGATGCAGATAATACAACTCTTCCGGCTATGAATCCTCCAGTATTTTGGAGTGGCTTGTATGTTGTTGAATTATCTAAGATATAATCACAGAGAGTGTACTGATTAACGACGCTTCCTGTTATGTTTACGTTTGTAGAATTCAAAAAAGCAGGTGGCTTATTTTCTAAGAATTGGAAGCTCTCCGTTATATCCAGATTTGCATTTATAGTGTATGTTTGAGATGATTTTACGTTTGCAAGATTCTCGCAAGTAATATTCAAAGTGTAGTTATAATTAGAAGGATCTGAAAATACTGTAACTATTTCTGAATAATTTTTTGTGAAGTTATTGAATGAATTGAAGGTGGTTTGTGCTCCTCTTAGAAATGATAATTCTCCTTGACCTGCTCTAGAGCCCACGTGGTTTGTGTGAATTATGTTACATACTGATAAATCGCTTGTTGTTATTGATAAATTTGTTTTTCTTTGTTCGTAAGATATTATTGGTTGAGGATCTGAAGATGGATTTATGACTGGAGGAGTTGAATCCACTGCAACGAATAGTGTTTTGTATGAGTATCTTTCACTTTCTGTTTCATTACATATAACGTATATTGGTAATAGTGTTCCTTTGGTTGTATCATATCCTGATTGTATGTCATTTATGTCGAAGCTTGCTAAATAATTCTTTTTTTCATTAGATAAATTGTGATTGAATGAAAATGGAAAATCTATGTAATTTTGTTTTAAAGTTTTATCTCCTGCAGCTACTGTTCTCGAGTATTTGCACATTGAGTTTCTGCTTGATTCTATTTCCATGTAGAAATTATTTGTTGTCGAGACTGCGAAGTCTGGTTTTTCAACATGATTGTTTGTTGGTTTAGATACCCATATAGGCATGGCTGATACGTTTACTTTAAATTTTACAACAGTTATTGCAACGACTCCTTTGTTGTTTGTTGAATTTATTATGAACTCATATACTCCGTCGTCTAGATGTGCATTTGCTGTATAATTGTATTTGTTGTTTCCTAAGCTGTATTGAGTTAGATTATAATCCGGAATTCCTGCAGGAACTTGTCCTTGTAAATCTTCAATATATACTAACGTTGCACTCTCTATGTTCATTGATTCCCAGAATTGGACTACTATTGTAGGAATCGTTGTATTAAAAAATCCTGGTTTTATTTCTTCACAAAGCCACCAGTCATCATCTTGCAGATTACAAGTTATTTCTGCTGAAGTTAGTGATGTGCTAATTGTTAGAAATAGAAATGACAGTATTATAAAAAAAAATGCTTTTTTCATTTTTATTAGTCACGCTCTTTTTATGTACAAAGCGAAGAGTTTGTAGGATCGCATATTGTTACATTTGGTGGTATGAAAGTCAGATTTCTTAAATTTAAAAACACTGACTGATTTGTCTTCGTATTATTTCCTAAATCTTTTAGTGTTACGTTCAGGTATGTTTTTGCATTAACTAATGGTGCTTTGAATTCTTTTACAATGCCTGATTCAACTATTTGGAAGTTTGATGCTGTTAAAACTGTGTTATTTGGATGCATTAATACTAAGCTATAATTTACTTTTGTACATCCGAATGCGTAGTTTGTTGGATATATTCCACTAAGCAATGGATGATCGTCATCACAAATTAATTTTAGTGAAACCGTTTCTGCAGATGCAGAGTTATTATACTCTTGTCCTGTGTTTTGATCTATTAATTTTAGTTTTGGTGAGGAGTTATCTACAGCAAAATAAGCCATATCTCCATAGTTGCCTACAAAAGTTCTCGATGGGTTTTGGAATGCACAACCTGTATAGAAGAAATGTAATCCTTCCACATTAATATTGACCGAGGATGAATGAGTATTACCTCCTGTGCTTGAAAATCTAGTCCATATTCCTGTAACCGGAGGAGCGGTCGGGTCTGGAGGAGGCACATAGGTAGGGCTATTCGTGTAATAACAAGTAGCAGTATCTGTTGTTTCTATTGATATTTGTATGTTTCCTGGTCTGTATGTTGTTCCTCTTGGTCGAGGATTTTTTATTGTTGTGTCTGCTTCTATGTTTATTTGTTTCGTAATTTCTTTTCTTTGTAAGTATTGATCAACACAAACAGCTTTTGCAGAGTATGTTCCGTCTACAAGATTATTATATTGCCAAATTAGGTCAGGAGTTGTTTTTGTTGCATCGCCTGTGAATTTTTGTGCAAGATTATTTGTTAAGGTTAAATTTAATGTACAAGTTAGTGGTTTGTTGTAATTAACATAGAGCGTTATGTTGGTTAAGTATTGGTCTGATTGTAAATCATACCTTGATATATTAGTGTAAGTTAGTGTTACTGAAGATAAGTCTTGTGCTAATTCAAAATAGATTGTTTTTACTTCCTCCAGGTTTTTATTTTCATCTTCACTGTAATAGTATAAAGCATATTTTCCTCGAGTTAAATCATTTATTTCGTCTATTAGTTGTGTTCTGGTTTTCGTTGGATAAATAAAATCATAGTACGGTGAAGCTCCCTGTACTTCTTCAAATCCTTGAATCATGGAGAAATATGTTTTGTCTTTGTCAATATTTTCATTAGCTATTGCGATTAAATTTGATAATTGTGTTTTTGAATAAATGCTATTATTTACAAATGGCTGATCTAATATAAACAACGTTGTGTTTGGAGCTGTAAAATCGAGTAAGCAATTTATGTCTTTTCCTTTTTGAGATGATGCTCTTCCACAATCAGATATTAAGTCAGGAGTCGGTTTTTTGCTAGATAAATCTGAATCTTTTATGCAACTTATTCCGGTCCAGACGCATCTTCCTAAACCATAAGTATCATTACTATTTTTATTTACAACATGATTATTTCCTGTTCTACCATCTTGACCATATATTATGTTCGCGCTGAAATTAGTTTTTGAACCGCCTATGCATTGTGCTTCATTATCATATGTTTCACAACTTACATATTCTACATTCATGCATGTCGAATTATCTGTAGCGTATTGTGATGTTTTTTCATTATAATGACATTTTCCTTGATCTCCGAATAAAGAGCATATTTCTTGAGGACAATAATTTCCTAATACTCCGTTTTGTCCGCATTTTGTACAATCTTGCTCTTCAACATCTTGAGGTATGCATACTCCGAGACCTAGTTCATTTACTGATGTGAAATTCACCCATTTGCAATTTTCTGCAGCAACTATGTCGCAAGGATTGTTTGAACTACCTGAACAAGAATCTTGAGTCAAGTAGTCATAGCAAGATTTTACCTCAGTACAAGATTTAGTGTCTCCTTTTATTGTTCTGTTTTGTGAATAGTCATCCGTATAGCAAGCAAAGTCACTTAATGCATCATCGCAAAAGTCATAATTTGTTGAGAACAAAGCATAATCGCTTACAAATAATCCGAATGGCCCGTTGCACATTTCACATATTTGGGGAAGTTGACATTCATAAATAGGCTGTGTTGGATCTCCTCCTGGACCATAACATCCTTGACAAGATTGATGTCCAGTGTATTGTCCTTCTTCGTTACAGTATCCTAATTCTGTTTGGCCATTACAAAAGTATGATCCATCCCAGGGTTTTCCTACACAAGTAGTGTTAGCTAGTTCAGCGCACACTAATCCTGATGAACTTATTGTGAATTGAGAAGTTCCGGCCACTATGTTTGCTGAAACATTATAACAATATTTTCCTTTGTCTGTTATTGAAAAAGAATCTAAATAGCTTATTGCATTTCCTGGAAGATTTGCTATTATTGCTTGAGAGCTAGTACATTTATTATTTGAGTCTCCTTTGCATCGTCTTACAGTTATGGTAGAAGAGTCACAGTAATCAGGAGTTTCCCAAGATACTTTAATTAATTTTTGGGTTTCATTTGGAAATGCTTTAGCTTCAGCGTTTATTATTTTGTCAGTTTCTGTGCATTGTTGTTGACATATTTCTGCATTAGCACACGTTGTACATGAGCAAAGATTAGAGTTGGTGCATTCTGATATGTCTGACGGGCAACTATAACATCCGTCCGTATTTATTTTACACCCGTCGGTGCATGCTAGTGCTCCTCCTATAAAATTAGTTCCTGTTGCAGGATTAGTGAAGCTTGTACAACTTAGAGCTCCCAATCCTAGTAGTGGATCGCATTGTTCTCCCGCTGTTGTATTTAAAATTCCGTCAACGATGCAAGTTAGGACAGGATCTTGTAAACATGGCAAGTAGTCTGCTGGTTTTGGGGGCGTTCCTGATGTACATTCAGGATTTGTTTGCACTATGTTAAATCTTCTTCCACATTGTTTGTCTGGAAATTCCCAATCCCAAGTCCATTGTTGTACACAAGCAGGTGGTTGTTGTTGTCCTGATTCATTTGTGCAAGGCAATTGTAAGTTTATAATTGTAGGATCTTCTGCATTTTCAGGAAGATTTACCTCGCGGGTTATCGTGCATGATGAATTTTGAATAGAAGTTGCTTTGAATGAATAAACTTGTCCTGCGATTAGATTCGTAGAATAGTTACCTGTTTGTTGTGATTGAACTGATTTTATGTATCTTAGACCGCCTGTTTCTTGAACACTTATCTCTATGTTTGTTCTTGCTGGTTGAGAATTGTTAAACGTTGTTGTACCTTTTACTACCATTGCTAAGTCTGAACAAACTGAAGGATCTGAAACACCAGGAAGGAATACTGCTTCAGCACATTGAATTTTAGTCATTTTAGTAGGGTCTTGTTCAGTACAACATATTCCTTCTAGAGTACATTGCTCTATTTGAGTACAGTCAACGCTTTGATTATAGACACCGTTTAGATCTTCACATAATTCTTGAGTTACACTTTGACAACCTTGACCCTGAATAAGGCAACATGCAGCAAGTGTTTGTTGCGAGAATAGGATTATTGCGAATAAAAAAGTGAATAATAACAGCAAATTTTTTGTTGTTTTCTGTGTTTTTAAACTGACACCCATAAAGTTCCCCTTTTTACGTCTTTAATTTGAGTTAATTCTTTATAAATATTTTGTTATCTGCTTATGAGCTTGATCCTGTGCATGTTCCCCAGCCAGTATTGGGGTTGCATGTTGCTGTTTGTCCTTGACCACAAGGGAAAGGTGTTCTTGTTAAACTGCAATTTCCTGTTTGTGTGCAAGACGCAGTTGTTCCCCACAGGCAATATTTCACACCACTTTCTGTGTACTCTCCTTTTGCGCAGTATTGTCCTTGTTGGTATGATGCTCCTGAAGATGAACAAGATAAGCCATAATAACAAGTGTTGTTTGAAAAAGGAGGATTTGGCTGATTTGAAGTGTATAAACAGAATTGATTTGAAGAAGCTGTTTTTGTACAAGGCATTTGTTGGTTTGTTTGAAATGTACATGATCCCGGATTATTGCAACTTGATTTACAAGTTGGTGATCCTATGCTCCATTCAAAAGTTTTTGTTGAGTCGCATTCTGCACCACATTGATTTATTGAGCATTGACAATTTGCAGCTAGAGTTCCATCACATTGTCCCGATCCGTCGCAAGTTGCAGTACACAAATTTTTACCTCCTGTCGCCCCATATCCATTTAGCCCCATATTTGAGCAAATTGGTTGAGTGTTGCATATTCCTGTACCTGAACCAAATGTTGTTTCAAATGTTTGTCCTTGTGGATAATTTACACAAGATAAAGTGTTGTTCTGATAAGTCTCTGGTGGACCTACACATAATTCATTAACTCCATTTATCGGCGCACTAGCACAAGCTAAGCTAAGAGTTATTGTTCTCGTCATATCTCCTGCGCAGATGTTTCCTCTTTTTCCATCACAGTTTCTTGTAAACGTCATTTTGTATATGTCATTTTTATCTCCTCCAGAAGGATAAGAAGCTGGAGCAGGAGTTATTGTTCCCGATGCAGAGTATCCGCTTAATTTGTCTGCAGCAGTATAATCTTGTGTTGCTTTTGATAAAAGCGTGTTAAATTCTCCATATGCTGTTCCGGTGAAGCAAGATGATGTTGACGTCGCTAATTGATATGAATTGAAATCTCCTATATTTCCTATACAACAAGAGTGATTTGCGTAGAAAGGATTTGATCCTAAATTATATGGAAATGCATTTGGGTTTGTTGAATTTCTGTGAGGCGCACATGCAGAAACGTTAATATCTTGTATGACTGGAAGAGAAGATACTGTTGTGCCTAGCGCAGGCATGTATTGTTCTACAATTAAACTTATTTGGTGCGGTGTTGCGTTGGATAAGTTTAGCTCTTTTATTGTTTTTATATTGTATTGATCAAAAGGGATTGTTAGATAGTTAACTGTTGTTTTGTTTTCAAATGCCAATATTATTGAAGAACCGAATATATAAGTCGCTCTCCATAAATATCCTGTTATTGTTCCACCTCCTAACAATGATGCTTGGCTTCCATCACCAGAAATATTTATAGGGTCCTCTATTGTGAGTGTGTTGTCTGGCATTCCAGGGTACAAAGTTGGAATGGTTAAGTTCGCTCTTGGTAAATCAAAGACAAGTATGTTTATTGTTTGATAATCTGTTAAGCCTGATTCATCTTGTACATAAATGGTTGTGTTGTGAAATCCTAAATCTGAAGAATTCGTCGTGTAATTAGCTATTCTCCCTGTTTGTATGAATGCTTCGGATAATGACCAGTTTTTTGGTTGAATACTTATTTTTGTGCATTGTAAAACAGGAGGTGTTCCAACCATGCTGCAAGTATCATCCCATGTTTCCTTCCAACCAGAATATGTATAAGTCAAATATTTGTCATCGGGATCAATACCTGTCGGTTCCAAAGTTATTGTTTGATTCTCTGTTACAACTATATCAAAAAAATCATTGGGCGCTGTTTCGTGTATGTAGTCTAGTGCAGGTTTTCTATTTTTTATTGCAGTTATTAAAGATAATGATCTGTTTCCTATTTTTGATAGATTATCTTCAACAACCAAGATTTTATCATATTTGTACAGACAATTATTGCACGAAGTAAAATTGAATGTTTTTACTGCAAATCTGTTTGAATCATATCCGTTAACATAAATATAATCTTGAGATAAATTAAAAAAAGGGTCTGAAGAGTCTTTTTTTAGAAGATTTAGAACGAAGTTGTGCAGAGAAACTATTTTTAGGTTTGACTTGAATTCGAAGTCTTGTTTTACTATTATGGGTTCTTTTCCTTTTAATTTTACTGAGAAAGGATATTGCATTTTTACTGAGAACGAGTCTCGATCATACAATATTTTTATTTCTGGTTCATTTATTATTGTTATGTTGTGTCCTTCTTCTGTTTCGTAATGCGTGAAATTTATGCATTTTTGTACTTGTTCTTTTATTTGCATTTCTAGAAGATATTCTATTGATGAGTTTTTTTGCATTAGTTTGTTATTCTGACAAGGGCTTGAAGATATATTAGATATGCTCATCGAATTAGAACTTTGTATGTAACACAACGTAGTTATATTATTTAAGCCAAAAAATCCTGAATTTGCATATCCTTCATTTGCATTAAATAAACATAAATTTGATGTTCTATCTTCATAAATATTTTCTAATAATTCTAGTTTTGTTTTTGGCAAAGGATAATAAGGTATTGTTTCATTCACAAGGGGGCAAGAAGATTGATTTAGTATTGAGTAGCTTACATTAACTTTTATTATTCTTGAATTGCCTTCGTTGCTTGGAACTGATATATTAAAAGGAATGTGTGTTTTTCCTTCCGAACTTGCAACATATGGTCCGTCTTGATAATCATAAAATACACCTCCTTGCAAAAATAATTGGTCTGCGGAATTAGTTGTTGCCGCATCCATGCAAGTATAAACATAATAACTTATTGAACTTGATTTCAAATAGTCTTCTACTGCTGATTGAGCTTGTCTTTCTAAATTAGTATTAAGGACCATCCCTACAAAAAATATCACTAATCCAAATGAAACTAATAACACGAATCCAAGAAGTACGAATACTGTTACTTGTGCTTTTTTGCCTCTTTTTTCTGACGACCCACCCATTATTTCAAAATAAGATTCTTTTATTATTTAAATGTATCAGATTTATTTCATAACTACTGCTGCGAAGCTTATGAAGTTTTTGTAATCTTCATTCATGTCGGCTGTTGTGTAGTATTGTTCTAGTAGAACTTTTTTGGGTTTTAGTATTAAGAGTGCTAGTGTTATTCCTAAATAGTTTTGCGTGTTCATTGCGTGTTCATCTGCATATTTTAGGTATTCTAGTGGTTTGTCCTCACTTATTAGATCTAGTGCTCCTTTGTCTAGTTCGTAAACTTTTTTGTGTGCATCTTCTGAGAAGGGTATGTAATTATAATTTCTTCCGTAGCTTGTTATGTTTGTAGGTATTACTATTGCCGCGTTTTTTCCTGTTTCTATAAGCAATTCTTTTATGTCCACTGCTAGTTTTTTTAGTTCTGTTTTGTGGCTTATTAGTATTGGAAGTATTTTTAGAGGCGTTTTTGAGTGTTTGTATACGAATTGTAGTAGAGGTAGTTGTGATTCTACTGTGTCGTCTTCATCAAATAATGCGTCTCTTTGTTTGAGGCTTGTTTTCTTTTCTAGTTCTCTTGCAAATGCTTGATCTACTCTTACTATTCCGTATGGTGTTTCATATGGTTCTATTGTGAATCCGTCTTGGTCTGTTTTGCTTTGTCCGATTATTAGTATTAGGTCAGGAGTATTTGTTTCTGATAGTGCTTTGTATGCCCATCCTGCGCATGGTGCTGCTAAATCATAAGGATATTTTGGGACGATTATTCCTCTTACTTGGTCTTTTTTGTTAGCTGGAGCTACAGGAACATCTCCTGGTCCTCTTGGTGAGGAGAATGCTTCTATTAGTTGTTTGTCTATTAGTGTTGGTGCTGCGTGAAAGTATACTCCTGTTAGTCTTGGTTTTCTCATGGTTTTATTGACATCGTTCAGAATATTTAAACTTTTAGGTTGCGGAACTAAAATAGTTAACTTGATTGAGAACCAGATTGAGCTTGTTGACCAAAGTTTGTTGGCGTTCCTTTATCTCCAACTAGTCTTAGTAAGCTTGAAGCCATTTTCCAATTAGCGTTTGGACCTTTGATGTATATTGTTTGGGTGTATCCTTGAGCAGAGTAATTTACTTGTATTCCAGGATAGTTTGCTTCTATCGCTTTTTTAAGAATGGAAACATTGCTGTTCAGATTAGTATAATCTATTCTTATTGTGTTGGTGTTTTGCGCTTTTTCCATAACTCCCACTATTTGCTTGACATAATTTGCTGATTGTTTTTGGTAGCTTATGTAAAAGTCGCTTATGTGTTGATTTTGTGTGAGGTTGCTTGGCAGAGTAGGCAGATTATTAGATGAAAATAATCTGTTAAAGAAATTCAAGAAGTTATACCACATCTGAACTATGAATGGGTTGTTATTATCAAATACGCCTGCATTTAATGATGTATCGCTCATAACTATTAAATTAAATGGTTTGTTGTAATAAACCGAAAAATCTGCTGCTTGTTCAGGGGTTGTTATTTCTTCGCATATTGTGAAGAATTTGTTTGGAGACACATTGGAAGGAGCATTGTTGCAAGTTAGGTTTGATGTGGAATCGAATGGTATGAATCTTTTTAATACTTGGTTAAAGTCTTGTAATGTTTTTTGTCTGTTTATTTCTAAGCCAAAAATTATTTGCTCGTTCATGTTTTTATTTTTTCCTAGTCTTAAAACACATGCATTTTCAACTACGTCTTTTAAGTCTGATGATAAATTCATATAGTTTGATAGTTCCGCGTAGTTTCCGCAAAACAAGGTGTGTTCATCTGCTTTGCCTTTAACTTCAGCATAATCGCTTAACGCGGTTGCAACTAATCTTATTCTATTTACATCTTCTAGATTTACCCATCCTCCTTCTTGACACATCCATGAACCTTTTATTGTAAAGTAATCAACTTCAGTTATACTATCTTCAAAATTCTGATTACTAGAATTTAATCCATTGAAACTGAAATTGTAAGCACCATAATTTTGTGCTGAAATCTTACATGACCAAATATTTTTTTGTCCGCCTTCATCTTTGAACAATAATGATTTTTCTTCAAGTGTTGGATTACTTGATCCTAATGCGTACGCAAAAGTTTGGTCATCTGTTATTGTTGTTCCGTTCCAACAAGCGCCTGCAGTATCAGCCCAGAACTCTCCAAATTGTCCTTTCTTTGTGTCGTCTCCACAACATAATCTTCCTGTCCAGCCAAACGAGGCAATTGAATCACATGCAAATTGATAAGGTCCGAACTCTGATAAAGTTGGTGCTTCCGTATCATTAAAGAATCCTTCATTTGTGCTTGGACCGTCAAGATTTTTAACCCAAGTCTTCCAATCACCAGTACAATAATAATTTTCAGTGTTTTGTTGTCCTGTTGAATCGCTTAGTACGAAGTTGTCAAACAAAATTGATGTTCTTGTTGTTGCGCTTCCTCCTAATTCAAAAGATATTTTTGTAATATTACTTAGAGTTAGCTCAGAATCATTCAGAGGTATGGCCACGTGCAACCATCTATTTATTCCCGCTCCTGATGTTACGTACTGACTTAGATTGTATGTTACCTTGTTTCCTGAACCATCAAATAAGGTTATGTTTTCTACGTATGGTAAATTATAGCTTATGTCGAATTCTAATGTGTTGAAACCTCCCCAGTTTTTTAGTTTGAATTCGTTAGTAAAATCTACTTTGGATCCTCCTGGTTTATTCAGAACTCTTTTGTATATTCTTTCTTGTTTTGAATCAAAGTCCATTATTGTGTGAAGTCTTACTCCTGCTAAAGCATATAATTTTGTAGGATTCAATGATTCGACGTCTTTTAAAGGATTGTCTTTGTTGTAGCATAGTCCTTCTCCGCAGCATTCTTTTAACAAATCTTTATCGCCTTGCTGATAACAAACAAATGATTCGTTTACAGTCATGTCTCCTAAAAATGCGTTCGGGTTTCCCGTCCACATTCCACCTATACAGCAAGTTGTTCCTTCAGGATTGTGTCCTAAGCAAGTGACTTCTCCTTGTTGTATGTCTTCTTCATCAAAATAAGATGGGAGAAGTTCTCCTCCTATAGCTGAGCATTGATTATTTGTAAATGTTTGACATGAAGCAGTTTCGCCATAACAACAAGTTGGTGCTGTTCCGTTTTCATTGGAATAAACTAATGATCCTTGTGCACAATATTTTGTAGATCCGCATAGTCTGTCTTCTGAATTGTATGACCATCCTTCTGAAGTTATTATGGTTTGACATGATTTTGTCGGATCAATACCTGTAGGAAAACATGCAGAAGTATCTCTTCCACTACATAAAGCACTACTTATAAAGTCGTTACCATATGTTGTTTGGCCTGTAGTTCCTTGGCTTCCACATTGCACTAAGGCATTATTTCCCAGTATTGAACACCAGCCATTTTGTGTTGAGTATTGATCAAAATACTCTGACAATCCAACCCATTCCCCAGAAACATGGTTTTTAATCATGCAATTGGATTCAAGACCGCACGTTTCCAAGAAATCTCCTGGAGTGTAAGATATTTTATCACCTGTACTGCTGTCTAAGAAGCAGAACGCATCTTTTCCATTTAAGTTTGCTTGATTTTTACAATCAACAGTATTTGAAGAAGTACAAGTAAATACGCTTGGTTTTTTAACAACACCATTCACGCTTATATTCAAAAGACTAATTGTACTTACACAAGATAATTTTCCATCACTAAACTCTGGAACAAAACTCTGACCTTCAGACAATCTTCCTGTATCACCATACACTCTTAATCCTGAAGCATCACAATAAGTCCAATTAAGATTATTTGAAATAAAATGAGTATTATCTGTTTGAAGTATTAAATAAGGCGACTGCTGACTGAACAAATCTGCACTTCTCCAAACAAATTCTCTGCCCGGCTCAGTCAAACTAGAAACATTACCAGCAGAAACAGCATTATCAAAACAAGCATACGCCTGATCAGGAAGAATAAAACCAAGATCGCCAAGCGCAACACCGGACGTTATAATTTGCACAGATTTTTTCCAATCACAATAATTATTAGAAGATTGACAAGTAGTCTTGTTATACGCCCAACAATCTTGACAATCTTGCCAAAAGCAATTACCAGTCTGACATGTTTCTTCATCAAGCAATTCTGAACAAGAAAAGTCTCCAGTACATTGATAACAAGGCTCTACACCATTAGAGCCACATCCTGTTTGAGAAGTGATTTGACTATAACAGCCTTGTGGAGCATTTGGAACACAAGAACCATCATTGTTGTCTGAATAATAATGACATTGGCTATCTGGACCTACACAAGCAGCACTACAATTTAAGTCAGGATAACAAGCTTCATAATCAGACCTTAAATTTTGTGTCCACATACACAAGCCTGCCAAAGCGTTACACATAATGTTCCTATCTTTAGGATTTGATGGATAAGAATATTCTGAACAACCTGCATAATTATCTCCATTATAACTGCATTCATCATTTGACCAAGCACAAAAATCAGTTAATTCACAAAAATATTGACTTAATGATTCACAATACTTGGGATTAGCAGAACATGCTGGAACACCCCATTCACAGTAATCTGTAGAATCGCAAGTACTTTGATTTAGAGAACCACAATTATTTTTTAAACCACAATAAGGTTGTTCCCAACCAAAGTATGGCGTATTCCACTGACAAGCATCATTCGAATTACAAACAGAATTACTTAAATTAAAGCAAGGGTTATTAATAGGATAACAAATTTCTCCCAAAATATAAGATTTATCGTCTCCACAACTCAGATCTGTTCCATCTAATGCTGATGGATTGTACCAATCGATGGATGTCAAATTATATTGTGATCTTATTGATGTATCCCATCCTTCTGCTCCTGCTTGACCTATTGGCGTCATTAAGTGACAATCAGGATCATCCATATCTACTAATAAGTCTCCATCATCGTCTATAGCATCACTACATTTTGTTTCTTGATTAGATGATATTATATTGACTCCTGATGGGGGTTGTCCTGCTGAACCTGGAGAACTTGCTCCGTTTCTTAGGGGATTTAGACAAGCACCTGCTCCTCCAGAACCTCCTCCTGAAATTATTGTTCCTCCTATATATGCAGAAGTAAGAACTAGACCACTAGCTCCTCCGCCTCCACCACCCCCTGAAGCTCCTTCATCACCAGAATTTCCACAGTTATTTCCATTATCATCAGTGCCTTTACCACCATCGCCACCATCAGCTCCTTTAACTATTAGTTGTCCTGAATTTGTAATATAAGGAGCGACTAAGTGAAGTACTCCTCCTGATCCGCCTCCGCCACCACCACCTGCTCCTCTTCCAATACAAGCATTCCAAACATTGCAATCAGAATCTTTCGCATCAACTCCATTATTTCCATCTATTCCTGCAACACTTATTTTTCCTTTATTAGTTATATTATTTGCATAAATATGAACTAGTGCTCCGCTTCTACCACCTGCTCCTCCAGGCGAATTTCCAGATGTGCCCGCAATTCCAGAATTGCAAACATTTCCCCCAGAACCACCATTGCCTCCATTTTGACCACTACCACTCGGAGAGCCTCTTAAACCTCCGACACCTCCATAAAATGTAACATCATGATATTGTGAACAATCATAATTGTCAGTTGATGTAAACCATATTTCTCGATTTTCTAAAACTTCGAATTTATCGAAAACAAAATACTTATTGTGAGGAACAGTAATATTTTGACTGGTGCCTACAGTGCACATTTTTGTTCCATAAACTGTTGGTTGATAATCAGTATAATTTACACATTCTCCTCCCGGCAGAGGTCCGCACCATATTCCGCCGGCATTGTTGCAATCTGCGGGTTGAGCTGCATGAACTGTTGGTATAGTTATTGCTAGAATAATTATTAACAATAACCACCCTCTTTTAGACGTCATTGTGTTTTTTTCTTTTGTTTGAAGTATTTAAAGATTACTTTTTTAGTTTGGTAAGTTAAAAAGAATTTATGTTTTCATATAGCTTGGTTGTTGCTTTTTTTGCTTGTTCTTGATATCCTAGAGATCTTATTAGTGCTTTGTATTCTTCTTCTGATCTTAGATTATTTGGCTTGGTTGCAAAACTGCATATTATCAGATTCAAGTCGTATTTTTTTATTAGCATGAGGTTTTGTTTCATTCTTCCTAGCATTGTTTCTTTGTCTGAGGACGTCATTATTTTTTCCATGTCTAAAACGAGTGTTTTGTTTTTGGTTTTCATTAGTTTGCATAGTACCTGGTTAGTTCCGCTTCTTCTGTAGTGGAATGAGTCTTTTTTTTCTAAGTCTTCAAAACCATACAAGAACGCACAATTTTTGTCTGCTATGTTTTGTTGTTCTGCTTTTGCAAAGTTTATTTTGTTTTTTCCTTTTATTGTTCCCATAAATATTTTTGTTTTTGTTTTTTGTTTTATAGCTGAAAGATTTTTTTCTTTTTTTTCATACAAGAACAATAATGCTTTCGTTCCGAGTTTTTCAGCTACTGCTATAAATTCTTCTTCGTTGTTATTTGGAATGCAAACATCAGTGAACATAGGTGTAGTGTTTTTTTGTGATTTAAAATGTTTGTCATAAAATTTATAAAATAGGTGTTTGTTCAGATACGCATGAGGATTTTTACTGAAGGACAGGTAAGTTTGTTTTTTATAATCGGTTTGATTTTAGCAGTATCTGTTGTTTTTGTTGTTTTCTTAGCCAATAATTTTGAGGATGAAAAAGCTGATGCTGATTTTATTAATGCTGTTTCTGATGTTTCTTCAGTTAATGAAGTTATAGATTATGTTAATTTTTGTTTGTATCAGAGTGTTGGGAATGGTTTGATTGTGACGGGACGTAATGGTGGTTTTGCAGCTCCTAATAGCAATACATCTATAATTCTTTTTACAAACAATGGTTTTGAAAGTTATCCTTATTATAATAATTTGAATAATGTGTTGGTTCCTTCTGAGGAAGTTGTTTCTGTCGAATCTGCTATAAGTGCAGAGCTTCTTGTAGAACGGTGTTTAGCGGAGTTAAATTCTTCTGACTTGAGCATAAATTATGGTTCTCCTGAAATAATAATTTCTTTTTTAGATAACAACACATTAGCAAAAATGAATTTACCTATCAACATCAGTAACGATAATAAGGAGTCTGCTTTTGTTGAATTCTCAACAATCATTCCTTTTTCTTATGGTTCAACTTATGGAGCGGCAAAGTATTTTGTTTCTGAACAAGTTAAAGATTTAGACTCTTTGGCTTTGAGCGATTTGATGAATGTTGCTCATATTTATGGTTTTAATTTTAGTAGAACTATTCATAATGAAAGAAATAGTTTGTTGACATTTAATTATGGCTATGATTTGTTTGATGAGTCGTTTGAAATAAATTTTGCTATAAAGCACACATCTGATCAGGAGGTTTTAAGTTGAATAAAAAAATAATTTTTGTTTTGTTGTTTGTATTTCTTATTTCTTTAAATTCTGCGCTAAGCAACGAATGTGAAGATTATTCTTGTGATGATTTTGATTACGATGAAGATGATGTTGAAGAGATTTCTTGTGCCATTAAAGCAGAATGTCCTCTTACTAATGAGCAATATGTTTTGGCATTAGACAAGCAGAGTTACGTTTTGAGCGAGCATGTTAATTTGTCTGATGAATCTCAAAGAGAAGAATTGGTTAAGTGGTTAACTTTTTATGGGGATATTTTGAGAAAGAATAAAGATTTCTATAATTTGGATTCTGGTCTGGTTAGTAAGATTCATAGGTCTTATGTTAATTATTTTGATTGGTTGTTTTTTGGACATTCTTATAATGACACAGACATATTGTTGCTAAATTATGCGTTGAATACATCCGAAGATTTGATTAATAATAATAGCCAGGATTTCATAAAGACTCGAGTTGTTAACAACAACACTAATCTTTTTTATTATTATGTTATTAATGTTAATAATCTTTCTTTCAAGGAGATGCAGAGTCGAATAGCCAGTTATGATTTTCATCAGTTTGAACCTGAAAAAAATATTTTTTATACACAAGGAGATGATTCTGTTAGTTTCTCAATTGATGATTTGATTTTTTTGACAAATATCGGATTTTCTGATTTTTATATAGGTAGCACAGGATTGTTGGGTGCGTTGAAGTATAATGGCGATGATTTGGATGAGACTAGAAAAGTGTATTATTCCTCTGAAGGTTTGGTTTTTGAGGGAAAATCTTTGGTTTTGCCAGACAACGTTATTTTGTTGGAAGGAGTTGCAATACTTAGGAAAGAAGGAATTGTTTTTAGAGACAATTCTTATTTTGAGTTAAATAATTTTTCTTTTAAAACGGATAAGGATTTGATTTTAAAAAGACAGCCTTGTGAATCTGAGTCGATTAGTTGTGTTGAGTTTCTTAAACAGGAAGAACGTGATGTTTTTGTTATTTCTTTAAAAAATGATGCGCACATAGAAATCAGAGAGAAACAGCCAGTTAATGTTGTTTATTCTTTGGATTTTATAACTGATTCTAGTTCTCTTTTTTTGGAGCAATTCGGGGATTCTGGAAAAACAGAGTTTGTTTTTAGTGAAGATAAGTATTCTATAAAAGGAAATCCTGTTAATGATATTTATTTTGGCAAACAATATGATAATAAGATTTGCAACGTGTATATATCTAAAGATGCTGTTATTGATTGCGAGAATGATTTGTATTCTGGCGATGAAAGCATTGCTTTTTCTGCTTTGTTAAGACAAAAGATACTTGATGCTGTGAGATATAACCGGGAGAATATTGATAAGCATAAAGTGGGTAATTTCAGAGGATCTAAATTGGGTTCTATAGGTTTGTCCAATGATGCTGATGGTCAAGTTAATTCTTGGGTTGCGTATGCTACAAGCAATTTAAATTCTAAAAATAAGCCTTGTAGATCATTTAGTGATTGTAAATCTTTTTATAGCAGATTGTCTTCTGAAGGCTTTTCTAATGAAGAGAAGATTTCTTTTTTTATAGGCATTAAAACAGGGATGTCTTTGATTGAGGCAAAAAATTTTGCTAAGAATTATGATGATGTTTCAAATATTCTTTCGGATGTAAATATGGCGAGTTATGTTTATGATTTTGAAAATTCTAGATTATTGTCTCCGGCTAGCGTGAATGAGCAGGAAAAATACGATTCTGTTGTATCTTTAGTTGGCAGTTTTGATGTTGAAACTTTTGCTAAGGCTTATGATTTTGCTAAAGATGAATTAAAAGATGTTAATGTTGCTGAAAAGTATATTTTGAAAACCAGCAACTGCGGTGTTTTTGTGCATGATATAATAGAGAGAACTTATTCTGAGATGTGTATGCCTGATAAAGGAAAAGAAGTTCAAACTTCTTCTTATTCTTTCAAAAATAATTATGTGGATAGTATTTTTTACATGGTTATATATTATGTGACTTATCATGATTGGGATTTGCTTTTATTTGATCCTGATACAAGCAATCGCGGTGGTGGTGGATGGGTAGGTCCTAAAGATTCTTTTAGATTAGATGGTGAAGGCAACATGCACATAAATACACTTTTGTTTGCAACTAAAACAACAGATAAGACTGTAGTCGTGGATAAGTACATTAAGAATTATTACAGGAACAGGAATGATCCTCAATTGATGGATCTTGCTAGTCTTATAGGAAGCAGAGCTGGAATTGTATCTTTTAATTCTGGTTATCATGCCGCATTTATGCTTGCAGAAAATGGAGATATCTACATTGTTGATATGAATTGGTTAAGCACTGAGAACAATCCTGATGGATTAAATAAAAGGTTGTTAGCAGAAGACATTCCTAATACGAGAGGAGGTCTTGCTGCTTTTCCACCTGGAACTTTAAAATAAAATTATTTGTTGAATATTGCTTCTGCTAGCTCTATTGCTGGTTTGGAAAAGTATCCTGCCGTGTATGCAATCTTGTTGGCAAGTAGTGCAGTTGCTGCAGAAACGGTTCCCACAATTGTAGCGCCACCTAATGCAACCATGTGCTCGTTAGGAGAATGGTCTTCTAATCCTTTATAAGCTCCTGTGGTTGCAGGTAATGCTGCAGTTAATGCAAGCGCAATGTCATAATCATCAATACCTGCGCCGGGTGAATATGGTCGGTTCATTTGAGAGTGTACAAAGCCATCAATAAATCCTTTGGCTATGTTTACTCCATACACTACTTTTGCTATGTTTGCGCCTACAGGCATTAATTTTTCATCTAGACCACAAAGACCCTTGTATACAGATAATGGTTCTGATAAAACACCATGTTTGTGTCCGTCGGTCAATGTTTCTAAGTTGTTTTCATTCAAGTTTTTTCACCTAAATTTTTGATATTTACAAACATATATGTATGAACTAGTTTATATATTTTTCCATATTTTGTTACTTGAAAGTAGTTAAATTGTTTTGCAGAATGAATGTGAAAACAAAGAACGAATTAAAGCAAAAAATAAAACACAAAATTAAAACAATAGAATAAATTTCTTAATCATACTTCTTTTCAGGATTCAAATATTTTTTTTCAATAGCAGCTATTGCTTCATCATAAAAGTTTGCTTGAAGAGGTCTTACAGTTCCAGACAAAACATTTTGATAACATAGTTGGGCTTCTAAAGATTGTGTTTCTTTAAACAAGTCATCTATAGACATCTTTGTTTTATCAGATATCTCTCTCAATCTCGACGTCACATATTTAAAATCAGGCATTGTCTCTAGTTTCATTTTATTCACCTACGTTGTATTTTTGACCATAAAAACCTTGTAAAGGATGATTACGTGTATGCCCCGCATCTTCATGCATTTTTAGCAAAGGCAGTCTTGTTTGTTCCGCTTTTTTAAATGCTTCATTCCACGTTATTTTTCCATCACAATCATAATCTGCTTCAGGATTAACTTTTGCATCATGCAAATATCTTGAAAAGGAGTCTATTCTTGATATTATTGCTGGGCTTTTTTCTGTTGAACTTGTAAATACTTGCTGGTTTTCTTTAGCAACATTAGCAAATCCTCCGGAATAACAGGCATCAATTATATATGTTTCTGTTTTTGCATTTATCTTTTTAGATATATTTTCTAAATCAGTATTTCTTAATATTTCTTTATTTTCTGGAAAAAGAATATATGATCCTAGTTCATTGTTTTCTCCGTGCCCCATGATTGTTAAGCAGAATTCATCCTCACTACTTATTATTTTTGATAGAGAGTCCGCAGTATGAAAAATATCTTTAATATTTGCAGGCTTTATTTGTCCAGAAATGTACTTATCTTGAATTAACTTCTCAATTTCTAATTTGTTGTAATTTTCTGCTGTGTCAATTATTCCGTCAGCATAAAATATATGTATGTTTTCTGGCTTATATCCTTGCTTTAATTGGGAATTGTAAATAGATGCTGTGTTTATTAAAAAAGCGTTTTTTAGACCTTGATCAAAGTCAGAGAGTATTTTTTTATGCTTATAAGATTCTGGCGAAATTATTATTGAATATTTTTCTTTGTCTTCAGTTTTCTCTGTTTCCTGAGCAAGATTTTGTGAAAGAGCTACATCTGGAAAGAGCAGTTGTTTTACGAGCATTCCTGAAAACAGGAGTTTTTTTATATTCATACATTTAAGATGCATTTTATAATTTAAATACTTTTCTATTTTTTGTTACTTATTAGTGATTACTAAATAATTTCAAAGAACGAAGAATTCTAAATACATGCTCATAGTAAAATGCCCTAATTGCGGAAACACACAAAAAACAAATCCTGCGATAGAAAAACAAGGAGATTTAACTAAGAAAGTCAAACGATGCGTCTACTGCGGAAAGTCATTTAAAATCCATTCAAATCTAAAAGAATCAAAAATAATAAAAATCAGTCTATAAAAGGATTTCCGCGCCAATATTTATTGTCTAAAGGCCCTTTACCCCAATATTTTTTAAAATAAGCTTCTCGTTCAGCATAATCTAAATATTTAGAACCTAGACTTTCAAAAGTGTAATATATAATTCCTTCAGTGTCTGGAATGGGAACTTCATACATTAAATTTGCACCATTTCTGTAAGCATCATCTGGAGAGACCCCTTTAGCACCATATTCTTTAATTAATGATTTCGCTTCTTTTACTAAAACATCAACATCTTCAAAATCAGCTGTATAAACAGTTATCACTTTACCGTATTGAGAATCGCCAGGAATAACCATTTTAGTTCCTGGAGAGACTTTATGAACAAGCCTCAAATCTCTAATTTTTTTAGTCATAGCCAAAACAACTAAATTATAACTATCAGAATCTGCAGTTATATGAATTTTATACTCTGCTTTCACACCATCTACAAAATACTCAGGAACAGATTTTACAGAACCCTTATAATATAACCAAAATTGTTTTGTGTCTCTAACATATTCCCATTTTCTAACTATGTATTCAGAAGCAGAGCCTAAACCTGATTTTGATCTTAGAGTTTGTTCTGTTCTTAAATCTGGAAGATTTCCAGTTTTTCTTGCATTAGATAATTCTGTAAAAAAATCAGCATTAAATTTTTCTAGAGCATCCTTTTTAATATTGGCATCTATATCAACATAAAGTTTTTTTCGTATTATTTTTTCAAATAATGATCTTAGAAAATTATTAGAGCCATAATCATTATATGCTGCTAATTCCGGGTTCCAAGCCAATATTGATTTGAGATTTACATCTACAACATGGCCATTATGATAAACACTTATTTTTCCATCTTGTAAAGAATTTTTGAAAAAAACAATTCTTTGTTTGCCTGCCGCATCAATAATTTTTAATGATTGACCAAATCTTATCTTAACATCATTAGTTACTAATTCAGATTTTTGATTAAATTTAAACAAATAATCTTCTAACGCTTTTTTGTCAGAAATAACGTTTCCATCAAGATCCACCAGCACTCTTTGTTTATTATTTTTTTGAACGATTATTTTTCTAGATAAACCTATTTCGTTCAGGTTTTCTTTTCCGACATAGCTCAAAGCAGATTCAAAATTTTTTCCTTTGGCAATAAATTTAGACACAGACCTAACAACCGCAACTTGATAGACCGTTCCTGTAGCAAAATCTGCCAAAATATTATCTTGATAATTTGTTCCTAAGTTCTTATCTATTAAGAACAAAGTAGACATCGCTCCTGCATCTATGGCAACATTAGATGCTAAATTCAAGGCGAAGCCAGACACAGTTGAAGCGCCAGAAGTAGAAACAGCAAATCCTAGATAAACAGGATTAAATAAATTATCTATCTGGTTTAATATGGCTTCAACATCATTAAATTGATACGGTTGTAATTTTTCTTTTAGCTGATTACGTTGAATCTGACTATAATCAGCTATATGGCTTAAATCATATGTTTCAGGATCGATGTAAATATTTTTTTTACCTATTAGTATTTCTAGCACAGCATTATATGAAGAAGAATAGTATGTTTTATATGCCTCGTCTCTGTTTTCTTCTAGGAAGTCAAGAATTATTTTTTGTTGTTGTGTAGAAACAAATATTAATTGGTCATTTACAACAACACCTTTACCATAATATCTTCCATCAGAAATTTCAGCATCTGAAAAACCAGAGATTATTTCTTCTTGAGATGGCAATTCATAAAAATCATTGAAATACAAAACTTTGTTAATGATTTCTTCTTTTTGGGCATCAGACAGCTCACCGTTTATCCAAGCTTCTATTTCTTGATAGCTTAATCCTTGAGCAATCAGTGTTTGAATTGCAAATAAGCCTTTAAAATATGTTTGTTGTTCTTCTTTCAAAACAGATATTTCTTGTTTTGTTTCTTCAAATAAATCTATAGCTTCCAATACACTCTTACCAAAACCTCCCGCAATTAGTGGCAAAGAATATTTAGCAAGTATTTTATCCATATCATCTTCCGGCAAATTAGACAAGTCCGCAACGTTCTCAACATAACCTTTTCTTTGATTTAATAACAAGTCAAGATTGCCTCCGTAATCAAGAAGATCTAATTTTAGCAAATCAATCTCATTATACACGAGAGCATTACGTTTATTTTTTAAGTTGAGCGTGGAATATGAAAAAGAAGAAATAATAGTTTCGTCCGTAGCATCTGCAGATAGAGTACTTAATTCGGACAAATAAGCATTTAGGGAATAGTCAATTAATGCCAACGCATACATATTTTTTTCTGTGTTTGAGAGATAAGACGCGAAAGATAGAATTAAATCTTGTTTTTTTCTATTTATTGAGTCCGAAGAATCTGATTTCAAATTCAGGTAAACAACAGAGTTTTGTTCTTCGAAGTATATTTGCTCCAATATTAGCAATCCTTGATATGCTTTAATCACTTCTTGATCTAAAACTCTTTCAGATTCAAATTCATATTTTAGTTCATCTTGTTTTATTTTAGATAACAATAAAATCTCTAACAAGTCTTTTTCATAATTCGCTTCATGTATGCTTATCTCAGTTTTCTTTCCGAGTCTGTTTAATATGTATTCTTTTTGATTAAGCCCGGAAGTTTGAAAATATTCTGTAAGAATGGAAGATTGTGAAATTAATGTCGAAAAGTATTCTTTTTGAGATAAACGAATTTCATAATCTATGGTTGTATCTTCATAAACAAGCAAAGATAGCAAGGATAGAAATGTTTCTTTGTGCAAAGGATCAGTATAGCTTGTTTCTATTAATAACTTGGTTTGATTTAATGCATTTTGATGTTTTGATTCTTTTTTGAACACTTCTGAATAATAAGTGCTTATTAGGTAAATTTGAGTATCAACTTCTTTGGTGGAGGAATTTATTTCTGCTAACAAATTTTGTTTTATATGTTGAATTGAATCTGAGTTTGGTTCTTGAACAACATTTCCTAGAAGCGAATTTTGTGGTACAAAAATTAAAATCAATAATAATGAAAACAATGCTGCTAAAACATATTTATACATGAAACACCTTTTTGAAATTCTGATAAGAAGTCTATTTAAAGATTTTGTTAGAATTTTAAAAAATAAATAAAATATTTTCCATATAGACAATAAATAATTCTTAACAACAAAAAACATCATTTATTAACTATATAGAAAATAAATAAGAATAAGCAAACTCTTATAAATAAACAATAACTGCTGAAGAATGATTTAAATTGACAAAAATAATAACTATTTACCTTAGTGCTACAGGCAGTAAGAACCCATCAATATACACAAAATATCAAACATCTCCTACAGAAGAAATACATGGTTGTATAGGAACAACACACTACCAAGATTATACAAACTTATACGATCTTGCACTTGCAGGAAATAAATTAAGATTTGAATGGGACAATAAAATAAACTTCAAAAATGCATATTTTACTAAGCAAGACATAGTTTCCTTAACAAAACACAATTTCCTAGATTTCATTAAATCGAAATATGGTTCTGATTTTTCAGAGCGAGTAAAAAACATAGATGAAATAATAAACAAAATACATTCAATGGTGGAAGTATATTAAAATGGAAGAAAATGTGTCTGGCGAAAAAATAATTCCTCAAGTAATCGAAGATGAAATGAAGTCAGCATATCTAGATTATTCTATGTCCGTAATAGTTGGAAGAGCACTCCCTGACATAAGAGATGGGCTTAAGCCAGTCCATAGAAGAATTCTGTACGCAATGAATGATCTCGGCATGAAATGGAATACTGCCTACAAAAAAAGCGCAAGAATTGTTGGAGAAGTTTTAGGTAAATACCATCCGCACGGAGATACTGCAGTATATGATTCTTTAGTAAGAATGGCCCAGGATTTTTCTATGCGTTATCCATTGATCCAAGGTCAAGGTAATTTTGGATCTGTTGATGGAGACTCTGCTGCCGCTATGAGATATACAGAAGCACGTATGTCTAAAATTTCTGATGAATTACTTCAAGACATAGATAAAAACACTGTAGACTTTATGGATAATTTTGATGGTACATTACAGGAACCCACAGTCCTTCCTTGTAAAGTACCGAACCTTTTGTTGAATGGTAGCACAGGCATAGCAGTAGGCATGGCTACAAATATTCCCCCTCATAATTTGAAAGAACTTTGTTTGGGAGTCATAAAATTAATTGAAGATTCTGATGTTACCCCAGTAGAACTTGCATCAATAATTCAAGGACCTGATTTTCCTACAGGTGGTTTAATTCAAGGAAGATCAGGCATAAGACAAGCATATCTTACAGGTAGAGGCAAAGTTCTTGTGAAAGCAAAAATGCACGAAGAAGACCACAATAAACAGAAAAGAATAATCATAACAGAAATACCTTTCATGGTTAATAAATCTGATCTTCTCATCCAAATAGCTGAAAATGTGAAAGAAAAGAAAATAGAAGGCATATCTGATTTAAGAGATGAATCTGATAGAAAAGGGATGAGGATAGTTGTGGAGCTGAAAAGAGATGCTTCTATTGATGTTGTAAAGAATCAACTTTATTCCTATACAAGACTACAGGAGACTTTTGGGATAATTATGCTGAGCCTAGTAAATAATCAGCCTAAAATTTTGAACATCAAAGAGCTTCTAGTTGAGTTTCTTAATCACAGAAGAATCGTTGTTAGAAAAAGAACGGAATTTGATTTGAAAAAAGCAGAAGAAAGAGCTCACATACTAGAAGGTCTTCTTGTGGCTTTGAAAAATATTGATGAAGCAATTGCCTTAATTAAGAATGCTGATTCTGCAAATGATGCTAAAGAACGTCTTATCACTAAATTCCATCTAAGCGAAGTTCAAAGTCAAGCAATATTGGATATGAAATTACAAAGAATTGCTAAATTGGAAACCAATAAAATAGTTTCAGAGCACAGCGAACTTAAAGTATCTATTTCTAATTTTAAAAAGATCTTATCTGATGAAAAAGAGATTCTTGCAATTATAAAAAGCGAGCAAGCAGATTTGATCAATAAATACGGGGACTCTAGAAAAACAGAGATTCTTGATCAGGAAATAGAAGGAACAGATTATGAAGATCTTATTCCTCAAGAAGATGTTGTTGTTACGATGAGCAACACAGGCTATATTAAAAGAATGCCTTTAGACACCTATAAAACTCAGAGACGTGGAGGTGTTGGAGTTATAGGCGCAGAAAGTAAAGAAGATGATTTCATAGAAAAAGTGTTTGTTGCTAATAGCCATTCTTATCTTCTTGTATTCACAGATGCTGGCGTTGTTCATTGGTTAAAAGTTTACAAAGTCCCGGAAGCAGGAAGATATTCTAAAGGAAAAGCCATTATTAATTTAATCGATGTTGCTCCTACAGAAAAAATTAGCACAATTATTGTTGTAAATGAATTTAGAGATGATCAATATTTACTTACAGCAACTAAAAAAGGAATAATAAAAAAGACTTCTCTATCTGCTTATTCTAAACCAAGACGCGGTGGAATAATTGCTCTTACTCTTGATGAAGGAGATTCCATGATAGGAGCCGCAGTTACAGATGGCAAGCAGCAAATTCTTCTCGCAACAAAACAAGGGCTTGCTTGTAAGTTTGAAGAAACTGATGCTAGACCTATAGGAAGAACTTCAAGAGGAGTCACAGGAATAAGACTCAACGATAAAGATGAAGTTGTTGGAATGATTCTCGTTAATGATGATACCAATGTTTTGACTCTGACAAGTAAAGGGTACGGAAAACAAACAAAAGCTTCAGAATATCGTTTGATTAATAGAGGAGGAAAAGGAGTTATAAATGTCAACCTCACTGATAAGAATGGTTTTGTTGTTTCAATCAAAGCAGTATCTGGAGCTGAGGAATTGATGCTTGTAACTAAGCAAGGAATGATTGTCAGAACAGGAGTTAATCAAATTTCTACTGTTGGAAGAAACACTCAAGGAGTGCGTGTAATAAAATTAAGAGAAGATGATGAATTAATTTCTGCTGCTAAAATAATTTCTGAGGAAGAAGCAGAAAAGGAAGTTGAAAAAGAAGCAGAGGAATTGAAAAAGCATCCTGTGATTATATCTAAACCAGAGGACGATGATGAAGAATCAGATAAGGATTTTGTTGAAGAACCTTACGTGGAAGAGGAGTGAAGATGGATGAAGAAAAAACTCACAAAATAGAGCACGATCGTCCTAATTGTATTGGTTGTGGTGCTTGTGTTGCTGTTGCTCCTGATTTTTGGGAGATGGATGATGATGGTAAAGCAAACATTCTTAAAAGTAAAAAAAGACCTGATGAGTGGCAAGAACGAGAAATTTCTGATTCGGAATTTAAAGAAAATATGGAAGCTGCAGAATCTTGTCCTGTCAATGTAATCCACCTAAAAAGACTCAAAGACAATCAAAAGTTAATCTAATCTCAAATATTTTTCCAGCACATTATGTCTCTTTTTAAGCTGATCCATAGTATAAATTTTTTTATGAGGCAGATCCATAGCATCTTTGATAAAATAAAAGGAATCAGCGCAAGTAACTAAAGAAACTGGTTTTTCTGATTCTTTTATTGATTGTTGAACCATTGGAAACCAATCTTCATAATCAATCATATTAATTATGTTTTCTGCAAATGTGCTGGTGGCAAAATAAAATTCTTTTAAATCAGACATAGTTGCTTTTTCAATAAAATCTAAGTTGTTTTTTATTCTGTCCATAGTTCTATAAGGATTTATCGAGTGATTAACATCATATAGTTGTTCTAATCTTGCTTGGACGTCATCCAAATCTAATTTAGAATTTATTTTATGTTCTAAAACCAGCGCCAGAGAAGTTATTTTCTCCAATACCTCTTGAGTCAAACCATATTTTTCTTTTGTTTTTTCAGATGGAAAGAATTTTTCTAACCTTAAATTTATGAATTTTGTTTTCTTATCCGACAAGTAAGCCTGAGCTATAGAATGCACAGACACCGGATTAATCATGTAAAACTCTTGTAAAAAAGAAGAATTTCCTTCAATAATCAAACTATTAATATCATCTAATTTTTTGAGTAAAATGTTTTGATCTTTCAAGGATAATTGTTCGACAATAGTCTCATTAGATAACAATAAAAAATCTTCATATTCTTTAATCAACAAACTCATTTTATAGTAGCAACAAATGTTTTTTTAAATAATTTATGAAAAAATGTGTAACACATTTAAAGATATAGAACATAACACAAAATAAATATAAAAAGCCTGAAATTCAATATTGAATCACGCATCTAAAACCAGTAGAAGGATTACCTGGCAACGGATTGTTAAAACCCCCTCTGAAGATGCCTGCAGTAACAAAAGAATCCCAATCACCACCACGAATCATCTTATTCAATTCAATTAAATTTGGTGAAGTAATAGATCCGACCCCTTGATTTTCATCATAATTGCCTATAGGCCCCATCTCAAAACGCTTATCTTCTGCACCTATTTTTGCAAACCCATTATGCCAAATGCAGACAGGATAATACTGACTGCTTGAATTAAAGCTATAAAAACCTAAATAACTAGGATTAGAACAAATGCTATTCATATATACTTCTGAATCATCTTCCATCAAATCAACCCACTCGTGCACATTACCTGCCAAATCCCAAACCTCAACTCCATCTACTTTAAAAATCCTATAATTAATACCGCTCAAAGAATTCATCCCATCCATTGCAGCACTACTCTCACTATTCCCTCTAGACATCCAACCACTGCCCACAGAACCAGTATTCCAATTTTGAGGATTATTTTCAATACTGCGTGCTATAGTCATCCATTCTCTGTTTGTTATCAAATGATAGCCTGCAGATGCACAAGCATTTTTTGCAGCTGTGAAAGATATGCTAACCCAAGGAGTGCCTGAAGCTGCACTAACAGGAACTCCTGAACCGTTGTTCTTTGCTTCCCATTTCATAACACAAAAATCACTTGTGCCAAAATAAGAACTACCGCTAATCGAAACAAATCCATCTGGGCAAGAACCACCAATTTCACCTGACTCGTTATCATTTCCATTAGAGCTACTCACCGAACCAGGAATGACTACCGCAATAACTTGAGATTCGACACGTTTAGCAAATGCTGGTCCACTTTCTGGCTTATAGTAGTTGAAGCTGATATCGAGTTTAGTTTTTTCACCATCAATTAAATTCGCCTTATTACACACCAAAGTAAATTCTTGATCAGGACCTACAAGACCAGGGCTACTGGTACACGAAGCATTACCACTATTAGTTTCTACACTAGCATCGCTTATTTGTATGCTATATCCTAGTTTGTTAGAAAACTTTATGCTTTGTCCATCAGTCAAAACCTGCGAATCCTTACACTCAAAACCCAAAGAACCAATACAACTGTTTTCTGCAAAAATACCAGGATTCAAAACGCCAAAATGAGTCAACGCACCAATCATAACAAGAACAACAATAAAAGCCCAGCCATACGTAGTCAAAAACTCCAATGCGCCTTGAGCTCTACGAAAAACCACATCAAACACATTAAAAACACAAATATATAAATCTATTTATTGATAATTTTTTAATAAAAAATGTCAAAAACATTTATAAACAATACATGAATTCTTTTTCATATGTTTTGTAGATCATACAATGACTTTTTTCAGGCATTAGCCAATAAAACCAATCAGCAAATAATAGAAATATTGCTGACAGGTTCAAAAAATGTGTCTGAAATAGTTAAAGCAACAGGTTTAGAGCAAAGCCACATCTCGCATTCCCTAAAAAAGCTTGCAGAGTGCAATTTCGTAGATGTTGAAAAAAACGGCAAACAAAGAATATACTCTTTAAACAAAGAAACAATAATACCTATACTGAGAATAGCCGACAACCACGCGAAAAAAAGATGTCCGGTCTGTCCAAAGGTTCATTAAAATGGAAATAAGCAGAGAATTATACGACAAATCAGATAATGTGAAATACAAGTTCAAAGTACCTGATGGTCTGACTGAAGAAGTTGTCAAAAAAATTTCTGAATATAAAAAAGAACCTGAGTGGATGCTTAAAAAACGACTTCAATCGTTAAAAATATTCAATGACCTAAAAATGCCTGGCTGGGGTCCGGATTTAAGTAAACTCAATCTTGACAAAATATGTTATTTCATTGTTCCAGATGCAACTTCAAATTCGACAACTTGGGAAAAAGTTCCTGATAACATAAAAAAAACTTTTGAAAGACTCGGAATACCTGAAGCAGAAAGAAAGGCACTCGCAGGAGCAGGCGCACAATATGATTCACAAGTTGTGTATCATAACTTAAAAGAAGATTTGAAAAAGCAAGGAGTCATATTTGAAGATTTTGATGTTGCAGTACAAAAATATCCTGAGCTTGTTCAAAAATATTTTATGAACAAATGTGTTTCTCCTAATTTGCATAAATTTGCAGCACTACATGGAGCAGTTTTTTCTGGAGGAACATTCATTTACATTCCTAAAGGCATAAAAGTTGATATGCCCCTTCAAGCATATTTTAGAATGAACACAGAATCCATGGGACAATTTGAGCACACCTTAATCATAGTTGATGAAGGTGCACAAGTTCACTATGTAGAGGGTTGTTCCGCGCCCAAATACAATTCTAATTCAATTCATGCGGGTTGTGTTGAGATATTTGTTCATAAAGGAGCAAGAATGCGTTACAGCAGTGTTGAAAATTGGTCTGCTAATACCTATAATTTAAATACAAAAAGAGCTAATGTAGAAGAAGATGGAGTTATAGAGTGGGTTTCCGGAAATCTCGGTTCCGGCGTCACCATGTTATATCCTACATCTCTTTTGCTCGGAAAACGTGCTAAAGCAGACCACATAACAATAGCTTACGCCGGAAAAAATCAGAATCAAGACACAGGTGCTAAAGTTTATCATCTTGCACCAGAAACGACAAGCACAATAAATTCTAAATCTCTTTCAAAAAATGGAGGAATAACAGCATACAGAGGTTTAATAAGAATAAAGAAAGGTGCCAAGAACAGCAAATGTTCAGTTACCTGTGACGCGCTGATGTTCGATAATTTAAGCCAGAGCAATACTTATCCTAGCATAGATGTTCAAGAAAAAGATGTTGATCTTGTTCATGAAGCTAGCGTAGGAAAAATAAGCGAAGAACAACTATTTTATTTGCAGAGCAGAGGTCTTTCAGAAGAACAAGCATTACAGATGATTGTTTCTGGATTTATAGAACCTTTACTAAAAGAATTACCTTTAGAATACGCAGTAGAAATGAATAGATTAATTGAACTAGAAATGGAAGGATCCTTGGGATAAACATGATAGAAAAGAAATATGGCTTAGGAATTAGAAATGACTTAGAAATAGAAATCAATAATTCATTTAAAAAAAAAATGGAGAAACCTGAACTAATCGTGTCTAAAAAATCTAAAGGAAATTTTTTTGTAAAAAAAGAACTGACTAAAGAAATGAATGAAGAAAAAGACGTTTTAGTTCAGACAATTAATGAAAAAAGTGAAAAAACAACGATAACAATTCCTAAAAATTCTAAATGCAGCATACATCTAAAAACTAAATTCCTGAAAAAAACAAAAAATTATTCTTTTAACATGCAAATAATAGTGGAAGAAAATTCTGAGTGCATCATAAACAACGAAATTCAAGGTAAAAGTCAGTTCGTATTAGGCTTGATAAAAATAATGTGCGAAGCAGGATCTAAAACAACCTATGCTGAATCAATAAATTTAGATAAATCTTCTACATATTATTCCCTAAAAAAATCAAAAATACAGCAAAATGCTGAACTTACAATATTGCAAGCAGACTTGGCTGGAAAAAAGATTTACCACGAAATAAAAAATAATCTAGAAGGAGAAAAGAGCTCTTCTAATATAAAACATTTATTTTTAGGTAAAGGTTGCATTATTGATGCACATTTAGGGTCTTTGCACAATAATAAAAACACCTCTTCAGACATTTTAAGCAAAGGCATACTTAAACAGGGAGAGAGTTATATAAGAGGTCTTGTTAAAATAAATGAAAATGCATATAACTCAGATGGTTATCAAAAATCAGATGTACTTATACTTGATGATTCTAAAGCAATATCCATTCCTGACTTGGAAATACATAATAACGAAGTTAAATGTAGCCATGGTTCTACAATAACAAAATTAGATGAAGCTAAAGTTTTTTATATGCAATCCAGAGGACTTAGTGCAGAACAAGCTGAGCAAGAACTAATTCAAGGATTTTTCAACGATGTATTTCAAACAATAAACATCACCGATATTAATAAGCTGATTAATAAAAAAATACTAGAACTACGGAGCTGATTTTATGAAAATAGATAAGGCAAAAAAAGAATTTCCTTTATTGAAAAACAAAATACATTACCTAGATAATGCTGCAACTACACAAAAGCCTGAAGTAGTCATAAATGCCTTCAGAGAATTTTACAGCAAATACAATGCTAATCCAAAAAGAGGAATTTATTCATTAGCTCAGCAATCAACAAAGATTCTTGATGAAGCTAGAGAGACTGTTGCTGATTTCATTAATGCTGAAAAAGAAGAAATAATTTTCACTAAGAGCGCTACTGAGGGTTTTAACTTAATAGCTTACTCCTTAGAATCTGAAATAGGAAGATGGAACCACATAATAACAACTGAACTTGAGCATCACAGCAATTTTATTCCTTGGCAACAATTAGCTAAAAGAACACAAGCAGAATTTAAAGTGGTTGAATATAATGCCGATAACAATGTTTTAGAAGATTTTGAAAATCATCTTACAAAAAAGACAGCTCTAGTCGCGATAACTTTAATGTCCAACGTAACAGGCATAATAATAGATGTGAAGAACATAATAAAAAAAATAAGAGAGATTAATGATAAAGCTCTTGTTGTTGTAGATGCAACTCAAGCTGTTGCTCACATGAATGTGGATGTCAAAGATTTAGATGCTGATTTTGTTTGTTTTTCTTCTCATAAAATTTATGGGCCGACCGGAGTTGGCATAGTTTACGGAAAAAGACATTTACTTGAAAGAATGAAACCCTTTCTTTTTGGAGGAGGAATGATTTCGAAAGTTAAATTATCAGAATCCTCCTGGGCCGAGTCTCCTGACAAATTTGAAGCCGGCACAATAGATGTTGCGGGGATTTATGCATTTGCAGAAGCAATACGTTTCTTTAATTCCTTAGATCTGGAAGAACTAAAAAAATCAGAAGAAGAACTAAAAAAATATGCACTTAATAAACTAAAAGATGTTAAGCATCTTAAAATACTTGGTCATGAATCTGAGAATTACGGCCCAATCATAAGTGTTTTGTTAACTGATTTACACCCACACGATTTGGCAGAAATATGTTCTAGAGAAAACGTTTGTGTTAGAGCAGGACATCATTGTGCTCAGCCATTGATGAAAAGATTAGATGTTGTAGCAACAACCAGATTAAGTCTTTCTTTTTATAATGAAAAAAAAGATGTTGATAAATTCATTGAATGCATCACAAAAGCGAGGAAGATTATAAATGGATGAATTATACCGGGATTTTTTATTAGAGCATTACAAGAATCCTCATAATAAAGGAAAGATCATAAAACCCCACCTTCACAAAGAAGATTCTAATCCGCTTTGTGGAGACGTAATAGAAATATTTGCTAAATTAAAGAATGATAAAATTGACAAGATTTCTTTTACCGGAAAGGGTTGCGTTATAAGTCAAGCAACTGCATCCATTCTAACAGAACATGTTAAAGGAAAGACACTGAATGAAATTCAGAACATTACAAGAGACGACTTGCTTGATTTAATTGGTTTAAAACTGACTCCAGAAAGAGTAAAGTGTGCAATGCTCTCTCTTTCAGCGTTAAAAAAAGGAATCGTTGAATACGAGGCAAAGAAATGAAAGTTGAATTTTTAATAATAAACAAAGTGATAAAATGAAAATAATTAGAGCAAATGAACGAGGAAAGACCGAACTATCTTGGCTTAAAAGCAGACATAGTTTTAGTTTTAATAATTACTTTGATCCTGAAAAAATGGGCTTCGGCAAGTTAATAGTTCTTAATGATGATGTAATCGAACCTGAATCAGGATTTGAACCACACCCTCATAAAAATATGGAGATTATAACAATTGTTCTTGAAGGAGAACTTGAGCACAAAGACAGTTCTGGAGGAGAGGCATTTATGAAAAAAAATTATGCTCAAGTAATGACTGCTGGAAAAGGAATTATACATTCAGAAAAAAATCCTTCGAACAAGAAAAAACTTAAGCTCTTACAGATATGGATACACACTAAACAAAAAGATCTTATTCCAAGACATGAAGTAAAAAAAATCGTTGAAATACCTAACAAATTTTACTTAATTGCTTCAGGAAACTCTGAAGATAAAGCTTTAAAAATAAATCAAGACGCATACATTTCAACTTTGATTCTTGATATAAATAAAGAAATAACTTACAAAGTAAAAAAAGAATCTAATGGATTGTACATATTTATAATTGATGGATCAATAGAACTTGAAGATAAAAAATTTAACACGAGAGATGCCGTAGAATTAAATAAACAACAAAAAACATCTATAAAAGCAATAAAAAAAAGCAGAATTCTAATGATAGAGGTGCCCGTATGAATGCACTAGAATTAAAGAAATTTAAAGTGAGTATTGAGGACAAAGAAATAGTGAAAGGGATTGATTTATCTTTAAAAAAAGGCGAAGTGACAGTTATTATGGGACCTAATGGTTCTGGTAAGAGTACTCTTGCTAATGGGCTGATGGGTCATCCGAAAATGAAGACAAAAGGAGATGTTTTACTTTCCGGAAAAAATCTGCTAGAAATGTCTCCTGATCAGAGAAGCAAAGAAGGACTTTTTTTATCATTTCAATACCCTGAAGAAATACCCGGTGTAAATGTTTCTAGTTTTTTGAGAACAGCAATTAATACAAGAAGATCTAAAGATAATCCTATAAAATTGCAAGAGTACGTAAAGCTTCTTAATGAACACATGAAGCTCCTCAATATTCCTAAAGAGTTCGCATCAAGATATATTAACACAGGTTTTTCTGGCGGTGAGAAGAAGAAAATAGAAATGCTTCAATTAGCAATGCTCAATCCTAAAGTTGCTATTCTCGATGAAACAGATTCCGGTTTGGATATTGATGCATTAAAATCGGTTTGTGAAGGAATTAATTTATTAAGAAAAGAAAATCCTGATATGACTATTTTAGTAATTACTCATTATCAAAGAATGCTTAATTACTTAAAACCAGACCACGTCTGTATAATGTTAGATGGAAAAATAATAAAGAAAGGTGATGCTAATCTCGCTCACGAGCTTGAAACTAAAGGATATGAGGAATTCAAATGAGTTTTGATTTTTCAAAAATAAAAGTTGATAATCCTGATAAGTTGAGATTTGGAACTGCAGGAATACCTGTTATTGCTCGAGGACAAAAAACCTCTGAAGGTGTTCAAACAGTTAGAAACATAGGTTTGGAAGCTATGGAGTTAGAGTTTGTTCATTCTGTTAATCTGAATTCTTCTTCAGCAGAATTTGTCAATGAACAAAGGGAAAAAAATGATGTCATGCTTACTTGTCATGGCTCTTACTACATTAATCTTAATGCGGAAGATCCACAGAAAATAGGCGCATCTCGTTCAAGAATACTTCAAGCTGCTAATATAGCAAGACAAGCAGGAGCTTGGTCCCTTACGTTTCATGCAGCATATTATTTGAAAGATGCTAAAGAAGTTGTTTACAATCGTGTTAAAGATCAGCTGAGAAAAATAACTGATGAATTAAAAAATACTGGAAACAATATTTGGGTACGTCCAGAAACCACAGGGAAAGCCACTCAATTCGGAGATTACAAAGAAATAATTAAATTAAGTCAGGATGTTGAGCAAGTTCTTCCTTGTGTTGATTTTGCACATCTTCATGCTAGAACAAATGGAAAATACAATACTCTGGAAGAATGGAGAGTTGTTCTTTCGGATATAGAAAAAGGGCTCGGAAAAACTGCATTAAATAATATGCATATTCACATGTCTGGAATTGCTTACGGAGAAAAGGGAGAAAAGCACCATTTGTTTTTAGATGATTCGGATCTTAATTATAAGGATCTGATTAAGGTCTGGAAAGAATTCAAAATAAAAGGCGTTGTTATAAGTGAAAGTCCGAATATTGAGGAAGACGCCTTATTAATGAAGAAAGTGTATGAAAAATAAAAGAAATGAAGCGAGGTTGATAAAATGAAACACGAATTACCAAAATTGGGATATGCTTATGATACATTAGAACCACACATAGATGCAAAGACCATGGAAATACATCATACAAAACATCATCAGGCATACATAGATAAGCTTAATGCTGCTCTTGAAAAGTATCCTGAGTTACAGAAAAAGAAAGTAGAAGAATTGCTAAAAGACTTAAACAAAATTCCAGGAGACATAAGATCTGCTGTTATAAATCACGGAGGGGGACATTTTAATCACACTTTTTTTTGGAGCATTCTTAAAAAAGACGTTGCATTAAAAGGAAAGTTAGCAGATGCTATAAAACATAAATGGGGTTCTTTTGATAAATTCAAAGATGAATTTTCAGCAGCTGCAATGAATAGATTTGGAAGCGGTTGGGCTTGGCTAGTCGCAGATTCCAGTGGCCAGCTCTCAGTCATCAGTACAGCTAATCAGGATTCTCCAATCTCCAGCAATTTAAAACCAATTATCGGTTTGGATGTTTGGGAACATGCTTATTATTTAAATTATCAGAATAAAAGAAATGAGTATATTAACGCTTTTTTTAGAATAGTTGATTGGACACAAGCTGAGAAATATTATGAAGCTGCAATCAACAAATGAGGTGTTGAAATGAGTTATGTTTTAATTACTGGAGCCTCCAGCGGAATAGGTTTGGAGTTGTCTAGGCTTTTTGCTAAAGACAAGCACAATATTGTTCTTGTGGCGAGGAACAAAAATAAACTCGAATTTCTTAAAAAAGAATTAGAAGAACAACACAGCATTAAAGCATCTCTTTTAATAGCAGATCTTTCTAAACCAGATTCAGCAGAGCAAATAAAAAAAAGTCTTGATAATAAAGGAATAAAGATTTCTTTTTTGGTAAATAATGCCGGTTTTGGAGATTATGGTTTATTTCAAAATTCAGATATTTATAAAACTGAGCAAATGATTAATGTGAACATTCTTGCTTTAACTAAATTAACGAGATTGTTTCTTAAAGACATAGTTGAATCTAAGGGAGGTATACTTAATGTTGCGAGTGTCGCTGCATTTCAACCCGGGCCTTATATGTCTGTTTATTATGCAACAAAAGCTTATGTTCTTTCGTTCAGTGAAGCATTAGCAGAAGAACTTTTAGGTTCGGAAGTTAAAGTGAGTGCACTTTGTCCCGGACCCACTAAAACAAATTTTGTTGAAACATCAAACATTAAGGATCCTGAGTTTTTAGGCAAAAATATTCCTTCTGCAAAAGCGGTTGCAGAATATGGATATAATGCATTTCTAAAAGGAGAAAGAGTAATCGTGCATGGATTTAGAAATAAGTTGCTCACAAAGACTGTCAGGTTCTTACCGAGAAAAATTGTTACTAAAATCGTTAAAAAAATTATGAGGTGAAATTATGCTAGCAAACAATATTAAAGCTCCTGATTTTTCTTTGAAAGATTATGAAGGAAAAATTCACAAACTATCTGATTATAAGGGGAAAAAAATAATTTTGTATTTCTATCCTAAAGACGACACTCCTGGTTGTACTAAAGAAGCATGCGGATTTAGAGATTCTTTCGGTGATTTCAAAAAGAAAAATGTTATTATAATTGGAATAAGCAAAGATGATGAAAAGTCTCATGCTAAGTTTATAAAAAAATATGATCTTCCTTTTGTTTTACTTTCGGATCCTGAGCATAAAGTTATTGATGCTTATGGTGCTTGGGGAGAACGTTCATTTATGGGTAAAAAATACTTTGGAACAATTAGAAGTACATACATAATTGATGAGAAAGGATTTATCATTAAATCTTTTCCAGATGTGAATCCTGAAAATCACAGTAAAGAATTATTAGAGGCGTTATGAAAAGATGATGAAAATTTTTAATTTTACTTCAAAACTGATCAAGAAAGAAAAATTGACCGAAGATACATTTAAGTTTACATTTGAAAAACCTGATTATTTTGTGTTTGAGGCAGGTCAATTTGTTAATATGAAAATAAATAAAGGTACAGAATCGAAGTGGAGATCTTATTCTATTTTAAATAAGCCTAGTGTTAAAAAATTTTTTGAGTTATGTATAAAAATTGTTTCTGATGGATTTGCTTCAGACGTTTTAAACAAAACAAAAACAGGGGATGCATATGAATTCAAAGGGCCTTTTGGTCATTTTAAATTTGAAAAAAGCGATGCGGAACATTGGTTTCTCGCCACAGGAACAGGAGTGGTTCCTTTTTATAGCATGATCAATGAGCATCTAGAAGATAGAAAAAGAATGTTTTTGATACTTGGTGACAAAACTGAAAAGAATTTGTTGTTTCATAAAGAATTCGAGGAGCTTTCAAAAAATTCTTCTTTTACTTATATTCCTACAGTTACTAGAGAAGATTGGTCTGGAAAAAAAGGTCGTGTTCAAAAACATCTTCCTGAAAATATTTCTAATAAGATTTTCTATATCTGTGGTTTGAAAGATTTTGTTTTAGAAACAGAATCTTTGTTGCTGGAAAAAGGAGTTTCTAGGGAAAACATAAAAAAAGAAAGATATAGCTAGTCTTTGTTCATGTAATGTTTTCTTTTTTGTTCATCAAATCTCTCTATTGAGTATCTTAGCATTGTTCTCGGCATTATTTTATAGTGTTTGTCTAAAAATTTTTCTTCTATTTCTTGATTTCTTTTTCCTATTTCTCTGAGCATCCATCCCACTGCTTTTTGAATTAAATCATGCTTATCATCTATAAGTATTTCCGCTATTTTTAGTGCATCTTCGAATTTGTTTTTCTTTATGAAATAAAAAGTCGATATCATCGCTATTCTTTTATCCCAAAGATTTTCTGAGTTAGCCAGATTGTAAATTAGCTTTTTGTCTTTATTTATTAGCCATGCTCCGATTATTTTGTCTGCAGATAAATCTACTAAATCCCAATTATTAACTTGATCTTTGTGCTCAACATAGAATTCGAATATTTTCTTTTTTTGCTCTTGATTAGCTGAGTTGAACTTTTGTACAAGAATGAGCAAAGCTACAAGTCTATATTCGTGTATTTTATTTTGAATTAATTCTCCTATATCATCAATACTTAAGTCTTGATATTTTTTTGCTAATAGTCTTTGTTCTGGAACAGTTAATCCTAAAAAAACGTCTCCTTCCCCATATTGACCTTTACCTGTTTTAAAAAATCCTGACAATATTTTTGCTTTTTCTGGACTGGCTTTTTGTTTTATCTCGTTTTTTAAATCATTAAAAAGAGTATTCATTTTCATCATTTTTGCATTAAGAAATAAGTAAGAAGTCTTACGCCTGCTCCTGTTGCATACTTAGGAGTATATTCTTTTGCTTCTTTGAAATATGCACTTCCTCCGATATCTATGTGTGCCCAATTGGTTTTTTCTACGAATTTAGAAAGAAATACTCCTCCAGTTATGCATCCTGCAGCCCTGTCTGCTTTTTTTGATAAATTGTTTAGATCAGATATATCTCCATCCATTAAATCCATATAATCTTCAGTCATTGGTAAGGGCCAAGCCTTATCTCCACTTATATCTCCTGCATGTTTTAATAAAGCCACTAATTCATCATTGTTTCCCATTAAAGCAGAGTTATAATATCCTAGAGCTATTATTGATGCGCCTGTAAGTGTTGCTATATCTATCATTTTTTCAGAAGAATAATTTTTTTCTGCATAAGCAAGTGCATCAGCCAAGATCAATCTTCCTTCAGCATCAGTATTTCCTATTTCCACTGTTTTTCCTGAATACGTCTTTATTACATCTCCAGGTTTGTACGCACTTCCGGAAATCATGTTTTCGCAAGTAGGAATTATTCCCACAATATTTTTCTTAAGATTTAATTCTTGAACGGCATTAATTGTGCTTAATACTGCAGCTGCGCCAGCCATATCGCATTTCATATCTTCCATGAATCCTGTTGGTTTAATGTTGTATCCTCCAGAATCAAAAGTTATTCCTTTACCAATAAGTAAAGTTGGTTTTTCGGATTTAGATCCGCCCCTATACTCAATTATTATCAATCTAGGATCATCATTTCCTCCGTTTGCAACACTTAAGAATGTGTTCATTCCTAATTTTTTTAGTTCTTTTTTGTTTAATATTTTTAGAACCATATTTTTCTTGCCTGAAAATATTTTTCTTGAAACATTTTCTAATGCAGAAGGAGTTAATACATTGGACGGCTCATTCACAAGATCTCTGGCCAAATTAGTATTTTTTGCTATTATTTCTCCTTCTTTTAAGCCTTTTCCGAAAAGATCAGAGTCATTATATGAATACTGTAATGATACATTCATCTTTAATTTGTTTTTTTTATTTTCTGGAAGGTATTTGTCAAAAGAATAGCTTGCTAGACTGGTTCCTTCTGATACAGCTCTGCCTAGATCTTGAGAATCGAATAATTCTTTTACGGTTTCGGCAAGATTTGTTGTATAAGATTCATATTTTGAAGCATTTACTGCTTTTAATATCCTGCCACTTATCCTTCTTACTTTTTCCAGAGTTATTTCTTCTTTTTTGCCTAAACTAAAAACAATAATTCTTTCGTATATTGAGTTAGATATTTTTGTGGACATGAATTTTCCAAATTCGAAGGAAAACGATTTTCTTTCTAATGCTTGAAGAAGCTCTTTGTTTAGCTCAGAATTTAGTTCAGCGTATTTTTTTGTATCATTTTCAAACAAACATAAAACCAATACTTTTTGTTGTGGTTCCAACTCATTTTTTATTGAAATTTTAATATCCATACAATTCGTGTAGTGCACATTTATTTAAATCTTTTTACAAAAAATTATTTCCATAAAACTTACTATGAGAACTCTGTAAAAAATAAAGTGAAAAAAAGTAAGAGAATTACTTGTGCTTATACATAAAGTAATAAACTATTGCAGTTATTAAACTAAAAAATATGCTGCTGACTATCCAAATGATTTTTTCGTTTTTCTTTACTTTTTTATTCTTTGTTAAAACATCGTATATTACCCATATCGCGCTAACTATTGCAACAATGCCAAGAATAGACCCGAATAAACTCATATTATCACCCGAATAACAATTATTCTACATTATTTAAATACTTTTTTAATTATACTAATATACAAATATGAACTTATTGATAAAAAGCATTAATAGAAATCATTAAAAACTCTTAATTGTGATAATATTTTATGGCTCTAAAAATTAAAGATTCTTTTATTCTTTTTGTTAAAGGAATATTTATGGGCATTGCAGATGTTATACCAGGCATATCTGGAGGAACAATAGCATTTATTACAGGAATTTATTCTGAACTTATTAAATCAATAAAAGATGTTGGAGATTTTATTAAGGAGTTTTTTGAAAAAATTCTGAAAAACAGAGGTAAGTGGAAAAATATTTTTTCGAAGCTTAATTTTGCGTTTTTTATTCCACTTATATTAGGAATTTGGCTGGCATTCGGAATAGGTGTTCATTTTATTCCACAACTGATACAAAAATATCCTGCTCAAGTTATGGGTTTATTTTCAGGCTTAATCATATCTACTGCTTTCGTGATGTTGAAAGAAGAAAAAAACAATAAGCCTATCAAATATATTTGGACCTTTTTGGGACTCTTGAGCGGATTTTTTATATCTCAATTAACTTATGCAAGCACAAGCCCGACATATTTTTTTATTTTTCTTTCAGGAATCATAGCTATTTGCGCCATGATTCTTCCAGGAATATCTGGTGCTTATCTTTTGTTAGTTCTCGGCCAGTACGAGTTTATGTTAAACGCCATTAGACATATTTTTTCAGAGTATTTGTATGTTTTAGCATTTAGTGCAGGTTGTGTGATAGGCTTACTTTCATTTTCTAACCTTCTTAATTATTTGCTTAAAAAACACAAAGCATCTACCATTTTATTTCTTGTTGGTTTAATGATCGGGGCACTTTATGGTCCGGTAAAAACAACTTTAATAAGTAATCATGATAAAGTGTTTGAGTTCGCTGTTTTTTTGATTTTTGGAGCAATAATTTTCTTAATAATAGATTTTATTAAATTAAAAATTCAAAAGAATTCTTAGAGCTAGTTCTTTGGCTTCTTTATGGTCTGCTGCAATCTTTAAATTAGAATACTTTCTTGGAAGTCTTTTATACAAATCATTATTTAATGCAGAATCATATTTTATTAGGATTACTTTTATTCCATTTATTAGCATGTCTTCAACATTAGATGGATCATCTTCTATGAAATACATGAAATTTATATTTCTGCCCGAAAAGTCTTTTTCTATATCTTTAAGAGCATTTATTTTTTTGCCTTCAAAATAAATTTTATGAAGATATGTTTTATTTATGGACTTCCAATAATTGGTAGTCATAACTCTAGTAAAATAAGATACAGGATCTGAATTTTTTAATCCTGCTCCTCGTTTAGTTATGCCTATGTTGAAAAAATCTTCTCCTTGCTGTTTAACTAGCTTATTAAGTTCAGATATTTCTTGTATTTGGCCTTTTACAAAAAATTCAGATGAAGCAAATTCATCTATAGATGCATAAAAACTGCTTCTTAGATTTAAGTCGAAATCAGAATAATTTATTTTGCCTTCGAGTCTTTTTTTAAATAGATCTTGTGTTATTCCTTTAGACGCCTCTCTATAAATATCTAAAAATGTTTTTCGGTATTTATCTATATTAGAGCATTGTGAAACGAATAAAAAATCATACACGTAAGGATATTTTTTTTCTTCGAAATCTCTGAAAAAAGATTCTGGAAAAACGCTTTTCGTCTTTAGAAATTCCATGTGTTGATTTCTGAAATCGAACAAAACATTATCTATATCTAAAAGAGCTACATTTGCTTGTTTTCTGTGTTGGTTGTTTTTGTGTTTCATAATTTTCCTCTTAATGAAACACCTCTTTTTGTAAATTGACTGAATAAATTAGTCTAAGGATTCTAAATATTTTTCTGCTTCCATTGCTGATTGACATCCCGATCCTGCAGCAGTTATTGCTTGTCTGTATCTGGTATCTTGTACATCTCCTGCAGCAAAAACTCCTTGAATATTTGTTTTTGAAAATCTATCTGTTTTTATATATCCGTTTTCATCTAATTCTAGCATCCCTCTGAATATATTTGTATTAGGAACGTGTCCTAGTGCTAAAAAGACTCCGTCGCATTTAAAATCAGATATTTCTCCCGTAACTGTATCTTTTAATTTCACACCAGTAACTCCCTTATTGTCTCCTAACACTTCTTCTATCACT
>CAZJQL010000005.1:51055-55440 GCA_964548665.1 uncultured Methanosarcinales archaeon
ACCAAAAAATATCTGTCTTCGGGTTTTTGAAAAATCTGTCCTGCATTATTTTGCTGGCTCTTAAAGAATCTCTTCTATGAATAACGGTTACTTTTGTAGCAAATTTTGTTAGAAAGTTTGCTTCTTCCATAGCAGAATCTCCTCCTCCTACAACTATTATTTCTTTTCCTTTGTAGAAAAAGCCATCACAAGTTGCACAAGTACTTACTCCTCTTCCTTTGTATTTTTGTTCAGAAGGTATGCCTAGCCATCTTGCTGATGCTCCTGTTGCTATAATAAGAGCTTCTGTTTCTATTTTTTCTTTGTCATCTATGGTTAGAATGAAGTGTTTGTCTTTTTTTTCGAATTTTGTTGCTATTCCTGTTTTAAACTTAGCTCCGAATTTTTCTGCTTGGTTCTTTGTGTTGTTTACAAGTTCAGGTCCTTGTATTCCTTCTGGAAATCCTGGAAAGTTTTCTACTTCTGTTGTTAATGTTAGCTGTCCTCCATCTTCTGGACCTGCTATTACTAGAGGTTTAAGTCCAGCTCTTCCTGCATATACTGCTGCAGTAAGTCCTGCTATTCCATTTCCGAGTATTACTATCTTTTCCATATAGATCAATAAATAGTGTTGTTTTAAATTGTTTTTGGAATACTTCTGATTTTACTTATAAATATCGAGCTCTTTGCTTATGAAGTCCCATCTTTGTTCTAATTTTTTCTGTTCGTGGTCTACGCTTGAAAATACTAAATGTCCTTTTTTGAACATTCTCAGAAATCCTGCTTCTCCAAGCGCAATCACAGTTGTTTCAGGAACATGAAATGAGTATCCTATTGCTGAGTGGAATCTTGAGTGTCCACCTGCATCTAGACCAAAATTTGAAGGATAGACTGTGTTAGCATATTTGTCTTTTATTCTTTCTGGGTTCACATCTACTAGTTGGACTAGCATTGCTTCCACAATTCCTTTTTTAGAAACAAGTATTGCATTATCTTCTTTTGATGAATCTCTTATTGCTTTTTTTGTTTCTGGAAGCCTTATATCATTTTTTATTGCTTTGCTAAACTCGTATTTTTCATTAGGCACCCACAGACCTGCGAAGGAATGTGCTTTGTGGTTTTCATTATCTGCATCATATCCGTAGGCAAAAATGTATGCTGGTGCATGTCCGTGCTTTCTTATTGCCTCTAAAACCATAGCTTCATTTTCGTATGAGTCTCCTAATTCTTGTATTAATTCAAATGTTTTTGCTTTAGATGCTTCTTGAGCAAGAACAACATCATCAATGGTTAAAGCATCTATTTTATTTGTGTTTAACAAATAATCTTTTACTAATCTGCCATAAATATTAATTGCTTCAGTCAAAACCGATGCCTTCATAGAGTTATTTATAAAAGTTATATCTTCTCTTAGATTGCTTGTATATTCTTCTCTCGTTTTAGTTATCAAATCATAGATTAGTAGCTCTATACCTTCTGTTTCTTTATTTATTTGAGATATTGTTCTCTCAAAAATAGGTCTTCTTTCCAAATACTTTAATGCTGTTCTCATATTTTTTTGAAAGCCACACAAATTTATATATTTTTGCAAAAATAATCATTAAAAAGTAAAAACAAATACCCGAGGAGCCCATTTAAAAAGCTTTATAAATAGAAATGTATATCGAAATGTTTTCTTTAAGGCTTGTCCGAGAAGAGGATTGATTTTTATCGCAAGAAAAGAAAAAGAATGCAACAAAGTTACAGAACAAGGAAATTGTATGCCTATTATTTTTTCGAGGCAATTTTTCTAACTACTGGAAAAACTAATCATAATTCTTTAGTGTTTGCTTCTTTTAGCGATTTGAACAATAAAAATGGAGAGAGGATATAAGAATGACCGTAAGTAGACCTAAAACTAATACCAACACAAGAAAGACAAATACAATTTTAATTGGAAATAGAATTCCAAAGGATTATTTTATAACAAAAGGAAAAGGAGAAAGCAATATTCAAATCCATGCAGGATCTTATCATTTAGCTCTAAAGGATGCAAACATAGAAGCTTTCAACATAATGACTTATTCTTCCATTTTGCCAGGAATAGCACGAGAAATAAAACGCCCAGAAAATATGATTCATGGTTCGGTTATGGAAACCATAATGGCAACAGCAAATACAACTAAGGGAAAGCGTGCAACAGCAGCCATTATTTTTGGTTGGCTTTATGATAAAAAAACAAAAAAGAAGTACGGAGGCCTTGTTTGTGAGTATAATGGAGATTTTACCGAAAAGCGAGCAGGTGATTCTTTGAGGGCTAGCCTGAATGAGCTCTACACAAACGGATTCTCAGAAAAATACGATTTGAAAGACATAAAGTTAACAACAAGCACCTATGTTCCTAAAAAGAAATATGGTACTGCTCTAGTAGCGCTTTGCTTTGTAAATTATGAAGTGCCCATACTAAAAAAATAAGCAAAGCTTTTTAACTTATTTTTATTTTATATTGTAAAATGAGTAAAACAAGGGCCAATAAGATATCTTCTTTTAGTACACCCATCAAGTTTTTTCACGCTATGCTTACAGACATAGAGCAAGCTAAAAAATCGATATATCTAGAAACATACATTTATGATAAAGATACTTTAGGCATAATTTTTAGGGATGCTCTTGAAACTAAAGTAAAAGAAGGTTTGAAAGTTAAACTTCTTCTTGATTCTTGGGGTTCATCTGCAAATCAGTCTTTTTTTAAGAGTTTTAAAGAAAGTGGAGGAGAAGTAAGGTTTTTTAGAAAAATAATTGCCAATTTTAAAATACTATATCATGGACATAAAAGAAATCATAGAAAAATATTAGTTATAGATGATAAGATAGCATACATAGGCTCTTCAAATATCTCTAATGAATCTCTTGATTGGAGAGAGTTTAATATTAGAATAGAAGGCCCGTTGGCGAAAATATTCAGCGAGCTTTTTTTAGATGATTATAACCTTTTCAATAAGTTTTTTCATAAAATAAAGAAAAGAATCAACCCTATAAAATACGAACATTTTGAAATAATAAGAGATGTACCTAATCTTTTATTTAGAAACATTAGAAAGAGATTTTTTGAATTGATAAGAACTTCTAAAAAAAGCATAATTATAGAAACTCCTTATTTTAATCCTGATAAATGGTTGAGGCATGAGTTAAAAAAAGCTTCTAGAAGAGGCGTTAATGTAAAAATAATAATTCCTAGACGTTCTGATGTAAGATTTTCCGACATAATAAGACAAGAGCACCTCGGAAGATTGCATAAAGCAGGAGTAAACATATATTATTATGAACCAAGAATTCTTCATTCAAAAGTTGCTTTGTTCGATGACAAGGTTTTTTCGATAGGATCAGCTAATTTCAGCACCAGAAGTTTTTTGTATCTTTATGAGCTTAATTTATTTGGAACAGATGAAAACACAAAGAAATTAGTTGCAGAACATCTTAAAGAATCAATAGCCCAATCTAGGAAATTTAATTATGAAGACTGGAAGAAACGTCCTTGGATTCATAAATTGATTGAAAAAATAATAAATCCTATAAGAAAGCTGTTCTGAGAATAAAAAATAAAAAAATTAAATTTTTACTTATTTAATCTGTTGTGGTTTCTTTTCATGGAACCCTGGCCTAGACCTAGTTCTGCTTTTATAGCGTCTACTTTCGCCACATCTCCAGCAATGTTTGCTTCGTGGAGCTCTGTATACTTGTAAAAGTTGTCTTTATTGATTACCTGAAACATTCTGCCTTTCATCGGCAAATTATTGTCTCGTCTTATTTTTATCCATTCATCGTAGTCTCCTGAGTCTATTGCTCTTTCTAATCGTACATGCACTTCTGCATCATAGTTAGGCCCTTTCACATTTGGATTTCCTTTATACGCATACGTTATTCCTGCAAGCCCAATAATGCTTATGATAAACAAAGCAAAAAGACCGGACAATACTTGTTTTTTCATTTTTTTACCTCTTGTGCCGAAATCTTTGTTTCAGCTCATAGTATCACATGATTGAAACCATATTACTTAATTTCTGAAACTATAACTTTGTATGGTGAAACTAGTGAGCAAGATTTAAAAATGAATAAAAAAATCTTAATATATGACTAAAAAAATATTTATTTCGGGTTTGATAACTGTAAGCTTCGTTCTTCTTGTATTTAGCGTTATGATGTATATAGAAAAGAGTAGAGAAATTAAACGTATTGATCCTTTAGAACTTGAAACTATGCAAAAAGAGCAAATATTACAAACAATATACGATAAACGTGCCAATGAAAATATTCCTTTTTTATATTTTATACCTATTTTTGGATTTTTTGGAGTGGTTGTAGGCGCAACAATATATTTTATATTAAGCGAAAACTTAGAAAAGAAAGAAAAATCAATAGTTTATAAT
>CAZJQL010000005.1:55467-55798 GCA_964548665.1 uncultured Methanosarcinales archaeon
TAATACAGAAGTTATTTTAAAATTATTAGATCCTGAAGAAAGAAAGGTTATTAGAAAAATCGTTGAAAACAATGGTAAAATTCAACAAATAGAAATAACTTATCTAGATGGATATACCAAAGTTAAAGCTCACAGAATAATAGAGGGTTTAATTCAAAAAGGCATAATTACAAAAGAAAAGATGGGTAAGATGAGATTGATAAAATTAAATAAAGAATTGCAAGATATGTTTAAAGAAAAAAAGTGTTGATAAACACCTTTTTAGCTAAAATGCTTTTAGAGGCTTGAGCAAAGCTAATGTCACCTAGCGCGTTAACGGACGCAACCGTTA
>CAZJQL010000006.1:0-12377 GCA_964548665.1 uncultured Methanosarcinales archaeon
AAAAAAGAAAATAATAAAAAATTAGCCCCACAAGAATTGTGGAGGTCTATTTCTGTCTTCAACAGTAATTTTTATTTGTTGGCTTGTTGATAAAACGCCATCACTTATAGTTACTGTTGTATAATATGTTGCAGTACATCCTTTGACATTGCATCCATTAGGCTCTGCATCATCATAAGCTGTTTGATACTCTTCTGAGTCCATCCAACCATCATAAGATGTTGTTACTTCGTCGCCATCTGGATCATAAGCTTGTACTGGTATTTTTATTAATTCTCCTTCTTTAACCTTGACATCATCTATTGGTTTTAATACAGGCGCCCTATTTTTTCTTAGCACTGTTAAATTAAATGATGCTTTCGCCTCATCTTTTCCATCTGATGCGGTTACGGTTATTTCTTGTACCCCCTTATCCCCGTATTCTGGAACCCATATTCCGTCTTTGTCAAAAGGGCCGGAGAATGACACGGTTACAGTATCCCCATCAGGATCCGTGACCTTTGGATTTATCTGTATTGCTTCTGTTTCTTGGATAGTTACATCTTTGAGTGCTTCAATTGTTGGAGCTCTGTTTTTCTTTTGTACAATTATTTTTACAGTTTCTACAGTTTCTTGAGTGTAGTCTCTAGCACGTACAATAACAGAGTATTCTCCTGCATCTCCATAATCAGTTTTATAGGAAGGCGTTCTCATCCAGCCATCGAATGATAATACTACAGGGTCTGCCTCTTCATCTACAAAGTTACAAGTTATTGTTACGGTTTCTGTTTCTTGAACAGTGAGTGATTTTGGACATTCTAGAACTGGAGCTCTGTTAGCTCTTAATACTTCAACAAGAACATATTCTGATGTGGATAAGAATCCGTCGGATGCAGTTATTTTTACTAAATATTTTCCTTCATCTCCTATTTTTGTCAGCCACAATCCTTCTGTGTTGAAAGGAGCTTCAAACTTATACTCTAATAAATCTCCATCTGGATCTACTGCTTTCACAGGAATTCTTATTAGTGATCCCTCTGTTCCACTAACTTTAAATGATGCTTTTGATTCATCAACTTCTTCGCCAATTTGTGTTGATGTGTTAGAATCATCAGATTCATCACTTTGTGCAGTATAATTTACTAGCAGATCATTAAAGCTAGTGTAGTTCAAAGTGCTATTTTCAGAGCCATACTGACACGCAGTGATTATTAGTGCTGCCAGAATGATTAACCCTAGCGTTATTTTTTTCATCTTCCACCACCCTCTAAGTATTTATTACAAAAATATTCTAATTAAAACAAATATACTCCCTTTTAGTATATAAATATTTCTATTGAATAGTGAGAACAAGAATTTATTTTTTTGCATATTCTTTATACTTTTCGAAAGCAAAATCATAATCAGGTTTTGTTAAAATGTATTTTTTATTACAATTAGGACAAATGAGTGGAACAGATGTTTCTTTAGAGAATATAAATTCATCTATTACAACTTTATTTAGATATAAAATAAAATTTCTTGCAAAATCATTGTGAAGCATGCTTTCTCTTTGAAGCTCAGATATTTTTTCTTTATTATCATATAAATCTATATCTGTGCAAGCATCTGTAATTAAAACATGTAAACCTGCATCATCTTTATCCAATGTATTCATAAAATCTATATTTATCATTTTAACCAAATATTTTTTTTAAGAAAGATTTTTGTGGTTTGGCAGAATCTCCTATTAGCTCAGCATATTTTTTTAGTGCTTCCTCTTGTTTTTTGTTTAGATGTTTTGGAACTTCTACTGAAACTCTAACATTTTGATCTCCGGCTCCCAAACCATCAGTATATGGTATTCCTTTTCCTTTCATTTTTAATGTAGTTTCTGATTGTGTTCCTGCAGGCACTTTTATTTTTGCTTTACCTTTTAATGTTGGAACTTCTATTTCATCTCCAAAAACTGCTTGAGTATAACTTATTGGAATGTCTATGTAAATGTCATTTCCTTCTCTTTCAAAAAATTCGTGTTGTGTGACCTTAATGAAAACATATAGATCTCCTGATTCTTGGCCTCGCAATCCTGCATCTCCTTCCCCGAGGATCCTTAGTCTTGTTCCGGATTCTATTCCTTGAGGAGTTTTTATTTTTATTATTTTTTCACCCACAACATATCCTGCTCCTTCACAGGAATCACATATTTCTTTAGGCGTTTTTCCAGAGCCTTCGCATTCCTCACACAAAGTTGTTGTTTGAAATGCTCCGAATGGAGTTCTCTTTATTGATTTTTTGTGCCCCGTACCTTTGCAAGAATTACAAGTCTCTAATTTATGGCCCCCCATGCCTGAGCATTCACCACAAATATTTTTTTTTCTTAGTTTTATTTCTTGATCTGAGCCAAATGCTGCTTCCTCTAAATCTATTTCTAAATCGTATCTTAAGTCAGTTCCTTTATCTCTTGTTCTTCTTCTTGGATTTCCTCCAAAAAACATTTCAAATACATCGTCAAAATCAAAATCAACCCCTGAGCTGAATCCTGAGAAATCTGAAAAACCTGAGAATCCCCTGTCAAATCCTCCTTGTTTAAATGCATCATCTCCGTATTGATCGTACGCCTTTCTTTTTTGATCATCGCCCAGAACAGATGCTGCTTCATTTATTTCTTTAAATTTTTCCTGAGCATCCGCCTCTTTGTTTAAGTCAGGATGGTATTTTTTAGCAAGAGTTTTGTATGCTTTTTTTATATCCTCTTTAGAGGCATTTTTTTCTACACCCAATATTTTATAGTAATCTTTTCCCATGTTCTCAACCGTAACATCAATCCCTTATTAAATATTTACAATTTATAAAAAAAATAAAAAAATAAAATTGAAGAAACTTTTATTTGTTTTTCTTCTTTTTATCTGTTACGTCTTCATACTCAGCATCTACAGTTTTGTCTTGTTTAAACTCGTGATCTTTTGCTTCTGTTTCTTGTTGCTGAGCTTTTTTATATAATTCTGTGCTTAACTCCTGGAATTTTTTATTTGTTTTATCCATTTGTTTTTTTATTTCTGCAGAATTTTTATTTTGGGACTCTAGAAGTTTCTTAAGTTCCTCTACTTCTTTTTTAGCTTCTTCAAGTTTATTCTTATCAATCTTGTTTTCCATTTCATTGAAAAGATTTTCAGAGCTGTAAACAAGTGCATCTGCTTGGTTTATAATTTCTATTTCTTCTTTTTTCTTTTTGTCCTCATCAGCGTGTTTTTCAGCTTCTTTCTGCATTTTTTCTATTTCTTCTTTTGAAAGATTTGTTGATGAAGTTATTTGTATTTTTTGTTCTTTTCCTGTTCCCAGATCTTTTGCAGATACATGAACTATTCCGTTTGCATCTATATCAAACGTTACTTCTATTTGCGGAACTCCTCTTGGTGCAGGCGGTAATCCTACTAAATCAAATCTTCCCAGCGTTTTGTTGTCTGCAGACATAGGTCTTTCTCCTTGCAAAACATGTATGTTTACTGCGGGTTGATTGTCTGCAGCTGTGCTGAAAACTTGAGATTTTTTTGTAGGGATTGTTGTATTTCTTGGTATTATTGTTGTCATTACTCCTCCAAGTGTTTCTATTCCAAGACTGAGTGGAGTTACATCCAATAATAGAACATCTTTTACATCTCCTGCTAGTATTCCTGCTTGTATTGCTGCACCTACTGCTACTGCTTCATCAGGATTTACTGATTTGTCTCCTTCTTTACCAGTTATTTTTTTAACTAATTCTTGAACTGCTGGTATTCTTGTTGAACCACCCACAAATATGACTTTGTCTAGTTTGTCTGCTTCAAGTCCTGCATCTTTTAATGCTTGTTTTGTTGGACCTTCTAGTTTTTTTAGTATTCCACTTATTAGTTGTTCAAATTTTGCTCTTGTTAATTCAACATTTAGGTGTTTTGGTCCTGTTTTGTCTGCAGTTATGAATGGCAGATTTATTGTTGTTTTTAATTTCGAGCTTAATTCTATTTTTGCTTTTTCTGCCGCATCTTTCAATCTTTGATAGCTGGTTCTGTCGTGTCTTAAGTCTACTCCTGTGCTTTTTTTGAAGTCTTCTGCCATCCAGTCGATTAGTATTTCATCTATGTCATCTCCGCCTAAATGGTTGTCTCCTGCTGTTGCTTTTACTTCAAACACTCCATCTCCTAATTCTAAAATAGATACGTCAAATGTTCCTCCACCGAAATCAAATATTAATATTGTGTGATCGTTTCCTTTGTCCAATCCGTATGCAAGCGCTGCTGCTGTTGGCTCATTCACAATTCTAAGAACGTCTAGACCCGCTATTCTTCCTGCATCTTTTGTTGCTTGTCTTTGGCTGTCCTCAAAGTATGCAGGTACAGTTATTACTGCTTTGGTTACTTTTTGTCCTAGATATGCTTCTGCATCTGCTTTTAGTTTTTGCAGAATCATTGCACTTATTTCTTGAGGAGTGTATTCTTTATCCCAAATTTTTACTTTGTAATCTTCTCCCATGTGTCTTTTTATGCTTCTCACCGTATGCTCAGGGTTCATTATCGCTTGGTTTTTTGCTATTCTTCCGACAAGTCTTTCTCCTTCTTCACTTACTGAGACTACAGAAGGGGTTGTTCTTTCTCCTTCTGAATTAGGGATTATTGTTGCGTTTCCTCCTTCCATTACAGCAACCGCTGAGAATGTTGTTCCTAAATCTATTCCTATTACTTTACTCATTTTAATTACCTCCACTGATTTTCTTTGATATTTTTACTTTTGCGTGTCTTATGACTTTGTCTCCTATTTTGTATCCTTTTTGTAGCTGTTCAAGAATTATTCCTGATTCTTTTTCTGATTCTTCCATAAGTAGTGCTTCATGTAATTCTGGGTTGAATTGTCCTTTTGCATTTATTTCTTGTACTCCTTCATCTTCTATCACATCTTTTAGTTGCGCATAGATCATCTCTATGCCTTTTGAGAATTCGTTTTCTTGTTTGTTGTGTTGGAGTGCTAATTCAAAATTATCCATTATTGGAAGTATTTTTTTTATTATTTCTTCAGTAGATAATTTTATGAATCTTGTTTTGTCTTCATCTGTTCTTTTTTTGTAGTTTTGAAACTCGGCATATACTCTTTGTAGTGTTTCTTTAATTTCTTCATATTGTTTTTTTAGAGTTTCATGATTATCAGGTTCAGAATTATTTTTTTGTTCTTTTTTTTCTGGTGTTTCGCTTTCTTCTTTGTTGTGTTTGTGTTTTTTGTCTTGTTTGTCCATTCTAATCACCAATTTTTGTCGATTTTAGTTCAAAAACATATTGTTGTTGACTTTAAATCAACAGAGTTGGTCATAGGTTTTATTTAAATCTTTCGATAAAAATATTTTTTCCATATAGAAAATAAATACTGTAAAAACTGACTAAAACCACAAAACAAATTCAAACAATCTTTCTTGCCTCTAAATAATATCTTTTTTCCTTTGCCTCACCCATACTAAACGTCTTCCTGGGCAAAGCACCATCAATTATAACTGTTTTAAAGAAATTATCTTTTCTTATAGCAGGCAAATATATTCCAACATTTCCTTTTACAGTTCCCTTCATTTTAATAACATCATCCCCATGAACATAATCTATCTCATGAGCAAGATTCTCAGACATCAATTTATCCAAAAATGGCTGCAATGTACCATAAACTAGATTTGTATCTGGATTTTTGAAAGTTATTATTTTACATTCATTACCTGAAACACATCCAAATGTTTGTTTTTTGGAATTAAAAACTTGTTTTTTCATTTCTTCAAAAGAAGAATAAATTATCTCTACCTCATTATTAAATACTTTTTTCAAATCATAAATAAAATCTGTTTTTAGATTAAATAGAATCCTATGAATCGGTTCAAAAACTATTGCTTCGCTTTGGACATTAACTATCTCCACAAGAGCATACCTTGAAGGATGATTCATGCCTTTTTCTTTTTTTGTTTGATCCCATATTGCCTTTGCTGTCGCTAAAGAATGATTTCCATCACCCATCGCAAAAAGCAACACCTCTTCATCATCAATTGAGTATTTTTTCTTGAATTCACTTACATCAGCTAAGTTATATAATGCATCAAGAATTTTTTGCTGATCTTGAAGAGATACCTTGTACCCCTTAATATTTCCCCCGCCCATCATTAAATCAAAATCATAAAGCTTTTCTTTTTTCATTTCTGCTATCGGTTCTATCACTGTCCTTTTCGGATCGTCAATAAGAACAAGTATGTGTGGCAATTCTATTAATGCATCTTTTCTTATTTCCATTCTAGGAGGAAGTCTGTCAAGAATTGTTCCCTCCGTTGCCCTTATCAAGCTTTTTGAGCCTTTATTATAATCATATGCTTCTAAATCTAATGCAACAATTATTCCCTTTCTTATTCCAGAATCAATTTGTCTTTCAACATAAATAATATTCTCGTGTTCTTCAAATATTTTCTGCTCTAGATATTTTTTCATTTCTTTTTTTATATTTTCAATTCTTTCCTTTTTGTCTTGAGATTTAAGGAATATCTCTGGATAAGTTATTTTTAATGTTGAAGGATTTTCTCCAACTATTCTCTCCACTTCTTTCCAATATTCAGGTTCTGAAGTGTATTGATCACATGCAACTACTGCCCATTTTTTTAAATCAATATTTTTGTTTGGCAGCAATATCTTTGGAATTTTTATTGAATTCTTCACAGTCTGATTCATTTTTTATCCTCCAATTACTAATAAAAATAAAAAATAAAAAAATTATTTCTCCTTCAACACAGCATGTGCTGCTGCTAATCTCGCTATTGGAACTCTAAATGGTGAGCAAGACACATAATTTAACCCAACTCTGTGACAAAACTCCACAGAAGATGGCTCTCCTCCATGTTCACCACAGATTCCTAATTTTAAATTTTCACGTGTTTCTCTTCCTTTTTTCACAGCCATTCTGACTAATTGACCTACGCCTTCTTGATCAAGTACTTGGAATGGATCTTTTTCCAAAATGTTTTTTTCTATGTATTCAGGAACAAATTTTCCTACATCATCTCTGGAAAATCCTAATGTCATTTGTGTCAAATCATTTGTTCCAAAACTGAAAAATTCTGCTTCTTGTGCAATCACGTCTGCAACTAATGCTGCTCTTGGAACTTCAATCATTGTTCCTATTAAGTATTTTATTTTTGAGTTATCTCCAAGAATTTTTTTAGCAACAGCAACAACAATATTTTTTTGATTTTGTAGCTCTTTTATGTTCCCCACTAAAGGAATCATTACTTCTGGTTTGACCTCAATTCCTTTTCCAGCAACTTCTTTTGCGGCTTCAAATATTGCTTCAGCCTGCATTTCAGTTATTTCAGGATAAGTTATTCCTAGCCTACACCCTCTATGTCCAAGCATAGGATTAACCTCATGTAGCTCATCCATTTTTTGTCGCAATAATTCTTCAGAAACACCAAGCTCTTTAGATATTTCCTGTATGTCTTTCTCTTCTCTAGGCAAAAATTCGTGTAGAGGAGGATCAAGCAATCTTATAGTTATTGGTTTGCCCGCCATTATTTTAAACAATTCCACAAAGTCTTGTTTTTGGTAAGGTTTTATTTTTGACAGTGCTTTTTTTCTTCCTTCAATCCCGTGAGCAAGTATCATTTCTCTTACTGCTTTTATTCTTTCTCCTTCGAAGAACATGTGTTCTGTTCTGCATAGACCTATACCTTCTGCTCCAAATTTTATAGCTTGCATTGCATCTCTAGGAGTATCTGCATTTGTTCTTATTGCTAATATTCTATATTTATCTGCTCTCTTCATAAGTTCTCCAAATGAACCACTTAATTCAGGATCTACAGTAGGTATTTTTCCTTCATAAATTTCTCCAAGAGATCCATCCAGCGTTATATAATCTCCTTCATTGAATGTTTTTTCTCCGATTGTAAGAGTTTTTTTATGTTCACTTATTTTTGCATCTCCACAACCAGAAACACAGCATTTTCCCATGCCTCTAGCTACGACTGCTGCATGCGAAGTCATTCCACCTTTTGCAGTAAGTATGCCTTGAGCTGCATCCATTCCTATTAAGTCTTCAGGAGATGTATCGTTTCTCACCAATATTACTGTATCTCCAGATTTTTTCATTTTAACAGCTGATTCATTGTCAAAAGCTATTTTTCCAACTGCTGCTCCTGGAGATGCAGGCAGACCTTTTCCTAATGGCCTGTTTTTTTGTTTGGCAACAACATCTAGTTGTTTGTGCAGTAGTTGATCTAATTGCTCAGGAGCAACTCTTAGTATCGCTGTTTTTTCATCTATTAATCCTTCATTTAACATATCTATTGCAATGTTTACTGCAGCATGCGCTGTTCTTTTTCCATTTCTTGTCTGCAACATGTATAATTTGCCTTCTTGAATTGTGAATTCCATGTCTTGCATATCTTTGAAGTGTTCTTCTAATTTTTTATATATTGACACAAGTTCTTCATATGCTTCAGGCATTAGTTTTTTAAGCGTGGAAATTGGTTGTGGAGTTCTTATTCCCGCAACAACATCTTCTCCTTGAGCATTCATTAAATATTCTCCATAAAATTTATTTTCTCCTGTACTCGGATCTCTTGAAAAGCAAACTCCTGTTCCACTTGTTTCCCCCATGTTTCCAAAAACCATAGCTTGTATGTTAACTGCAGTTCCTATTAATCCACGTATATCATTTAGTTTTCTGTAGGTTATTGCTCTAGGATTATTCCATGAGCCGAATACTGCTTCTATTGCAAGCATCAGCTGTGTTTTTGCATCTGCAGGAAACTCTTTGCCTGTTTCTTTTTTAACAAGCTTTTTGTATTCTTGCACTATCTCTTTTATATCATTTGAACTTAACTCTGTATCAAATTTAATTCCTTTAGTGTGTTTTTTTGTGTCTAGTATTTCTTCAAACTTGTCATGATCAACTCCTAAAACTACATCTCCGAACATTTGTATTAATCTTCTGTATGAATCCCATGCAAATCTTTCATTTTCTGATTTTTTTATTAGTCCTCTTATTACATCATCGTTTAATCCTAAGTTAAGAATTGTGTCCATCATCCCGGGCATGCTTGCTGCTGCTCCACTTCTAACAGATAATAGTAAAGGATTTTGAGAATCTCCCAATTTAGCACCCATTGCTTTTTCTAGTTTTTCTATGTTTTTTTCAATCTCAAAAACTGCGTGTTCAGGTACTTTTTTGCCTAATTCATAATATTCAGCACATGTTTCTGTAGTTATTGTGAATCCTGGAGGAACTGGAACTCCTAGTAAAGCCATCTCTGCAAGGTTTGCTCCTTTTCCACCTATGATTTCTTTCATATCTTTCTTTCCTTCAGTCATTCCTGCTCCAAAAAAATACACGTGTTTTTTCATTTTCATTCCTCCTATTAAAAACGGATTTCTGTACATCTCTCTCCTATAAAAGTATTTTGGTGTGCCGCCATTTCAGTACTTCTTTTTTTATTTATTTTTTGCAGTTCTTCAAACCATTTAAATAGTGCTTCATATTTCTAGAAGTACTGCTATTATTTGTAAGTATTTAGATTTAGCAGAGGAGGATAAAAATGGCCACAGTAAACATAACAAAAAATAATTTCGAAAAAGAAGTTTTAAAATCAGATACACCTGTAATAATAGATTTTTGGGCAGCTTGGTGTGGTCCTTGCAGAATGATGGCCCCCATATTTGAAGAGCTAAGTAAAGAGTATGCTGGAAAATTGAAATTCGCAAAACTTGATACTGAGGAAGAACCTGAAATAGCTGCAGAATTTCAAATAAGAGGAATACCTTCATTATCTATAATAAGCGGAACAGAAGAAGTGAACAGGCTTGTTGGTTTCCTTCCTAAAGACATTTTGAAATCTAAGATAGATGAAACTCTAAGCAAGCTAAAAAATAAAAAACAATAAAAACTGCAAATAAAGAGATATAACAATGGTAGATTTTGCTTGCAAAGACATTGATCTTGAGGAAGTCATAAAGTGTAGTCTTGGTCTGTCAAAGGCAGACTACAGTTTAATGCTTCATTTTTTAATTACAGATGATTGGACAACAACTAATCAAATAGCTAAGAAAATGAAGATAGGACTTTCAACAGTTCAAAGATGTGTCAAATCTTTACATGAAAAGAACATCATAGACCGACGTCAAGAAAATATGACTGGAGGAGGTTATTTTTTTATTTATATAATAAAAAATAAAAAAGAATTAAAAAGCAGAGTTAAAGAAACAATTCATTCCTGGGTAGAAAAATTCGACAAAGAACTTGAAAAATGGTAATTAAATAACCCGTCTAATTAAAGTTATAATAAAAAATAAAAAAATTAAACAAAACGGCCTTACTTTTTTGTAACTTTTTCTTCTTTAAGTATAAACTTAGCCATTAAGAACACAACTAGCGCAATTATCATAAAATTCAACAATGCACCTAGAAATGCTCCCCAACTTATTATTATGTTTCCTAATGTGAAAGTTGCTTGTTGCCAACCTCCTCCAGGTATAAAAGGAGTTACCAAAGGCATAATTATATTGTTAACTAGTGATTGAACCAAAGCAGTTACAGCGACACCCATGATGAACGCTATCGCCAAAGGCACAACCTTATACTCTTTTAGAAATTCCTTGAACTCTTTCATTAAACTCATAATATCACCCAATATCGAAAAACATATTAATTATATAAAATTGACTGAATTAATGAAAGAAGAGCTTCTTGGTAAAATAAAAAACAACATACTTTCAGATTTATCTTGTCCTTTGAAAGATTCTGCAAAAAATCTTGTTTTTGGAAAAGGAAACCCTGATGCACAAATAATGTTTATTGGAGAAGCTCCAGGAGAACAGGAAGATATTCAGGGAATACCTTTTGTTGGTTCTGCTGGAAAAGAACTCAACAAATTGTTAGCTCTAATAAATCTTAATCTTGATGATGTTTACATAGCCAATATATTGAAATACCGTCCTCCTAATAATAGAGATCCTACATTAGCTGAAATAGAGAGACATACGCCTTATTTAATTGAACAAATAAAAACAATACAACCTAAAATAATATGCACCTTAGGCAATTACTCAACAAAATTTATTCTTGCTGATTTTAAACCTGAAAATATGAAAAAAGTAGGAGGAATATCTTTTCTTCACGGAAAAGCCATACCTAAAAAAATAGATGGTCTTGATTTTTTTGTTTTTCCATTATATCATCCTGCAGCAATGCTATATAACCCCAGACTTAGAACAACGCTCAGCGAAGATTTCATTACACTAGGCAAGCAACTCGAAGAATACATTAAAAATAGAAGTTAAATGGCGGCTCCTGCCGGATTTGAACCGGCGACCTGATGGTTAACAGCCATCCGCTCGACCAGACTAAGCTAAGGAGCCATTGCTTCTTAAGAACCAGTATTTTATTTATATATGTTTTGTTTATACTTTAGTGTTTTCTAGAATATCTAAAACATCTTTATATTCTTGTTTTTTAGAGTATCTGAGATATTTATTTTTCATAATTGCAGACTTATATTTATCTATAATGTCAGAATCATATTTTTTTGTGTTGCTTCTTAGCAGATTTATTCTTTCAGACCATCTCATATTTTTTTTATTCCCTAGAAGAATGTCTGCCATTTCATTTTCTGCTTCGTTAATACTTATTGTTTCTATTGCTTTTTTGTATTGACTGGGAATAAAATAACTAAGTTTGGGAGTTTGCAGAACGGTATTTTTTTGAGCCGAATTGAGAATAGAATTATTATTCAAATAGTCCTCATTTAACTCGACAGTAGATGAAGCAAGTATTTCATCTAAGCTTAAATTGTTATTTGAAATGACATTTGGCGCATCATATTTTATTAATTTGTTATTTAAATAATCACTCACCTTGTCAGCAATAGATTTTGAAACTTTAAAAAAATTAATTTTTATGTTGAGCAAGTTACGTTGAACATCTTTTTTTAAATCAATATACGTTTGTTTAATATCATAAACGCTGTCATTCATAAAATCCGAAAAATAATAGTTTTGGTGCATTTTATTTTTTCTTCCAAGAATATTTATACATTTCTTCTAAAGTTCTTATTTCCCTATATTGTTGATCTATTATATTTTGAAGAGAATCTATTTGTTTTAAATATTGTTCTTTTCTATCTTTTGTATCTTGGAAATATGTATCGATTTCTTCAGAATACGTTGAATATAATGCCAAAGTTCCTAGCGAAGTGTAGAAAAGTGCTTTTCTTAATCTTCCTGAAGGTCCCTCAAATAATTTCGTTTTCAGTTCATAAAGCCCTATAGCAGTTACAGCTCCTGCCAACAAAATTGTTTTTTTCCAAGTTTTCATTTTATTTTCATATCCAAATAATTTTTTCTGACAAAATCAGATAATTCGGGATAAGCCTCTTCAAA
>CAZJQL010000006.1:12387-53232 GCA_964548665.1 uncultured Methanosarcinales archaeon
GCGGGATTTGCTTGTACGAGTTTGGTTGTCCTGCATTTTTTGTTGAAGATAATACTTTTAAAACGACATCTCTTCCAGATATTTCTTTATTTAATTTATTTCCTAATTCATCTACATTGCGTGCAATATATGTCATAATATCTTCCTCTGATTCAGAACTTTTCTTTTTTAAATCTTGAATTATTTCATATGCATTAAAGAATAAATTTAAAGTATTCATTTTTTGTCATCCTCATTTATCTTGTTTTGATCTTTAAATGCATCAAGAATTTTGTCTCCGAAAAAATATCCTGCTGCTGCACCAGCAATAGCTACTTTGAGTTTGTCTTTTGCACGTTCATCTGCACGACCCGACAAATATTCATCTCCTTTTTTAAAAATTTCAGGTCCTTTGTAGGCTGCAATTAAACCAGCAGCAGTTCCTATTGCTAGACGCGTAGACTTATCATCTTTTTCTTTTATAGACTTATTATAATAATAGTATATTATTCCCCCAAGCACAACGTGTTCTACAATTGAATCCATAAAATCACCTTGATACTAGACATTATCAAGTTATTAAAATTCATATTGTGTTTTTTTTAGAAAATATTACAAAATATTCGAAATATATACGTAAACCTGGACAACAATGCGAACCCACTGCTTAACAATATCAATAGAATGACTACAATAAACTAAACAACATCAAAATGTAGAATTAATAGATGCTAAAAAAACATCTACATTAAAATCATAGCGTATTTTTTATGTAATCTATTCTTTCTGCAACTTCCAGACCTTTTTTTGTGAGCGCAATAATTTTTAATCTTCCTTGTTTTTTGAACTCTACGAGATCTGATTTTTGCATATCAATAAGAACCTTGACAACGTGACTATATGTACAATCAACCATTTTAGCAAGAGAAGAAGCATATACTTCTGAATTACTGTTTTTAAGTTTTACGAGCATCATTGCCGGTTTTTCTCTGAATAATGCATTGAATATATTTTTGTTTTTCAAGCTCTCAATCCCCTAGCGCTGTAGATTCTGCTTTATTTATATAGTTTTCTTTTTTGAATTTAGTGTAAGAAAATATTAACAACAGAATCATTCACAGTCTTTACAAACACCTTTAACTTCTAATTGGAAGCTTTTTATAGATCCTGGAATTTTATTTTTTAAAAAATCAAGATTATTTATTTCGAAGTGTGTTGTCTTTCCTGTTTTTTCACAAATAAAGTGGCAGTGACTTTTTTGTCCTTTTGAGTATATGTTTTTTCTGTCACACAAATAAACATAAATTTCTCCTTTATCAACTTGTTCCTTCAGATATCTGTAAATAGTTGCTATGCCTGTGTTTTTATCTTTTTTTCTTACTTTTTCATACAACTCTTCTGCTGAGAAAAAAGTATTTATAGATTCCAGTTCTTTTTTTATCATTTCTTTTTGCTTTGTGTTTCTAGATTGTTTAACCACGCTTATACCTTAATGATAATGAATTTCAATAAGATATTTAAATGTAACCTTTTTCTAATCACCCATGAACACTACAATCTATATCTTTGCAAGCGTAATACTAGTTTCATTAGCATCAGTTATTGCAGCAATACCTCTTTTGCTCAAGAAAAAAGTTTCTCAAGAACTACTAATAATTTTAATGAGCATATCTGTAGGCACATTATTAGGAAGCGTCTTCATTCATTTTCTCCCAGAAGCAACATCACACAAATACACCTTAGGATTAGCAATCTATATCCTTGCAGGATTTTTGACTTTTTTTCTAATAGAAAAAGGAATTCATTGGCACCACAATAAAAAGTGTGAAAAACAAAATGCGCATAGTCACGCATATCACATAGCCCCTATAAATTTAATAGGAGACGGAGTACACAATTTCATAGATGGTCTTGTTATAGCAGGAAGTTATATTGTCAGCATACCTTTAGGAATTGCTGCTACAATCTCGATAATATTACACGAATTACCACAAGAAATTGCTGATTTTGGAATATTGCTTTATTCAGGAATTTCAAAAACAAAAGCTCTTTTTTTTAATTTTCTTTCCGCATTAACATCTGTTCTAGGCGCAATAGTAGGAATACTATTATCTTCAAAGTTCGATTTAGGCCCTTTTATAATTCCATTTGCATCAGGAATATTTCTATACATAGCTGCATCTAATCTCGTGCCAGAACTACATAGACAATGCGGTCTAAAAGACACAATGTTTCATACACTTGCAATAATTCTAGGCATCGGACTTATGATAGCTCTTGTATTTTTAACACCAGGACACAGCCACTAATCATAATTGATTTTTATAAAAAAAACTAAACCAAAACAAAAAATTAAAACACGAGGATGAAAAGAATGAACACGAAAATATTAATTTTTTTTACATTAATCTTAATTCTTGTTATAACAACAGGTTGCGACACCGAGCTAGGACACTCCGATGAAGAAGATCATGATCACGACGGAGATGGAATTCAAGACCACACATCTGAAGAGCACGAAGATGATGAAAATTCGAGTGATGAAAAAACAAACGAACAAAACAACAGCTCAGAATAACTCATAATAAATTAGACCGAATTAATCAGAGTACTTTTTTAATTTAAAATCTTTTTATTCCTCTTGCAATTCTTCAACATCCGATTCTAATTCTTCCTCTGTCAAGTAGTCTTTGACCATCCCACTTCCTCCAAACATAAGCCCATACATAATATATCTAAATTAGTATGGTGTTGTATTTTTATTAATTATTATTGTAAAAATATATGATTCATAGTTGTATACACAGTTAAATTTAAATAAAGTAAAAACTAACCAAAAACAATGCTTGATTCGAAAACAATTAAAAAAATAAATGATTTTGTTTATGCAAGACCAAGAAGCATAAATGAAATAGCAGCAATTCTTGAAAAAAATTGGAGAACAGCAGATTCGTATGTAGAAAAAATTTCTAAAGAACTAGGCACATTATCTACCAGAACATTTAGAGGAGGAACCAGGGGCGCTTTAAAAATAGTTTACTGGAATAATGTAGAAAAAATTCATTCATCAGAATTTCAAGAAAGATTATTCAAAAGAATTGAAGCTGCAAAAGGCAAAGAAGATTTTAGTCCATTCGACATCTACCAATACGTTCCAGACAATAAAAGATACGCATTTCTTGAAGAACAAACAGAAAATAAAATCACAAAAAAACAAAATCTAGTTAACTTATTAAGAGGAGCAGAAAAACAAATACTAATCTTCTCAGGAAATCTTTCCTGGGTAACATCAAAGCAAGATAAAGACAAAATACTGGACATATTAGAAGAAGCTGCAGAAAGAAATGTATCTATAAAAGTTCTTTGTAAAGTAGACGTAGAATCAATAAACAACATAAAAAAAATGTTAGAAATTAATTACAAAATAAAAAAAGAGTTAATAGAAATAAGACATGCTGAACAACCATTTAGAGCATTTCTAATAGACGAAAAAATAGCAAGATTCAAAGAAGTTAAGCAATATGAAAATGAAAAAAAAGGAAACATGCATATTTTCTACGAAATAACTGATGAAGAATGGTTAATTTGGATTCAAAAAATATTCTGGAACATATTCAGAACAAGCATAAAAGCTGAAAAAAGAATAAAAGATATTGAAAGCATAGAAACCATAAGATGATCAAATATTTCTAGATTCTACTTCCAATTGATAACCTTTTATTGTTATTTTCGATCCTTCTCTCACAACCATTATTTCTTCTAAATCATTTATTACAATATCATTTCCTTCCAAATAATAAGAAACATTCATTCTTCTTATCCTAACCTTCTCCGCATTTGAAAATTCATAGACTGCTTTAGGAAATTCTTGAGTTTTATGAGGATTATTAACATCGAACGTCTTCACAATCGCTGTCTTAAACTCATCGTTTGAAGCGCCATCTTTTCTGCTTACCAATACACTTTTAGCATTAATTCTTAATATTGCATCTTTAGACGTTTTTATTATTTCTATTTTTTTAGCCATTCCAACCAACCCCCAATATTGACTCATTTTTGAAGTATATAAATTTAATTGCTAAACTCATATAAAAAACACTTATTAACAATTTAAACGAAAACATTTATAAAGCAAATAAACGTTCTTGTTTTATTGAGAAAAGAATAGTAAATCGGCCTAAAACAAAAAAAATGAAGGGGTCGTCTTTGAAAGAACAAATTTCGAGGAAAGATTTTCTTTTCTAGAGGTAAAATAAAATGAATATAAGAAATAAGAGCAATAGCTCTAAGAATAAAAAAGATAAAATATCACAAATAGAATCCGGAGATTATTTCGAAGGCACTGTTAAAATAATGCGAAAAGCTAAACCAGGCCCGGTTATTTTTTTAGTTTCAGATGGATTAAAAAGCGTAGACGCTGTTATCAAAGATTCTTCTTTTGAAGAAGGAGATGTTGTTGAATTAAGAGGCGCCGTTTCTGAAAGAGCAGGAAGACTTCAAATAGAAATAGACAGCATCACAAAGTCAGAAAAAGATTTTGATTCTATAATAAATCAAATAAGCAATCCTGTAAAAACTGAGTTTTCAATAAAGTCTGAAAGATATGAAAAGATGAAACCTAGATTTTTAGAGATTGCTAAAAGAATAAGAAAAGCGGTTTTTGAAAATCAACCAATACTAATCAGACATCATAATGATTCTGATGGAATTAATTCTGGCCTTGCAATAGAACAAGCATGCAGACAACTTATGGAGGATTCTGGAATAAATCCTGATCATAATTTGTATAGATCTCCTTCTAAAGCACCTTTTTATGAAGTGACAGATGTTTTCAAAGATATTACTCTTGCAAAAAGATTAACAGAAGGACATGGACAAAAAAAGCCGTTATTCTTAGTTTTAGACAATGGTTCGACACCAGAAGATGCTTTTGGTTTTAAAAGTTTAAAATCGCTAGGCTATGAAGCCATAGTTATAGATCATCATAACCCTGTTATTTTAAAAGATGGGAAAACATCTGTTTGTCCTTATTTGTCCTTACATTTAAATCCTTATATGTTTGGACTTGACAGTCAGACCAGTGCAGGAATGCTTTGTTATGAACTTGCAAGAATGATTAATGAAAAATATGATAATCCTATTTCGCCAGCAGTCGCAGCAATTAGCGATAGATGTGAAATCCCTGAAACTGAGGAGTACATAAAAAATTCTGGATTAAGCAGAGATCAACTTACAAGAATAGGCACAGCAATAGATTTTGTTGCTTATCAAATGAAATTCGACTCTGGTAAAGGCTTATTTGAAGAACTATTTACAAACGAACAAATAATAGAAATGATTAATGCCAAAGTAAAAGAAGGTACAGAAACACAATTACAGAGCACACTTCCTTACTTAAGAACACAGGAGATAAACGGCATAGTGTTTTCCCATATTGATCTTGAAAAATACACCTTAAGATTTACGTATCCAACACCTGGAAAAGTTACAGGCATGATTCATGACAAAGTTGCATTAGGAAAAGAAAGCATTCCTGTTTTAACAGCAGGTCATGTTTCTGACATGATAATAATAAGAGCAACCAAACCAGTTCTGCCTGTTCAGGAAATTATAAGCAGATTGCAAAAAGAACTTCCTGAAGCAAACGTTGATGGTGGAGGACACGAAATGGCTGGAACAATTAAGTTTGTTCCTGCACACTTAACAACCATTCTAGAAAAAATAAAAGAAATGTTGAAAGAAAAAAAAGAAGAGTAACTGAAACGCCCCCACGAGGATTTGAACCCCGGTTCCAAGCTCCGCAAGCTCGTGTACTATCCAGCCTATACTATGGGGGCTAAAGTTATTTTGTAGAAAGTAAAGAAAGTTAATTTAAAAAGTTATATGAATGGACCCATGTCGCGTTTGAATTTTTCTATTGTTTCAACAGGGTATGGATCTATTGCGTATCTGAGTGCTAAATAATATGATGTGTAATCTCCTGCTAGAACCGCTGTGAATATTTTATTTAGCCTTGATCCTTTTACATGTAGCTCTGTGACGTCAACTCTTTGTTTTTGAAGTATTTCTTTTACAAGAGTCATTCTTTTTCTTACTCTTGATATATCTTCATCAGTAGTTATAATTATTGCGTGATATATTCCGTTTTTGTTTTCAAATCCATTCAGCTCGTTATGGTTCATTTCGGGTATTTGGTTAGAAAAAGCAAGAGTTTTTGCATTTTCGTTTATTTGGGTTTTCCATCTGTATGCAACTGGATAAAATACGTTGCTTGAGTATATAATCGGAATTTTTCCGTTTAGTTTTTGAGATAGATTTATTCCAAATTCATTAAAGTTTTTCCCGGTGAATGTTTCCATTAATGACTCGACTTCATCAGATTTATCGCTTATTATTCCTAAATCTTGTAAAAGTCTTAGTAATGCAAAGAACATTAGTCCTACTGCTGCTCTTGGAGGATATTCTTTTTGGAGTTTTATCAAAGGAAGTCTTCCTTGTTCAGCCATTTCTTCTAGTTTTCCGCCTGAAGTCATTATAATTACTTGGCTTCCTATTCTTCTAGCTTGCCTATAACAGGAGATTACTTCTTCTGTATTTCCAGAATATGAGGATAATATTATAAGATCTTTAGAGGATATTTTTCCTGGAATGTTGTATCCGTTTACTACTTCAAAATTTATTGGTTCGTCGTTCAAGTAAGTTTGCATAAGCATTGCAGATATTGCGCTTCCGCCCATGCCGCAAAATAATATTTTCATGCCTTCGGTTTTTTTTATTAAAGATATTTGATTCCTGAAACTTTGATTATAGCCTTTTCTTATGTCATTTGCGAATTCATCGAGAAATCTTTTAAAATTTCTGGAATCGAAAGTATAATTGCTTTCAGGAAATGATTCGTTTTGATTTTCTTCCATATTTGTCCCCTTTATTTATTGTTCAAGGAACAATATTTATATACTTTTTGAAATTAGTTTTTTTATGAATAATATAATAACCCATGAAAAGCTGGATAAGTACTTTTTAATAACAGGTGAAGCACTAGATAAGGTTAAGTCTTCGCCAATGGACAAAAATAGAATTGAATATGCTAAAGACTTTCTAGATATGGCTTCAAGGTATTATGAAGATGCTAAACATTTTAAGTCAAAAGGAGAATTTGTTCTTGCTTTTGGGGCTCTTAATTACTCGCATGGCTGGTTAGATGCTGGAGCAAGAATAGGCTTATTCAAAGTTAAGGATAGTCGTTTATTCACTGTTGATGATTGATTTTTTTGTAAGTGCCTGGTTGCATAAATACTTGTAGCGTTTTTACAGCTACGCCTTTTTCTTTTTTCAGCAAATCTTGGGAGTTCATCTCTGCTTCTCCAACAAGTATGAGTTCTTCTTTAAGACTCATAACTGCAACCATATCTCCTATTTTTATATCAGAATCTAATTTTGATACTCCTGGAACTTTTAAAAATGCTCCGTGGCACATTGTATCTATTGCTGCATCATGCACCCATATTTTTTTAAGATGCTGAACTGCAGATTCTATAGGCAACAACATTTTTTTTAATTTTTCATCATTTCCTTTTTTATAATAATAAAAAGCATCAACCACATCTTGAAGTATAACCGCTTGTTCTTCTTTAAAAGGTCCTGCTTTTGTTCTTCTAAGCTCAGCCATGTGTGCCCCGCAACCTAGTTTTTCACCTATATCATGAACTAGTTTCCTTATGTATGTTCCTGCTTGGCATCCTACAAGGAATAGAACATCTCTGTCTTTTATTTCAAGCACTTCTAAGTAATAAATGCTTCTTTCTCTCATTCTCCTTTTAACAGCAGATTTTTTGGGCGGCAATTGATTTATTTTTCCTCTAAATTTATCAAGAACATCGTTAAGTTTTTCTTCAGAAACATCTTGATGCAAATGCATTAAGCACACATATTCTTTTCCAGCTGTGAGCAACGCATTAGTTATTCTTGTTGCATCCTGCAACGCAATTGGTAAAACGCCAGTTACTCCCGGATCCAGCGTTCCTGAGTGCCCTGCTTTTTCTGCATCTAAAGCCCTTTTCAGATAATCTGCTGCTTGGTGACTTGTAGGTCCTGAGGGCTTATCAAGTATTATTAGACCTTTTTTCAGCAAATCTTCTGTGGTTCTTTTTTCAGGATTTAATCCGAAACTATAATCTGTTTTTGTTTCTAATTTTACCAGTATTTTTTTTGTTTGTAATCTTTCCTCAAAGGGAAGTAGAAGTTCTTTTTTCATTTCATCACAACTTTTTATCTATATCTTTTCCTATTTGCTTTAAAGCATCAAATGCTTGATTTACATCTCCTCTTACTTTCTCAACTAATTCTTCTAAATTTTTTACTTTAAGAGCATATTTGTTTTTTTGTTCTTCAACAAGTCCTGATTCCAATAATTTATTTAAATGATAAACTACTGTTCCTCTTGAGAGAAATGTTTTATCAGCAATATCTTCACTTGAAAGGCCTCTTGATGCGCCTTTGGCATCTTTTAGTAATACGATAAATATTCTAAAACAACTTCTGTCTTTATCTCTTAAATTGAATAAACCCAGAGTTCCTCCAAACCATTGAAGTAGTTCATTAACATTGGATTTTTCGTTTTCAGGTCTTTTTGTTCTGATTATTGTTATCCTCGTAAATCTCATACCCTTCAGAATTAGATACTAAATATAAAAATGTTCCTACAAATAAATAAAATGCTTTTATAAAGTACTTAATCCGATTAGTTAATCCCGAATTAATTTTATTAAATTCATTAGAATTCATCAGAGTTATCTTAAATGAATCTCTAGAACGTCTTCATCTTTTAGCTTGTGCTTTAAACTGAGTTTCTGGCCAGGGAATTTTGCGGATTTACCCCACACCCTTGAAAATTTAAATTTACTTACAAAATCTTTATGTAGCTTCTGACATACATCTTCCACAGAACAATTTTTAAACATTATTAATGGAACATTCAGGTCTGCCTGTTTTCCTGGTTCTTTCATATAAATTCTTATTAAATCCAATTTTTGAAAAATTAATTCTTTTAATTCTTCAAGATGATCCTTATTTTTTGCAGATATAAGAAGATTTGCTTTCAGATCTTTTGCTATTTTATCAACCCTTGATTTTGGCAATGAATCAATTTTATTCAGAACAGTTATAGCTGGAACATATTTTTTATTGGCTTCAATACAATCTATGAATTCATCAACATCTATATCTGATCTTATTAATATATCTGCATTATTAATCCTGAAAGTTCTTAGTACTTCCTTTATTGTATCATCATCTAAATTAGTAAGTTTTAACGTCTTACTTATTCTAATTCCGTCTTTTGCAGTTTTCTTTATAGTCACATCAGGTCTTTGTTTATTTGTTCTTATTCCCGATTCATATATTTCTCTCAATAAAGCGTTATGATGTTCAGGATAATTTACATCGATTAGTATGAGTATTAAATCAGCACTTCTCAAAACAGAGAATACTTCAGTGCCTCTTCCGCGTCCAGATGCTGCACCATGAACAACACCAGGAACATCTAAAACTTGTATTTTTGCGTGTTTATAAGCCAAAACACCTGGTACAACTGTGAGCGTAGTAAACGCGTATGCTCCTGTTTCAGACTGTGCGTCAGTTATTCCATTCAAAAGAGTACTTTTTCCAACACTCGGAAAACCTAGCAGAACAACCGTTCCATCACCTGTTTTTCTGACAGAAAATCCTTCTGTCTTTCCTCCTTTTGAAGATGAAGCCTTTTCTTTTAATTTAGCTAATTGAGCCTTATACATACCTATTGCTTTCTGAGTTCTTTTATTATATTGAGAATTAGCAATTAGTTCTTCCAATTCTTTTATTTTCTCATCATTTACTGCCATATATTGGAAGTATTATGATAATATATAAATATTAATATTAATTTTTTGAAGCATTGCATATAAGAGATATTGTTAACCAAGAAGTATTCAGACAAAAAATAAGGCTAGAAGTATTCAAGTCTATTTTGAGAAATAACCTTAATATTAGTTCTGAGGATGTTCTTATAATAGGCGATAAAGGTCATAACGATAATCTTATAGCACCTATTCTTACAAATGCATATTCTCTGGCTGCAGAAGAATTAGGTATTAACTATGAAACAGTTTATCAAAATTATAAATCTAGAAGTGAGCCTGCTGATGATGTTCTTGTTAGTAAAATAAGATCTCTTCCAAAAAAAAGTGTGCTTATAATAAATATATCAAATAGAGTTGGAAATCTTCAGTCAGTAGGAAAAAGTCTTAGAAATTACATAAAGGAAAATCAGCACAGATTTGTTTCTTCAAGCAGTCTTGGAAGCATACAAAACAACATGCTTTCTTTTGTTATTGATTGCCTTGATGTTGATTATAATTCTTTAGATAAAACAACACAAGATCTTAAGAAGAAAATCTCTGAATCAGATGAAATTCATGTTTCTACAAAGGCAGGAACAAATCTTAGTTTTGACATAACTGGTGTTGAATGTAAGGGAGCATCTGGAGTTTACCGAGAGCCTGGAACAGGAGGAAATCTTCCTGGAAGTGAAGTTTATATGCCTCCCTTAAGAAATAATGTTGATGGAACATTAGTTATAGATGGTAGCGTTAGAGTAAAAGATAAAACTCTGCTTGTGAATCATCCAATAACTATAGAAATAAAAAAAGGAGTTATTCAGAAAATCAGTGGTGGCTTTGAAGCAAAATTATTAAGAGAGACTTTAGAATGGGCGCACGTTAGATCTAGAACTCCTGAATCTGTTTGGAGAATAGGAGAACTCGGCATAGGATTAAATAAAAAAGCAAAAATCATAGGTTCTACAATTATTGATGAAAAGGCTTATGGCACAGCACACGTCGCGATAGGGAGCAATGCTTGGTTCGGCGGAGATATTAAATCAATAATTCATTTGGATCAAGTTTTTAGAAATCCTGTTTTTAAAATTGATGGAAAAATATTAAGATACTGAATTGTTCTAAGAGCAAGTAGGAGTTATAATATCTATATATGAAGTGTCGGTCATATTTACAAAAGTCATAAAAGATGGGGGAACAGTAGATCCATTTACACCGTATCCTGATTCAGCCACACCCATAGAGAATCTTTGTTCTTCAGTCATTCCTGCTTTCCAGAAATTAAATCTATAATATTCACCTTCTTCTGTTTGATGGCACGTATTATTTTTCCAGAAAATATAATCCAAATGACTTAATTCATCTGCGTAAAATGAGTCTAGAGGCGGGACAACAGATGCAATACCGCAGCAAGTTGAATTGCTCATATTTCCTCTTAGTCTGTTTAAAAAACTCGGCCCTTGCTCATACTTAAAATAAATTTTGTTTACAGTTAAGAAATTTATTATTGATGGTTCTTCAAGCCAGAGACCTTGATTTTCTGCTTGTTTTATTGTATTAAGATATTTATACGAACTTAATGTAGGATCAACAATCCAATACGTAGGATCATTTAAGCCAATTATGCTGATGGTTTGGTTTGTTGTTTTAGTTGAATTCCAAGAAGCATATGTGTCTTGAACTAAAACACTATAATTTATTATAAATGTTATTTGCCAAGGTGAAGTTTGAACAAGACTTACTTGTTCTATATTTATATCAGAAGGTATTGTTAAATGTTCTTCAGCAAAGTCTTCTATCACTTGTATATTATTTTGAAGTATGGCCTCTTCAGGGCAAGCCATTAACTGCTCACTATTTCCAGGAGTTGCCATAAGTCCAGTTCTCATACATGAATCAATTCCTTGATCAAAATCAGAATAATAAGCACTCCTATTTATCATCTCATTTATGGCAAAATCTAAAGCATTTATGGCAGATGATTTCGTTGAATCTTTAACGTATTCTTCTACTTGTTCAATATAAGAATTAATGTGTTTTATCCTCATTTGCACATTTTGAACGTTGTTGTCTAAAGGAACATCTTTAAATGAAAAAAATAAACCTATAATTATTGTGCTTAAAAGCAATGCAAGTATTGTGAATATTACTCCTTTTTTACCCAATGATTTTAAGACCACAACATCACCCTCGTTACAAAAGGACCTATTATTTTACCGTCTTGATAAAAATAAGTTAGAATCGATCTACTAAATTGTGCTGTTGAATAATTAAGTTCTTCAGTACCTCTAGAGTATAAAATTGTTCCGTTAAGCTCATATTGTATGCCTATTGTATCAGGAATTATTATTTGTGTAAAATTATCTATGAAGCTATTTATTTTGTCAGTTTTATTTTCATTATACAATAAGAGTATTTTTTGATGAACTCTGAAATCAGGATTCGGTTCGAAAGGATCGTCATAGATGAATTTATAACTTGTTCTAAATTGTTGCATCCTTGTATTTGAAATATAAGTAATGTAATTATCCAGATAATCTATTGTGTCTTGAGTTTTTGGCTGACTTGAAAAGAAAGATAAAACAATAAAGATTGTTGCAACTATAACCATCCCTGCAATAAGTATGTCTATAGTGAAGAAAACTGATCCTTTTTTAGAATGATTCAAATGCAATCTCACCTTTTTATTACAAATTACAGCAATTGCTGTTAACATTCGCTGTTAATTCATGATTGTTATTAATATGTACTAATTAAATTTACTAATTAATAATTAATATTTATTTATTTTTAATTATATCAAACCCTTATTATATTTATTCTTTTATAATTGCAATATAAAAATGTTAGCATAAAAAAACAAGAATTTTATTTAAAGAATAGTTTAACTTTGGAATTTAATAAAAACTATTTTAATCGTTTTTGTCATAAACAATTATTTTAAGAGTTACAGGTATTCCATTAAGTTGCTTCCTGAAGTTCTTAGTTATTAAATTTTTTACAAGCTCTGTTCCGAGAACTTGAAACTGTGGTTTTTCAACAATAATTACAGAACCTTCACAACAATTTACTCCTCTGACATGAGTAGTATTTATTCTTTCCAAAGTTACAAACGTTCCTGATTCAAGACCTTCACAAATTGTTCCTATAAATCCGAATTGAGGATCTGTTTGAAAAGAACAACCACTCTCTTGATGGCAGTTTGCTCTACATATATTTAGACCGTTTTCATTTGGAAGAGTACACTCATCGGAACAAGCAGCATAACTCATAGGACAATCCACAATATTTTTACCTGGCTGAAGATATACTTCTTTTTGTGTAGGAATAAAACCGGCAGCAGCACAAAGCACTAAAACATTCCCTGTAGTGGCATTCATCGTGTAATATCCATCCGCGGAGGTTTTACTAAAAGATATAGCGGGATTTATATCTGATTTCACCGTAACTAAAGAATTTCCTACAATTTGATTATTTCTTACATTGTATACTACTCCTGTAAGTTCAGTTCTGCAATCAGGATCTGGACATTCATCGCAGCTAGCGGTCCTTGGAACATTTTCGCATACTGCTCTATAAGCTTCAGGATAGTTCACAGGAGTCACAGCTCTTGTACAAGTAATATCTTGTGATTCTTGCCATTCGCTACCTGGCTGCTCTCTTTGCTCAGATGTTTCAGCATTATTGAGCCTATATTCCACTCTTAAACACTCTCCGCCAATTGAAGCACAAGCAGAGTCACCTGTTGGGTAATTAACAACATATGTGCTGTTTACTGTAGGTCTTGATAATTCACTTATTTTCATGAGCACCATAAGTTTAGTATTGTTTGTTTCTAAAAGACCGTCAGAATACCAAGATGGACAAACTCCATCTGCCGCACCACAAGCAAAACAAGTATCGCAGAGTTCGACTGCGCCATAACCTGAAGTGTTTACATGTTGCCCGCACGTATATGTACTAGCACATGCACTTATAACGGTTGCAGAGCTAACATATTTTACTTGCATAAATGCAAAGATAACAATAAATAGAGCTAAAAATGCGGTGAATAAAACTTTATTCTTGTTCTTCTCGTTTCCGTTTTCATTAACAAAGCTAGATTTTAATAGAATGTTTCCCTCACCTAAATAGATACTCTTTTGAAACCCTTATATAAATTTTTTGATTAAAACCACGTAACTTCAACAAACCCAAAAAACCAAAAGCTTATATATTAAAGGCAACAAGAATATAATTCATGGGTCAACAAGAAGTCTATGATTTTCTTTGTAAAAACAAAAATAAATGGTTTACATCGAAGGAAATTAGTGAAGCATTGAGCGTCAGCATAGGATCAGTAACAATGTCTCTGAAAAAATTGAGGAAGACCAACATAATTAAATATAAAAATACTGGAAAAAGAAACACTTATTCATACAAAGTAAGTGGAAAATAAAATCAATATTTCTTAAAGTTTTTCTAGAAAGGTTTATAAAAAATGGATTCGCACCTTATATTGTGACTTTAAATTGATGAAAAAAATTAGCTTAATTTTTCCAGATGGCTCAAAAAAAGATTTTGAATCTGGAATTACAGGAACATTGATTGCAAAAAGCATAAGTGAAGGATTACTAAGAAAAGCACTAGGAATCAAACTGGATGATTTTGTTCTTGATTTGAATGCACCAATAACGAAATCTGGAAAGATAAAAATACTTACTTTTGAGGATGAAGAAGGAAAAGATATATTCAGACATTCTTCAGCACATCTCATGGCACAGGCAGTTCTAAGATTATTTCCTGAGGCAAAACTAACAATAGGCCCTGTTGTTTCTGAAGGTTTTTACTACGATATAGATCATCCTCCTTTTAATCAAGAGGATTTATTAAGAATAGAGCAAGAAATGAGTAAAATAGTTAAAGATAATTTAGAGATAAAGAGAAAAGAAATAAGCACTAAAGATGCTTTGAAACTTTTCTCTGGCAACAAATACAAAGTTGAAATCATCAAGAACATAGAAGAATTTGGTGAAGGCAAAACTGAAAAATCAGATACTGTTTCAATATATGAACAAGGAGAATTCTTTGATCTCTGTAGAGGGCCACATTTACCAAATACAGGACTTATTAAAGCATTTAAGCTTATTAAAGTTGCGGGCGCATATTGGAGAGGAGATTCTAAAAACAAGCAATTACAAAGAATATATGGAATAAGTTTTCCGGAGAAAAAAGATCTTACAGCGCATCTTACTCTCTTAGAGGAAGCAGAAAAAAGAGATCATAGAAAATTAGGACGTGACCTTGACTTATTTTCTTTTCAACTTGAGGCTCCAGGAATGCCTTTTTTTCATGATAAAGGCGCTTATATTTGGAACAAATTAGTAAAATTTATGACTGAACTTCTTGAACAGAGAAACTATGAATTGGTAAAAACACCTATAATTTTAAATCAGTCACTTTGGAAACAATCAGGACATTGGGACCATTATAAAGATAATATGTACTTCACAAAAATAGACTCCCAGGATTTTGGAGTTAAACCGATGAATTGTCCGGGACACCTTTTGATTTACAAGAATAAAAGATACTCTTATAGAAATCTACCTCTAAGAATGGGCGAATTTGGTTTAGTTCACAGACATGAACTTTCAGGAGTTTTATCAGGTTTATTCAGGGTCAGATGTTTTACTCAGGACGATGCTCACATTTTTTGTACTGAAGAACAAATTAAGCAAGAGCTCAAAGAACTATTGAAATTAATAGATATAGTGTATAAAACATTTAATTTTGATTATTCAGTGGAGCTAAGTACAAAACCAGACAAAGCAATGGGCGATCCAGCTTTGTGGACTCTTGCTGAAGAAACATTAAAGGAAACTCTTTTAGAACTAAAAATGCCTTTTGTTGTTAATGAGGGAGACGGCGCTTTTTATGGGCCTAAAATAGATTTTCACTTAAAGGATGCTATAGGAAGAACCTGGCAGTGTGGAACGATACAATTGGACTTTCAGATGCCTGAAAAATTTGATTTGACTTATGAAGGCCAAGATGGTTCAAGGCACAGAGTCGTTATGATCCACAGAGCAATTTTAGGAAGCGTTGAAAGATTCCTAGGCATTTTAGTTGAACATTTTGCTGGAAAATTTCCATTATGGTTAAGCCCTATTCAAGTTAAGCTTTTAACAGTTGCAGACAGACATGAACTTTTTGCAGACAGCGTATTTGAAAAGCTTAAAAATTCGGGAATTAGGGTCGAGAAAGATTATCGTTCTGAATCTATAAGCAAGAAAGTAAGAGATGCGCAGTTAGCTCAAGCAAATTATATTGTTGTGGTGGGAGATAAAGAAGCAGAGTCCGATTTATTAGCAATAAGATCAAGATCTGGACAGATCATAGATCCTTTATCCACTAATAACTTTATAAAGAAACTTTTAGATGAAATAAATTCAAAGAAGCTATAAGCCATACAAACACAATTCAATAAGCTCTAATTAGAAACGAGGGTCTTGGTTCTTAATTTTTTATCTTCTTTTTTTTGGTTTTTCAGCTGATTCGAATGCTTTTTCATAAGCTTCGTCTCCTTCCAAATCTTTTTTAGCTTTCTCTTTTTGTTCCTCGTAACCAGCCATAAATCCTTCTTCTTCTGGAGATATTTCGTCATTCTCCACTAAATCTTCTCTTGCATCATCATCATAAACTTCATCTAATCCTTGTTCTTCTTTTTCCATAAGTATGAGCCCAACTAAGAAATTTATATATTTTTCGTTGATAGAGAACGAATAAAACACATAAAAGCAAATATTTAAATATGTATAAACTGAAATTAATGGCATCTTGTTCAAGAGGTGTCCAATGAATAATATAAGATGTGACAAATGCGGCTCAGAGATGAGAAAAACAGGTAAACTTAATTCAGGAAATTCTATATTTACAGAGTATACGTGTGTTAAGTGTATAAACAAAAAAGTATTATGTGAAGGCGTTATAAAGATATAATTTAAAACATAATAATATTTTTTAATGATTTAGTGAAAATGGCCCCTGATTTTAATCTCGATTCGGTAAAAGAGTTCTTCGAGAACATTATTGACTATTTCAAAAATTTGGAAACTTTAAATTTAATTGCCTGGATAATGATTTTTATTGGATTTATCTTAATACTGCTCGGAATTTTTGCTTTTTAGTTATTTTTAAATAAAACTAGACACCATCCTCTTTAAAATTAGAAAGTTTTATATAGACTATTCACGGTGTGTCTTGAAAAGAGGGAGCGGGTTTTTAATGATAGAACAGGAATTTAAGAGTGTCGAGACTGGTGTAGACCGACTTGTTCGTTTCTTAAAAGACAAAGGCAAAGTCGAGTTAAAAGAAGTTGCAATCTCTTTAAATGTTCCTGAATCTGTTTTACAAAGGTGGGTTGATTTCTTAGTTGAGGAAAAAATAATAGGTTTAGAGTATAATTTCACAAAGCCTCTTGTTTATCTCATTCAAAAAACAGAAACTACTGCAGAAGATAAAGCGATATCTAGAAAAGATTTCTTGGATTACAAAAAAGGATTTCAAGAATTTGCAAAGAAAAAGTCTGTTCCTACTGATAAAACCGATTTTGTTTGGAAGAATCATCTAGTTCAAAGATTAGAGTTAATGAAAAAATTATTTTATATTGAAGCCGGAAAAAGAGGCTTAAAAAACGCCGATTCTTTATGGAATGAATATAAAAAGAGAGTTATGGAGATGTAGTCATGGCTGGAACAGAAATTGATTTAGAACGATTTTTTGAACAAGATATGATTGAATTTCTTGACAGAAAAAGAGCTCTTCAGACCTCAGGATCATCTGACTCTAGACAATTAGATTCCTCAGATATGATTGATGCATTATCCAAAAACAATGTTGCTCTTGCAAGCAGAATACTTGAATCGGCTGTTGAACAATACAATCAAACATCTTCAACAGATGTTTATAAAGAGATTTATTTTAATAGAATAATAGAGCTTGCAAAACTTGCTTCTGAATTCATAAGAATTAATCCTCAGCCAAGCAGATTAAAAGAAGATATAACTAAACTTTACCAATCTAAACAGTTAGATCAAGGACCTGTAGATAAGATAACAGTATTTGAGGATAGAAGTAAAGAAAGAGAAGAAAAGCTTAAGCTTCAGAGAGAAAAAGAGCTTAAATTTAGAGAACAACTAGAGGATAAACTTAAAATTATAAATCAAAATCTTTTTATTAGCATAAGAAAGAAAGATGTTCCTACCGCAGTAAAGAATTATGAAGAAATGAAACTTTGTTTTGAGCAGTATCCTCCTTCTTTCGAAGAACGTAAAAGAGAAATATATAATGATCTTCTTGCATTTTTTATGCAGTTACAGAAATTAAAGAAAGATATTGTGGAAGAACAAAAAAAATATCAGGAGAATAGACAAAAATTAATTGAGACTGCAAAAGACAACGCTCAGAAATATTTGAGAGCGGGAGAAATTGAGGAAATAGTAAATAAGATAAAACAAGATGTTATGAACTCTGATTTTAATTCTGCTCGTGCTAAAATAATAGATCTTAAACATATTGCAAGCGGAATACCTGACGAGTATAAGCACGTCAGATCAGTTCTTAATGCAAAAATAGACATACTTAATCAGAGAGTTGAATTTGTAAAGAGATTAAAGGAAAAGAATCCGCAAACACAAATACCCTCAGTATAAAACCCGGTGATAAATAATGGAAGAAACTAAAAAAAGATTACTGGATAAGTATTCATTAAATGCGAATGGAATAAAAGTTGAAGTAGAAATAATACAAAGAGAGGATAGATATGTTCCTCAATACATTTTATCTTTAACAAATATTTCGGATACTACTAAAATAGTTCTGGAAAAAATAAGGGAAGAGTTTATTTCTAAACTTGATCTTGAAGAGATTGAAAGAAGCAGACAAGAAAATATAGATAGCATGAAAAAAAAGTTTGCAGTAAGTTTGTCAAAACTTATAAGTAAATATTTTCCGGAATCTGACGAAGAAACAAGAAACACACTTATAGATTATTTGCTTGAGGAAAATTTAGGTTTGGGAAAAATAGAGTTGTTATTGAAGGATGCAAATTTAGAGGAAATAGTTATTAATAATCACGTGGATCCTGTTTGGGTTTATCATAAAAAATTTGGATGGCTTGAAACAAATATAAAGATGGTTACTGAAGCAAGAATCAGACACTATGCCACCATGATCGCTAGAGATGTAAATAAAGAGATCACAGTTCTTAATCCTTTGTTGGATGCACATTTAATGACTGGTGACAGAGTAAACGCCACGCTCTCTCCTATTTCTACACGAGGAAACACAATTACTATAAGAAAGTTCGCAGAGGATCCTTGGACTATTACAAAATTTATCGAGGCCAATACAATTAGCGCAACTGCAGCAGCACTTATTTGGTTAGGAATACAATATGAATTATCTATTCTGATCGCAGGAGGTACTGGTTCAGGTAAGACCTCTATGCTTAACGTTGTAAGTAATTTTTTTCCACCGAATCAAAGAATAATATCGATAGAAGATACGAGAGAACTTGAACTTCCTAAGAATTTGCATTGGGTTCCCATGGAAACAAGAATGCCAAACCCTGAGGGTAAAGGAGGCGTTTCTATGTTGGATTTACTTGTAAATAGTTTAAGAATGAGACCTGATAGAATACTTGTCGGAGAAATTAGAAGAAAACAAGAAGCTGAAGTTTTAATGGAAGCTATGCATACGGGTCACTCAGTATATGCTACAGTTCACGCAAATACTGCTGATGAGACTATAACTAGATTAACTAATCCTCCTATTGATATTCCTAAAGAAATGTTATCTTCTCTTGGAATGATTCTTGTTCAGAACAGAAATAGAAGAACTGGTAAAAGAAGAACGTTTCAAATTGCTGAAGTAACGAAAACTGGAGATCCTAATATTTTAATTCAACTTAATTCAGTTGATGATGTGCATGAACAAGTAAATGAGTCTCAAGTCATATTCAAATTAATTTCATTGTATACAGGTATAACCAAGGATCAAATAATTTATGATTTAAAACAGAAAGAACAAATTCTGAATTGGCTTGTAAAGAAGAAGATTTATGATATAAATGAAATTGGAAAGATAATGGCTAATTATTATACTGGAAGATTAAAATTGGTTTGATTAATATGGGAATAGCAGCGGTGCTTGTATCTAGAGATCCTGAGCTTAAGAAGAAGCTCAAAATGGCTAAACTAGATATTACTCCAGAGGCATTTGTCAAGCAAAGTTTGTCATCGACTTTAGGAATGAGTTTTTCGTTAACAATGGTTTTGTTTTTTTTATTTGATAAAAATGGTGGACCTGTAATATTGTTGCCTTTGATTTTCGGAATTTTTGTAATGGTTTTTTATAGATTTAGCATGATGAAAGTTAATGTTAGAATAACTAGAAGAAAAAAAGATATTGATAAAGATGTTTTATTTGCAGGAAGATATTTACTTGTAAAGCTAAATTCTGGAGAGCCTTTGATGAATGCTTTAATGGATGCTGCATCAAGTTATGGTGTGGCTAACGAGTATTTTAAGGAAATTGTTAAAGATATAGAGATGGGAAAGCCCATAGAGCGTGCTTTAACTGATGCATCAGAATATTCTCCTTCTGCAAAATTTAGAAAAATACTGTTTCAAATAGGAAATGCTCTTAAAATAGGTATTGATGTTACAGAGTTTCTTGATGCGACTCTTAACGAGATTGCAGATGAGCAACTCATAGAAATAAACAGATATGGTAAGAAGCTTAGCAGCATAACTTTGTTTTATATGTTGTTTGCAGTAGTTTTACCGAGTCTTGGTTTGACCATATTCATTGTTATTGCTAGTATGGCCTCGATTCAAGTAGATATGACTTTTTTTGGAGTAATACTATTTTTCCTTGCCATAATTCAGGCAATGTTCCTTATAGTTTATAGGAGTTCGAGACCAAATATTAATTTGTGAATAAAAATGTTAATGAATGAAGAACAAAAGGGAAATATATTAGAAGAGCTTGGCAAAGCATTTGTTCCCAATAGATATAGGCCTACGCTCCGTTTATACTTATCTAAAGGAGGCGTGCATAAAGTTCCATACTCTTTCTTTGCAGTTCTGTTTTTTCTTGTTTTGGCTGCTACTGCATTCATATATTTCGGACTTAATGTTTTTAGTTACATATCTGAAAATTCACCGATAACGATAGGAATATATGTGTTTCTTTTTTGGACACTTTGTAGCACTATATTAACTATGGTTATTGCTGCGGGGTTTTATTTTTACATAAATATGAAAATTTATAGTCGTATGAAAGATATGGAGCTTATACTTCCTGATTATCTTGTTTTAGTTTCCACGAATCTTAAAGGTGGTATGTCTTTTGAACGTTCTTTGTGGGGCGCAATTAAACCAGAATTTGGCATTTTAGCTGAGGAGATGAGTTATGTTTCTAAGAGAGTTATGACTGGAAGCGATTTGACTGAAGCATTGACTGAATTAGCCCAGAAATATGAGTCTCCGACACTTAGAAGAACACTTAACATAATCGTGGGTGAACTTGAGAGCGGAGGTAAAATTGCTAGTGTTCTAGATCAGTCCATCGATATTTTAAGAAAAACTAAGTTAATCAAAGATGAGATGGCTGCTAATACTCTTATGTTCACGATTTTTATTGGAGCAATAGTTATGGTTATAAGTCCTTTATTATTTGCATTAGCATTTAATCTTTTGTCCATTTTAATTAATGTTATGATTCAAATAGGTCCTGCATTGCAACAAAGCACAAGCAGTGTTCCGTTTAAATTCGAATCAGGATCTTTGAGAGTAGATGATTTTAAGATTTTCTCTTCTCTAGCTTTGGCAGTAATCTCTATTTTTGCGTCTATGATTCTGTCAATTATTCAGAGAGGAGATATCAAGAGCGGAGTTAGATATATTCCGTTTTTTGTAGCCGTAGCCGTACTGTTATACAACTTCTTTATGATCGTGCTTGGAGCAGTATTTTCAATATCCTTTTGAGTATAAACAAAAAAGATGTTTTGATAAAAATAATGTGTTAAGAATATTATAAAAAAAGAAAAATGCTCCCAGGGTTTATTAGGGGAGGGTGGTTAAAGAAAACGGCTGGGAGCCCCGAATATGATTATTTTTTTTCTGCTGTCTTCAAACTAAATGCTTTCGGAGGCCTTCTTAATTCCTGAAGCCACATTAGTCCTACTCGCATCATGTTTTTGTTAAATTTTTCACTTAACTTGTAGGTTTTTTTGTATAAGTCATAATCTATTATTCCCATTGTTTTCATGGGAGTTAGTATTCTGTCGTAAAATTGCCTTTTATTGTAAGATATTACAATTGGTTTTCTTTTTAGTGGAGAAGGATCTTTTGATTCTAAAGTTACACCGTCATGAAGAGCCGTTGCAAACATGCTCATTTCGGTTTTGCCTATTTCTCCACCTCTGGTTTTTATTTCTTCCATCAACATGTTCGCTACAACTACTTGTTGATTTGTGGAGAATATTATCTCAAATATGTTTTCAGGCATATTGTACTGATCAAATAATATTACCATTAATATACAAAAGAGGTACTAATATATAAATATTTCGATTCGTATAGGTTTTTGTATACTGGACTTAGTTCTTAGAAGAGTAAAACTTAGAAAACTGATCTTCATAAATTCTTAAATAATTTTTAGCAGCAGCCTCAACACTAAATCTTTTAGATACATCCTCAACACAGAATTTGCCTATGACTTCTCTATCAACATCATTTAATTTAATAATTGCAGAGGCCATATCCTCTTCATTATTACAAACATAACCTGTTTGACTTTGTCTTATTAATTCAGGCATCGCCCCATTATTAAGCGCAACAACAGGCGTTCCTGATGCAAGCGCCTCCACAACCACAAAGCCAAATGTTTCTTGAACTTGAGTAGGCATCAAGAAAACTTTAGCTTTAGAATACAACTTTGCTTTTTGTTCATTGTCGGCAAAACCACAATAAACAACTTTCCCATTTTCAGATTCAGGCAAATTAAGATATGCTTCTAGTTTATTTTTTGAATCAGAAATATCAAAATCCACTAAAGGTTTAATTTTCTCTTCAAAATACACTTTATCAGAAATGTTTCCCGCCACAATAATGTTATTATTTGTTCTTTTTGCAACATCTATTGCTAAATGTTGCCCTTTATGTGGTGCAATTGCAGATAAAGATAACAAATAATTTTCTTTATTAAAATCAGGAATAAATTTAGAAACATCTAGACCATTATAAACAACATCTTTTATTAGTATTCCCTGATTTTCAAATATCTCTTTTTGTTTTTTGCTAACCGCAACAAATCTTATGTTCTCTCCCTTGAGTTGTTCAGCAGACCAGAAATATTCAGGAATTGTATGAATAGTTGCAATAGATGGAACTTTTAAAAATTTCATGAATGGAATAAAATAATCATCAGAAACATGAACAACCACATCCTTTTTTTCATTTAATAAGAATTCTAATGTTTTATTAATATGTAATAATTTAGACCAAGTGTGTTGACGAATGTCATTTTGATAAACATATTCTGAATCAATGGTATCTAATCCTATACTTTTTATTGTGGGCACAACTAACTCATGAGTAGAATCAGCTGTGGCTATCAGCCTAACATCTAACCCCAAGTTTTTTTGTGCTTGAGATAACATTAATTTATTATTTTCAATTCCTCCCTCTGCTTTATCTTCATGAATGGGTAAAAAAGGAGGCAGAACATGATAAACTTTCATTTATTTCAACCTCGTAATTGGAAGACTATTTTTAATTTTCATATCATATGCTTTATCTTGTACTTCTCTCCAAACATCAAAGGCAGAATTTATTAATATTATTTCCTCCTTTATTCTCTTCTCAAAATATTTTCTTACCGATTCAACATCAAATCTATCAAATGTTTTTTTTAATTCATTAGCAAAGTGTCTATATACAGCGTTAGTCAAATTGCTTCGTAGTGCTAGAGCATTTGCCTTATTATAGTAACTTATTGCTTCATCAACGACAGGCTCAATATCTTGCTTTGTTAAAGAGATGCCATCTTCAATATATAGAATTTCTTTACCTACAGCTCCTTTTTTTATGTATGTTTTTGTAAAATTTGCTAGAACTTCGTTATAATACTCTTCTGCTAATGGCATTCTTCTAAAGGGATTTCTATAATGACTATGTGCAATGTTAGCTATAGAACTAGCAACATCATCATTTTTATCTATCCAGACTCTAGTTATATAATCTTCATATCTTAAATCTCCAGGAATAAATGGAGGAAGATTTTCGTTGAGAAAAGCAGTTGATGCCGGAGTGAATTTCCAATCTTTTTCTAAAACTACTGCTTTATAGTCTTGTAACACAAAATAATAAGAAATACCATTAACGGCAATTGCCCTAGGATCTTCTAAAAAATTTTCAAGGCAATCTTTTGAATCTATGTCTGGAGATTTAGTTATATAAGATCTAACAAACTTTATTTTTGCATCAGGATTAACATCTCCTTCTGATGCAAATAAAACTTCTTTAGCATTATACTCAATTTTTGCTACAGTATTGTTTTTCTCAGAGTCAGTCATGTTGCTATACACCGAGTGTGCTCTTGCAACATCAGGAACGTCTTTAACATTTTTTCCTAATAATTTTAAATAACCTGAAATTATATCTTGTTCAACAGCAACAAACTCTTCAGGAGCCTTTACAAAAATTCCAGTCATAAGTTCATTTTCTTTCAAAGAAACAGAATTACCAAAATATTCTAAAGAATGTGGCCTCATATCATCATCAATACTTAAAAAAGATTCATTTTGCAAATAAGATAAACCGAAATTCCTATTACCTCCATAACCTTTCCCAAATAATTTACGAATCATATTATTTTTAGATTCATCATTTGAAAGCAAAGATTCTATGAATTTGTATTTTTCTTCATTACCTACGTAAAAAACATCTTTAGCAGTTGTTTGAATTAATTCAGAAACATTATCCTTATTAGAGTCATCAAAAATAATTTTTGGAATTTCATGACCAAATCTATTAAAATTAGCATCATAACTATTAAGTGTATCAGATATATGCTCTATCCTGCATGTTGGTATCACCAAATAAAAATCTTTCATAATCATTCCACCCCCAAAACATACTTGTTGAAAATATACTTACTGATTAGTGATTACACTTCTCCCTAGCGAATCACTGTTCTTTTATAAATATTTCCAAATAATAAAATCACCTCACGATTGCTGGCGAGTTATTATATGCAGACAAATCCATTCTCGGAATCACGTATTTACTAACCGCCAAATTATCATGAATTGTTTTATCTATAGTTCTAGCAACATAATCATCAGCATAATTTTTAATCAAATACGATTTATCGACAGAGCTATCTTTTCTTAATGTCTCCACTAAAATGGATTCTAACTCCTCTCTTTCAAGAGCAAGCAAAGAATTTCTGACCCCGTATTCATATGCTGTCTGAACTTTTTCAGAAATATTTTTTTCATAAGAGTGACTGCTCAAATAATTTTTTACTTTTTCTTTCACTTCTTTTGACAAGACATCCATAAGCATTTTTCTTTCATATTCAACATCCATTTTTCCTGCTTCAATCAAATAATTTGATTCGCTAAACTTGTCATTAACTTTATTTTTTACTTGACTAACAACTTTTTTAGTTCCAGAATAAATTTCTAGAAAAGCGTCTCTATATCCGAGAACCATATCTCTAAAAAATTGCTTGAAAAAACTCTGGTTTTGTGAATAAGAACCGTTGGCAATGTTTTTTAGCGAATCATCTATATATGCTGGATCAACATAATATTTGCCCATAGGCTTATCATATCTTTCATCTAAAACAATTGCTTCAATATTTCTTTCATCGTTCATTTTAAGCCCTCTTGACTTAGATACTACTGAAAAACATACAATAAATTTGAAATAAACACTAATTGATACTTAAAAGAAAAATTAAATAATATATAAATATTTCTATTAGAATATAACATCACATTAATGCATCTTTTATAAAAAATAAAGCTCAAATAAAGCTTATTTTATGTTTTAATACTCTTTATTCTTTATTAAAAATGTAAAAAAAACAGTTTAAACCCTTTTTTTAAAACGCTCGAGAAATATTTATAAAAACAAAATAATTTGTATTTTCATGAAAATTTTAGCATTCACAGACCTACATGAAGATTATGAAGCAATGCAAGATCTGAAAGAAAAGTCTAAAGAAGTAGATTTTATTTTATGCGCAGGAGACATATCTGTTTATGAAAATAACTTACTAGAAGTTTTGAATCTTTTAGACCAATTAAACAAACCACTATATTTAATCCACGGAAATCATGAAGATCACACCACTCTTGCTGAAGCATGCACCAAAACAAAGAATATAAAATTTGTAGACAAACAAATTCTAAGATTTAATGATTTAGTAATAGTTAATCATGGAGGAGGAGGCTTTTATTACGGACCTTCTAAAGAAGATAAAGATTTTGAAAAACTAAGCACAATATTTGAAGAAGCAATTAAATCATCTAAACACAGCATATTGATGACTCACGCTCCACCTCATAAAACCTCTTTAGATTTAATCTGGTCTGGAAAACATGTAGGGAGTAAAACTTATAGGGATTTCATAAAAAAAGTTCAACCAACAATTGCAATTTGTGGCCACATTCATGAAGCATCAGGCCTACAAGAAAACCTGGGAAAAACCCTCATAATAAATCCCGGACCGGGTGGTGTAATAATAGAGTTTTAGCAACCTTCGTCACGAGAAGAATCCTTTGACAAGTCATTTTTATTTTCCTGCCAAAATTCTAATTCATCAGTTTCTTCATTTACATACAGACCTTTTCTTTTCCTCTCCACTTCTTCTTTTATTTTTCTTCCTGAAAGTCCTATAGAAGGTGTTTTTTTTACAAAATCTAAAGAAGAGAAATCCTGTTCTGAATTAACTAGTTGATGCCACTTTGGAAAATCTATCCAAGTTCTCCATTCCCCTTCAATAAAAAAATTTTTCTTTGCAAGCATAACAACTCTTGAAGGAATATGTTCAGAGACCAATTCATACTCTGGCAGAAATTTCAGGATTTTTTTGGAAAACTCAACTATCTCTTCATGCCACGGCATATTGTCTTTATTTAAGCGTTCTCTAGATTCTCCTACAAACATATATCCTTTCACTTCTATGAAATCAGGACTTCCTACTTTGATTAATTCAGCATAGTTTTCCGGCTCCACATCATTAATTCCTTTTATTATTGTAAGACGTATACAAGTTCTATCCTTTTTCTTTGATAAATATTCAAGACTTTGTATCATTCTCTCCCAGAAATCCGGAAACAATGGCAAATCTACTTTTTTAAGAATTTCTTTGTTTGGAGCATCAACACTACAATATAGCTGCGTTACTGGATTCAAATCTCTTATTTGATCAGGATACTGAGCATTTGTAACCAAAAAAGTAGATATTCCTCTCTTATTAAATAATTTTAGAAGTTCATTCATTCTCGGATAAATTATGGGCTCTCCTGTGAGAGATAGTGCAACGTGTTTAACTTCTCTTGATTGATTAAATAAGTGTTGATTTGTTTTTGAATTTCCTTTATATCCTACCAGCAAATCATAATGCTCCTCTAAACTCTTATCTAATATCATTTGCGGATCATCTGCATTCCACTTCCATTCTTTAGAAACAGGTGCTTTATATCCTCTCCAACAAAAAGTGCATCTGTTGGCACAAGAAATAGATGTCGTCATTTGTAAGCATTGGTGGCTCATTATTCCATAAAATTTGAGTTTATAACATCCCCCTTCTCCCTTGACCATTTTCTTGGTCCAGCCGCAAGTCTTTACTGCGCTATGACTACCAACGATTCTGTATGCTTGCTTCTCAAGTGTTTTTTTTGCTGATTCAGTTAGCATAATCCCGGAAAAATGAAAAGCAATAAAAAGATTTGTATTAATTTTATTTTAATGTTAAACTTTTTAATGCAAAAAACTAGAGTTATTCTAGATACAAATTTCTTATTAATACCTGGAGAACAAGGCGTAGACATATTTTTGGAGATTCAGAAATTAATGAATGAACCGTATAGCTTAGTAATACTGGATAAGTGCGAAGAGGAATTAAAAACGCTTATTCAAAGAGGAAAAGGCAAAGAAAGTTTCAATGCTAAGCTTGGGCTTATCCTTATAAAACAAAAAAACTTAAAAACAATCAACAGTTCCACATCTAAATACGCAGACGAAGCTCTGCTTGATTTGGCAAAAAGCGACCCTAAAAAAGTGGTAATTGCAACTCAAGACAAGATCTTGAAGGAAAAAATCAAGAAATTAGGTGCCAGAGTTATTCAGCTTAGGCAAAAAAAGCATCTGACGTTGGGGTGAATAAATGTTTTACAAGATTAAAGTTAAGGATTTTATAAGAGTGTCTCCAGACAAATTTAAAATGGATTTAGAGGACGCGATGGTTGGAGAGATCAAATTAAAGTATGACGGTCACATTTCAAGCGAATTAGGAACAGTTGTAGATGTTTCTGGAATTGACAAAATTAATGATGGAGTCATAATACCTGGAGACGGCGCAACATTTTATGAAACAGAGTTCACTTTGCTAACATTTTTGCCAGAAATGCAAGAAGTTGTTCTCGGACACATAAAAGACATAGCTGATTTTGGAGCATTCATAAACATAGGTCCTGCTGAAGGAATGATTCATATAAGCCAAACAATGAATGATTTTGTAAGTTTTAACAAAGAAAAGACTCTCGGCGGCAAGGATACAAAAAGAGTTTTGAAAGTGGGAGATAAGTGCAGAGCAAGAATCATATCTATTTCTTATAAAGATCCATCTAATCCAAAACTTGGTCTTACTATGAGACAAGATGGTTTAGGCAAAGAAGAATGGATGAATGATCAGGCTTCTTCAAAGAACAAAAAGAAAAAAGATGAATAAGGTGAATAATCATGGCAGTTAAAAGAGAAGTTTGTAGAAAAACAAAGAAATTTTTGGATGACCCTAATTTTAAAGACTATAAGCCTTCTTCAGGCACGACGAGCAATTGGCAAGGTAGAATTTATGTTGTCAATCCTGAAAAGTCAGATATAGCTAAAATTATGGGATTAGAAGAAAAAGGCGAGTACGCTATAAAAGTAAGATAAGCATACAGAGGTAAGTATTTATGGCAGGAGCAAAAAAACCAGCAGCAAAAGCACCGGCTAAAGGTGCAGGAAGTAAAAAAAAGAAGTCTAATCAGATGTCAAGCATCTATGAATTAGGAGGAGATTCTTTAAAGAGAAAAAATAAATCTTGTCCGAAATGCGGACCTGGCGTTTTTATGGGTTCTCATAAAGACAGATGGTCTTGTGGTAAGTGCGGTTTCATGGAAAAGAGATGAAAGTATATACTAAAACAGGAGATGAAGGAACAACCTCTAAGTATAATGGAGAGCGTGTTCCTAAGGATGATCCTATAATTATTTGCGGAAGCAAAATTGATTCTTTGCTGGGGTCTATTGATTCTTATTTATTAATGTGTAATTCAGAGGAAATTTTGTCTCTTCTTGAGTTGATTCAAAAAAAATTATGGCAGACAGCAGGAGAAGTTAGTTTGGGAAAATTGGATAAAAAAATAACTGATGCTGTTTCAGAAGATGATGTTGTTTATTTAGAGAATAATATTGATAAATTTAATCAGAGAATTAATTTTTTTATTAGATTTAGAAAAGAAGGCAGTGTTCGTCTCAATGAAGCTAGATTAAGATGTAGGGATTTGGAGATTTGTTTGACTCCATTACTAAGAGAAAAGAAAGTGAGATCAGAAGTTTATAAATATATTAATAGATTGTCTGATTTATTGTATGTTCTTGCATGTTATGAAGAAAAAAGAAATTAATTTTTACTTGTTAAATTTTTCTTTGTATTTTTGTATTCCTTGAAGCACATATTTTTTTGCAATCTTTGAATCACTTAGTCTTAATATTTTTACTTTTTTGTTTTGAAGTTGTTTGTATGTTTCAAAGAAGTGTTTTATTTCTAGAAGTATATGTTCAGGCACGTCTTTTATGTCTTTGTATCTTTCAAATCTCGGATCTGATGCATGTACTGCTATTATTTTGTCATCTTTTTCATTGCTGTCAATTAATCTTAAAACGCCTATTGGTCGTATTTTTACAATTGTTCGTGGATATACAGGAAAATTTGAAAGAACTAAAACATCTAGTGGATCGTGATCATCCCAATATGTTCTTGGTATGAATCCATAATCCCCAGGATAGTGAACTGCTGAGTATAAAACTCGGTCTAGTTTCATTAGACCTGTTTCTTTATCAAGCTCGTATTTGAGCATAGAATTTTTTGGTACTTCTATTATTGCGTTCAATTCTTCTGGGGCTTCATCGCCATAATGTAGGTCGTGCCAAGGATTTACCATAGTGTTAAGAATTTTTTATTGTTTTTAATATTTTTGATATTTTATTTAATTTATCTTTACCTTGATTAAATAACTTTTTCTTTGAATCAGTATCAAATCCAATAGTTAAGGATACTGCAAAGGAATTTCTTGCTCCATCAAACAACCAGAATAATTCAGACATTTTTTTGTTTAAGTCTGATTTATCTAACAAAGAACTGTAATCTTTGTTTATATTCTTAAAAGAGTTTATTGCCAAATTCTGTTTTTTTTCATCTGTCTCCGCATAATTTTTTTCTGCTACTAACTCTAGTTCCTTAAGAAGTCTTAATAAATCTTCTATTTTGACAACGTTATTTTGAGACATAACAACCTACACCCTGACTGGCTACCAACCCAATACAGCACATACATCCTATTGATCTTTCCTGTTCAAAAAAAAGAAAAAAAAGAAAATTTGCCTTCACGAATTTTCAAGCGTTGGGGGTTTAGAAAAGGGGTGAAGGCAAAGAATTAAGAAAATAAAAAAAGTAAGGATTTTACCTTACTATTTCAATGCCTAGTTCTGAAGACAATTTTTGTCTTGCGGATTCAGCATGTTTTGCTGATGGTTTGCCAAGTATCCATGGGGATTTGACTCCAGTTATGATTGTCATAACTGTTATTTTTCCTTTCATTTCATCGGATACTCTTGCTCCCCAGATGACGTTTGCATCTTCATCCATTGCTTCAGTTACAATCTCTCCTATTTTATTAATTTCATCAAGAGTCATATCTGTTCCGCCGTGGATGTGTATGATTGCTCCGCTTGCTCCTTCGTAGCTGATATCTAGTAATGGATTGCTTAGTGCACCTTTTACTGCTTCTTCTACTCTGTTTGCTGTGTCACTTGCACCTACTCCAATTGCTGCTACGTCTCCGTTTGTCATTATTGTTCTTACGTCAGCATAATCCAAGTTAACTAGTGATGGTACTGCTATTGTTTCTACAATTCCTTTAATCATAGTTGCTACTAGTTCGTTTGCTACTGCAAATGCTTGTTGAACTGGTAAGTTTCCTGCAATTTGTACTAGTCTATTGTTATCAATTACTATTACTGTGTCGGATACTTTTCTTAATTGTTGTAGACCGAATTCTGCTTTATCTACTCTTGCTCTTTCTATTTTGAAAGGCATTGTTACTGTTCCAATTACTATAGCACCCATATCTTTTGCTACTTGTGCTACAATTGGTGCGGATCCTGTTCCTGTTCCTCCACCCATTCCTGCACATACAAAGACCATGTCTGATCCTTTTAGTGATTCTTTGATTGCTCCTAGGCTTTCATTTGCTGCTTCTGCACCTTTTTCAGGGTATCCGCCGCAACCAAGGCCTCTTGTTACATCTTTTCCTAATAAGAATTTTTTATCAGCTTCTATTATGTTTAAGTGTTGTTGATCAGTATTACATGCAATTATTTCTGCACCTTGCACTCCTTTTAAGTACAACCAGTTTGTCATGTTTGTTCCGGCTCCACCGCAACCAATTACTTTTATGTTGGCTTGTCCAACTTCTACTTGTTCAAAATCTCTTCCGTATGCCATTTTTTTGTCCCCCTCCACTAAGGTGTGTTTTGTTTTTTTTGAGCTTTAGCCTTTCTGGCCTTGAACCAGTATGATGGCCGTGATTGCCCCCCCGAAGCAAAGCAACACACACCGTTTGATAATCAAAAGGCGCAGAGTTGCCACTAGCAAACACATAACTACTTCTAGTATTTGTCACTAAGAACAACCAGATGACTTAACATTAATTAAAAATCATCTTGGGTTTTTGCCAGTAAAAGTCCGTTCGAGCATGTCATTTTTGACATCGAACTTTTAGTATACTTTTTATGTTAAGTTATATTTAAATATTATTGTATTGTAAACATATATAATACGAAATATGTTTTAATATAGCTTTGAACCTGGAGCTTAAAAACATAAATATGCTTAAAAAAATAAGAAAAAGCTTAATCTTTGCTAAAAAGAACCACTTTTTTACCAGGATATAGCCCCATTGAAAGCATCTGAGCATACTGTTCAGAACCAAGAACCAAGTATATTATATTAAACGAGTATTTTTCTTTTATTTCAAGAACCTTTGAACGTATTGCTTCTTGATTAACACCTTCTCCGACTATCAATATGCTTGCTTTGTCTTTTTCTTCAGATCCATGAAGTATAACCATGCCCACTCCCGGAAGTACCGCCATGAACTCAGAGAACTCTTGAAGAGCTGACTTTTTATCTTCAAATAATTCTGCAAACATACCAGCATTCTTTCTGTTTAGATAATATACTTTCAAATATCTATTTTTCTCTTCATATACCAATTCTAGTGCTTTCATAGTCTTAAGAATACGATAAGTAGTAGCTGGAGAGACCTTAGCCATCTTAGCAATTTCTCTTAAATAAAACTCTTTTTCAGGGTTATTCATCAATAAACGCAGTATTTTAACTATCTTTTTGTCGAAAAGAGTCTCTAAAACCTTTTTTTTATCCACAAAGGAATATAGCGCCTTGAATATATAAAGTTTTCTTTTTTGAAACAGCGTTTCAAATTTGAAACGCAAATTTTTCATAAAAAAAATCAAGGAAGCAAAAACATAAATAAAGAAGCTTTTGACAAACAAGTGATGAACAATCAATTAATTTTATGCTTGGAACTTACAAAAACTAATTTAGAGCTAAGCAAAATAGAAGCATTAATGTCTTTAAAAATATATTTTAGAAAATATTCCTTTGAAACACATGATAATCTGTTGTTGATTCAAATACCTGTTTCTAAACCCAAAAAGAACACTGAACTACAAAAAATAAAATACAAAATAACTTATTGGCTTAACAGATTAGCATTCACCCGATCAGCTTTTGAAGTGCTTATTTGGGAAAAAACTCCGGCCTTTTCTATTGAAAAGACCCAATCAAGTTTTAGTAAACACCTTTTCTGGAAAGAACAACCCAGCTTTAGATTAACAACCAAGAGTTTTGGAAACAATAAGAAAATTCAAGATTCCTTAAATGCAATAACTCTTGCCAAAAATATTGCCTTAAAAAACGCGCTTGGCAAAGTAAATCTCAAAACCCCGGATCTTGACATAACATTAATCAAAGGAACGAGCTTTATTGGTTTAGGCATAAAAATCTGGGAAAATAAAGACCCCTTTGAACAAAGAAAAAACCACCTCATGATCGCGCCTCACCCTACCGGCATGAATCCCCGACTTGCTAGAGCCATGATAAATTTAGGAAGCGCTAAAAATGAAGTATTAGACCCTTTTTGTGGCGCAGGAGGCCTTTTAATTGAAGGAGCAAACATCGGCTTACAATGCATTGGAACAGATATAAACCCAAAAATGGTGGAGCGAGCAAAAAAAAATACTTCGAATCATAAAAATGTCAACATCATTTTAAAAGATGCATTATCCTGGGAAAAAAAAGTAGAGTGCGTTGTTACTGATGTCCCTTATGGCAAGAGTTCAACTTTAAATCAAGAACTTAAAGAACTCATCAAACTTTTTCTTTTAAAATACAAAAAACTTACCAAGACAATAGTTCTTTGCTGCCCTAGCACTTTACAAATAAATCATGAACTCCAAAAAACAGGTTGGAAAATAATGTTTGAAACAGAAATATACATACACTCAAGTTTAACCAGAAGAATACTCTTATTAAAAAAAGAAAAAAAGAAGAAACTTATTTCTTAGTTAAGAAATATATTGTATAAATCGCAGCCAAACCAACTAAGCTATACACCATACTTGACAAAACTGATCCTGCTCCAAATATTGCAGCAACCAAATCCCATCTAAATAATCCCACTAATAGCCAGTTTAAACCTCCAACTATCAGCAAAACTAGTGCAACCCAGTCAAGCGTTGTTTTTTTCATATAAATCACCTCAATACAACTTAAGATCGCACTGTTTTTAAATATTTTGCAAAATACAACATAAATTTACGCAAGGTTTAAAAAGGTCATCTTCCCATTATATATAGAGGGAGTTTTTATGAGTTACACATTGTCTTTTAATCAAATCTATGATTCAGATGTTTCTAAAGTAGGTTTTAGAGCAGTTGATTTGGCTAAGATTTACAAGGGAAAACAGCAGACTCCTTTAAGTTTTGTAGTTCCCGATCTTATTTTTGAAGAATTTCTTCTTCATAATAGGTTGTCTCTTGAAATCCAGAAAATATTAGGTTTGAAAGATACTTCAAGTATAAATTCCGCTTATCTTGAAATTAAGTCTCTTTTCAGAAAAGCAGCAATTCCTGATGAATACATTGACTCGCTAAGAGAAGCATATATGACTTTAGGTGTTGAATCGGGAGATCCTGAAGATTTACTAAAAGATAAATCTCCTGTTGTTAATTTAATAGTTAGTCCGAGCTATGATTTGGATGCTGAAAGTTTGGAAGGAGTATTTCTAAACATACATGGTTTTGATAATTTTATAGATGCAATAAAATCTGTTTGGCTTTTTTTGTACAGCCCTAGTCAAATAGAGCTAAGAACGAAAAAAGGGATAAAAGATTTTAGCACAGGAGTTATTGTTGAAAGATTTATAGATTCTGAAAGTTGTGTAGAAGGAACATCAAAAAGTTTTATTGGTAATTTTGATATAACTTTAGAGGCATATAAAGGACTTCCAGACATTTTAAGGGAAAGCTCGAAAGATTCTTACACTCTTTCAAAAGAATATCTTACAATAGAGCACCATGAATCTTTATTGCAAGAATATAAATTACTAAAGTCAGAAACGTCTGGTCTTGTTTTGAAAAGAAATTTGGGAAAAACAGGTTTTGGAAACAAAATTGAGGATTCTCTGATTATCGAAACAGCGCGCATCATTAAAAAAATGTCTTCTTTGCTTGATAACTATTTTAGAGCATTCTTTGTAATTAGAAAAGGCGAAATAAATTGTTTTTTAATAAACAGGTTACAGGGAGAAGCTTCTGGAGAAAAAAGAGCATATAAAGAAAAGCAAGAGCAAGGCGAATTCGCGCACAATTCAGCTTCCGAAAGTGAGAGCTCTTCTCTTAAAAATTTAGATGCAGTTGTTTCTTCAGACAATGACGTGAATAAATCCGGATTCTCTTCTCCAGATTCAACTTTTTTTCTTAGCATAATACTAGATCTTGAGCCTCAAATAGATTCTGAATTATTCAAAAAGTATAAAGAATCGTTTGGTTTTTATCCTACAACTTTTTTTGAGGCCGCAGAAAAACTTGATGAAAAACATGGCTTTCCTGAGAAAGAACAAATTTATAAACTTAAAAATATTAAGTCAATTGTAGAATCTGGTGGATCAATTAATCTTGAAGAGTTTATGACTTTAATAGATTCATTAAAAACATTTATTGCAGGTCAAAATGGGCATACTTAAGTTTTTTGAAAAAAAACCTAGAATTTATGAAATCGAGCAAAAAGATATAGCTATAAATAAAGAAATTTTTAGTCTCATTGCGCGCATAGAGCAAAATCTTAATCTTCTTAAAGAAGCAATAAATAAAGGAGACATAGCTTACAAAGATGCTAAACTTGCCGAGCTAGAGAATAACTTTTTGCTTCTGCGTTCTAAAATAGATTCTGTTAAAAAAGATATTTCTGACATAATGAATATAGAAGTAGCTCAAAGAGAATATTTAACGCTTAATGATGATGTTCACCTTCAAGATAAACTTAATAGATTAGAATTAATAGGAGATGCATTAGATGAGCTCATTCAAATAATGTCTGAAAGACCTGTCTTTGAAGAACTCAAGGGATTAAGCGACACAATCTACTCTAAAATAAATCTTATTATTGATGCTATAAACTACATAATCAATGATGATCGTTATCTTGAAAACGTCTACGCTAGAATACAATATTTATGAACTTTTAGCAAGTATTATTGCTTCTTCCGGAGTCTTGTTATTGAAGATTACTTCTTTGAGTGCTTTTGACATTATTTTTGGGTTCGTGTGTTGCCATATGTTTCTTCCTACTGCAAGTCCTGAAGCACCAGCATCAAGCACTTCTCGAGTCATTTTGAGAAAATCGTAGTCTGATGCTTTTGATCCGCCCGCAATTACTATTTTTGCTTTGCCTGCTGCGTTGACTATCCATTTTAGTCCTTCTTTATCTCCGTTGTATTTTATTTTTATTATGTCTGCGCCTAGTTCCATTGCTACTCTTGCACCATATGCAAGTATTTCTGTTGATTCTTCGTTTTCTATGTTTGATCCTCGGGGATACATCCAGCATATTGCCAGCAATCCTAACTTATGTGCGTCCTCGCATATCTTTCCAAATTCTGTTAGCATTTGTTGTTCATGCTTGCTTCCTATATATATTGTGTATCCTACTGCACAAGCACCTAGTTTTGATGCGTATTCAACACTTGTGTGTTGTAGTGATAATGGATCTTCTTTGCTTAGTTTTGTTTTTCCATTTATTTTTACAATCAGAGGAACAGTTTTATTTTTCCCCGAGTAATATTTTTCTGCAATTCCTGTTTGAACAGCTAGTGCATTGAATTTTTCAGTCAGAGCAATGTTCATAATATGCTCAGGATTTATATTTTTTAGATTAAAATCTGTCGGGCCGTGTTCAAATCCTTGATCGTATGCAAGAATCATTGTTTTCTCTTCGTGAAATAATTTTTTTATTTGCTCATCTTTTTTTTTCAAAAAAATCCCTCTTTTTTAAAAAAGCAGTCATATGCTTTTTACACTTATTTTTCGGTCATCTTTATTTAATAATTTTATCATATTTTTTTCTTTTAATAAATTCCCTTTTGCTCCATAATGTTGTATTATTTGTTCTGCTTGTATCATTCCTCGTTTTAGTGCATAATCTATTTTTTCTTTTTTTAATATTCCTGCAGTAAATGCAGATGAAAATGCATCTCCCGCACCAGTGGTTTCTACAATTTTTATGTCCTTTCTTGCTGGAGCATAGTATAATTTTTTGCCATCATAGCATTGAACACCGTTGGCGCCATCAGTTATTACAACGTAGTCCTTAGCGTATTTTTTTAATTTTTTTAGAATTTTAACTGAATCTGTTTCTTTTGTAAGGAGTTCTGACTCTTTTTTGTTCATTATTAAAATATTTGAATTTTTTAATATTATTTCTAGTTCCTTTATTCCTTTAACAACTAAATATTGTGAAGGATTAAATGCCACATTTATTTTGTTTTTATTAGCAAAAATTGCAAGTTGTTTTAAGGATTCTAGACTTGCATTCATCATTGAACTAAAATAAAACCATTTTGTTTTAAGCTTATTTTTATTTATTTTTGAGTAATTAAAAAGATTGTTTCCTCCTTTGTATGTAAGTATTGTTCTGTCTTTGGCTTTTGAGTCTAAGATTACCGAGTATCCTGTTTCTCCTTCTGTTTTTCCTAGAAATTCTATTTTTTCAGTGTTTAGACATTTCTTTACTTCTTTACCATTTAAGTCATTTCCTATTACTCCTAAATAACCTGTTTTCAAACCTTGTCTTGAGAATGATACTGCTGTATTTGTGCCTCCTCCTCCCACCTGGAACTCAAGATGTGTTATCAATATTTTATCTCCTAATGGGTAAGCTAAACACAATTCTTCTTTATTTTCTGCATATGGCTTGTGTATTTTTACCAGTTTAGCATTTGTTCTTACAAAAGCATCTACAGTGTTACTTCCTACAGTTATTATATCGAACAGATTAACTCACCTAAGTATTTTCTAGGATTAGAGTTTAAAAAGTTTATGTTGTTATTTAAGAACACATTTAGGAAATATTTATATACATATATTGTGATTTTGAAGTAATGCCTCCAGATCCAAGTTTTGATTTAAATGATTCAGACCACGTTCACTACGTTGCTGAGTTTGAAATAGAGCGTGAAGACGTTTTTCACCTCAAGAATCTTTACAAGTTAATTCATGAATGGTTTATGATGAATGGATTCGTTTCTATTGATTCCAATGATGATAAAGTTGAAACACTTTATTTTCAGAGAATTCTTGATAACGGTAACAGCGAGCACCATATTTGGTGGAGGTTGCATAAGATTCCTGGAGGAAATAATTATTATAAGTATTTTATAAAGTTCGATTATCAGACGCTTAATATGGGCAAAGGAGAGGTTGTTGTAAAAGGCAAAAAAGTTAAGACTAATTCCGGAGATGCTATTGTCCGTTGCAAAGCATACGTTATTTTAGATTATAAACAGGAATGGAGGAATCATCCTATTCTTAAAAATTTCCATAGGTGGTGGAGGCAGTATTTCTATAAGAAACACTTTGATTTTATAAAAACAGATTTGTGGGTTACAACTTATAAGCTTCAAGATACAATAAAGCAATACTTGTCCTTGAAGAATCCTTATGAAATGCAAAAACCTTTCAATCCTGAAGGTGGCGCTTAGTTGTTTAGTTGAATATTAAACATCATAATTTTACAAATACTTTTATAGTTCTTTTTGTTTCTTTTTTATTATGGACAAATTGCTCTTAAACATCTCAAGAATTTTGACAGAGGATTCTTCTGAAGAATCTATAAATATTAGCAACTCAAAACATTTTTTGTCAAATAATTTTAATGTTTTAGATCAGCATAGAGCAGATAAGACTGCGAGAATTTGTTTTATAGATGGTGGAAATGGTGAAATTCTAGGAAGCAGTGCTTTTTCTTTAAATTTTAATAAAATTAGCAGAGTTTTATTTTGTGGAAGGGACTTGATAAAAAGTGATGTTGAATCTTTTTTTTCTTTAGCAAAAAATAACGGAGATATTATTTCTTTTGAGTTTGAACCAAATTTTTTATTTAAACAAATGAGATCAGATATTTCTGTTTATGATGCTTGTTGCTTAGTCAGATCTTGTAAAGAACTGATTGTTTCGCCTATTTTTGATGGAGTTAAGATTATTGTTATTGATGGTTCATTTGATAATGATGATTATTTAGGAGCATACTTCGAAGAGCTGAAAAGCTATTGTTTGAAAAACAAAATTTTTTTGTTTGGCATAAGTAAGACATCAAGCATGGTTACAAATAAGTCTCGTCCTGTTTCTTTTGCATTAAATGAATTTAGCAAAAAATCGATGAAAAAAATTATTGCTCCTTGGGTTTATTTCACGAATTTAGAACAAAATAGTGTCGAGTCTTGTTTTGTGAAACTACATCAAAGTTCAGAGTATGTTTTAAGATTGGATTTTCTTTCTGCACAAAAAAATGGCTTAGTTGAAGCGCTTGAAACTCTTTGTTTAAATTGTTCCGATCCTGTTTTTTTAGGTTATCCTTTTGGTTTATTTTTAGCAGATGATCTTGCCAGAGTATCTAAACAGGATCTTTCTGAATTAAAAGCAGAAGCTTTCGTGAAGCTAGGAAAAGACTATGAAGCTGTTTCTGATGCAGAAAAGTCCAGTGATGCACATTCAATTTTAGACAGAGCGAAGTTTTAATTATTTGATAAAATTTAAACTAATTAGAAGATAGTTGCATAATTTCCTGTGGAGTTAATTTTCTATTAAATATTTTAAGATCATCTATTCTTCCTTTAAAATAATAAGATCCTGAAACCCAAGTTCCTATTCTGGCAGAACTACTGGCATATCTTGAATTAGAGGAAGATCCTGCGCAATATGCAAGTGTTTTCTTTTCTCCATTTATGTATAATTCAGAACCTTGAGATGGATTTCCATTGTAAAATAGTGCAGCTACGTGAATCCATTGATTAGAAGGAATATATGTTGTTCCATATACATCGCTGTTTCCTGTGTTGAACCCGAAACATGAAGGTCCTCCCCATAAATCATACATGTGCCATCCGAAAGGCATTCTGTATCCTCCTGCTGTTGAGTCATACCACATCCAGAAAGAAACTGAATTAAATCCTCCTGGAGAGGAATTTATTTGTAGATTGCTTAGTGTAACAAAATCGTCTGATCCATCTAATTGAAGACAATTACCTGAAACGCAAGTGCTGATCCATGTAGGAGAGTTATTTAGTGTTGCATTATTTTTGTATGTTGATGAATCCTCAGTTATTGTTCCTGCACCTTCATTGAGAGGCCAGTATCCTATCAGCGCAGTATTAGGAACAGCAGGTATTTGAGCATATTGTTGTATTTCTTCTGCTGATTTTATTTGTGTCTTTATATTTATGATATTTGTTTTTGTATATGCTGAGCTTCCTGTAGCCGAGTAATAATTTAAATTAACAGAGAGTGTTTCTTTTTTGTTTTCATCTAAACTGGATGTACAGTATATTTCGAAGTCAGCTTCTGGTTCAGCAGTTAGCGTGTGTTCACAAACACCTATTTGTTGAGAGTTTTTCTCTATAGTTGCATTTTTTATAATTATAGCTTCAGGCAAGTTATTGCGTAATTTTATGACTTGATATTGGCTTGTGATTATGCTTGATTTACATGTAAATTCTACTCCAGACATGCATGTTTCTGGTCCGCTTATGTCAAAAACACCAAAATAAGCAAATCCTCCAACCATCACTAGAATAATCAAAAAAGCCCAACCAT
>CAZJQL010000007.1:0-45251 GCA_964548665.1 uncultured Methanosarcinales archaeon
TTGCATCATATTTATCTAAAATACTTGATCAAGATTTTTCAGAATACGAAGCGCTTGAGAAAAAAGTTAAAACCGCAACACTGAAAAACCTCCACATATCAAACATATTATATGACGGAAAAGATCAAGAATTAGATACAACAATCAGACCCAATGTTTTTTTAGCTTATTACATATACCCTCAGCTATTATCCAATCTAGAATGGGAAAAAACATTTGACAAGGTGTTAGATGAATGCTGGCTAAGTTGGGGAGGCATTTCTAGCATTTCGAAGAACAGCCACCTATTTTGCAAAAATCACACAGGATTTAATAACAAGAGCTATCACCGAGGAGACTCTTGGTACTATCTTAACAACATAGCCGCTTTAGCTATGCTGAGACTGAATAATAAAAAATATTCTGATAAAATTGCTAAAATAATTGAAGCCAGCATAAATGATTTATTATTCTTAGGAATAAAAGGCCAATGTTCTGAACTAAGCTCAGCAGAAGAACAAAAAGCAGAAGGATGTTTAGCACAAGCTTGGAGTTCAAGTACATTAATAGAATTAATACAAAAATTAAGCTGAATCTGTAACTAAAGCTACAAGTTTTTCTTTAGGTATCTCTTTAATCTGACCTGGTTTTAGACTACCTAAACTAAGCTTTCCTATTTTTGTTCTCTTTAACTTACGAACATAAAACCCTAATTCCTTAAATATTCTTTTTACAACCTTATGCCTTCCTTCATGAATAGTAATTTCCACCAAATCATTTCTTATTAACCTAGCTCGCTCTATTTTAACAAAACCATCTTTCAATTTTATTTTACCCTCAAATTTTTTCATATCATAATGCTTTATGCCTTGAACTAATTCTGCTTCATAAGTTTTTAAAATTTCGTAACGAGGATGCATAACCTTATTTGCAAAATCACCATCGTTTGTTACTATGAGCAAACCTTCAGCATCAAAATCAAGCCTTCCCACAGGAAAAACCCTTTCTTTTATGCCTCCAAAATAATCAGACACACAATTTTTCTTAAAAGGGTCGCTTAATGATGTTAAAACATTTCTAGGCTTGTAAAAAACAAAATATTTCTTATTCTCAAATTTCAACTTAACCCCATCAATTCGTATAATGTCTTTTGAAGAATCAGCCTTATCACCTATACTTATAATTTTATCATTAACAGAAACTCTGCCCTCTTCAATAAGCTTTTCTGCATTTCTTCTTGAGCAAAAACCGGCACCGCATATTATTTTCTGTACCCTTTCATCAACCATAACTTAATCACAAACAATCAAGTAAAAACCCAACAATAAAAATGTTTTGATAAATAATATAAGAAACAAGCCACAATACACACACAGTTGCATAATGAACATATTTAAAAAAGATTAATATTTTCCAGCTTCATGCCCATTACAGGAAAAAATACAGTAAAAACAATAGAACTTAATGAAGCTCAAAAAGAATTAATAAATAAAGCAGAAGGAATATATAAATCAAACTTTAACAAAAATGTTTGGTTAGGCAGATGCATATTCCTTTCTTGGTACTGCTCTCTAGGAAATTGTGATTTCTGTTTTAGAAGCACACAGAAACACAAAATACATTTTCCTGAAAGAGCTAGACGCACAAAAGAGTCTATATACACTGAAGCGTTTATAGCGAAATCTTTGAACTGGAAACTAGAATTCTTAACAGGAGGATATGGAATATACAGCTTCGAGGATTTACTAGAAATAACTAAGACCTGTAGCGAGATATTTGAAGAAAAAATCTGGCTCAACTTAGGCGTTCTTAGTAAGAAACAACTTGAAGAATTTTCGCCTTATGTTGAAGGAATAGTTGCCAGCGTTGAAACTCTAGAACCTAATCTTCATAAAAAAGTAGCTCCTGGAAAACCGTTACAACCTTTTGAGAAAATGCTAGACCATGCAAAAGATTTAAACTTTAAGAGAAGTATAACTATAGTTCTGGGACTAGGAGAAACGATATATGATTACGAATATGTAAAGAACTGGATTGAAAAATATGAACTGAACAGAATAACCTATTATGCGCTTAGACCTGTGGTTGGAACACCATATGCGAAAGGACCTGATCCTGAATATGTATCCGAATGGATTGCCAAAACTAGAATAGATTTTCCAAAAATAGACATAATAATTGGAAGCGCAGAAACAAGAATACCCGAAATACATTTATTCTTGAAGGCAGGAGCTAATGCATTTACAAAAATACCTGCAACAAAAATATTTGGAACAGAAGGAGCCAAACAAATAGTTGCACAAACAAAAATTGCGCAAAGAAACTTTACAAGCGAATTAATTACTCTTCCAAACGTAGATTGGCAAAAAGAAGTAAATTCAAAAATAAAGGATAAAAAACTAGCACAAAAAATACTGTTAAAACTAGAAGATTACAAAGAGAACAGAATGTTAAAGCCATATAAAAATTTTAAAAGCATAAATACAAAAAAATCTTCTGAAACGTGTGAACCTTGTGGAGAATAAAAAATTATTTCTTCTTTGAAAAAACAAACTCCCTATTATAAAATTTTATTACAAGAACACATAACGCCACAACTATAGGCCCTATAAACATACCTATTATTCCAAATAAATGCAATCCTCCGAATATACCTAGAACTACAAGAAGAGGATGCATTCCGGATTTATCTCCTATTATTTTTGGTTTTATCAAATTATCTATGTTCATCACAACAATTCCTCCAAAAATAAGCACACCTATTCCACCAAAGTAATCACCTGAAGCCATTTGAAGTAAAGAAGCAGGAACAAACACCATTGGCGTTCCCAAAAAAGGAATGAATGCGAATATAAACATCACGAAACCCCAAAGAATTGGATTAGGTATTCCAAACATCCAGAAACCCAAACCGCCCAAAAACCCCTGAATTAAAGAAACTAATAATTGACCATACATAACACCATAAAGAACACGCCTAAATTCACCTTTCATCTCTTCTTTATGAGCCAAACTTATAGGAAGAATACTCATTAAAGCCAACACAATTTTATCTCCTTCTTTAAATCCGTAATACATCAGAAAGAACATCAAGAATAACTTAATAAGCAAATCAGTTATTGATCCTATAATTGCTGGAATAGCTCCAGTAAAATAACTTTTAATATTTATTGATAGAGGAATAATTAATTCTTTAAGATCAATTTTAATGCCTAAATAATCAGAAATTTCAGATGACACCACGCCCCAATCCTTAAGAGCCAAATTAACATAGGTTGATTTAGCTTGAGAACTCAACTCTAACGTCAAATATAAAGTAGGTAATAGCAAAATAATCAAAGAAACAACAATCATTATCCAAGAAGTGACAACCTTATTGGCTATTTTTTTTCTTAACCACATATTTATCGGATAGAGAAAAATTACAATTATTCCTCCAAGAATCAAAAACGTAAAGTAAGGATTGAATAAAAAGAACAACAAAACTAAAGCAACAACATATAATACGAAAAAAAAATAATTTGCTTTATTTGATTTGTTTTTAACCATGTGCTTAACTTTAATACAAGTGTTTATATTTTTTTTTTTTTTTTATTCAGCCCTCAGCGCATCAACAGGATTCATGTTTGCTGCTTGTTTAGCTGGAAGTATTCCAGATATGCTACCTAACAAAAATGCAAAAACAAGCGCCCCTATTATGAGCCACAAAGGAATAGCTGCTTGAAGCAGCTCAGTGCCGAGATAATTAAAACCTGCAAATTCTACCAATTTTGCAAATCCCAGACCAAGACCTACTCCGAGAACCCCTCCTATTAGACCTAAAAACCCTGATTCAATTAGAAACAGCCAAAGAATATCTGAATTTCTAGCACCTATTGCTTTCATTATACCAATATCCTTAGTTCTTTCTACAACTGCAGTATACATAGTATTCATTATGCCAACACCGCCAACAACCAAACTTATGCCTGCTATACCTATAAGAACAAAACCAGCAATATTTAGAATAGTTAGAAAACTTTTAACAAGATCTTCAAAAGTAGTAGCCTCAAAATCCTCTTTTCCTTCTTTTAGATTTCTGTGAGTTCTTAGCTCTTTTTCTATATTCTCTAAAACTTCTGACGGTGCTCTGCCCTCATTGACTCTAACAAAAATTGCATTAACTTCTTCACCAACATCACCATATACTCTTTCAAATCCATATTTTGTAAGATAAATTTGTCTATCATCATTAGGATTCCCTATTTTTTCAGCGACACCAATAACTTCAAATTCCAGACCATTAACCTTGAGTTTATCTCCAGGACCTAGCTTTTTCTCAAAACCAACATAATTTGCATAGTCATAACCTATAAATGCAACATTTCTATCTGACTCTTTCAACATTCTGCCCTGTATAGCTTCTACAGTCATTATTTCTTCAATTAGCTTTCTTCCTTCACCCATATCATACGCCATAACACCAGCATATGCAACATCATTTTTTCCCCACTCTATTTTACCAGATTTATACCAATAAAAACCGACTTCCTTAACACCACTTACTCTGCTTACAACTTTAACATCACTTAATGTTAATGGATTAGTAGTTCTTGTTGCTCCGAATGATGAACCTGCAGGCGCAATAAGAATCTTATCCGCACCTAATTCTTTAAACTCATTCTCAAGATACGTTTGAAAACCTTGAGCTAAACTTATTAGACTAACAACAGCAGCAATACCAATAAAAATGCCTATTAAAGTCAAAAAGGTTCTTAATCTTCTGTGAAGAAGATTTCTTAATGCGATTTTAAAATAGTCTTTTAACATGTTAGTCCCTCAGCGCATCAACAGGATTTAATTTAGCAGCACCTAAAGCTGGAAGAGTTCCTGCAACTGCCCCAACAATAAAAGAAAACAATAATGAACCAATAATTAATTCTGATGAAAAAGATGCTTTAAGCAGAGCAGTTCCTAAAACTGATTGACCTACAAACTCAACAAATTTTCCTAAACCCACACCCATTAACACACCTATTAATCCTCCTGCAAGTCCTAAAAAACCAGACTCTGTAAAAAACAATAAGAATATGTCTTTGTTTCTAGCACCTATTGCTTTCATTATACCAATATCTGATTTTCTTTCTAGAACAGAAGTGTACATTGTATTCATTATACCTATACCGCCAACGACTAAACTTATGCTAGCAATACCTGTTAAAAAAATTGTGACTATATCTAGAGTTTGATTGATTGATTGTAATGACTGAACATTAGTCTGAACTTCAAAATCCTCTTTACCTTCTTCAACATTTCTACTTTTTCTTAACTCTTTACTTATCCTTTCGGACACTAAATCTATATCATCTCTACTTTGAGATTTTGCAACAATTATATTATACGTATCTTCTTCATCAAATATCTCTCTGTAAACATCCTCATTAATGACAAGAACTCCATCAACAGTAAAAGCACCTTTACGCTCATTTATTCCTATTATCTCAAAATCCACACCATTTATTATTAAAGAATCTCCAACATCTAGATTTATGCCTAGTTTTTGCTTTTCATGAAAATCATTACCTATAATAACTTTATACTTATCTTGAGATCTAAGCATTCTGCCTTTCTCTATGTCAAGATTTGCAACTTCTTCAAGCCACTTTCGTTCATCTTCCTTATGGGGAACTGAAGCAACAAAAGTAACATACGTTTTTTGATCAACCTCAACTATACCATTAGAAACCAATCTTCCCGCAGCAACCTCGACACCAGTAATTTTCTGAACATTTTTCAAATCTTCTTTAGTCAAAGGATTGGCCACAAATGAACCTGGAGGTCCAAAGTTTAAACCGCTTGCTTGAATAGTTATTCTTTCAGCACCCAATATATTAAATTGATTAGCAACCGCTAATTTCAAACCTGCGCCAAGACTTATTAGACTAACAACAGCAGCAATACCAATAAATATGCCTATCATAGTAAGCCAGCTTCTTAGTTTTCTTCTTACTAAGCTTTTAGATGCTATTCTGATATAATCTTTCAGCATTGATAAACCTCACAAAATAAAAACAAAAAAACAAAAAATCACTTCTTAATTGCTTTAATTTTTCTTTTTCTAAACCAAACAAATATTCCTGCAGCAAGCACCAACATCACCACAATTGTTATCAATGAGTTGCCACCGTTCCCATTAACGGATTCTCTTAATACGTACTCCACGTTTCTATTATCAGAGAATTCATTATTAAGCGCATCTCTGTAATCCAATGTAATATTGTAATTAACAACACTTGTTTGAGGAGAAACTTTTACATTAAACTTTGCAGTTTCGAAGTCATCAGAATCTAATTTTCCTATGTAAAGCATATTTGACGTGTCCGTAACTTCATAACCCTCTCCTTCATTTAGAGTTATACTCATCAATTTTAAATTGTTAACTCCTTTGTTCACAACACTAAAAACAACTTCCCCCTGTCTCAAGCTTTTACTTATTGAAGAGCTATCTACGTTTAAAAGAAGTTCTGGCTTTGAATTAACTTGCACACCAACCATATATGTCAAAGAATAATTATTACCCGAGTCATCTTTATAAGATATTATTACAGGGAGCTTATAAATTTTGGATTCCGCATCAGGATATGCCAATAATTCAAAGGAAAATTCTGATGTTTGTCCTGGAGCTATTCTATCAGTAGACTTTCTATTACTTGTAGTTGTAACAAAAGGAATGTCTGCCACAATAGTTGTAGATGCTATAATCGGATCTAAATATAATGAAACCTGAACATCTCTTACATTCGTTGATTTAGCAAGATTTCTTACAGCAACAGTTAATTTTGATTTTTTGCCAGGTACAAGAATTTCCGGATTTAAAGAAACTGAGCTTACACTTATTGGAGCTTCAGCAGACTTTATATCTATAGGCAATCTTGTTCTAAGAACAGATGAAGCGCCATCCATTTTAACATTAACCAACAAGTCTCTTGAACCTTCAGGAGTATTTTCAGCAACAAAAAGCTCATATTTTATTAAATAATCATTATAACTTCCCAAAACAGGTATTTCTTTTACTCTATCTCTTTCATTAAGAAGAGTAAAGGAAGGGCTATCTTCGAGCTCCACAACTATGTTTGATGCAGACAAACCAATGTTCTGTACATTAACCCAAACAGTAACAGGCTTTCCTGGCTCCGCAGGAAGAGGACTATATGTAGCCAAAGACACATTAATATTTGGAGACATACTTGCATAAGCACTGCTTACAAATGCACCTAAAAGCACCAATACAAAAACCAAAAAAATTTTTTTCTTCATTTAATTACCTCCTTAATATCTGATTTTAAATTAATCATTTTACTAGTATCAACATCCAAATCGTCAACAATCATGCCATCTTTTAAAAGAACTTTTCTCTGTGCTTGATGTGCAACGTGTTCATCGTGAGTGACCATAACAATTGTTGTTCCCTTATCCTTATGAAGTTTTTTTAGGAAATCTAAAACAGAAGCCCCTGTTTTGCTATCTAATGCTCCCGTAGGTTCGTCAGCAAGAATAACATCAGGAGAATTTGCAAGTGCTCTAGCTATTGCAACTCTTTGTTGCTGACCACCCGATAACTCGTTAGGCGTATGATCTAATCTATCGCCTAATCCAACTAATTCTAGAAACTCTGTGGCTGTTTTTGTTCTTTTTTCCTGACCTAGACCTTGAAAAGTAAGAGGAAGGGTAACATTTTCTAGAGCAGTCATAGATGTCAACAAATTAAACTTTTGAAATATAAATCCTATTTTTTTACCTCTTATCTGAGCCAAATCAGACTCAGTCATTAAAGAAATATCTTTTCCATCTAGATAAATGTGACCTTTTGAAGGAATATCCAAGCAACCGACCATATTCATAAATGTGCTTTTTCCGGAACCTGATGGTCCCATAACTGCTAAAAACTCTCCTTTTTTAACTTTAAGATTTAATCCTCTAAGTGCGTGAACTTTAACTTCGCCCATATTGTATGTTTTCCAGACATCTTTTAGCTCTATTATAACCTCTGACTTATTTTGTGAATACTCTTTATAACTATCTTTATGACTATCTTTAGAACTCTTAACATCCTTATCTTTTTCAGCATCTTGCTTTTCAATTTTTGATTTAATTTCTTTAATTTCTTTTTTCATACTAACACCACAATTAATACTAACATCAAAAACATAATAACAATACAGCGTGACTCAATCTAACTCAACCTTTTATTTTTTTTAATTTATTAATTGCCTCATTTAAAATGGATTGTATCTTGTTTTTATTTTTTTTCAAACCATTATTTTTCATCAATCTAAAAAGCTCAGCTTTGAGCGCCATAGATTCTTCATGAATTTCTGAAAAAGGAATCTTTCCTTTCTTAAATTCTTCCAATATCTCAACATCCATATTAATATCCATATCATACAGAGACTTCATGATTACATGAACTTTTAACAAGGCATCAGCAAGCTCTTTTTGTTCATCTTGTTTCCTTCCAGCCTCTTTTTGACCTTTTTTCGTCAATACATATATTTTTCTTTTTTTATTATTGGCGTCCGAGATTTTTACTGCGCAACCTTCTTTAACAAGATTGTCAAGCAAGGGATATACTGAACCAAAGCTTGGTTTCCAATTCACTTTTTGTTCTATTCTTTTTATAAGCTCAGATCCTGTTAAATTCTCTTTCTCTAAAAGAGTTAGAATAACTGGCTTAAGATGACCTCTCATTTAAAAACCTCACACTTCCACATTTTCTCGCACATTCGACAACTAAATATCGTTAGCGATATATCGGAAGCGATAATAGTATATAAATATTTTGAATATTTCAAATGTGAGCTAACAAAAACAACAAATAAAAAAACAAAACTTGTAAACATATTAGAAAGCCTCTAGAGGGAGTTGCACCCTCGACCTCGAGATTACAAGTCTCGCGCAATAGCTACTATGCTACAGAGGCATACTTCTAAGAAAAGAAGTTCATTTAAAAAAGTTTTGGCTTAAAACCAAAAAAAATTGACAAGAACGGCAACAAAAGAACCCCAAACAATGCCCATTATAACCTGAAAAAAAGTATGACCATAAACTATCTTAACAGGATTCTTCTTGAAAGATTTAAGCAACTTGTTTAGAGTTTCTCCCTGAAGACCAATATTCTGCCTCACCCCAAAAGCATCAGTTATAACAATCAAAGACATAACTAACGACAGGTAAAAAACATCTGAAAGACCCGTCTTAATAAGAAGAGCTATAGTTATTGCAGCAACACTCGCAGAATGGCTACTAGGCATTCCGCCATTGGAAAAACCCTCAGATAAACGAAGCATCCTCTTCTCACGATATGCAACTAATGCAGACTTTATGAAACAAGAGCTAAGCCAAGCTATAAAGAACGCAAGAAAATAATAGTTTGAAAAAAATCTTACTAACACATCCATATACAATCAAGCACATAATAGATTTATAATATTTTTGTTTCACAACCAATAAAAGAACAAAAACCCTAACAACAAACTATATAAATGGTCCGACAGTCCTTTGAATTAACGGGCCCGTAGCTTAGCCTGGTGGAGCGCACGACTGATAATCGTGAGGTCCGGAGTTCAAATCTTCGCGGGCCCATTCTTAATCAAAACATTTTTAACAAAATAAAAACCAATGAACAAAATGAATTACGTTGACGTACATGCACACTTAGATTTAGGAGAATATGACTCAGATCTTGATTTAGTCCTCAAAGATTGCAAAGCCAAAGGAGTCAAAGCAATAATAATAAATGGCGTCCATCAAGAAAGCAACAGACGCGTCCTGGCTTTAGCAAAAAAATATGATTTACTTAAACCCGCATTAGGCTTCTATCCAGTCCACGTAGCAGAACAAGCTCCTGAACAAGTAGATTCAGAACTAGAGTTCATAAGAAAAAATAAAGAAAAAGTTGCAATAGGAGAAGTCGGATTAGACTATAAGTTTGGAGACGATAATCCACATGGAGACATGCACAAAGACCTTCAAAAGAAAGTTTTCCAGAAATTCATAGAAATAAGTGAAAAAACAAGAAAACCCTTAATAATACATTCTAGAAAAGCAGAACAAGACGTTATAGATATGCTTGAATCCAGCACACTAAAAAATCCTGTAATGCATTGTTTTATGGGTAAGAAAAAACTTACGCAAAGAATTGCAGATAATGGTTGGAATTTTTCTGTTCCAGTAGTTGTTAACAAATTACAACAATTACAAGAACTAGTGGCTTACACGAATATAAATCAACTTTTGACAGAGACAGATTCTCCTTATTTATCCCCTGTTGCTGGAGAAAGAAACACTCCTTCAAACGTCTCCATAACTATAAAGAAAATATCTGAAATAAAAAAGCTTGATGAAATAGAAGTAGCTAACAACATATTCTTTAATTATCAGAAATTGTTCTTGTAGAACCTCCAAATATTCTAAAACACATAAGAAGCGAATAATTTTTATATTAATTAAACAATAAATCATGAATGCAAATAATAATAGATACTGAAAAGGAATCTAAAGATACAATGCTTAAACTAGCTAAATTTATGAAAGATTTGGCAGGAGAACCAGTTGAAGAGCAATCAAATAAAAAATTTGAGCCGGCAGAAAGCCCTGGTTTCTTCAATATGTTTCAAGATGATTCAAACAAATCGAATAAAGATGCTAAACCAGATACAGACAAATACGAACCATTTTATGAAGAAGAACCACGAGAAAGAACCAAAAAAGAACAACCCAAAGATGAGCCTAAAATCCAAATAATTGATTGGTGAAGAACAACATTTTAAAACAACAACCCCCTTCTAGGAAAAATGCTTAATAAAAAATATGAGTTCTTTGACCACACTGCAGATGCTAAATTTAGGGCTTACGGAAAAACTCTTGAAGAAGCTTTCGCAAATGCAGCCTTAGCAACAACAGCAATAATGACTGATATAAAGAAAATACAAAAAAAAACAAAAAGAAATATGAAGATAGAATCCAAAACAAAAGAAGCACTACTATATGATTTTCTTGAAGAACTTTTGTTTTATTTAGACACAGAAGGTTTTTTATTGTCTAAAGTAACTCAAATAAAAATAACGAATAAAGACAACTATATTTTAGAAGCCGAATTAGAAGGAGATTATGCGGAAAGAGGATATGATGTTAGAACAGCAATAAAAGCAGTAACATATAATGATATGAAAATAGAAGAAAAAGACAATTTAGTTACCATACAAGTGGTGCATGACTTATGACTCCTAAAAAAATAAACAACCACACATACATCATAGAAAAAAAAGGAAAAATGAATGTTCCTGTTAAAATATTTGCATCTGAAAAATTAATGAATGAAATGAAAAAAGACAGATGCATAGAACAAGGCATAAACGTTTCTCATTTACCAGGAATACAAGGCTTCTCAATCATGATGCCTGATGCACACCAAGGATATGGATTCTCAATAGGAGGCGTAGCAGCAATGGATTGCGAACACGGTTGCATAAGCCCCGGAGGAATTGGTTTTGATATAAATTGCGGAGTAAGGTTACTTGTAACAAATTTAACTAAAGAACACATTTATGGAAGAATACAACCTTTGCTTAATTCTTTGTTCAAAAATATACCTCCTGGAGTTGGAGGAAAATCACTCTATAAACTAACAAATGAAGAGCTAGACCGCATATTGGAAGAAGGTCCTTCTTGGGCAATAAAAAAAGGATATGGATTAAAAGAAGATCTTGAAAATTGTGAAAATAATGGATTTATGAAGGAAGCAAAATCTTCAAAAGTAAGTGAAAAAGCGAAAGATAGAGGCAGAGGACAACTAGGCACATTAGGATCAGGAAATCATTTTCTTGAAATACAATATGTAAACAAAATATTTGATGAAAAAATTGCAAATAAATTTGGAATAAAAGAAAAAGATCAAGTAGTTGTTTTAATTCATTGCGGTTCTAGGGGACTAGGACATCAAGTTTGCTCAGATTATATAAGAAAAATGGAGGAAGAATATCCTGAAATAATAAAATCTCTACCTGATAAAAATCTAATCTATGCTCCGGCAAAAAGCAAATTAGCAAAAGAATATTATGAAGCAATGTGTGCGGCAGCAAATTTTGCTTGGACAAACAGACAAATAATAACACACCAAACAAGAAAATCATTTCAGGAAGTATTTGGTGATAGAGTAAAATTAGATGTTCTTTATGATGTATCTCACAACATAGCAAAAAAAGAAATCCACGAAATAGATGGAAAAAAAGTACAAGTCTGGGTGCATAGAAAGGGAGCAACAAGAGCATTTGGTCCTGGAAATAAAGAATTGCCAAAGAAGTACTCAGAAACAGGACAACCAATATTTATACCTGGAAGCATGGGAACATCATCTTATGTTCTTGTCGGAACTGATAATTCTATGAATGAATCATTTGGATCTACAGCGCACGGAGCAGGAAGATTATTATCAAGACATTCAGCCATAGAAAAATGGAAAGGAAAAGATCTGAAAAAACAACTAGAAACAGAAAAAATCTACATAAAAGCATCTTCTCTCAAAGGAATAAGTGAAGAAGCGCCACAGGCTTACAAAGACGTAGATGAAGTTGTTAAAGTATCTGATGAAGCAAACATAGGAAAGATAGTTGCACAATTAAAACCAATAGGCGTCATTAAGGGATAATTACTCATACAGACGAGTAATTATCTTTAGGGTTATGTCTCCCATATTACTACAACCATTACATTCAACTAATTCATTCCAAGCAGACACAACATCTTTGTTTTCAGAAGACAATAAAGAATTTGTCTGCGTTAAGGATTTAGAGAACAAGGCTTCATTTTTTGAATTCCACAAATAATATGTTTCTATTAAAGAACTCGTTTTTTTATTTTTACCAGAATTAAGATCAGATAAAACAACTGCATCAATCAATTCCAGATACTTTGTGTCTTCACAAAAATCATAAGAACAATCTGCTACAACGCTCCATGAATTAGCAATTGATGAATCTCTTAAAACATTATCTATTTCTGAATAATATTTCGCTGTTTCTATAAGATTCTTATTTATTGTTGCTTTTCTCAAATTTAAAATGTTAAGAATTAATTCTGGTTGTTCCTTTGCTTCAACAACAGGCTTTAGAGATGAAGATGTTGTTGCCTGACTTTCTTGAGAGTTCAACTCCAAAGAATTTTTAGATCCCGCAACACCCACAACCCTTCCTGTAAAATCAGATGCTCCCTTAGAAAAAGCATATATGCCTACTGCCAACAGTAGCACAACCGCAACTATGGCAACGTATTTAGTTGATGATTTGTCCATAATTTTATAATTGAGAAATATTTGTATTTAAATGTTTTGACTGAACACTCACAAATCAATTATTTTACCTGCGCGACCAACATTTATTACCCTAGTAGAATGAACAACTTCTTCCAGGCCTTCAGCTTCATGAACGTGACTACATAAAAGAATATCTGGTTTTAAATCCTTTATTGCTTTAAAAACACCGATGCTTCCTTTTACAAATTTTGAGAATTTTTCCATTTTAGAATAAGATGGATGAACATGCGTGACCATTATTTTCTTTGACAAATAATTTATCTTACTGAATCCTTTTTTTAAAGTTTCAAAAATTTCATGTTCCGTCAAACCATGAACACCTATATTTGCAGAACCACAACCAAAAATGCCTATATCCTCGTATCTTACTGAATACCCGTGAATGTGTTTAGCTTTGTTCAAATAAGCCAAAAACTCTGCTGTAGCTAAACTTTCATGATTACCTGAAATTAAGAGAAGTTTTTGATTTTTTTCTTTAAAAGGTAAAAGAACGTTTTCTAAAGAGTCATCATCTGCAATATCTCCACAAAGAATAATCAAATCAACACCATTTTTCTCGGCTTTATCAGAAAGCATCCTAGAAACAGATATATCTCCGTGAATATCTCCAGCACCGAGAATCTTCATTTTGATCTTTCTTTTACTTTTAACTCATCATCATACTGAATTATTGTAGAAGGAAACCCTGCTTTTTCTCCTTCATAAAGAATAAAATCCACGCCCCTACCTATTTTTTCATTGAGATCATCTATTGACGTCATGAAATTTTCACCAGTAGGATTAGCACTAGTGGTCACGATAGGCTTGCCGAATTCAGCCACAATTTCAGAGAACCAATGATCTGGAATTCTTATGCCTATTGTATCTGCACCTTGATTAACGTTACTAGAAACAGCACTTTTATTTTTTAATTTGAGAATTATTGTAAAACAGTGTTTCTTATCTGCTATTTTTATTTTTGAACCCAGTTTATCAACATAAATTTTTTGTTTGTCAGTAACTTCACAATTATCATAAACCCACTTCTTTGAAGGAGCAATAACCGAGAAAGGCTGCATATTACTATTTTTCAGTTTTCTTATTCTTTGAACCAACTCTTTGTTGGTAGCATCACAACCAATACCATAAACCGAATCAGTAGGATAAATAAAAACAGAAGACTCCAATAATTTCAAGTACTTCCTCTTAGATTTTAAAAATTCCTCTTTTGAAATAATATTCATAGTGCTGGTAATGAAAGACAATTTAAAAAGTTAATCAATTAATCAAAGACACGCATATTTTTTAGAGATTGCCTTCTAACTCTTTGTTGCCAAGCAAATAAATCTAAAAAATCAGCTCTCTCTTTAAATTCTTTCCAACTATAATATTTTACCTTCCTTATTAAAAAAACATTTCTTAAAAAATTAAGCATCTTCTTCACCTCTGAAAACATAATAATCCTCTAAAAAATCAACATCAGCATCAATCATTTTTTGCTCCAACAAAATAGGTATTAATCTCGCATTTAGGTTTTTCATGAAATCACCTCGTAGATTTAAGCGTTAAAGCTCTTATCTGCTCATAAAACAAATCTTTTATGAATTCTGTATTCTTATGCTCGTTCATCAAAATCACCTCAAAAATAACTCACACATCTTGATTTAAATACTCGGCGCGCAAGAATGTCCAGTGAGAATTAATTATTGACTGAGGAGTAGAAAAACAAAACAGATATAAACCAGAACACGATTCTAGAAGCATGAATGGCAATAAAACACTAGATGTAATCACAGAATTAGAACAAGTAATGTACTGGTATCAAACAAGAGATGTTCCACATCAAAGAAACCACATCATTGAAGAACTTAGAAAAATAGAAGCAAAATATTCAGATGAAAAAAAAGCAACAAAAAGCAAAATAATCAAGTTATCCAAACTCCATGACGCAGCAATACTTCTAGATTCAGATTTTAAAGGATTTCATGAAATAGGAGAAATAACATTATTCCTTGAACAAGATCAATTCAAACCATACTCTCTGAGCCAAGTACCAATAGATTTAAGACATAAAAACATAGACGAACTAATCACAATAACTCAAAGCATAATTGCACCACAAAATGGTGAGAAAGAAGCTTTCGAAAAATACATACAAAGAAAAGATCAAATCATAAGCTATGCTTTACTAAAAATAGCAGACTCCTCAGACACAGACAAATACCAAACACTAGTAAACATACTCTCCAAAGAATCAACTCAACCAAACACATACCTATACAGAATGGCCAAAACCGCAGAATTCGGATCAGATTTAGTTCAAAAAGAACAAGAAATAGTTGTACTAAGAAAAATATGCTTGCCTTCATTACACGTTACAAGATTCGTAAAACAACAACACAACAACTAAAAATCAGTAATTTTTTTCTCTACAATCGTAGTATTTCCACCGGCGCCTGTTTGCTTAATAGTTTGAACAAACTTTCCTTCTTCTAATTTTGCAATCTTTCTTTGAAAAGTTTTATAAGAAGAAGCTCCACCTCTTTTTTTATATAAATTATAAAGATCGCCTATCTTTTTGCCAGAATTTTCCTTAACCAAACCATAAATCAGCTTAGTCTCTTCTTCCAACAAATTAGAATTCTTAATAGTAAAATTATCAACTTTCTCTATTGCTTTCAAAACATCCTCCTTAATAATCTTCTTTCTACTTTTTTCCTCCGCAATCAAAGCAGATTCCTTAAGAAAAAACAAACCAGAACGAATATCCTTAAGCTTCGCAGTCTTCTCAGCAACAAGATCAAACGCATCCTGCTCCCAAACACCAGGAACAAAAGCCTCATCTCTTCTCACCTTCATTATTCCAAGAGTTTCTAAAACAGAATAAGGTCTAAATTCTTGAAGCTCAGGAACTAACCTGGACTTTATCCTGTCATCGAGCTCAACAAGCCAAGATTTAAAATTAGTTATAAGAAAAACAGATTTAAATTGAATTTCCTGAGCAACAAAATACAAGAAATCAAATTCTTCTGCCTTATCAATCTCATCAAAAACAATAACTGCAGAAGACTTATTTATAATCTGAGACACAACTTTATACAAATCAGAAGTTTTCTTGTTTTGAGTAAACTTATAGCCCAACTGATCACACATCTCTAAAAGAACTTTATACGTAGTGTTATGTTGCCAACAATTGACGAAAACAACATGAACATCATCAGTCTCATCCTCTAATTGCCTTAGAACATGTTTTACAGCAGAAGTTTTGCCAATACCAGGAGAACCATAAATAAGAAGATTTCTCCCAGACCGATTATGAAACAAAGGCTTTATACACGTTGCAAAATATTGCTGTTCATTCTCCCTATAAGGAAAAGAACGAGGAAGATACTCATAATCAAGAGCATTATGATTTTTAATGAGAGACTCATTTTCTCTAAGAATATCTTTATCAAACAAACCCATAAATAAATTAAAAAAAATTATTTTATAAAAAGTTTGCTATAACTATCACAAAAAATCAATCTCAACTTCAAAAGAATCACTTGTTGGATATTCCTCACAGATTGCAGGAACTAAATCAAGGTTTTTCAAGAAATCACATGTTTTCTCAACATTTTTTCTAGACATCAATAAACGAGGTTTGTGATAATCAACAACAACCTCGTCTTCTTTAAGCAAATATTTTTTTATTACTTCTTCTCTTTTTTTTTCAAGTTCGACCCAAACAGATTTATCTGCAGATTTAACCAACTTTGAATAATTAGAACCAGGAACAAATGCTTTAGGATATGCAACACCTCTAATCAACAAACCTTCTTCCGTTACAATATCAAAACTCTTTGCAGCATTCTTTGCTCTGATTTTCAATCTATTCCCGACTTGAACCGAATCTTTCAGCTTCGCAGTACAAAAATGAGCAGATAATCCTTTGCTTTTAGCATAAGCAACCATTTTAACACCCAACTCCTTACTCCCCTTAACACCATAACTTACAGAATCCTTCTGTTCAAAACCCAATTCATGCAGTTTATAATGCGCAGCATTAGTATCTGAAAGTTCTAGTTCATTAAAATTAATAAAATCAACCTTATCTAAAATAAAATCAACAAGCATTCTAATTTTAGATTCTGAACCCGGAACAACAGGAATCTCAATGCCTACACTCCAATCAAAATTCTTAGCCAAAGAAAGTTTTTTCCATTCTTCTTGATTGTCTAAATCAGGATGAAATCTTATCTCATCAAGACCAGAATTATATAAAGCATCTAAAGAATTTTTATTTACAAGAAGAAGCGGAGTATAAAGATGAATGTGAAACTCCTTTCCAAACTCTTTCTTCAAAAGTTTTATGTAATTAGTTGTTCTTTTAATATTAACAAGAGGATCTCCTCCAGTTATTCCAGCACCTCTTGCTTCAGTAAGTCTTGCTTCTTCCAATAACTCGACAGGATTTTCAGGATCTTTGACAAGCCATTCATTTGCATAAACAACATCTTTTCCAAATTTATCTTCATTAACAGGACAATAAAAACATCTCTGACCGCAAGCTCCTGTAATAAATAAAACTAACTTTCTTCCTTTGACACAAAGCTTGCAACCCTGAGCAAGTTGTCCAGAACACCAAGAATGCCACTTATTTTCCTTTATATCCATAATAAAAAAGAATAATGATTATTTTATAAAGCTTTTTTAAATATGCGCCTGAAAAAAAAGTCTAAAAACCTTAAAACAAAAAAATACAAAAGAATAAGAGGTTTTAAACAAAATTGGAAAGACTTAATAATAGAAAGCACTTTTGAAATTGAAGCCTGATTTTAAAAGGTTAAAATGTAAACAAAATACAGCATAGAGGTGTTAACATGGCAGCTGCAAAAGGCACAGTGAAGGGAAGATGTATGAAGTGTAAAACAGAAGTAGAAATTAAGAATGGAAAAGAAACTACGATGAAGAACGGAATGAAAGCAATGAAAGGCGAATGCCCAAAGTGCGCAACAAAGGTCTTCAGAATTCTGGGAAAAGCGTAAGCTTTTCTCCTTTTTATTTAATATTTAATTTTATACTGCCTACATTAAATTTGTGTTTACTAAGTTTTTAGAGGGAACTAAATAGCCCATAATTTTATCTTCTTATAATCGTTGCACAGAAAGGACACTTGTTAGGATTGTTTCTTTCAGAATCATACTTAAATTTATACTTGCATTTAGGACAAGGATAGAGCAGTTTCCCGCTGTCAAGTTTAACAGCCTTAACACCCTCATTCATAACTTTTTTACCAGCCGTCTTTTCTAGAAGCTCATCATCCTCATCCCAATCTGCAGGTTTTGATTGCTTAGCTGTCTGAGAAACAGAACTTGGTAAAGTAGTTTTCTGTGCTGGTTCAGACATTATTGATTTTGATAAAGGAGAATTTTTTACAGGATGAGAAACACTGCTAGATGATGCTTTTCTTTCCCTGACGCAATTACCACAAACAGCCATTTTGTAAACGTAATCCACAGTAAACTCACTAGCTGGAGCGTCTCTACCACATCGTCTGCATTTAACTCTAGTTTCTATTGGCATAACAAATGAGTTGTTAACCAAATATTTAATCTTTTTTATTATTCTCTGAAAAAACTATCTGTAGTGTGATCAAAAAATAAAAAATACGCTAGCTGTTGTGTCTATTTATAAGCAGAAAGTATTAAAATGGATAAAAAAAACCATTTTTATGAAAGAAAAATATGAAGACTTAAGAAAAACACACGAATTACCTGAATTTGAAAATCTTGATTCAGATTTTGAATTATATGAAATAGATGAAGATGATGCATTAAGTGAACAAATAAGAGAGATTCTTAAGAAAGTTTATGATAAAGTTGATTCCTATGCAAAATTTTTAGAAGATTTAATGCAACCTGATTCTCGCTTAAGTCTTATGCGAGAAGCAAGCACCCTTACTCAACAAGATAGAGCAACAATAACAAAATTACATAAACAATGCATGTTTATAACGAGAGAACTAATTGAGCTTAATCTGGATTATTCTCAGGACAGAGCAATTGAGATAATAAATAAAAATTATGTGAAATGGCAAGAGCTGAAACTCGAGATTAAAAAGATAGTCGTTAAGCTTAAAGAGAGTTGGATGAAAGACATAAAACTTGAAGAAGATAAAGGTTACTTCGGATGATTGGATTAATTATTGGACCGCAAGGTTCTGGAAAGGGAACACAAGCCAAGTTAATTTCAGAAAATTTCAAATTCTTAACAGCATCTATGGGAGATCTTCTTAGAAAAGAGTCAGAAAAAAAAACTAAGCGTGCTAAAGAAATAAAAAAATTGATAACTAAAGGAGAGCTTGTTCCGCATGAATGGACTGATTCTCTTGCGAAAGAATTGCTCGAAAAGGAAAAAAACGTTTTGTTTGATGGATATCCTAGAAGCTTAGAACAAGCAGAATTTTTAATTAATAATTACAAAGTAGATTTTGTCATAATTCTTGAATTAAGTGAAAAAGAAACAATAAACAGATTGAAAAAAAGAAGAATTTGCACAGCAAATAATGAAATATTTTCCTCTGACACAATCACAAAGCAAGATATAGAAGAATGTAAAAAATTAGGCGGAAGAATAGTAAAAAGAATAGATGATTCTCCTGAAGCAATAACTGAGCGATTAAATATTTATCATAAAAAAACACAACCCTTATTGAAATTGTACAAAAAAAATAAAGTGAAAGTAATACGTGTTAATGGAGAAAAAAGCATAAATGATGTTTACCTAGAAATAACTAAAAAGCTTAAGAAAATAATCAATTAATTTTTTCTAGAATTATATCAGTATAGTCACCATCTACTCCAACTATCATCTGATCACAAATTTTATACATTGCTTTAAATCCTCTTTTTCCATTTATTTTTTTCAGGAAATCATCATCCGCTACTTGATCTTTAACGACACGCATATCTAAAGGTGTTCCTTTACTTATAACCGAAACAAAGAATCTTGGTTTGAAAAAAGTTGCAGTTACCAATATGTTTTCTCCACTAATATTGTATCCGTGTTGTTGTGCGTTTTGAATTGCTTCATAAATAGAAAATTTGAACAAATTAGTGGAATATTCATCCATGCCGTATTCAAATAGTTTTTTTTCTAATTCAGATAAAGTATTAGTCATAGATTCTTGAGAGCCATCTATCTCATAAGATTCATTAAAAAAAATTATCAGAAATATTAAGATCTCTTATGTGCGGACTAGATTTTAATGCTACATAATAAGAATTCATACCATTGTTTGTATATTATGTTCTATTTAAATTTTATTTTAATAAAAAATGAAAGGTAGGAAGAGACTGGAGAGACCTAAAAAAAGAGGTGAGGTGTTTAGGGTGAGAGGGTGTATATAACCATCATCTCTCCAGTCATTCCTGAGCGTGATAATCTTGATATAGTTTTTTTAGAGTTTTTTCATACAAAGGATTTTCTTTTCTTTGTTGTAGTTCCTCTTTTTTAACAAGCTCATCGAGTTTCATTTTACTACTTAATAGTAGCATTACTTCTATATAAATGTTTTCTTTTTTTACTACTAAAAAGTTAAATAAGAATAATTTTCTATATAGTAAATAAATACAGAAAAACATAAAAACAAACCCCCAACCAAAACAAAAATGGAACCCACCAAATCAGAATACATCGAAGTGAGAACATCATCAATCCACAACAAAGGAATATTTGCCGCAAAAGACATACCAAAAGGAACGAAAATAATAGAATACGTAGGAGAAAAAATAACAAAAAAAGAATCAGAAAAACGATGCGAAGAAATTCTAGACAATTCAAAAAGAAATCCTGAATCAGGAGCAGTTTACATATTTGAATACAACAAACACTACGACATAGACGGAAATGTTCCATATAACACTGCAAAATACATCAATCACACCTGCGAGCCAAATTGCGAAGCAGAAATAGAAGACAAAAAAATATGGATAAAAGCAATAAGGGAAATAAAAAAAGGCGAAGAACTCAGCTATAATTACGGATATGATCTAGACGATTATGAAAACCACCCCTGCAAATGTGGAAAACCCAGATGCATAGGATACATAGCAGACGAAGACAAATGGCCAAAACTAAAAAAGCTAATAGAAAGCAAAAAGAAAAAATAATTACTAAAAAGTTAAACAACAACAATATAAACAAACACAGTTACAAATAAATAATGGCAAGAGGCACACCTAAAGAACCATCGGAACTACCAAAAAGACTAAAACTCTTCGGAACACTATTCTTAGGACTAATACTCATAGGAACAGGACTAACCAGCATCATAAAACAATACAACTTCAATGAAGCACTAGTTTACACTCTAGAAACACTAGCATTCATGTTCCACGACGAAACAGGCATAGCAAAATTCCTAGAAATATTCCTAGCTATCTTCGGAGTATTTCTAATATGGTGGATACTCTGGAGTTTATTTGATACAATATTCGAAAAAAACTTTAAAGAATATATAACAGAAATAATAACAACAAAAAAGGTGAAACACATGAAAAATCACTACATAATAGCCGGAGGCGGAAGAGTAGGAGACGAAGTTGCCCATAAACTATCAGAACAAAAAAAACAATACGTAATAGTAGAAAAAGATAAAGACAAAATATCTCAACTAAGAAAAGAAGGACTCAAAACAATAGAAGGAGACATAACAGAACATAAAACACTAATCAAAGCAGGAATAAAAAATGCAGACACCCTAATAATAACATCCCCTGAGACAGAAACAAATATTTTAGTCACACTCCTAGCAAAAGAATTGAACACAACAATAACAATATACGCAAGATCAGACACGCCAGAATATGAAAGTCTGCTACAAAAAGCTGGAGTGAAGCAAGCCATAGTCCCAGAACTATCAGCAGCCAAAGACATACTAGAACACATAAGACAAGAAGAAAAAAATAAAAATAAATAACTCTAAGAACAATATACATGACAAAAAGAGCGCAAGCAGCCCTGGAGTTTTTAACCACATACGGTTGGGCTTTTTTAATTATTCTAGTGATGATCGGAGGATTCACATACTTCGGAGTATTTGACATAAGCGGACCAGAAACCTGTGTATCCGGCGTCGAATTCACCTGTCAAACAAGCATCTTAACAAACGAATATCAAGTAATAAAACTACGCAACAATCTGCCCGAAAGCATAATAATAACTGAAGCAATAATAAAAAAAAATGCTGGACAAATAGGACCCTGCTTTCATCACGGAACAATACATCCAGAAACAAATTTTGAAATATACTGCTCCACAAATCAAACAGAAAATAAAAAAGAGAATTTCAACATAGAATTTACATACTATCCTGCTTCAGGAAATTCAGCATATAGTAAAAAGAGCACAGTTAGCATAAAAGGAAAAATAAACTCCGTTCAAGAACTTTCTCAAACAAGCACAACCACTCATTCAACATTCTACAAACTTCTGAGCTACTGGACCTTTGATGAAACAACAGGAAGTACAGCCTATGACTCAAGCCCAAACCAAATAAATGTAACAGCATATAACAGCTATTCTAGACTTTCTGAAGAATATTGCAAAATAGGAAATTGCATAGAAATAGTTAACTCCATAAACGGGAAAGGATACCTGAGAACCAACACCCCTATAAATTTAGATAACCCTTCTAAAGAACTTACAATTGCGATGTGGATATATAGATATAATCAAACCTCAGGAGATGGCTATATAAGCTTAATTGGAGAAGGCACACAATGTACCACCTCATTTATTTGGCTATATGGTCTAGAAACATCAAGCAACATGAGAATGCAATACAGAGCAAACTCAAATTGTGCAAGCGTAGAATTATGCTCTAACTGCATAACTAGAAATGAATGGATGCACATAGCTCTAGTTTTCAAAAATTCAGAAAACAAAGTATTTTTTTATAAAAATGGAGCATTAATATCACAACCAACAACTACAAACGCAGAATTTCCAAGCCTGAATAGAGTGAGATATTTAACCGCATATTCAACAGCCGTACACACATTGTTTGGACGAATAGATGATTACAGAATTTACCAAAGAGCACTTAGTTCACAAGAAATACAAAATTTATATTTAAATAAATAAAAAAAATAAATAAATTATTTTTGAGCAAGCATCTTGAATCTTGCAGAATCATACTTCCAATCTTGAGGAAGCTTTCCAACAGATTTGTAATACTTAACCAATCTCTTTATTTTAGAATCAGTTAATAAAAGACCTCTCTTTCCGGAAAAATCTTTTTTATTAGATTCCATGTGCTTATTCAATAAAACGGATCTTCTAATTAAAGCCATCAAGTCTTCAGGAAGTTCCAAAGCAGCATTCTTTTCCTTCAAAATCTGAGAAATAGTTTTTCCAGTTAATATCTTAACATCAGGAATACCATATTCATCCCTCAAATACAAACCTATCTGACTTGGTTTTTTTCCTTCCTTTGCATATTTAACAATAAGCAATTCAACTTCTTTAGCCTTGTATTGAACCCAACCAGGAGTTGCTTTCTTTGAAGGCTTATTACTCCCAGACTTGCCTTTTGCTCTAGAGTGCATTCTTGCCATATTTATACCTCGTAAATTTTTTCAAATTTTTTGTGGAGAAAAAGAGTTTCTCCGGTCTAAGCCAGCCTAAACCAACTTATCCATCAACGTATAGAAACAAAAATTATTTTATAAATGTTCTGCTTTTTCAGTGAATTGCAACCTTATCTCTAATGATAAATCGTCTACAAAGAAGAAATCTTCTTTTTTATCAGCATATCTCCTTATAACTTCTTCAAACTCATATCTTATTATACTCTTCATCAAAATAAGTCTTCTTTCATATTCTTTTTTATCCAATATCGACTGATCTGTTTTTACAAACATTAAAACATCGATCTTGAACTAAATAAAAAGCTTTATGTTAAAGAATACAAAAGAATTACGGTTTTAAATAAAAATCAATCTAATGATTTAATCGCATAAAAAAGCTTTTCTGCAGAGCCTTTTTTATCTAAAGAATCTTCCAATAATTCTTTTATGCAATTATTATCAACAATATTTCTTTTGTACAAAGAATATAATTTTTGACCCAGCCCATAACCTTGCTGATAAATAAAAAACTCTTTTATATCAACCCCAGGACACTCCGCTTTAAATAAATGCCTGGCAGCATGCAAATCCTTATCCTCGAGATTAAGAAAATCTGCGAATAAATCAAATGGTTTTACAGACCTATTAGGAACAAAGATTTTAGACATGAAAAAACCAAACATCTCCACAATGATTGATTTGAACAAAGAATCCCTAATATCTCCTTTCTCATAATTCAAAGAAGAGACATTAATGTGCACAAAATGACCTATTTCTTCCGCAACAATATAATTTTTATCTTTAGCTATAAAAATCAAATTACTTTTTAAATCCACATAGCTTTTGCCTAAACCCCGACACAATAAAAAATCATCTTCATCAAATTTTTTAGGAACAACCAGCTCATCTATGCTTAAATCTTTGTGCAAATAATACACAACTGGAACTTTATCAAAGTCTAGATTAAATTCAGAGACAATTTTGCCTAGAAACATATTAGCTTTTGACTCAATTGATCTCTGTATCGCTTCAGTCTTCATTTTCATCAAAATCTTTAGGCAAGTCTAATTTGACATCTTCAGCGTCAGGACTTTCCTCGATCATCCTATCTATTTTGTCCTTAAATTCCTGTTCGCTAATTATTCCTTTTTCTATAAGTATATCAAGAAGAACATTAAGTAAATGCTGGTTCCCATATACAACGTCCTCTAAAGCCATAGACTCAAAATCAGATTCTGCAAATTTTTCATTCTTTTCCAAATATCATCACCAAAACTCAGAAAAAGATAATCAAATATAAATTTAATCCAAAAAAAACACAAGACTAATAAATACAAAGATGCACATAACAAATCATGACTGATAAAGTATCAAGAACGAGCAAAATATTCAAAGGAACCAATAGAGCAATATTAATATTCGGAGCAGTTTTATTAATACTTGTAGGAATACAATATGCCGACAGTTCTAAAATCATAAGCATATCTGACCAAATCTTATCAATCATAATACTTATTTTAACAATTGTTGGAGTTTATTTCGGAGCATCCCTGCTTATAAGACTCAGCATAGAAAAAGTAGTTTCATCAATGAACGCCATGAACGTAGAACAACGATTGTTAGTAATGAAATTCTACTCTTTCGCAATATATTCTATAGCAACAACAATAATCCTGTGGAGATTAGGAGTTACTTTGCAAAACATAGCTCTTATCGCAGGATTTCTGGCAACAGGTTTTGCATTCGCCATAAGAGAAATAATTCTATCTTACATGATTTGGTTCATGTTACTGACAAAAAAACCATTTAGAATAGGAGATTATGTGCGCGTAGGAGATGAAGAAGGAATAGTGAAACATATAGGAACATTCTACGTGTTATTAGATGAAACTCCAGAAACATACGAGGATTTTATAAGAATACCTAACAAAATATTTTTAGAAAAACCGGTAAAAAATTATGGTAGCGGAAAAATAGTTGAAAAGATAAAACTAAAAGTAACAAACACCAAAAATATAGATAAAAAACTTGAACAAATAAGAAAAATAAAAACAATAAGCACAACAAGAATAGACCATGATAAAGATAATATTTACCTGACAGCAGAATATTCTACATCAATAAAAGAAAAAAATAAACGCAAAACAGAATTAACTCTGCAAATAATAAAAATCTTGAACTAATCACCCATATTTTTTTCCTATCTTTGTTTTAGGAAGAACAAGAATCTCCCTTTGAAACTTGACTTTACTTACCCTTTTTTTAATATCTTTTTTAATCAGCGTAACTCTTTTTATGCTCTGAAGAACACTTTCTGTTTCTTCCATAAATTTAGACGATCTCCAAGTACTTTCAGAAAATTTTAATCTTAAAGGAAAGGATCTTCCTCTTAACGTATATTCCCCAAAAAAATTAAAATAATGCTCAAAATAACTTAGTGCCAATTCATCAAGATTCCTATACACAGGATTTCTATATCTAAGATTCAGGAATTTACTCATACCTATTGCGCCGTATCTTCCGTCAACAAAAAATACGCACAAAACATGATCCTCATCCCTAACCGAGGAAAGATCCATAACGAAATTCTTTATTCCATGGAAAGAGAGAACAAAACTAGCAAAAACTGCTGACTCTAAGCAATCAGCCTTTCTTTCAGCTAAAACAGCCGATGCACTTATTCTCTTGCCAGAATTATACTCCAGAGAATCAACAAACTCCTGAACTTTATCAGGAGAACTCAATTTTCTTATTATTTTAAGCTCCTCTAACGAAAAAAAACCAAACATAAACACAATCAAATAAAAAGAGTTTATTAACTTTACTGAACAACATTATTTTCTTACAGATATATGCAATTCCTTGAGCTGGTCATCATCTACCGAATTAGGGCTTTCATCAAAAGGATTTACGCCTTGTTTGTTTCTAGGGAAAGCAATAACATCCCTTATTGAATCCGATTTAGACATTATTGCTACAAGTCTATCAAGACCATAAGCTATACCACCATGAGGCGGAACTCCATATTTGAAAGCATTTAACAAGAATCCAAATTTATTCTCTGCCTGCTCTTTAGTAAGACCTAAAGTCTTAAAAATTAATCTCTGAAGATCTGCATCATGAATTCTCACCGATCCTCCAGCAACTTCAGAACCATTTAACGTTAAATCATGCGCAATACTTCTAACATCACCAAGCTTTCCTCCTTTAAGAAGATCTATATCCTCAGGATGAACATTAGTAAAAGGATGATGCATAGACATGAATCTTTGTTCTTCTTCGCTCCACTCAAATAAAGGAAAATCTATAATCCATGCAAATGCATATTTATTCTCAGGAATTAACTTTAAATCCTTTGCTAGTTTATTCCTTAAATTTCCTAAAGCGACTTGAGAAACTCTTTTATTTCCAGCAACTACAAAAACAGTTCCTTTAAACAATTTTTTGAGATCCTTCTTTATAGAATCATCAAAATACTTCACAACACTTCCTTCAACGTCATCAGACACTTTGAACCAAACTAAACCATTGGCCTTATTTTCTTTTACAAAGCTAACCAAAGAATCTATTTGACTTCTGGAAAAATCATGATCTACACCAAGTGCACAAATATACTCTGCATCTTTAAATACCCCGAAACTTGATTTTTTTAAGACATCAGTAATATTTTTTAGTTCAAGACCGAAACGAAGATCCGGCTTATCACTACCATACTTCTCCATAGCCTCGTCATAACTCATCCTTTGAAAAGGTATCTTAACATCAACATTTAAAACATCCTTAAACACATATTTGACAAGTCTTTCATTAACATCAAGAATATCTTTTTGCTCAATGAAACTCATCTCTAAATCAATTTGAGTGAATTCCAACTGCCTATCTGCTCTTAAATCTTCATCTCTAAAGCATCTAGCAATCTGAAAATATTTATCCATACCTCCAACCATCAATATTTGTTTGAATAACTGAGGGGACTGAGGAAGCGCGAAAAACTCTCCTGCAACTCTTCTGCTAGGAACCAAGAAATCTCTTGCACCCTCAGGAGTGGATCTTGCCAAAATAGGAGTTTCAATTTCTAGAAAACCTTCTTCATCCAGGAATCTTCTGACTGCTTGAGTTATTTTAGATCTTAAAATCATATTATTTTTCAAAACATCTCTTCTTAAATCCAAATACCTGTATTTTAAACGAACATCTTCATTAGTATTAGAACTGTCATCTAAGTCTATAGGCAAAATATCTGCTTTTGCTAAAATGGACAAATCAGAAACTTTTACTTCAATTGCACCAGTGCTTAATTTAACATTTGGTTCAGGTTTTTTAACAACAACTCCTTTTACACTAATTACAGACTCTCTTCGTAAATCTTTTAATTCAGGATATTTAGCTGTATCCAAAGTTATTTGAGTAACACCATATCTATCTCTTAAATCTATAAAACATAATCCGCCGTGCAACCTTATTTTTTGAACCCAGCCGGACAGCACAACAGATTTACCAACGTGCTCTACTCTCAAATCCCCACAAGTATGCGTTCTATAAGCCATAAATTAGTGTAAAAAAGCTCAATATATAAATCTTTTTAGAATTTATTCCTCTCTAAAACAGGACCCTTATCCGTATCTTTTATAGAGTATCCCTTCTCTAAGAGTTGGCCCCTTATCTTATCTGCTTCTTTCCAGTTTTTCTCTTTCCTGAATTTTTCTCTTTCATCTAAAAGAAGCTTTAGTTCTTTTGTAATTTTAACTTCATTAGCACACATGTTTTTAAAATCCAATCCTAAAACTTTGTCCATTTCAAGAAGCAAATAATATTTCTCTTCTGCTTTTAATTCAGAATCCCTTATAACGTTCCACATCTCAGCAAGAGCTTTAGACATGTTAAGGTCATTAAAAATACTTTCTTTAAATTCAACCAAATATTTTTCACTGGCTTCTGTTTTTTCTTTACTCGCAGATTTTATTTCAATTATTTTAGATCTTAAATTATTATACGTATTTTGAGCGCCCTCCATGATTTTATCATCGAAAAGCAACCTTTTCCTGTAATGCGTTCCAAGACAAAGAAGTCTGAAAGCCATAGGACTAAAATTTTTTTGCTCTAAAACATCTAAAGTCAGAAAATTGCCTAGAGATTTACTCATCTTAGCATTATCGCTCAAAACAAGAAACTCAGAATGAACCCAGTAATTTACAAATTTGTGATTAGTAGCACATTCCGCCTGCGCAATTTCATTTGTATGATGAATAGGAATATGATCAATTCCGCCTGTATGTATATCAAACGTTTCTCCTAAGTGAGCCATGGACATAGCACTACACTCTATGTGCCAACCAGGAAACCCCTTGCCCCACGGAGAATCCCACTCCATATCCCTTTTTTCATTTTCTTTTGAAAATTTCCATAAAGCAAAATCAGTCTTGTTCTTTTTTTCTCCTAAATCAATTCTTTTACCACCCTCAAGACCCTCAATATTAATTCTTGCAAGCTCACCATACTTATTGAACTTTGAAGTATTAAAATAAACCCCATCAGAAGTTTTATACGTAAAACCTTTATCTTCTAATTTTTTAACTAAATCAATCTGTTGCTTAATATAATCCGTGGCTCGGCATATGATTTCTGGTTTTACAATATTTAATTTATCTTCATCAACAAAAAAATGATCTTCATATCTTTTCGCAACATCCCAAGCAGAAACCTTTTCCTTCTTTGCACTTAGTTGAAGCTTATCGTCCCCTTCATCAGAATCAGAAGTCAAATGACCAACATCGGTAATATTCATAACATGCTTAACTTTAAATCCTGCAAACTCCAAAGCACGCTTAAGAACATCACTGTTAATATAAGTTCTTAGATTACCTATATGCGCTCTACCATAAACAGTAGGACCGCAAGTATACACACCAACGTAATTTTTTTTTATTGGTTTGAATTCCTCAACTTCTCTACTCAACGTATTGAAAAGAAAAAACTTAGCCATTAACCAAACAAGTGCACCTTTATTTTTAAATCTTGCCCTTAAAACAAAAAGTTTTTTTAAAATAAAAAGCACTCTTTATAACATGAAGGAACTGAACAAAAACTTCTTTAATAGAGATACAACCATAGTAGCAAAAGATCTTATAGGCAAAATATTATGTGTGGATGATTTCAGAGCAAGAATTACAGAAACTGAAGCATATAAACAAGATAAAGCCAGCATGCCTACAAGAAGACGCAAAGAAGCGAAATAATGTATAACACATACGGACACATTTATGTTTATCTCATATATGGTATGCACTTTTGTTTGAACTTTACAACAGATACAAAACCCGGAGCTGTATTAATACGCGCATTAGATCATCCTGATTGTACAGGACCGGGATATATTGTGCTTCCTAGTATGAATGTTGTTGCAGAAAGTTAAAAATAACTGACGTCGATAATAAAAAAGAAATAGGTCGTAGAATAAAAATATTCGATGATGGCTACAAAACAAAAATAATTTGCACTGAGAGAATAGGCATAACAAAAGATACACATCTGAAATGGAGATTTATTAAAAAGACCTAATCTTTTAAAATTTTCAATAAATTTATAAATAAAAGTGACTACTATTTAGTAAATATTTTGTATGTTTTAAAATGAAGACTCAAACACTAAAAAAAACACTCTTAACAATCTTAGCAACAACATTCATACTAGGAAGCACAATATATGAAAGAACCAACATAAAACCAACAATAACAACAAAAATATACACAAAAGAACAAATATTAGAAAACAGCCACAGATTCGACCCAAACAAAGACAAACAAATAACAGACATAAACCTAGACGGCAACCCAGATCTAATAATAAAAACAAAAGATAACAACTTCATCTGTAAATATCAAACAAAAGACGGCGCATTTACAACAACAAACCCCGTACACAACAAATTCAGAATACACCATCTCAAAAACAAAAAAATACCACAAACAATAGAAGATACAATACTCGCAGAAGAAAGCAAAAAGCTACTTCAAAAAATAGAAAAAAAAGGAATAACCCTAAGCGAATACGATACAACAACAAAACAAACCACCATAACAACACCAAACAAAAACCAACACCCAAAAATTTATGTCGCAAACAAAAATCTAGAACACATACTAAACTACAACAACAACCTAAATTTCAAAATAAATACAATAGAATTCATAAACTTCAAAAAAATACAAAACAAATCTAGTAACTACAACAAATCAATAGCACTAAGCATAAACAATAAAATAATATTCAACACAAACCAACCGGACTCATACAACACACACATATGGATACATGAATTCGCACACGCCTACGAAAACAGCCTAGATGAAAAAACCAAAGCAAAACTACACACACAATGGTACAAAATAATAGGAAACGGAAACACAAACAAAGGCAAAACAGCATATACAGACACAACAATAACACTACCAGATGGAGGCTGGGTGAGAACATACTCACGAACAAACATACGAGAAGACATAGCAACACTCACAGAACACCACTACCTAAAAACATATGACATCAACAACACCAAAATACAACAAAAACTAAAACTACTAAAACAATACGGCTTCATACCATAAACGATTAATAAACGCCACAATATTAAGGCAAGACATACCAAGCATATTGTCCGCCCATTTCTTATTAACAGACAAAAGATCTTATTCCCGCAAGAAATCTGGCCAGATTCATGGAAAGAGTTGTCAAGAGTCTAGGGCTAATTAGCCCTATTTTGTTGATTCTTTAATGCGTCTAAAAAATTCATTAGTTTTTCGTATTTATGATTAGGCAATTCAGAAATATCTGTGATTAATTTTCTTGTATCTTTTGATATGTGTATACTTTGTTTTTCATCAATCATTTTTTCGAACCACAAATAGCATTTCGTACATAATTCCAATCCGCAGTAAAAATTGCACCAATAATAATTAATGCAATAACAATTATGAAAGCGGAACCAAAATCAGTTTTTAATCCAGTTAAATTAATCACTATTGAAACTGCCGCAAAAAACATAGTTATTAATAATGTTCTTCTTGCAACCATCAAAGAATTTTCATTTATTTTTGACTGCTTAAGAGATTCGTGCAAAGCTATTGCTTCTAAAGTTGCTACCCACGTTTCATTATCTCTAGAACCATATTTTCTAAAGTATCTTTCATTAGGATTGGCATTGTCTAAAATGTAATGAGCAGTATTTTTTGAACCGAGTAAATCAGATAAATCTTTCTCCTTAAAATTGGAATTCTTTACAGCAAAATCAAGTGCCTTGAAGACATCTCCGTTATTCATACAAATAGTTTGATTATGTCATTTATATACTTTGTTCGTATTTTGGGATAAATTTGTCTACTTGAAAATATCCAATCGTTCGCCACTCTCTTTTTAAATCGTGGAGCTCTGTGTTGTGGCTGGTGATTATTTATGAACTGGGAAGATGAAGAGTTCTTAGAGAACATAAAACAAGATTTACTGAAAAAATATAAGAGCAAAACACTAAGTGAAGTACTCGAGAAATTGAAGAAAATAATCAAGGCAACTAATGAAATAATAAATACAGAAATAGTTTTAAATGAAAAAGGATCATAAATCTGCTGAACTAGTATAGCTCTGCAGGGGCTATTAAAACTCACAGAAAAACTCCAAAAATACGCCAGAAAAAGGTCTTTGTTAATAAAGAAAACTCTAATTTAAATCATACCTGGGAAGAGGAAGGGACTGAATTTAGACCGCCAGAAGGAGAATCATTAAATGAAGTCATAGCAAGAACTCTAGATTTCCTAACAGAAACAATATCCAATCACAAGCCTGAAGATAGTATTTTAATTGTATGTCACGGAGGCCCTATAAAGGTCATTCTAGGATATGCCAAAGGACTCGATAAAATAGACTATTATAAACAAAGCTTTTTAAAGCCTTGTGAAATAGTCAAGCTTAGATATGATGAAGGGTTTGAAATTGGATAAAACCTATTTGTATATAACGAGACATGGCTCAAAGAAAGGTACTGATGATGGTACTTGGACTGGTGGACTTGATGTAGATTTATCTGAAAAAGGATACGCCCAGGCAGAAGAACTCGGAAAGGAGCTAGTTAAAGAGAGGGTCAAATTTGATATTATTATTTCTTCTACTATGATAAGAGGCAGGGAAACTGCCAAGAGAATAATTGAGCAATTTGATTATGATGTTGAATTTCACCAATTTGATGAGCTCAGAGAGATGAGTCATGGCGATGTTGACGGTCTTACAAATGATCAGTTTCATGAAAGGTATCCTGAAATAGAAGAAGCATGGAAGAGAGATGAAGATGTACGTTTTCCTAACGGAGAGAACTTCGAGGATGTAGAAAACAGAATTATGCCAGTAATAACTAAGATATTAAAAAAATATGAAGGAAAGAAAGTGCTTTTCGTAGGTCATAAAAGCGTCAACATGACGCTCATAGGCAACCTTCTCTATATCCCATTAGTGCAGAGATATATTCCTCAACAAGAAACCTGCTTCCTAACACTGTTCGAATTCAAAGGAAGAAAGAGAAAGCTTAAGTTCTTAAACATAGATCCTAAGAGTTTAAAATCTTACAAATAATTATTTTTTTATTTTATTATATTCTTTTATTACTCTTTCAGCCATCTCCTGCTGATTTTCGAGTTTCATATACTCACGTATACTGCTAAACTTAACCCAAACATAATCTTGAAGTTCGGTTTTATCCACATTTATACTCTGGTTTTCCTTAATCATAACAATAAATATCGTCTGCTCCTGACCCCTATATCTAAAACCTTGCTCAGCAACAACATCAGAAGGCCAATCAAACTTGTTCTTAAAATCCAACTTTTTTAAAACATCTATCTCAACATTAAGCTCCTCCTTCATTTCACGCTTGATAGTAGTCTCTAAAGTCTCACCCCTCTCAACACCACCAGAAGGAATCTTCCAAAACCTTTCCTTACCTGAACTACAAACAATAAGTAATTCATCCTTATCATTGAAAATATAAGCCTGAACTCCTATACGATAAGGCAAGGATTTTGTATCTTGAGCATTCATATTAATATGAAATTATGATTTAATATAAATAATAATCGCATCCAACTAAGTTTGATAAGTCATAATAGCCACATTGAGATTATTATTTAATAAATTTGTATTACATAAGCCGAGTTTTATATTTTCATAAAGGCGAACTTCAACCTTTTATGGAACTAAACACGATTAAATGTATGGATTTTCTTGATGAACTAAATATTGAAAAAGAAAAACAAAGACTTCTACAAAAATATGGATGTAATACAATATCTGAAGTTAGAGAAAAGTTAGAACGAATTTTACGAGAACAAGCCGTGAAATTAAAGACGTGACCAAGAAGAGTCCTTAGGGTCACAAAAATGGTAATAGCCCCGCCCGACGGTGACGTAATCTAATGACCAAGAGGACTCCTAAAACAGCCAAATTCTGTAAATACAGCCTCAGAGAACGTATTTCAAACTCTGACAAAATTCCTTTTTTTAAAGAACAAGTATTCAGTTCATCAGTTTTAGCAGACACGTCGGTTTATTCTACTTATTATAGAGGTTTAACAATTACTTCAAGCAAATTTATAAATATAATTTACTTAAAAAATTAATTAACTTAAATACATTTAAAATAATCAAAATTAGAGGAAAGAATTAAATGAAGTTATTTTTAATAAGACATGCAGAAGTTAAGAGTAGATCTTTGAGTGCCAATGCACCAAAGCAAATTGAAGCTTTGAAAAGATTCTATGAAAAAATTGATTTAGATAAAATATATTCTAGTACTTTACCAAGATCAAAAATTACTGCAACAAATTTTGCTTCAAACAGAAATTTAAATATTATTCAAACTGAAGACTTGTGTGAAGTTATTCCTGATTCAGAAGGTAATTTAACCAATAAAGAGATTCACAGACTTGAAAATTTTAGAAAAGAATTAAAGGCATGTAAAGCAAAAAATATTGCTTTGATTTGTCACGGCAATGTTATCAGATGGTTTTTATCTGAAGAGTTTGATGTTTCATTAAAACAAATGATGAAGATTGATATTTATCCATGTTCTACATCATTGGTAGCATGGAAAAAAAGTTGTGGCAATATTATTTTTATAAACAATTATTCATATATTCCGAAAGATATTCGAGGAGATTGTTTTTATAGAGTATGTTAATATAAAAATATATAAATTAATTACCACTTCTCTGTGATTATTAGAATGAAAAATTCAAAAGTTAGCATAATATTTCCATTATATGGCACATTTGACGTATCACGAGCTCATGTTGTCATTGACGCAGTTCTAGCACAAGAGGATATAAATGTTGAAGTTGTAGTTTCAGAACAAGGACCAAAATCTAGATTTAAACCATCTTCGAAAAAAATAAAACATATTTTTAATCAGCACACCCCTAGAGAAGACCTTAGCGATTATAACCCTGGCTTAATAAGAAATATTGGAATAAAAAACTCGGACGGAGAATTTGTTTATACAAATGACGGCGACATATTATTTACAAATCCAAAATATTTATCATCACTTGTAAATCTAATGAATGAAAAATCAGATCTTGCATTGTTTAAACCCGAGATGAGAAGATTTCCTATTCAAGAATTCGAAATGCTACACACTATGTTCGAAAAAGAAGGTATAAAACACACAATAAATTCTTTGATTAGGACAGACGAATATATAACAACAATTAGCGGAAGATATTATCCTATTAAAATAGTTACCAGGCCTGGCAGAACTTATGAAAAAGTATATACTGCCTTTATCGAAAAATTTCAAGAATATAGATCTAGAGACCACTTATTAGGAAAAGAACCTCTTATTTTTTTAGAGAATTTACATGTAGGTGGAAACTTTTTTAGAAGAAGCCAAATAGATCACGTAAATGGATATTGCGAAGATTATATTAATTGGGGTTGCGAAGATTCAGATCTACAATGGAAAATAATGCATTTCTTTGATCTGCAAAGAATACCAAGAAGTGAAGATTTAGATGTTTTACACCTAGATCATCCAAAAGGGTATTTTAATAGTGAAGCTTGGAAAAAAAACGAAGTCAGATTTAAAGAGAGACGAGAAAAAGGCGTAGAATACTGTTTAGCGCATGACAAAAAAACCTGGTAAAAATGAAAATTGCACTAATTACTTTAAATTCCGGAGGAACTATGGGGCATTATGTCCCATTAAAAAAACTCAAGACTTCACTGTCTAAAGAACATGAATTATTTTTAGTAACACAAGATGAGTTTTCAGATATTAAAGCACCATTTCAAAAAACAACACATTCTATTGGTGGTTGTTTTATTTATGAAGAATGGGAAAGTCTATTAGCTACTTTATTAAAAAATAAAATTGAAGTAGCAATATTCTCAACATTTTTTGATACAAGATTAATTGAAGAATTAAAAAAATCAAACATCAAAACAGGATTAATAACATATCCATTAAGAGACTCACACGCTCAAGCCTTAATTAATAGAAACAGTTTGTCAAATTTTGATGAAATATTTATTTACGAAGATTTTTATAAAACAACAATTCCTGGAAAAACAGTTAGTCCATTAATTAAATTCAGTTATGAACCTGGTAAAAACAATATTCTAATAACATGCGGTGGCGGCGGATTAGAGTCCGCAAATAAATTTTACAAATTAATTTCAGAAACAATTCCTAAGATAAAAAAACTTTATCCTGATCAAAAAATAACCATCATAGACAGACTTAACAAATATGAACACGTCGATGATAATTCAAACGTGATTAGTTGGAGCGAAAAATTGCCAGAACTAATCTTGTCTCACAAACTTGTCATCTCCGAAGCAGGCTATCATACTACTGCAGAACTTGCTACTTTAGGCACCAAAGCAATTCTTATACCTGGCAGTAGACGAATAGATAACCAAGAACTAAGAGCAGTAAATTTTTCAGAACAAGGTTTTGGAGAAGCTATGTTTCCAGAAGAAGGTTCTGATAAACTAATATTTTTAATAAAGAAGGTATTTGAAAAAAAAGAATCTAAAAGACTTACTTACAAAAGCACCCTCATCGATAAAGAAATATTAACTTGGTTAAAATGAAACTTCAAATTGGTTCAGGCAGAAAAATTATTCCTGGATGGATTAATATTGATTTGAAACGAGGAGATCTTCGTGCTAATGTTGTAGAAGGCATACCTCTTAAGGATTCAAGCATAGATCTTATTTTTCATGAGCATTTTTTAGAACATTTAAACTATCCTGATGAAGCAAATAAATTTATTCAAGAAGCGTATAGGGTTATAAAACCGGGAGGATGTATGAGACTTGGCGTTCCAGACACAGAATACACAATAAGAGCTTATTTAGAAGGTAATGAAGAATATTTCAAAATGTGTAGAGAACTATGGCATCCTGAATGGTGCACAACACCCATGGAAAGTGTAAACTTTCACTTTAGACAAAAAGGCCAACATAAATTTGCTTATGATTATGAAACAGTTCATAAACTATTATTACAAAATGATTTTAAAAACATAATTAAATCTTTTTATAGACAAAGCAAAATAAGCGAGCTTAATGTAGATACAAGATCCGATGCAGGCACATTATGGGTGGAATGCATCAAATAAATTTCCATCTAGCTTCTTTCTGACAGATCCATAAATTAGGTTTCTATATTCTACCCGTGATTTTGAAAAAATTCCCGATCTTAAGTTATTATTTGTTATATGCTCTGAAACTTTAATTATATTTTCTATCTCTTCTTTTATCAAATCATTTGAAAGATTATTGTTATATCCTTTGAATAAAGATTCTACTTCATTTCTTAAAATACTTTTTCTGTTCGATTCTTGATAAATTAATTCATAGAATAAGAGCACAGTATGGCACACCGTACTATTTAAATAAAAATCATAATAAATTAATTCATAAAATAAGAGCATTGCAACATCATACTCAAAATTTCTAGGCCCCATCAGATCCATATCTATTATGGCAAGAGCATTATATGTGGTTTTTATTATATTTCCTTTGTGAAAATCTCCATGTGTTAAATTTGTTTTTTCATGAAACTCAACTAATTTTTGCCCAATATTATAACAAATATCCGAATCTAAAGAATTTAAAATAGTTCCTTCAATATAAGAAAAAATTAAAGAAGGTCTTTTTTTATGAATAAAATAATCTTCTGAAATCAGATGTTGATTCCCAGCTATTTTGTTTGCTAATTTCAACACACTTATGCCAAATCTGTGGGAACTTGTATCTTTATATTGTTTAAGTAAAAAATTTTCTCCATTACTTTGAAATTTCCATTTATTTATATCAGAAGCACATTCATCTAATTTATTCGAGTATATGCTCCTTAATTTAACAAAATTTATGCCTTCTAAAATTATGTCTTCATCATTCATTTTAACAATTGATAAAGTGTTTTGGAAACAACCTTATTATTTTCTTCAATCTTTTTTTCTGCAATCAATCTGCACTCATAGGCCAGCTTAGAATATTCAAATTTATTTAGTGAAAGAATGCAATCTATTTTAGAAGATATTTCCTCGTGATCTGCAGGATTATCTACTTGAGTTAAAGGATGATAAAACCAGGGCATCGAGTTTGTAGTAAGCACAGGCGTTCCTAAATACATTGCTTCTAAAGCTGAATAACATAAACCTTCTGAATATGAAAGATGTATAAGCAATTTACTATTTTTTATTTTATTCTCAAGCTCTTTTTTTGAAAGTATTCCAACATTATCGACTTTGTCCATTAGACCGAAAAGATTTAGAATAGAATCGTGTACTTCTGAAGTTCCATTTATTACGAGTTTGTTTAATTTATTTGAAAGTGCAAGTCCCCCCAGCCCATTTAAAATATTTTTATGAACTGCTTTATCATTTAGAATTGAAACAATATTTGAAGAAGGAAAACTTTTTTCTTGATAAATCCCCAAATCCGTTTTGAAAGGTGCTGGAAGATATATCACGTCCGCTCTATTTATTCGCTTAGTAAAATCTTCAGATCCTAAGAATAAGTAATCTATTTTTCCTTGATTTAATAAATTCATAAAATATACAAAATTATCCATCTCAATCACAGATATCTCGTTTTGTCCTAATGGTCCTGCAACTAAAAGACCTTTTTTTCCGGGTATTGACTCTAGTATGTCCGTATTTCTTCTTATCCAATTTCTTCCACCTATTATTGATAGATCTGGTTTTTCAAAAATTATCTCTTTTAAAGCTTCAGGACCCTTAGAATCGACTGCGATGAACTTTGAAGGTCCTTCGTAGCAATAAATTATCTCTTCTATGTGTTTTCTAAAACCTGTTATATTATTAGGACCTACTGTTACTAATCTTTTCATTTTATCTTCCTTAATTTTGACAATTGTTCTTTAGATAAAAGTAAATTTTTTTTAGAATATAATAAATCATTTTTTAGAGAAGAAAGCGTTTGTTGATCTATTTTTTCACCAGTCACATATTCAAATAACTCTATGTTGCTTGTTACGCCAAAATATGGTTTAAGAGAAGAATTCTTGTTTTTTAGTTTCCATTGGGAGCCCGTAACAATTATATTTTCTCCGAAAACATTAGATATAATTTCTTCAGGAATTCCGATTTGTTGTTTATATAAATATTCAAATTTTTCAAATTCTATTTCATTTATCATCACGAAATCTTTTAAGCGTCTAGGATCTATCATAGACCCTCTTTCGCCAGCACCATAAATCGAGGTACCAATATATTTTATATCTTTATTAATTGCAGTTAGTATCTTATCAATTCCGAAGCCATTATCATTATGTGGATGGAACTCTAAATTATTTTTATATTTCGAAAGAAAATCAAAAACTTCTTCAATTTCATATGGTGTGGCTGAACCTTTAGTGTCACAAATTATAATTCTTCTAATGCCTTCATCTAAAAATTCATCTATCCAATTTTTTGTTCTATCTTTATTGTTGCCAGTAAACACATCTGCAAAAGCAATATCTAACTGTGCTGATGATTTTGTTTTCCAATCGCCAATAAGTTTTTTTATGTATTCTTTAATATTATTAGGATCTGTTTTCATAGTTTGATTTATAAATTCATCACTAATCGGAATCCATATATTTGCGCTAACATTTTTATATGGCGAAATTACTTCACTCATTAAATCTAAATGTTCAGGTCTTGCATGTCCAACAACTGCAAGTTCCGCATTTGAATCTTTGTTATGTTCTAAAATATCTGAACACATTCTTTTTTCTGCTTCACAGATTCCAGGATACCCTATATTAAAAATCGCATTTGGAAATGAATTTATTGCAGATTCTATCAAATATTTATCTCCTAAGAAATTTGCAGCAAGACCATCTCTTCTAAAATCTTCTCTGATGATGATTGTTTTCATTATTTAGGAGTAATCTGTTTTTGTTTAAAAAGGTTAGCACAGATTTAATAAAAATTGTACAAAGCATCAAGATATTAACTTAAATGCGTTACTTCTGAGAATTTCTTTATACTCATAGAATTCTTTTGAGTTTAATCCTTTTTTTAATAAATGAACATCAACCCTCATAATTCTCACTAGGTGTGCCACAGAATAAACTCTAACTAGATTTTCAAAATTTTCTGGAGTTCTTTCAATAAAATAACCTTCTAAAAATTTTGAACGATTTCTAGAATTTTCATTCAAATTTGAACCCGGCAATCCTTCGCTAAAGTTCAATAAAGACCACGAAATATCATAAATGGAATCTCCTGAACAGCATAATTCAAAATCAATTATTCCTGAAATGTCTTCCTCAGCCAAAATGTTCTTTCTAGAATAATCTACATGTATTAATGAATAATCTTCTCTAACTATTTGTTCATCAAGCCAACTTGCCATCTTAATGGCTTCAGTTTCAAACTCGGTATTTTTAAGCAGAGCGACATCATAATTCCAAATAGATCTAAAAAAAGAGTTCCATTTTTTTCCATTAGTGGTTAAAGTTTCTAAATCTATCCTTCCTGCAGAAGGAAATTTTACAGAATGTATTTTTGCTAAGTAGTGTCCTGCTTGTTTAATTAAATCATCAGAAACCTCAAGTGATTGTCCAGGAAGTTCTTCATAATTAAGATAAGAAATTTTTCCAAAACCATAATTAAATGGTTCAGGCACTCTAAGTTTATCTTTTAGTAGCTTTGAAGCTATTAGTTCTCCTTTAATTTTCCAATTTTCAGTTCTTGATTTATAATAATAGTTTTTATCATCTTTCACATACTTATGAGTTCTGTTTCCATTTAAATCATCTCTATATATTTTAATCAGATCCACATATTTAGTAATTTACTTAACTATAAAAAAGCTTGTAAAGCAATTATGCGACAATATTTAAATAGCTTGAGAACTAAGCATAATTAATGTTTAATAAATTTTGGAATGATTGGACATTAAAATCCCTGAAAGAAGAAATTGCTATTGATTCCATTGAGAAAGCAATTAAAACACTGTTTAATTTTATACCAAAAGAAAAAATTATTTCTATTTACATAAAAGGAAGTTTTGTCAGACGAGAAATGGATGAAAACAGCGATGTTGATATTGTACCAATAATGATCGATAATGAAACTCTTAAAAAAGTCAAGGAATTAAACATCAAATATGCAAAAGATTACGCTCCTTCTGAACTTTTGCCAAGATCTTTAGAAGAATTTGAAAAAAATGAAAGACATTCAAAAAAGACTAAACTACAAGGAGGCGTAGATACATTTTTAAGAAACATACATAATTACGAATTAATTTATGGACAAAAAGTAGATCCTAAAAAATATAAAATTAGATCAGATAAAGAGTTCCTCCAAGGACATTTATCTGCATTTAAAACTACATTTATTCCCATGTATAAAAATGAAGAATTTGGATTCAGAGAACTAATAAAACAAATATTTTTTCTTGTTCAAAGAGAACTAAGATTAGAAGGAAAAGAACCGCCAAGTTCTTGGAAAGAACTGGCCAATTCAATAAAAAATCAAGACCACATTGTCCACGACGCACTCAGATTAAGATTAAATCCTACAAAAGATCCTGATGAAAAAGAAAGGTTATTGAAAAAATTACAAAAATATGTTAAAGACCTAGAAGCAAAAGTAAAAGAAGATTTGGAAAAAACGAGTCCTTCCAAATCGCTTTTACATTGATAGCCCCGCCCGGATTTGAACCGAGGTCACCGGCTCCAAAGGCCGGTATGATTGGCCGCTACACTACGGGGCTGTGCGTTTTCCGTTGCACCTCCGGAAACTAGTGTTCGTGTTTCACGCTCACACCGTAAACAGTTAATGTGCGTTTTCTGTTTGGAGATGCTTTTTTAAAGAATATCGGTTTTGTTTTTAAAGGTTTTCTTGGTTTTCTTCTTTATGTTATCAGATAAAGCTTTTATTTCTTGTTTTGAGAATCCTATTTCTTTGAAATAATCTTTTAATTCGTGCATGTTGTCAGCGAGTCTGTGAAAAAGAGTTCTGACTGTGTCTAGGTGTCTATTTGTTCTTCTGGAAATCTCTCTGAAGCTAAGCTTACTTAAGAACAGGGTGCACATTATTTTTATTTCTTCTTGGCTTATATGCTTGTAGAAATGTATTGTTCCGCTTGTTTTTACAAATGTTTTGCCACAATTTTTACATTTAAATCTTTCATTACCGTTTTTTAGAACACCGTATTTTACTATGTTTCCTCTTAGTTTTTTTTCAAAAAAGTCACAATTTTTGTTTTGACAAGCATTAAAATAACTCATAAATCAAGGTTTTAATATAATCATATATAAAATGTGCGGAAAATAAACACAAATTTAGGTCAATCAGTAACATTTAAATAGTGACGAAAAGTACTGTTTGAAATGTATGATGGAATAAGATATATGCAAATGTATGCAGACGCACGTTATAAAGAGTTAGATATAAAACCAAAAACGGCAAATGAAGCTCCTTTGAAATTAATGAGAAATTATGAAAGCATAGATGAAGTCTTACACAATTATAAAAAACCATACGAAGAAGCAAAAGAAAAAATCGAAAAGAAAAAAGTACTCGAAAATTTTAGGGAAGATCTTGCAGAAATGCTTTCAAAAGAATATAAATGGCCTAAACAAGTTTCACAAGCAGTAGCATACTTTGCTAAACCAGAACATTCTAACCAAGAAAAAAAAGCATCAGATTACATAATAGGAATAACTCTTGGAGGCTTACCTAAGAGGTATGCAGAACCATTAGCAAAAATAATGAAGATAGAAACTTCTTTCATAACAGATGTAAGCGTAAAATACAGCCTAGGAGCATTTGCAATACACGGAGCATTAGCTTATGCAGTGCCAGAAGCAGGAGAATTCATACAACAAAACGTAGACCAAACACTAGCACTCGCAGGAAATGCAGCTAAAACAATCGCAACAATAGAAGGAGCAATTCTTGCAATAAACACTGCAATAAAATTTGTAGAAATACCATATAGAACACACAAACATTTCAAAGACAAAGAACACACACCAGCCCCATCAGAAATATTTGACCCACTAATAATACCAGGAGTAATAAAAGGATATTTGTTCTTTCATAACATAAAAGAAACACTTAAAGAAAAAACACGAACTGAAACACCAACAAAAACATTTCCCACAGAAGATATAATAAACTATTATAAAGATTCATAAAAAATCATATAAACAAAAACCATTTTCTATATTGAATGCTCCTAAAAAGCCTGAAGCTTGAAAACATAAGATCCTACACTTCTTTAGAATTAGATTTTCCCGAAGGCAAAACCTTGTTGTCCGGAGATATAGGTTCAGGAAAAACAACAATACTTCTTGCAATAGAATTCGCATTATTTGGACTAATAAGAGGAGCACTCTCAGGATCAGCCCTACTCAGACACGGAAAAACAACAGGAAAAGTACAACTTGAATTTGAAATAGAAAACAAAAACATAACCATAACAAGAACCCTTAAAAAAACAAGCAACGGAATAACCCAAGATGCGGGCAGCATAGAAATAAATGGAGAAAAAACAGACTCCACAGCCATAGAACTAAAATCGAAAATACTTGAACTCCTAGGATATCCAGAAGAACTATTGAGCAAATCTAAAACAATACTTTTCAGACACACAATTTACACCCCTCAAGAAGAAATGAAACAAATACTATATGAAACAGAAGACGAACGTCTAGAAAAAATAAGAAAAATATTCGACATAGACAAATACAAAAGAATAAAAGAAAACGCATCAGCATATGCAAAAGAACTTAGAACAGAAATAAAAGCAAACCAAGACTTAGACAAAGAAATAAACAAATTAAAAGAAAGAAAAAAAGAACAGGAAGAAAAAAATAACCAAGTAACAAAAGAACTTACAGAAACAGACCATAAAACAAAAGAAGCTAAAATAAAAGAAAAACAAATAGAAGAAAAAATAGAAATAATTAAAGAAGAAGAAAAAAAGTTAAACGAACTTAAAAAGAAACAAGAAATAAAAAACATAGAAATAAAAAACGAGCAACACAATAAAAAAAGTGCTGAAGAAGAATACTTATCCATAAAAGAGGAGAAAATAGAAAAAAAAGAACTAAAAAAATTAAGAGAACTAAACCAGATAAAAGAAGAAATAGAAACATATGTTAAAAAGCAAGAAGAAATGAACAACAAAAAAATAGAGATGCTCGAAAAAAATGCTGTTTATAAAAACAAAAAAGAACAATCACACGACCTGATAAACAAAATATCCTTCTTAAAAGAATGCCCTACTTGCAAACAAGAAGTTACTGAAGAGCATAAAAAACAAGTAGAACAAGAAGAACACAAAAAAATAAGCGAAACAGAAGAAAAAGAACTAAGAACAAAAGAAATACTTCTTAAAATAGATAATAACTTAAAATTAATAAAAGAAAAAATAGAAACCCTTAGAAAAGAACAAGAAGAAAAACTAGATCAACAATTAAAAGAAAAAATACTAGACCAAAAAATAAAAGCAGAACAAGACAAAATAAAAAGAAAAGAACAACTAAAAGAAAAAATAAATACCTCCACAGAAAACATAAGCAAAAAAGAAGAAGAACTACAAGAAATAAAACAAAGAATAAAAGAAATAATGATAGACGAAGAACTAATCAAAGAACTAAACCAAGATATAAAAAATTCTAGACAACAAACAAGAAACCTAGAAATAAAACAAGCAGAACTTAAAGAAAATAAAAAAAATATTGAAATGAATATAAAAGAAACAGAAAAACAAAAAGAAGAAAAAAAACAAACACTTAACAAAATAAACAAAAAG
>CAZJQL010000008.1:0-9056 GCA_964548665.1 uncultured Methanosarcinales archaeon
CCAATAAACGGACTAATAGCCCACTGGAACTTCAACGAAGGAAGCGGAACAACAGCACAAGACTCAAGCGGAAACAACAACCACGGAACATTGAATAATAACATAACTTGGCAATCAACAGAAAACTGCATATTTGGAAGTTGTTTGTATTTTGATGGAGTCAATGATTACATATCAACAACATCTTCAACTGCATTTAACACAGGTATAGCTGATTTCAGCGTTTCTTTGTGGATCAAATCAAATACAACAGCAGTTGATCAGGGAATTATAATGAACACTTTAAATGAAGACGGACTTAATTGGGCTGGTTGGGGAATTCATTTGTGGAGCACAGGATATTATTATTTTCAGATTTCAGATTCTCCTAATTGGGTAAGAATAAGCAAAACTCCTTCTTTAAATTCTTGGGAACATTTTGTGATGCAAAAAAAAGGGAGTAGCTTCGAGGTTTATCGTAATGGTCAATTATATCAAACGCTTAATGCATCGAATATAGGGAACATGGATTCTATTTTTAAATTGGTTATTGGAAGACAGCAGGGAGCTGGAGGCATAAGATATTTCAAAGGATCTCTTGATGAGATCAGAATTTATAGCCAAGCACTTTCAAACTCAGAAATACTTACATTATACAATTTGAAGCAATCATAAAAAAATCAAAGAAACCTTTATATATCTCCGTGTATGAGCATAGTTATGCAATTTACTAGAAATAATTATTATTCTGCAATGGACAGGTTAGATAATACTGAATTCTTTGCTTCAAATTCTCCTGCAGAAGTTGATGATGAAGGAAATTTTATTGTTCCTGATGAGGCTCTTAATTTTACGCCAAAAGAGATAGGAACTACAACTAATCCTATGGGCAACACCATGGAGTCTTTAAAAGCAAAAATAAGAGAAGGTGTAAGTAGATTAGAGTTTTCTTTTATTGGAAAAAGAAAAGGAAATAGCCAACAACCCACTCCTGAAAGTTATGGTGCTAGAGAGAGAGAAGATATTAGAGAGCTGTTGAAGATTAATGAAATGAAAACTAGCACTCATGCTTCTGTTCACAGCGAGAGTCTTGCAGGATTTACTGAGAGAGGTTTTAATGAGGAAGCGAGATCTCAAGTTATTAATGAAATAAAAAAAGCAATTCATTTCGCGGGAGAAGCAACAAAAGGCGGTGCTATTGTTTTTCATATGCAAGAATGGCAGAGACCTCTAAGTCATTTGCAGGATAAAAGCGGTGCTAAATTTGAGGGTTACGCTGAAGAAGATAAAGACGCTGTTCTTTTTGCAGTTGATAATAGAACTGGAGACTTAGTAAGTACAATTAGTAAGAATAGAGAAGTATATCGTCCGGTATATTTAACTGCTAAAGATATGGGTAAAAGCGGTCAAAAAGATGAGTTTGGAAATGTTCTAAGAGATGATGATTGGCTTGATGTCAGAGGCAACAAAATATCAAAAGATGCTTCTCCTGAAAGATTATTTAACAGAGTTCCTAAATTTAATCCTGATAAAACTAATTTTGAAGTACAGAAATTAAAATGGGATGATCTTATTAAGGAGACTGAGGAATGGAATAAAAATAATCCTTCTCAGCAAAGAACTCCTGAAGAGATGTTTGCAATACTTGAAGTTGAGAACAGAGTTCTTCAAGCAAAGGGTAATTCGTTGTTTCACGCTCAGCAGTATGAAGAGACTAAACGTTCTAGAGATGAACTTCTTGAAGAATATAATATGTACAAGGAGTTGGAAAAGATAACTCCTGAGAATGAACGCTGGAAGCTTAAAAGTAAATTTTTAGGAAAATACAGGACAAGAGAAGAAGATACACCTGATGATTTTTATAATAGACTTATAAGGGATCAGGAAAATAGGATGAGACATATTCATGAAGCTTCTGCATCTGCAGACGTTATGGCAAAACAAGCTGAGGAAACTATTAGCCATATTGAATCTGCAAAGAAGTATGGTTTGAAGAGAACTGCAGACACGATTGCTAAATCCGCAATTTATGCAATGGAAACATATAATCGTAATAAAGATAAGTACGGTTTGGAGGATCCTATTTATGTTGCTCCTGAAAATTGGGATCCTAAAATGTTTGGAAGTCATCCTGAAGAATATATGGAAATTATAAAGAATTCTAGAAACAGAATGGTTGATTTATTAAAAATGCAGGGCAAGGATGATAGTGAAGCTAAGAAACTTGCAGAAACGCACATCAAGGGAACTTTAGATATAGGACATTTGAATTTATTCAGAGAACACTATAAGGGCGATCCGAAAGATTTTGAGAAATGGATGATTTCTCAAGCAAAAAAACTTGTCAAAGAGGGTTATGTTTCTCATATTCATCTTACTGATAATTTTGGTTTTGATGATGAGCATCTTACTCCAGGCCAAGGTAATGTTCCTATGAAAGAATTTTTGAAAGAAATGGAAAAATTGGGAATAAATGATTTGATAGTTGAACCTGGAAGCTATAATCCTAATTCTGCTATGTATGATACTCTCTCCATGGTCAATAGCCCAGTTTATGGCATCAATAGAAGGATGAGATTTAAAAATGTGAGAGATGCTCAATTTGGTTACAACGCACCAGCATTCTTTATAGCTGGAGCTTATGTTCCAAGCAATGATTGGCGTCCATGGAGCGATATTCCTTTAGAATAAAATTAATAACAAAATTTAAATAAAGAAAAAATAAAAGTCTTGAAATGAAAAAAGCACAAGGCGCATTAGAATTTCTTATAACTTATGGCTGGGCATTTGTTGTCGTCTTAGTTCTGGTTGGAGCAATGGCAAGCACAGGCGTAGTTACGCCAGAACAATTGCAACCGGATAAATGTGTGAGTCCTCCAGGTTTTTCATGTGAAGCGCATAGTATAAGTGAAAATGAGCAAAACTTCAAATTTAAAAATAAACTAGGTCATTCAATAAATATAAAAAATTCTTCGTTAGCAGTGGGTGCTTCAGATAGCTCTTCTGCTTGTTCTTCACAAAGCAACATAATTGGTGCTGATGAAGATTTCTTAATTACTTGCAACAATCAAGGTTTGAAAGATGGTGAAAAAGTAAAGAGTGAATTAGAAATAACTTATTATAAAAGTTCAAGTGATGAGTCTTTTGCAAAATCAGTGAAGGCTTCTATTGTGAGTCAAGTTTACAAAGCAGAAACTCAGGACAACTTTGTTGCTACAACCCCTTCAACACCAGAAAATACAACCCAAACCACGCCTCCTCCAACTCAAAATACGGGAACTCCTTATCAGGAAACAGTATTATCTTTTTCTGGAGGTTCAACAGCTTTTACAGTGAAAGGAACAGATGTTATATATCTTGCTGGAAGAACTGATGTTACCATTCCTCCTTTAGATACTTCTTACGTCATAGCAAGACACGGATCAACGAACTATCCTTCTTATTTCTTAATTGAGACTATTCCTAAAGCACTTCCTGTCAGTGCCGGTTCAAGTCTTTCTTTTTCTGCATCAGGCGGTGTTGATTATTGGTTGGATCCTTCAGCAGTTTTTTACTCTCCTGATGGAAACGCTGGAAGCATTAGCAATATAAGAGCTCTTGGAGGAATTAGTGCATATAAGGGACCTTGGGGTTCAATAGTTGGCGTCTTCACGGATGGATCTAATCCTCAACTTCTTAGTCCTCCAAGCAACATAGATTATAATATAACTCCAATAAATTCAACTAGTTTCTCTCCAGCATTAAGACAAGTTTTCTTTATAGGAGATGGTTTAACGGGAACTAACTCTGGTGAACGACAAACATTTTTGGTTCCTTCAGGAGCTACAAAATTATACATAGGAATTGCTGATTCGTGGAACTTCAATGGATATCCTGCAGCTTATGAGGATAATAATGGAGAATTCAGCGTAATAGCTTATTTGAATGAATAATTATTGCATATGATTTCGTTGAAGACATCGAATAATTTAATAAGCTTTTAATTAGAAAACTATATAAAGAATTATTCTTATATTTTTATTCAGAGGTGAGATATGGATTTTAGCATACACAAAAAGGCTTCGCATTCTAAAAGCAACTATTCCTCAGAAACTTTAAATGCATCATACAAGTTTGCTAAAGAAATACATAAAGAGTTAAAGGATTTGCTCAAAGGAGTCGTTTTATTTGGAAGTGCTGCAAGAAAAAAAGAGGGTGCTAACGATATAGATATTCTTCTTATTCTTGATGATGTAACAATACGTATAACTCCTGAAATGACACAAGCATATAGATTAATAGTTGAACAAACAGTTAGAAAAGTTTCTGATAAAGTCCATGTTACGTCTATGAAATTTACTTCTTTCTGGGAATATGTTAGAGCAGGAGACCCAATCGTTATAAATGTATTAAGAGATGGCTATGCACTAATAGATACAGGTTTCTTTGATCCTCTTCAGATGCTTCTTCGTGAGGGAAGAATAAGACCTAGCCCTGAAGCGCTTTGGGCTTATTTCAACAGAGCGCCTAGAACTCTTGCTAATTCAAGAGGAAGATTAATCGATGCATGTTATGATTTATATTGGGCAGTTATTGATTCTGCTCATGCTGCGCTTATGAGCATAAACGAAGTTCCTCCAAGTCCGGAGCATGCAGCAGACGTTCTTGAAGAAAAATTAGCAAGACCAAAATTAATAGATAAGAAATTCGTTTTAACGATGAGAAAGTTTTATGGCTTGAGCAAAGACCTAGCATCTAGAAAAAAGACTTATGTTTCTGGAGACGAATATGATAAACTTTATTCAGAAGCAAAAATGTTCGTAGAAGAAATGGAGAAGTTTATCAGGAAATAATTTAAAAAAATATTGTAAAAAAAGAAAATATATATATATGATAAAAAAATAATAAAATAATGCGTAAACAAGGACAAGCTGCTCTTGAGTTTCTTACTACATATGGTTGGGCATTTCTAATTATTCTAGTAATGGTCGGAGGATTCACATACTTCGGAGTACTCGACATAAGCGGACCAGAAACCTGCACCTCGGGATTAGATTTTAAGTGTCAACAACATCTAACAACGGATGCGTATCAATCAATATTTTTACGAAATAATCTTCCTGAAACCATAGTTATAAAAAACGTTACAATCTCTAGGAATAATGAGTATCTTGGTTCTTGCACTTTTAGTCCTGTTGTATTTTCTGAATCTGATTTTGAATTATTTTGTGAAACCTCTTTAACCTCTGGAAAAAATGAACTTTTAATAGTCAATATGGATTACTACCCTTACTCTGGAAATGAACTTTATACAAAAACATCTAAAATACAATTGAAAGGAAAGTTAAAAAGTTCTGATGAAATAAAACAAGTAAATAATGATATTCATCATTCTTTATATGGTTTGGTTAGGTATTGGTCTTTTGATGAAGGACAAGGAACTTATGCACATGATTCTTCTATTTTTTCTAAAACAGGAACCTTAATGAACAATACCTTGTGGGAACTAAATGATTGTGTTAAAGGATATTGCGTGTATTTAAGTCATACAAATTTATCTTATATTTCTGCAAATATGCCTAGTATAGATGCAACTAATCCGTTCACAGTTAATTTTTTTATGAAACCGATTGCACTTCCTATTAATGGACCAGGAATACTTGGTGGAAGCGGTAGCGCAATTTATAATTTAAGGATTTATCACAACAAATGGGCATTCGCTAATGCAGACATCACTTTTTCTCCAAGCTTAGTAACTGGAAACTGGTATATGTTAACATTTGTTAGGCATAATCAAACTGATGCAAATGTATATGTTAATGGAGAACTAAAAGCTTTCTCAAGTAGTCTTGGAGCAATTCCTTTAATTCCTGGTTCAAAAATAGGTCAATACAAAAGTAGTGCATCACTAACAGGATTTATCGATGAACTAAGAGTTTATAATAGAGCGTTGACTGACGCAGAAGTATTAAAGTTATATGAAGAACACAATTAAAGACTAAACCATTAAAAAACTTTTTAATGATATGAATTTTACTTACTATTATGGATTATTTTGATGCTTCAAAGAAGTCAACTCTTGAAAAATTATACAAGCCTGACAAATCTAAAAAAGGAGACGTTGATTTAGATGCTATTCCTGTAATTGAGGAATTTAATAAAAAAGCTGATTATTACACAACGAGTTCTTGCGGGGGTAGAATTAATCTTTTTTTTGAGTCGGAATCTAAGAAGAAGCACGAGTGTGGTTGGATTTTTGTTAAGCATGATTTTGTTTCTAGTGAGGAAATTTTATCTGCGCTCATTGATATTCCTGAGCATATTGTTTGGTTTAGACAGGAAGCGCCTATTTTTCATGTTGCTTGCAGAGATGATTTTTCTGCAGAAAAACTATTAGAAGTTTGCAGAACTCTAGGTTTTAAGCATTCTGGAATCATAGGTAAAAGTAAAAGAGTTATGGTTGAGATAATATTTAATGATAAAATCGATGTTCCGATAGCAAGCAATGGAACATTATTTGTTGATTCTAAATTTATTGATTTTTTAGTTTCTAAGGCTAATGATAAATTTTCTAGAAATAGAGAGCTTCTTAAAAAATTTTTAAAAGAAATAAAAAAAATTTGAATGACTTATTGTTTAGTCATTCTGAACACTAAAAATATCACTGCTACAAACATTAAAACAACAAGCAGAGCTAGTATTGCTATGTATACTGTTTCATTTCCTAGAACGCTCTTTCCAGTTGTACTTGAAACAGGTGTTCCTTGTATTACTGGAGAAGTTATTGTGTTGTTTTGATTGTTGTTATTATTGTTGTTTGTTGTATTTTGTGTTACTGTTTGTGTTTGACATTCTAGCACTGTTATTATTACTGCTTCGTCATCTGTTGTTGATGATGTCGATGTTGTAGGGTATGCTTTTATGTCCACATAATAAGTTCCTGGAGCTATTGTTCTAGGCAAGTCTAGATTTGCAATAAATGTTTCTTTATCTCCTTGATCCAACTCTATGTCTCTTATTAGTGCACCAACATTTTGGCCATCTATGTCAAATCTTAGCATTGCTGTATCTAAATCTCTCAAGCCCATATTTCTTACTTCTGTGTCTACCCTTATTCTTCTATTGTCAGAACACAAAGACAATGTGCTTGGATTTGCTGTTGCACTTATTATGTTTAAATCTCTTGATTCCACATCCATATCTAAAGTTATGGTCCATGTTTCTCCGTGTTTTGCGCCATCTCTTGTTGTTCCTGTAATTGTCACATCAATATCGAATGGAGCGTCTTCTGGATCAATATCTTCAGGATCTAGTGTGAATGATACTGTCATATCGTCATCTCTGTCTCCTGCATCTAAACCTGATAATGAATCATCTAGTCCATCTGCAACATCAAGATCTGAGCTTCTTAGTTCCAATTCAATATCTCTTATTTCTGTATCAGAGTTATCATCTGAGTACGTATTTTCTATTTCTATCGTGATTGTTATTTCATCATCGAATTCTGCTTCCTCATCTACAGTTCCTGAACTTGTAAGAGTATCTTTCTTTCCCCCCACAATTACTTCTATTTCGTTTATTACAAGGTTATTTTCAACAGTCAAGTAAACGTCTTTTGCAAGGCTTATTTGTGTTCCGTCTGCTGCTGAAGCAGCTATATTAACTTGACCTATTCTTTTTCTTCCTGCATCTTCATTGCTTGGAACATTTATTGTTATCAAAGCATTTACTTGTTGTCCAGGCTGAATTGTCTGTTGAGCAAGAGTTATGGTCATATTGTACCTTGTTGATACGACTGTGTGTTGGATACTGTTTATTGTTATAGCATAGGATCCTGTGTTTTTTATTGTCCAAGGCGAGTTTAAGATTTGTTCATCTCTTTTTTGTGTTTGAGATCCTAATTCTACTGCTTCTGCAGTTAATGTGGCTGCTAAAGCATTAACTGTTAAAACATATGCTTGTGAAGCTGTTGAGCCTGCATCACTTGAAACAGTTACATTAACATTGAATGCGCCTGCACTTGTAGGAGTCCATGTTATTAAACCATTATTGCTTATTTGCATACCTTGAGGAGCTTGCGGTAGAGTGTATATAAGTGCATCTCCTGTTGGGTTTGAAACAACTACTTGATAGCTGTATTGTTGTCCTACTGTTGCAGTTGTTATTGGTGTGCTTGTTATTGATATTACTGCAAGTGCAGAGTGCACAGTCAATAATACCAGCAAGACTGCCAGCATAACAAATGTTATTTTTTTATTCATATTGGTAACCTCCCATATTATTCGTAATCATAAAATATATCTGTCATCACAGAATAGTGAGAAATCGTTTATAAATTTTATGGTATTTTAGGACATTTTGAACAATAAAACAGCAAAAATCATGGAGAAAAAATACCACAAAAAGATCACCAACGACACCATTATTCATTTATAAGCCTTGTGTGTGAGCCTTTTCTTCTGATCTGAAGTTAAATTAGTCAGTATTTCTGAGAAAAAATAAACAGAAACCAAATTATATTGTCTAATCTCATCTTCAAATGGCAAAAACCCTCGAGCTTCATTAATATCCCGTAAGAGATGTTTTTTGCTTCTATAACCACTAGATTTCAATTCTTTTTCAAGAATATTCTCTACAGATGTAGCTGTAGCTTGTTTAATTTTCACAACAAAGTCAGCACCATCTATTTGATCAGCCCAATAAACATTCTTTTTGAACTTGTGTTCGGAGAATAGAGGCAAGAGTTCAGCTCCTGGAACCATTATTTTAGCATCATCATATTTATTAACCCTTATGATTCCAGTACGATATATTTTATCTTCAAAAAATTCAAAAGGTTTCGAGAAATTATCTATTTTGTCTTGACTTAGAACCAGGTAATCATCAAATTTAATAAAATGGTCTGTTAAATCTTCAGACAGCATAGACATAACTCCAATTAGTTCAGATGTGTGAAACTCTCTTCTAGATCTAAACTCATTAACTAAATTTAGTCTAGAAATAAGAGATATAACTTTTACTCTATTCTCTAATTTCATAAATTAAGAAATTTTAAACAATATTTAAAGATTCTGTAAATAAATTTAATAAAAAATATA
>CAZJQL010000008.1:9092-18251 GCA_964548665.1 uncultured Methanosarcinales archaeon
AATTCAAGATTATCCTTTAAATTTGAAGACAGAACCTAAATCGACTTTATGTTCTTCCATTTTAGTTATGTCTTTTTTTGGTTTTCTTTCGTCCCAAACTTGTTTAGGTTGTTCCTGACTAGGTTGTTCTGATGTTTGTTGTTGAACATTAGAATTAACATTTTGTGCTTGGACAGGCTTCACATGTTCTCGAGTTATTATTTCTTGTCTTACAACTTCATCTTCATCAGCCATTTCAAATGGATCTTGACTTTGTAATTTAGAGTCCGAGAATTTTACTATCTCTGTTTTTTCCTCCACTCTGTGCATGTGTGGTTGTTGAGACACATTTCCAGAAAATCCAGATGAAACACTTTTGTTGCTAAAACCAGAAATATTACTGTTTGTATTTTTATGTGGCTGTTGAGTTACTGTTTGTTGTCTTGCTTGAGCTTCAAAAGATGGTGTTTCTTCTCTTTTTGGATAAACTTTGTTCATATTTGCAAGCATGGTAGATGCTGTTCCTTTTCTTTCTTCAAAATTTTGATTTACTTTAACATTTGTTCTAGACATTCCTGTTGCAATTCTTATTGCTTCTGATTCAGAGGCAGCCAGTCCTGAACTTTTCAATGTCTCGGCTAGTTTTCTTATTTCATCATTTTGTATATCTTTTATTCTTTCAACCATTTTAGCACCTTCAATTCTTTATTTTTAGATTAAATATCGAAACTTTAACTAAAAACACAAATCTAGCACATTTTTGTAATAAAAAATATGTTAGTATACATTTCATAACGTCTTTTTATTTAAAGTTTTTGTTTTTGCAGAACAAAATAACATCTTTTAAAGAAAAATCATCCACCCTTTTATAAATATCAAAAAAATTTTCTAGTTTTTGCTCCTGATTCAAAACATTTTTTGTTCTCAACAAACTAAAAACAAAGATTGCGCCAGGCTTAGCAACCATAATAATATTTTTTAAAGAAGCTTCCCAATCACGAAAATGATGCGCAACACTTACACAAATAATGTAATCAAAGAATTTTTTTTCAAAAAAAGAATCTAAATCCTCAGCACCACCCACAAATAAGTTCTCTCCCCCCAAGTCTTTTTTTTGTTTCAAATAATAATCAGACTTCTTTAACATTTCTAATGATGGCTCGATGCCGAAATAAATACAATTAAAAAAATTTTTAGAAAAACATGTTCCACACCCGACATCCAAAAGCCTATGATTTTTTCTCATGGTGGAATTTAACTCGGTTTTAATCACATCTAGCTTCTTTTTTTGTTCATCATAATGAAGCTCATCATAACCAGAAGATATACCATCATAATATTTGACGATTTTAGAATCAACTCTAGACGAAATAAACTTATCAGATACAAAATTCTTTGAATCTGTTTGTTTTTTCTTTAATCTATTACTCAATTTAATATTCAATTTATTTTTCATTTTATCTTTAACTTTAATCATTAACTTTATTATATAATTTTTATTAAAATCATAACATCAAACAATAGTTTAAGTGAGTATTTTTAGCATAAATCAAACAAAAGATTTATATATTACTGTAAAAAGCATTTATTTCATGATTAACGTGCTTAAAAGTTTCAAAAACTTATTTTCTAGAATATTCGGCAAGAAAAAAAAAGTGAAGCTTGGTCTTTACGGTCCTCCTAACGGTGGAAAGACAACTCTTGCCAACAAGATTTGTTTGGATTGGCTGGGAGAAGAAATGGGGAGCGTGTCAAACATAGCTCACGAAACGAGGGAAATACAAATAAAAGAGCAAGTCGTAATAAAGTCTAAAGGAAAAGAACTTTCATTTAATCTTGTAGACACCCCGGGAATTGCAACAAAGATCGACTATGAAGATTTCATGAAAATAGGCATGAAAGAAAAAGAAGCAAAAGAAAGAGCAAAAGAGGCAACCAAAGGAGTAATAGACTCTATAAAATGGCTCGACGATATGGACACCGTAGTTGTGGTTCTTGATTCGACTAAAGATCCTTACAGTCAAGTTAATGTTACAATAATTGGTAATCTTGAGGCTAGAAAAATACCTGTTTTAATAGTTGCGAATAAAGTTGACTTGAGAAAATCAGACATAAAGAAAATTCAAGCAGCTTTCCCACAATACGAAGTTATAGGAATAAGCGCAAAGTTCGGTAAGAACATAGATGCATTCTACGAGGCTTTATTCAAACTTGCAGGACATTAATATGGTGACAAAAACGATGCTAACATTACAATTTATTCCATTTTATGAAATTGAACAATTAGATTCTCAGAGAAGAATAGCTAAATTACTCAAAGCAGTTAAAGCAAATAAAATAGTTTTAATGGAAGGTCGTTTGAGAAGTGAAGAAGAAGCTGAATTAATTAGAAAAACAATGGAAGAAATAAGTAGCAGTTTTAAAGGAATAGAACTCAGCGTGGTAAATACATCTGGTGCAGATGAAGGTTTTTTTAAGTCATTGAAATCTAAGCTTGTTAATATTCTTCTTGGAGACAGGCACGGATTCACAATAATAGGTCCTGCTAAAATAATTAAAGAAATTAAGCAAGATCCTGATAAAATTCAGTTATTAACTGAGGATTTATCAAACAAAAAAAGAAAATAGTTAAAATTTAAGTTGGTAATATTATGCCTCATCAATGTGTTAAATGCGGTACTTTACATGGAGATGCCTCTAGTGCAATTCTAAAAGGTTGTTCTAAGTGCGGCGCAAAGCTTTTTTTCTTTGTTAAAGATTCTGATCTTGCACGTGCAAAGGAAAGAAGTATTGATTTATCTAGAAAAGAGAAGGATCAGATTGAGAAAGATGTATACGACATAATTGGTAATGAGATAGATAAAGAACTTCCCGTCGTACTTGATTTTGAAAGCATAAGTATTCTGGGTCCTGGAAAGTATGAGCTTGATCTTGTTAATTTATTTCAAAAAAAACAGCCACTTATTTACAAACTTGAAGACGGAAAATACATGGTTGATTTGATTGAAACATTTAAAAAATTTGGCGGAAAAGTTAAGAAATAACTCTTTAATTCTGAGTAAAATTTATATAGTACAAACAGAATAAAATAATGGGTGAGCTTATGGTCAAGAGCTATATCATTGGTTTAATAATACTTTTAGTGTTAGTTGCTGGTTGTTCGAAAAATGAAGAACAAGTTATTATTTCTTCCTTTCAAGAATGCGTAGACGCAGGACATCCTGTTCTTGAGAGTTATCCCGCACAGTGTACAACTCCCGATGGATATATTTTTTATCAAGAATTGCTTAACTGGAATGAAGATGGAATAATTCTTATGAAAAACCCTGAAACTGGAGAAGTGAGTTGTTTTGGAAGCAATGGAACAATCTTGCTAAGCCCAGAAATAGAATTTGAAATAGTTGGAGAAACCGAAGAAAGGCATTGTCTTAGCTCTTTTGAGATAAAAGAATAAAAACAAACTTAAATCAGCTTGGTTTTCTTTCATTATGACTTCAATAATTGAAGAAGAGGGAATTAGAGTCTTTGGAGAGCAAAAGTCTGTTGTGGACAAGAAAATGCCTGTATTTTTTAATCCAGTTATGAAGTTTAACAGAGATGTTTCTATTGTTGTTTTGAATGCATTAAACAAAAAAAACATGATTATTTGCGATCCTCTGGCAGGCTCCGGAATAAGATCTTTAAGATTTTTAAAAGAGTTAAAAAAAGGAATTATTAAAGAACTTCATGTTAATGACCTTAAGCCGAACTATGAATTTTATTTTAAGAATAATCTTAATCTTAATGAAATCAATGATTCTGTTTTTTTTATACATAATACTGACGCTAATGCTTTTTTGAATGAAAGGCGTTCTTTTGATTACATTGATATTGATCCGTTTGGTAGTCCAAATCCTTTTCTTGATTCAGCAATCAAAACACTACGTTCTGATGGAATACTTGCGGTAACTGCTACAGATACCTCTGCTCTTTGCGGAAGCTATCCTACCGCATGTAAAAGAAAGTATTGGGCAAATCCTTTAAGAAATCATTTAATGCATGAGTTCGGTTTGAGAATATTGATAAGAAAAATTCAATTGGTTGGAATTCAGTACGAAAAAGCGTTAATACCTGTTTTTAGTTATTCTAAGGATCACTATATGCGTGTTTTTTTCGTAAATAAAAAAGGCAAAAAGGAGTGTGATAAATTATTAGCCATGCATTCTTTTTACGTTAAAGCTGATGAATTGTTTGGACCTGTCTGGACAGGAGAGTTGTGGAGTGATGATTTAATAAGTTTAATGAAAAGGGAATTAGATTTCTTAGATAAATCCTCTTTGAAATTTCTGGAAGTTATTTTTGAGGAGAGCAAAATAAAGGAGTTTGGTTTTTTTGATATTCATAAACTAGCTAAGGGAAAACTCAAAGGAAATCTTCCTAGCTTTGAGAGCATTTCTAAAGTAATAAAAGAGAAAGGATACAATATTTCAAGAACTCATTTTTGTGACACTGGTTTAAAGACCGATGCTCCACAAGATGTTGTTGAGGAAGTTTTATTTTGTAAATAAAATATTTAAACAAAAATAATATTCTTATTTTTATGTCTAAAGAAAAAAAACTTAGCAATAGAGTTTTAGAAAATAAGATTTTAGAAGGTAGAATTATCGGAAAAGTTCCACCTGAAAGACAAATTCGCTGGAATAGAACTGAAGGATCACAATATCATCACGAGGATTTGCTGACAAGAATGTATTTTCTTTTAATAAATCAACCTCAAGAAATTAAAACTATTCAAAATAAGATTTTTAATTTTTATGAGCTTGTTTTTGAAAAAATAAATCTTTTTGAGTCAGTAATACCTAAGTCTAATGGTCTGCATTATCTTTGCTTCACATTTGAGACAACGAACGGGATTTTTTCACCCACACACGAAATATACTCTGGACGAGATGATCAGGACAGATTAAAAATATTTTATGATTCTAAATTAAAAATTGTGCCTGAACAGAATGAACAGGCATTGTTTTACCTTCAGAAATATGTCGATGAAAAAATTTGTAAAATAATAAGATAGAATAAAATCAACCTACTGCTCTTCTTACATCGGTTATTTCTGCAGAATTTACTTCTTGGTAAGCTTCTACTTCTTCAGCAAGAGGATCTGGACTTCCTTGTTGTTCATCCATAATAAAAGTGATGCTTAGTGATTTTAATCCGAATGCAACAGGAGTTATTTCTGTTCTAGTTTCTCCTTCTCCAGCAAATTTTATTATAGCGTTTTTTACTTTTATTGCCAATGCTTCCATATTTGTTTGAGGCGATTCAGGCATTATTTTAATTGTGACTATTGCTTTTCCCATTTTTTCTCCTAATTTTATTTTTTAGAACTATTAATTTGGTCCTGTGAAACCACATTTAGGGCAGGAATACTTTGCAACTATTTGTCTTGCATGCTTAGATCTTATTATTTCAAAATCATTGCATGAAGGACAGTTAAATATAGCTGAGCCCTTATCATTTGTTATTCTTTTGTTCGTTGAACTGCATTTTCTTTTTGAGTCGATAATGTTGTGGAAAGATATTGTATTTATAAAGATTATTGTTGAGTTGGTTTTTAGAATATTGCATAAAGAGTTAGTAAAGCCAATATAAAAAAGAGTGCTCCGGCGTATGTGCTTAAAGTCTGTAAATTTATTTTGTGAGACAACCTGGCACCTACTTGTGCTCCTATTACCACTCCCGGAATAGTTATTATAATTATCCAGATTGTTTTTAGAAGTATTTCTGTGTCTCCCACAGACCAAGAGGTTAAATGTGCAATAAATGCAACTATGGCGCTTATTAGAACAATCATCATTGAAGTTCCAGAAGCTGAAGGTATAGGAAGACCCATTTTCGTTAAAAACATGTATTCATCTATTTCTCCCAGCCCCGTAGATGTTATACCTGTAAATATTGCTCCAAAAAAGCCTGCTTGCTTTACTCTTGAATCTAAAACGTGTTTTTTATGCTTTGTGTGTGCACCTGTGTGTTCGGGATGTCTTGGCAATGCTTTTTTTTCCTCTATAAGAAATATGAATGCGACATAAAATAAGACTGCTGATATGAACAGCAATACTGCGTTTTGACTTAAGTATTTTACTATGATAACGCCTATTATCGTCGCAGGTATTGTAAAGAATATCATTTTTTTTACAATGTGTAAATTTATTGATTTTTCTTTCCAGTACGCAGATACTCCGCTTATAAGACTAAATATTTCAACAATTAATCCGAGCATGACTGCATGCACAGGATTTATTTTGAAAAACAGAATAAATATTGGTGTGAAGAATATTGCTCCTCCTACACCGATGGATGTTGCAACGGCAGATAAAAGTATTGCGAGGGGAAAAAGTACTAAATTGATCAGTTCAATCATTTTATGTTACAAGAGAAATGACCAGCTTTATCAGGAAATATAAAATTATTGCTACAAATATTAAAGAAAGTCCGAATTTCAAACGATCTTTTGCTATTTCTGCTTTTGGTTGGTCTGTATTTGATTCTTGGTGCTGGATTTCCAATACTTCTGTATGCATATCTGTATTTTCAGCACCTTCATTCTCTCCTCCTTTTTCATGTTCTTGTTTTTTCATAATAGCATGCATATTGCTTAATTGTTTATGCACATATTTAAACTTTTTTCATTATTTTAAAAACAAAGAAATTAGATAAATTCACTACTGACTAATAGATAAATATTTATATTACTTTGTTTAACCGAAAATAATGCAAAAAATATTGTTCAACTTATTTAATAAAAAAAGCGAAAACAAAACAAGCCTAGATGAATTTAATAAATCTTACGAAATAGAAGAAATATCAACTTTAGAAGGCGCAATCTCCAGCCAAATCTCATTAATAGAAAAAAATTCAAAAAACATATTCTTTTCATTGGACTCAAGTCTTGAATTCAATGAAGAAATAAACAAATTCATCAAATCAATAGTGTTTAATGAGAACGAACTTAAAACAACATACAACACCTTAGATGTAAATCAATATCTTACTCTAATTGCTCCAATGGAGAACACATTATTATTAACAAGAGACATAGCCTCGAACCAATATAAGCGTTTTATGAGCATATATAAGACACATCTGTCTTCGGTGGGCAAATTAAAGAGCATAAATAACACAATAAAAAAACTAGAACACAAAAAAATGCCTGCACAAAAGAGATTTTATTTAGAACATGTAAAAGAAGATAATAATAAAATCATAGCACAAATGAATAAGGAAGAACAAAACATACAAGAATTAAATTCAGAAATAACACTAATAAGAGACTCTGTGAACTCTTGCCTTTATTTAATAGATGATCTCAAAAAAAATCTTGATTTAATAAAATCAATACAAGGAAAATATTCCAATATAGATGATGCTCGAGTTGATTATGAGCTCATCAAATTAATAAGAGGCGACATAAATAGAACTAGAGCAATAAAAAACATTTCTATGTTAAATAAACCTGAATGCAGAGAACAATACAAAGAAGTAACTCAAATAAACACCACTGAAACACACATAAAGAAAGAATACGTAGTCAAAACCCAATCGGTTGAAGATCTTGCTTATTTAAATTCTAAAGGAATAAAAAATCATGAAGCAAAATATTTACTAGATAATCAGAACATAGGAGAACTGAAGACTTTTATAAATGGTGTTGAAACAGTTCTAGAACTTTATTCTATAGATAAAAAAGAAGCAACAAATATTTTTCAAAATAACCCTGATATTTTGAATCTGAGAAACGGACATAAATTAGAGTATTTGAGAACCTTAGAAATGTTATTTGACTTCATAAATCCACAAAACTCATCAGGAATAACACCTAAACACAAACCCTCAATATATACATCAACTGAAAGCATATTACAATTTATAAACGAGAATAAAAAAGTGAACAACATCAAAATAATAAATCTTGAGCTAATAACAAATGTAAAGGATCAGGCAGTCTACACAGAAATGGCTAAAAACAATAACCCTATGTTTGGAGAGTTCGTTGAGAAATGGCAAACAAGAGGTTTTAAAAAGCAAAAAACAAACATGTATTCTGTATTGAGCGAAGAGTTTGGTGAGGGACATTTTAGAAAAGTAAAACATGGATCAGCAAGATCAAATTATAAGCTTATAAATGATCAAGAAGGAAACATTGCGTTGCTAATCTGCAAATACTTTGTAAATCATCCAGAGTATGATAAATTTTATAAAAACGGTAAATAAAAAAAATTTAACAAAAAAATCAACCCAAAAGAATATTTTTATATAGTTTCAGTTTTTCTAATAGCTTATGAATAAAGTGTTTAAAAATAATGGCGCTTTGACAGTTTTAATATTCACAGCAATAATTTTCTTTTTACAAATAGTTCTAGGGTCTATTTTCACAGAAGCATTTTTACTTAACTCCCAAGAAGTTCTTACACGGCCTTGGATTCTTATAACTTCCATGTTTTTACATGCAAACCCTACACATTTTATATTTAACATGTACGCCTTATTTTTATTCGGACCGCTTATTGAATCTAGAATAGGAACTAAAAGGTTTTATTTCGTTTATTTTTTAGCAGGTTTTCTTGCAGCAGTAGCATCAATATTCTTTTACGATAAAGCTCTGGGCGCAAGTGGCGCAATAATGGGAATACTCGGCGTAACAATTATGCTAATGCCTGATTTGAAAGTCTGGTTTTTGTTTTTTATACCTATGTCTCTTAGAACAGCAGGAATTATTTTTGCATTAATAGACATTTTTGGAATTTTTATGCCTAGCAATGTTGCCAATATAGCGCACCTTGTTGGACTTGCAACAGGACTTCTATTCGGATATTATTTATTGAGAAAAAAAAGGACTTTTCAAGTAAAATTTGAAGAAAAATCTAGAGTGTCCAAAAAAAAGCCTAAGAACAGCATAGAGTTATCAGATGACGAGATTAATGAATACATAAAGAATGGACGTCTTTAAATTACATTTTTTTAATTCCTAAATCCAATATGGAGTGCATATTTGTAGATATAATTTCTCCATTACCTGCATCAATTTTTATATTAATTATATTAAACGCTGTAGAAATTAAAGTTATATTCCAGATTTGTTTGTGGAGACTTTGAAGTATGTTTATTTTTTTAACTATTTGTTCAGATCTATATTTTTCTTGT
>CAZJQL010000008.1:18268-26624 GCA_964548665.1 uncultured Methanosarcinales archaeon
AATTTGACTGGCTTCAGCAAGAGTTAAATTAACCGAATCAAAATTCAATTTGTTTATTGTTCTATTCTCTTTAAATACTTCTTCTTCAGGCAAGCGCTTTATTGGTTCAGTCTGAATTATTATCATTTTATCTTTTGATTCGTTGTAAAATCCAAATTCCCAAGATGCATTCCTATTTTTTTCTTCCATCAAATAGGCATGAACAAGATAGTAATTTTTTTCCTGTTCTGCAAATTCTTTAAACTCGTCTGATTCTATAAGTAGTTTGTATGCATCAAAAACATCCATGAATAAGCAATATCCGGGTCCTTTATATATATTTTCTTAGTTTTTTGAAAATCTTTAAATAAATACAACTTATTCTTCATATAAATATGGTTGATGTTAAGATAACTTATGAAACGTTGTTTGATCTTCTTAGAAGAGAGAAAGGTCGTAATGAGCTTCAGGCATTAGACTCTTCTTTTTATTCGGACGTTATGACTTATCTTAAGGATAAGCAGAAAATCTTAACGGGACAGGATACTTCTTCTTCCTTATATTCCAGAGGAGAACATGAAAAAATAAAAATTCAAATAAAGAACATCAAGAAAATTCTTACTGAGCTATATGAGTTGAGGGAGAAAAAGATTCTTAATTTGGCAGTAAATAAAGTAAAAACAGGATCAGAGCTGATTGATACATCTAATCTTTTGGTTGAAGAGAAACGTTTTTTCTCTGAAGCATGTATTTTCTTGGAGAAGTACAGAACGGGGGTTTTAGAGCAAATTTTGTCTTTAGATTTTCCTTCAAAGGAGTTTAATGATTTTGTATCTAATGCAAGCCGTGTTGAAGAAAAAAAAGAAGAAGTTAAAATTGAGGAGAAAGATTATGCTGAATCCCTTCCCGTAGTTGCTTCTAAATCAGAAAATCTTAAAGTTAGACTTACTTGTGATTTGCCTAAGTTTATAGGAACAGATAAGGGAATTTATGGTCCTTTTAAGAAAGATGAGGAAGCAGAATTACCTTCTGCAGTTGCAGAATTGCTTATGAAAAAAGGTAGAGCGACGAGCATTTAGACGACATAATTATTCTTTTTTTTCTTCATCCTCTTCTTCAAAGAATTTGTTGAGATCTTTGCTTTTTATTTTTGCTTCGTAGCTTATTGACGCCATAGTGTTTTTCTGAAAAAACCCCTTTATAAATTATGTTGTCCTTTAATATGTCTAAAAGAAACTCTAGTCTTTAAAACAACATTTAATTTATCCGATAAATACTCTTACAGTTAATCAGTTGTTCCAATAAATCATCTAATATATTTTATAACATCATCTACAAAATCTATGAGATTATCTATGATGCCCTCGACCACTCTCCTAACAGAATTACTATATCTTATTTTAGTGTTAAGCCCATAATTATTCTCAGAAGCAGATTTGTTTGAACCCAAATCATTCACATTAACACCCTCTTTTTGAGAACAATATTGTTTTTGTTTCATAGCTTCAAACTCGTCAAATATTTTTTGCACTTGCTTTGAAAAATCATCTACAACATCAGAACCATCCGAAGAAGAAACATAATTATTGAGTCCATCCGTATTAGTTGTGCTCTCTGAAAAAGAATAATTAGATTGTTTAGAGTCTTGTTCTTCTAAATCGTTATTAGCAACATAGTCCGAGACATATTTTGTTTTGTTTTTTTTTATTTTTTTCTCAGGAGATTTAGTTATTTCATCAATAGAATACATGCTGAATTTTTTATCAATCATAAATACGCCTCTTTTTTTATGCTCAAATCCTTTACTGCAAATTTCAAGAAATCATCTTCTGATCTCACACAGTATCTTGTTATTTTAGGATGTTTTTTTGAATTAAAAGAATTTATTCCCATTACAGTTATATTTTTTATATTTGGTTTGGCAGCAATAAAAGATTCGAAGTCCAGATAATTATCGATTGCTTCATCACTTATTAAATATATATCAACATCATTTTTGACAACACTATCCACGACAGACAAATCAATATTAGTGTATTCTCCTTGATATAAAATAAGTCCATCATAAACACTACTTCTATTATAACTAAAATTATTTAATTTGGCAAAACTAGAGAAGTTTATGACCGCTACAGACTTTTTATTTTTTAAATAGAAATCAGAAATTATAAATCCCGCCATAACTGCTTTACTTAATTTAATTCCAGGATTGTCCATACTTGCAGAAGAGTCCAACAATATTAAAGCATCAGGAATTTTTTGCTTCTTGTCTAGCCCCCGATATTCATTAAAATAGCTCTTTGAAGATAAAGATATTCCGGGTATAAATTTTGCATTACTCCTGTAAATATTTATAGATGAAATTGAATCTTCAGAATCCCATTCTTTTATTCTTTGTTCCTCTCCAATTATAGTTTCTTTTTCTTTAACTATTTTAAGAAAGTATTTTTTGGACAAAGAATGATAATAATCTTTCAGATTTTTTGTGGTTATTTTTTGAGTTATGTTTGTTTTCTCGGCATATTTTATAGCTTCATAAAAATCTTCAGGAGACAACGTTTTAACTAAATCTTTGAACGCGTCATCGACATCAGAGTCAGAATACTTTGTGTAGTCATTCAAAGAATCCGAAGCTTCTTCATTAGAATAAATATCCGAGAATATTTTTGCAAATTTTATAGCAGTGTCTTTTAAAGTATTTATTTCAGTATTCTTATAATCTAGCTTTAATGCTTTATTTAGGACCTCTTTATTTACGAAGTTTTTGTTTTTTTGACCGAAAAACAAACCTGTCTTTTTGGTGTAAAGTTCTTTGATTGTCTCTTGAAATATTGATAATTCTTCGCTAAGCCAATATGCTTTATTTATTTCAATTCCTTTTTCAATTATGTCAAGATTCACAAACACATCTGTGAACCAATTAGTTATTTTTGTAGGTCTGCCCATAATTTTAGTCATCTCAAAATCTAGAGACATAAGGGTTTTAAGATCGTAAGGACAATAGGTATGATGTGAAACTTCATGGGCAGATATTATTTTAAACGCATCTTTTTCAGAAACATACTGAGATAAGCGTTTCATGAATGTTTCAGATATCTTTATTTCTTTTGTAATCATATTTATGGATGCGGTCTCAACATCCTTTGTCGTTATTAAAGGAAACTTTAATACAGGATATCCCATTAAGTGTTTGACTTCCTCCCACGCTTCATTAAGTTCATAATTCACCATTTAACCTCTAACATATTCTTTAAATAACGGATTGTCCATTTTAGAAGATATATCTCCTGCCTTGTTCAGATCATTTTTGAGTAAAGCAGTTATAATTTCTTTTTGTTTTGCCTCTATTTTTATTTGTCTTTTTTCTATATCTTTGACCAATTTCTTAACAGCATATAACTCTAAAACTTCCTCTCTTCTTTCATGATTAATTTCTTCCAAATAACTCTCTTTCAGTTTGGTTTTATGCCACAGCACATAAGGAGCTATTGCCTTAACATGATGTTCTTGGACAGTTTTTTCATCGTCCACAAAAGCAATCATTTTAGAATATTTATCAAGGGCTAAAACAGTTCGTGTGGATAAGTCGTTTTTAATATAGAAACACGAGTATCCTGAGAAATGACAATTAGAAATACATTCTTGATTAACTCTTTTTTGTCCGAAAATTTGACAGCTTCCCATTTCAGCAATTATTGCATCCAATAGAAGATTGGCTTTTTCACTGAATTTTATTGACCTCACTTTTTCTTGTATTTGATTAATATCTTCTTCAGACAAAAGTTTTAGTCCTGTTTCTTTTTCCAAAAATAATTTGTGTTCCCGTCTTATATTATCAATTTCTTTAATAAAATCTTGCAACACAAAATCTTCTTTATTTAATAAATTATAAACACATTCTTCATGCTTTTTTTCACTTAATTCAATAGGCGCATAATATCTTATTGTTCTGAAATTATTTAATCCTGGAGATTTTGATTCTACGGATAAATCAAATCTATCTAAAAGAGGAGGTATTATTGATGTATTTCCACTATCTTCATAATTTTTTGTGGCAAACCAAGGACAGTTTTTTATTTCTATAGTTGAATTAAGATATGACCATAAGTTCGTTTGTAGTCCTGATAGAAGAATGTTCTGCTTGTTTGGAGGAATTCTGTTTATTTCATCTACAATTTTTGGCCTGGATAAAACAAAACTGCTCCAGATTACTTTTTCTTTGCCTTTGTTTAAGTCTCCCAAATGAGGTCTTCCTATTATTTGATCCATGGAGATTTCTGGATTTCCTTTTATGCTTGCAGAACTGTATATTTTTTTAGGCAGTCCAAACAAAAAAGAAGATATTGTTTCTGCAAGAGTAGTTTTACCTAATCCATATTCTCCAACATAAATTATTTTTCCATTAAGCAAGCCTGCAGAAATGCCTAATAGGAGTGCAGCATTATATGCTCCTGTTTGTAAACTAAAGTCTTCTCTGCAGTAGTATGCATTTTCTGAAATGAACGAATAAATATTTTTTATTTTATTCAGCACATTATCTTCTTTATTCATATTTTTTGTTAAGCATTCTTATTAATAATATTGATTTGCAATATTTCGAACAATATTCAGAAAGAACCGTAATTAAATTGTAATTATTTAGTTAATACAAAATAAGAATATATTTTTAAATTGAACAAATACTCATAAATTATGACTTATAGCAAAAAACAATTATTGAGTTATTTAGAAGAAAAAGATTTTCACAGATTGAAGAGATATGCTTCTGATTGGAAATCTGCGGATCTTGCAGATATCATAAAAGAATTAGATGGAAGTCTGGGTTTACTTTTATTTAGAACACTTCCAAAAAGAAAACAAGCAGACGTATTTTCTTACTTGGATCCTGATGATCAAGAAAAGTTGCTTGTGGCTTTCACTAATAAAGAAGTTTCTTTTATTCTTGGAGAAATGTCTCCTGACGATAGAACTGCTTTGTTTGAAGAATTTCCAGGGTCAATTACAAGGAGATTATTTAAGCTATTATCCCCTGAAGATTTGAAAGAAACAAAGAAATTACTTGGATACCCTGAAGAAAGCGTAGGAAGAATGATGACTTCTAACTACGTTTCTATTTACAAAGACATGCTTGTAAAAGATGCTCTTGATAAAATAAGGAGAAAAGGTAAAGATTCTGAAACTCTTAACAGAATTTATGTTGTTGATTCAGAAAAAAGGCTTCTTGATAGTATTCCCTTGAGAAAGCTTATTCTTGCAGATCCTGATGTTTATGTTGAAGATTTGTTAAGCTTTAATTTCGTGAATTTATACCCTTATGATGACAGAGAAAAAGCTGTTAAGTTAATGCAAAAATACGACTTGGTTGCGATACCTGTAATAGATTATGACGGCACAATCATAGGAATAGTTACAATTGATGACATTTTGGATGTTGCTGAAGAAGAAACTACAGAAGATATTCAAAGATTAGGTTCAGTTACTCCGTTAAAGACGAGTTATAGTTCTATAAGTGTATTTAATCTTTACAAGAAAAGAGTTTTGTGGCTCTGCGTATTAGTTGCATTAAGTTTAGTTACTACAAGTATTTTAAGTGTCTACGAAAGTGTTCTTGATGCAGCAATAATTCTTGCTTTTTTCATTCCTTTGTTAATAGGTAGCGGAGGAAACATGGGTTCTCAGGCAGCAACTCTTATGATTAGAGCATTGGCAGTAGGCGACGTCAAAATAAACGAATGGTTCAAAGTAATAAAGAAAGAGTTAGTTCTTGGTTTAATGATCGGCGTAACGCTTGGCTTACTTGCAGGTTTGGTGGGAACGTTACGAGGAGGAGTCGTCGTAGGCCTGATAATAGGCTCATCTATGCTTATCGTTTTGTTGTTTGCAAACATTGCAGGAGCTTCTTTGCCGTTTTTGTTATCTAAACTAAAAATAGATCCTGCTGTTGCAAGTTCTCCTTTAATTACAACACTAATAGACGTGTTTGGATTAATTATTTATTTGAGCATAGCGATGGTTCTTTTGACGAATATTTGAGCTTAGAAAGATATTTAAATAAAATCTCGGTCTCCTAATTATTGGATGGGTCCGTAGCTCAATGGTAGAGCGTTCGGCTCTTAGAAGCAATCTTGTAGAAACCGAAAGGTCGCGGGTTCGAGCCCCGTCGGACCCAGTCTCATCCATTTATTTTCAAGGATTCTTCTTTGCAATGTTGAGAGCAAAATGCTTTTCCATGAAATAAAATGGAACTGCTCACTTCTATTGCTTTTCCACAATTTGAACATCTTACAACTGGTAACATTAAAAGTTTAATGAATCCATTCATTTATATGTCTTTCTCTGTTAAATAACATTCTTTGATAAATAATTAAGAATATTTAAAAAACAAAATATTTTCCTTTAGACTAGAAAGTGCACGCCTCTGTAGTGTAGTCCGGCCAATCATGCAGCCCTCTCACGGCTGCGACCCGGGTTCGAATCCCGGCGGAGGCATTTCTTACAAATCTATGCCTATGTATGTTTTGACTAGCCACCCTAGTGCAAAGCTTATTGTTGCAACTGTCAAGGATATTATAGCCATCTCCAAAAATTTTGCCCAGAATTTAGTGTTCTTAGCAGTAGATATGTAGAATGTGTAAAATGCTATTATAAGTATGGTTGTGGTTATCATAACACCCATTGCTAACAAAACATTATTTATTAGTGTGAATGGTAAAATTAAAAGAACAACAGTTACCAAGTATGCTACTCCTGTGTATATTGCTCCAGTTATTGCATTCTTATTATTTTCCTCTTCCTTTGAAGATAAATATGCTGAAGCAGCCATAGACATTGCTGCAGCAACTCCTGTTATTCCGCCAACTATAGCTATTACTCGTCCGTTTGCTAATGCAAGGCTTAATCCGGCTAGAGCTCCTGTTAATTCTACGAGGGCATCATTTAAACCCAGAACTATCGATCCTGCATATTCTACTTTTTGATCTTTTATTATTGATATTAATTTTTCTTCGTGTTTGTGTTCGTCTTCAAAAAGAACTTTTAAGTCCTTTTCTTTTCTTTGAGCATATAATTCTTGTGCGTATTGTTCTCCTTTTTCCATCAATCTTATTGTAAATGCAACGCCAAATATTATTGATAATAAAGTATAAAACCATACTTTGATTTTTTTAGGAGATTCATCTTTCTTAGTGTATTTTCTTAGTATGTTGTAGTGTTTTAGTTCATCTTTTGCTAGATCTTCTAGTATTTTTTTATTTTCTTCATCTTTTGTTCTTTTTGCTAAGGACAGATATATTTTGTGTTCAGTTATTTCATTTTTTTGTGCTTTTTTTAACAAATCCATTTTTTCCCTCTTATTTTATGAGTATATTTGCGCTATTTTTAATATTATTCCTAAAGAAAGAACTCCGAGTGCAGCAATGAGCATTTGTGATGTAAAAATTGCATCTAATACTAATGGAAATATTATTGATACAGACTCTTTTGTGTCCAGCTGAGATGATTGAGTCATTGCATTTATGAACGGATCGGTGTCTGGAGGACTGAACACAAAATATGCTTGTAATAGTACGAATGGAAGCAATATTAAAACAGCTAAAGATATTACTGCTTTAGATAGTTTTCCTAAGAATTCTGTTTTATTCTCAACAGATAATCTTAATATTATTAACAAAACAAGTATTATTGCTCCTTGTATTATTAATGATGTTGTTGATGTGTTCAGGAATAACTGAGATGTTTTTAGCAAAGATTTAGTTTCATTTGATACATCGTTGTTGCTTTCTAGTATTTCACTTACATCTTCATTACTTAATCCTGAAATTGAGTTTTCAGTTAATTTTACAAAAAAATCTTTATTTGATATCTCTCCAGCAATTAAAGATTTGCAGTCCTCACTTACTTGAGAATAGTCTATTGTTTGAACTTCTTGTGGCTGCATTGCTTCCTCACAAAACTTGTCAAACTCTCCTGAAGTTACTGCTTGGCATGTTTGATATAATTCAGGAGTTCTTTGATTTTCTGGAATCATATCTATGTTGTCACACATTTGTTTTAATGCGGCTTTTTTTTGGTCAGAGCATTGTTCTAGTATTTGTTGCTCCACAGACTTATTTTCGAGAGTTATTCTTTTTACTCCTTCACACATTCCAGAGAATTTTTGATTAAGCTGATCTTTTGCAGAAGTGCTTGAATAATCATAAACTTTACCCATAACACTAGGTATTTTCTCTGTTATAGATCCTAAAAAGAAAGCCATGAATAAATTAACTAACATTATAGATAGTATAAAATAAGATAAAAATCCTCCTGCTTTCTTTATAAAAGACATTTTACTATAAAGTATTTGCTTGTTTTTAAATGTTTTTGAATAAAAACAAAT
>CAZJQL010000008.1:26645-44245 GCA_964548665.1 uncultured Methanosarcinales archaeon
AACAAATTAAGCAAAATAATGAGAATAACTATGATGGGCATGTTCCCCAGATTGGTCTGCTTAAAGTCCAAGCATTTGCATTAGTGTCAAAATATGAGGGCTTACTACTAATTTTAGATACACACCATCTTGATAAATTTTGATTAAAAGACGTCGCATTATAAAAAACATATGCCATATCTGCACTAGCGACGTTACTAGTATTCCAACTACCAATATTTTGATTAAAACTAGAAGCACTGTGAAAAAGACCATACATATACCGAACTTTACTTGTGTTCCAAGAACCAATAGGCTGATTAAAAGACGTCGCACGATAAAACATAGTATCCATATATACCAAATTGCCTGTGTTCCAACCAGAAATATCCTGATTAAAAGACGTAGCACGAGAAAACATACCCTGCATACTAGTCACGTTACCAACATTCCAAGAACCAATAGGCTGATTAAAACTAGACGCACCAGAAAACATAGAGTACATACCCATTACTTTACTTGTATCCCAACCAGAAATATCCTGATTAAAAGACGTCGCATCGCTAAACATCTCCCCCATAGATGTTACTTTACTAGTATTCCAACCAGAAATATCCTGATTAAAACTAAAAGCACCCATAAACATCCCATACATATTAGTGACCTTGCTCGTATCCCAACCAGAAATATCGCCATTAAAATAACCCGCATCATTAAAAAGCTCACTCATATCTGTAACTCTACTAGTATCCCAACCAGAAAGATCCTGATTAAAATAAAAAGCCTGTTTAAACACTCCTTTCAAAATTGTAACATTTGATGGAAGGTAATTAGGAACTTTCATAAGCCTATACGGCTGAGCAAAAAAAGGTTCATCTAATACTGTTATTGAATCATGCCATTCTCTTACCTCAATTAACCTTGATGCACCATAAGAAATCCTAAATTTGTTAAAATACCCTGTGATTGTAACAATAACCTCGCCCGAACTTTGATACGTGTGACTAACAGAACTACTAGTAACATTACTACTAAAACCATCTCCCCAATCAACAACAACACCAGAATAATTAGTAAAATCCAACAATAAAAACATATTTGCAGATGCATTAAAAACTAAAACAGTTCTTTCACTAACAGGCCTAGAAGAACCACCACTTAAACCAGAACCACCAGCAGCCAAAAACTCCTCACCACTCAAAACCCTACCACTAACACCCGCACTCACAACCTTAGCATAAACAGAACTACCATCAGCAGGATAATAACTAAAACTCACATCCAAACTCTCCCTCTTATCACTAACAAGATCACCCTCACAAACCAACTCAAAAGAATCACCAGCACCCACAGTCCCACCAGGAACACTACAATTAACAACATCACCAGACGACTTCACCACAGCAGAAGCACCAGAAACAACAACATCCGAACCCAAATCATTCCTAAAAACAAACTTCTGAGAAGAATCAGTCACCAAACTAGACTCACAACCAAAACCAGCCTCAACCACACAACCCTCAGAACCACCAACATCAAAAACACCAAAATGAGCCAAAGCACCAACCAAAACCAAAACCACCAAAAAAGCCCAACCATACGTCATCAAAAACTCCAACGCCGCCTGACCCTTTCTCATAAACCCTCTAAAAAATTTAAGATATATAAATATTCCTGTTACACTGGTCAAAATGCATCAATATTTAAAAAAAGAATTTAATTCTTGGTTTTATGTTGGAAATAGATGCTAAATATGATGATCCTGTTATTGATATTAGTTTGGACACTTTAAGATTGAATAAGCAGGAGTTAGTTTTTGTTAATACTAAGCTTTCTGCTGAGGCTTGTGCTGAGAAGATTGCTTCTAAGATTGTTGAGAGTGAAAATTCTGATCTTGTGGAGCTTTCTGAGAAGCTTGAGAAAGTGATTTCTCCGCCGACTAAGCAATGTAAGCGTTTGGCTAAGGTTGTTAGGAGAGGTGTTGCTTTTCATCATTCTGGGCTTCATGGTAGACAAAGAGAGCTTGTTGAGGATGGTTTTAGATCTGGTTTGATTAAGATTATTTGTTCTACGCCTACTCTTGCTGCGGGTCTTGATCTTCCTGCATTTAGAGTTATTATTCGTGATTTGAAGCGTTTTGGTGGTGGTTGGGGAATGTCTTATATTCCGGTTTTGGAGTATGAGCAAATGTCTGGGAGAGCAGGTAGGCCAAAATATGATTCTGAAGGTCAAGCAGTTTGTCTTGCTGATTCTGTCGAGGATCAAGAGAATATTTGGAGTAAATACATTAACGGGGATCCTGAAGATATTTTATCTAAGTTAGCAGTTGAGCCTGTTTTGAGAATGTATGTTCTTTCTTTGGTTGCTACGGATTATGTTGATAGTGTTGATTCTCTTATGAGTTTTCTAAGTGATACGCTTTATGCACAGCAGTATAAAAATATTAATTCTCTTAGATCTATGATTTCAAGCATTGTTGGTGATTTGGAGTCTTGGGGTTTTGTTGAATCGGAAAAGAATAAAGAATCTTCTTTTTTTGTTAGTGCGAATAAATTAAATTCTAATTCTTCTTTGAGGGCTACTGTTTTGGGTAAAAGGGTTGCTGAGTTGTATCTTGATCCTTTTACTGCTAATTATTTGTTGGAGTGTATGAGGAATGGTTCTTCAAAGTCTTTTGGTGATTTTGGTTTGTTGCAGATGATTTCTTGGACTCTAGAGTTACGCCCTAGAGTTAAAGCGAGACAAAAAGATTTAGAGATGATTGAGGAGCGTTTGATTTTAGAATCAGACTCTTTGCTTGTTTCTGAGCCCGGCGTTTATTCTGATGAGTATGAGGATTTTGTTGACAGCGTTAAGACTGCTTTGGTTTTTGATGCGTGGATTGAAGAGTTAGAGGAGGATAAAATTCTCGAGTCATTTAATGTTACGCCGGGAGAATTAAATGCGAAGTTGGAGCGTGCTGATTGGTTGTTGTATTCTTGTTTTGAGTTGAGTCGTCTCCAAGGTTTTAAGGAGGTCGGTAATAAAATTTTAAGATTACGAGTTAGGATGAAGCATGGTATTAAAGAAGAGTTGTTGCCTCTTGTTAAATTGAAAAATATTGGTAGAGCGAGAGCTAGAAAATTGTTTAGAAATAAGATTCGTGATCTTGGAGATGTTAAGAGTGTGGATGTTAGTATTCTTGGAGCAATATTGGGAGACAGACTTGCTCTAGATATTAAAAAGCAGGTTGGTCAAGATGTGAGTGTTGAAAAATTAAGGATTAAGCCTAATAAAAGAAAGGGCCAGATTAGTTTAGAAGATTTTTCATTTGAGCAAGAATAGTCTGCTTTTGTTTTCTACAATGACTACGTTTTGTCCAGCTTTTACTTTTACATCTAAAGGATTTTCACAAAGAACTGATTGGTATGTTTTTGGGTGGAGAACTTCTATTTCTGGTTCTGTTTTTGATACTGTTGTTTTCATTTTTTTGGCAAGTTCATAGTTTTCTTTTATGTTAAAATGAAAAGTATATTTTTTGTTAGTTTCTAGATTTGTCGATGTTATTATTTTTCCAAGTCCTGTAATTAGAAGTGTTTTATTATCGTAAATTATAACATCTTTTTCTTGAAAATCAGGTATTGTTACCAAAACATTTACTCTGTATATATCTTTGCTTGTTTGTTTGTTGTGAGAGAATAATTGTGCGTTTGCATCTATTTGTCCTCCAAAGTTTCTTATTAATTTTTGTGCTAGTGGTTGCATTTTTCTTTTGTCTACAAAAAAATAATCTGATTCTTTTTCTTTGTGTGTTTGTTTGTTTATTAGTATTTGATTTTTTTGTACGTATTTTTGTATGTATTCTCTTACGTTTTCTCGAGTGTTTCTCACTTGAAGTATTCCTTCAAAGTATGTTGATCCTGCTTTAGCATATTTTGGGGAGTAAGTTATTTCTACGTCTACAGGCACTAAAAATTCTTGATCTGCATATTCTATTATTATTTCTAGTTGTTTTTTTAGTCCTGGCTTATTTAGTAGATCTTCATATTTTTCCAAGCCTTCTATTAGTTTTACTTTTTGTTTTACAAACTTTTTTAAAAGCGCATTAGATAATTCTTCTAGATTTTCAAAATCACTCCATTTTCCTTGTATGAATACTTTTTTGGAGGGGCATAGTTTTATTTTTATTGGCTTATAATCTATTGTTTCTGGATTGCATTCTAAGCAGAATCTTCCTTTTGTTATTGTTTTTCCACATTTTGGGCAGAATTTGGCCATAATTAATAGGATATCAAAGAATATTTAAATGTGTTTGCAGTCTTTTTGTCTAACAATAAGTAATTAATATATTAAATATTATAGATCAAAATGAAGAAGAAAAAGAGTTTATTGGGAAAGATTTGGTATTTTATCTGGGATGATGATTCTATTTTGAGTTGGTTTGTTAGCGTCATTTTAGCGTTCATAATTATAAGATTTATTTTTTATCCTGGAATTGGTTTGTTGACTGGAACTTCACTTCCCGTCGTTGCAGTGATTAGTAGCAGTATGACTCATGTTAATGGTGATGATTGGATGAATAATTCTGCTTATTGTCCTAGAATTTGTACTCAGGAAGAATGGTATGCTTCGGTTAATATTTCAAAAGAAGATTTTACTAAGTTTGACTTTAATAATGGTTTTAATAAAGGAGATATTATTTTTGTTAGAGGAGTTAGTCCTGAGTCTGTGAAAGTTGGTGATGTGATTATTTTTCAGTCTGGAAAAGCTTATCCTATAATTCATAGAGTTGTAAAAGTGTTTGAGTTTGAGAATAAAATTTATTTTGAGACTAAGGGAGATAATAATCCTGGTAGCATCGTTGATACTGAGCTTGATGAAAGATTTGTTTCTGAGGATGCTCTTTTAGGTAAAGGTTATGGCAGACTTCCTTATTTTGGTTACATTAAAATATTTGCTTCAGAGCTTTATTTTGCGGTGGTGAAAAAATGAAAACTCTTGTTATTTTTGCACATCCTGGTAAGGAGGGGCATAATACAACTATTCTTAATGGAGTGGAACGTGAGCTTAATAATAGAAAAATAGAGTATGAAGTTGTTGATCTTTACAAATTAGGTTTCAATCCTACATTAAGGAAAGAAGAGTTGTCTAAAATATCTAAGGATGATGCTGATCCCGTAGTTGTTGCTTTACAAGAAAAGGTTACAGCTGCTGAACATTTAATATTTATATATCCTGTTTGGTGGAATGGTCCTCCTGCAATTCTTAAAGGTTTTTTTGACAGGGTTTTTATAGCAGGTTTTGCATTCAAGTATGTTGATATTTTGCATTGGTTTAAGGCTCCTAAAGGTCTTCTTAAAGGAAAAAAAGCTTCGATTTTTATTACGACAGGATCTCCAACAATTCTTGCTCTTCTTGTTCAAGGTTTTAGAGGAGGAAGAATTGTTAAGTGCGACATATTAAGGTTTTGCGGAATAAGAAGCAAAATATTTCAGTTTGGTCCTGCATATAAGTTTTCTTCACATTCTAAACCAAAATTAGAGAGACTTGTTAAGAAAGGTTTGAATTGGCTTTATTGATTTTAATTAGCGCTAGACAAGTATTTTGAGTCTCTTAGAATTTTATTCATATTTACAGGATATACATTATTAGGGTTTTGTCCGGACAATTTTGCTACTTCCGTTAAGAATTGCACGTATTGTTTAGTTACTTCAAATCTATCTATTCTTGGTGAAAATTTTACATATTGTTGATTTGTATTAATAACTTCATATTTTGCAGGGCATAAATGTGGCTTGTCCATGGTTAATATTGCTTTTACAGGAACAGGAATTATGTCTCCATTTTCTCTTAATTCGTGATATTCTTTAGTTCTTTTTTTATTTGAATCAACTTCCAGTTTTGAATCTTCTATTCCTATTCCTTTGTATGTTATCAATTCTTCGAAATAGCTTTTGACTATTTTTGCTAGTTCATTTTGTCTTTGAGTTAAAAGATTTTTATCTTCGAGATATAAACCATTTCTTTGTTCGCCTGCTAAAGTACTTAGAAATGCAAAATTTTTTGATAATGATAATGCATCAAAATATTTTATTGCGTTTTCAAATTCTTTGTTATCTGTTGTGTAAAATCTTGATAAAGTATCTGTGGTCATTCTTTTTTTCTTTTGACATATTGCTCCAGTTATCGCTCTGTATACTCTTATTGCTGAACTTCCGCTTACAATCTCATCTATGCCCATTATTTTGGTAGGATTTTCAGGGGAAACAACATCGTCTAAAAAATTATTCATCCAAATATTCATGACTTTATTTACTTCATTAATTTGGCTTGATGCGGGCATGTAGTTTACTTTTTGTACATCAAAATCAGAATTTATTATATGCATCACATCTATGAATGGAACTGATCCTAGCATAGGAGCAATTATATGGTCCGGATTTTGCTCTACAAATATGTTTGAGGCTTTTTCTAGGCCTTTAACGTATGCATCCATTGATTCTTTTAGTGACATTTTATATAAATAGAACTTCAAGTATTTAAAGCTTTCGTTTTATAACCACTGTTGAGTAATGAAAAATTAATCTTTTGCATAAGCAGCAGTATTTTTCTCTGCCAACGTCAAAAAATCTCCAATAGTCATTCTCTTTCTTGCATCATATTCAAACTCAGAATAAAACTCCTCATTTGAAAATTGTGAAGGAACCTTTGCAACAAAATCTCTTGGTTCTGGTGGAAAAAATTTAACTCCACTATCATAATATCCAACGTAAGCATCTCCTTCAAATGAAATAGTTGTTGTATTCAATTTAGTCTTATCCCAATATTTTATTTCAACACGTTGACCTGTAGCAACTTGTTGATTTAATGGATTAAACGGCAATCCTAGCACAGTTTCATATGCTTTCAATGCGGCATCTTCTAAAGCAGCTATTTTTTTATCATCAAATCTTTTCAGCTCATTTTCTTGTCTGGCTCTTTCTTGTAAATAATTTGATAAAACAATAGCATTATATTGATTTTGAGCCACCGAATCCCATGATTCTAAAACATATTCATTATGATCCGCTATATCTTCTTTAGTGTACATTTGCGGAGCCGGCTCATTTATGTTTCTAATAAATTCTCTTGCATTAGCAACATAATCATCAATCGAGGACAATATTCTTTTAGAATTAACAGTATCTAAAGTTTGAACGTCAGGTTTTCTTAAAGCATACTCTGCTTTTTTTGTCATAAATCCATCATCGCAAGATGCTAAAAATATAGATCCCGCTGCAGTTAGACCCAAAACAGTGTTTTTAAGTTTGTTTTTTAAGCTCATAATACTAAAAAACAAAACAAATATATAAATGTTTCGTTACTAAGCAGTAGTTATGGCGGATTTTCAAAAAAGCGCTACAAAGTCACTAAGGAGTGAAAGAGCCGTTTGCCGACGGCAGATAGCGGGTCAGAAAATGCGCTGTAGCTCTAACTTGGGCTACGATACAAAAACTGCGGTTTTTGAAGTTCGAAAACTCGACAGTTTTCAAACCTTCCTATGGCGAAAACATAGGGCGTAGTACACAAAACACGCGAGGTAACAGTCTCGCTTTTTTTATTTTTTAGAAAACTTTATTATTTCTGACGTTTATTTCATTTAAAAATGGGTAAAATAAAGATTGAATCAATCTATGCAATATCTATGATTATATTGTTTTCGACAGTATATCTTACTATTATTGTGTTGACCTTTGTTTTCTTATATGACGGATATCTGGAGTGGTTTGCAAATAAACGAGGATCGGAGTTTGGATTTTATACTGGAATCATCGGATTAATTTTGTTGGCAGGTTTGTTATGGGCATTATTTCCGAGAAAAAAAGAAGGAATTGTCCTTAAAAAAGAGGATGCTCCAAAGTTATTTGAACTTGTAAATGAAGCTGTTAAAAAAACAGGCATAGAAAAAATCAACAAGATTAGGATTGTATCTGGTTCTTCAATAGCAGTGACGGGTTTATTCTCAAAAGAATTGTTAATAGGTGTTGCCTCTTTGAGATATATTAGTGAAAAAGATTTTGAAGCGATTCTATTTCACGAAATTGGACATTTTGCTGCACAAGACACTAAAGTAGGTAGTTTTCTAGGTGTTTATTTCGAAACTCTTGAAAAACAATATGTGGCTTCAGTAAATTTCTGGAATTATAGTCCACATTATGCCATTGCCATCATAGGTTTACCATCGTTAGCAATGACGTGGATTCTTATGCAAATATTCTCATTTCTCTATGCTCCGTATAGTAAATTTAGAGAATACAAAGCAGACGAATTCGCTTCAATAAATACTGCTCCTCAGTTATTTGGAAATGCCTTAGTTCACTATGCCTCATATACTCATGCTCACGATGTAATTATGCCACAAATTATTGTAGAACAACTATCTGACGGAAAAAAGCTCACAAATGTTTATGCAACCATGATTCATTTTTGGAATGATGAAAATGCAAAAGCTGCAATGGATGCAGTGCTACAAGATAATGAATCTTTCAGAGATTCTCATCCATCCATAAAAAATAGGTTAGAACACCTTGGAGTTAAAAAAATAAATGATAATGGTGGTAAATCCCTGAAAAATTTATTTCATAACTTTGAAAAATTTGAAGAGGCTTTAAGCGATGATTATACAATAAAGGTAGGGATCTCAGCAGGGATTCTTGATAGGAGCACTAAGAGTTTGGATTAAGATGAAGAAAAAAAGCAACGTGTTTGGAAATATTGCATATTCGATAGGTATTTTATTATGTATAGTTGCTTCATGTTCATTATTGTTTTTCTCTTATAGTTTAATAACTTGGGCATTTTCCGAGCATCCAGAGATTGACAGTTCGAATTATGATTCATCTTATAGTTCATATAGCAGTTATAACTGTGATTCTGAAAGTATATATGTTCAAAGATTAAATCAGGCAAATTCCAGATATGATATTGAAAAATCCAATTATGAATCTTCAAAAAATAAATATCTCTCAGCTAGTGATATTGATGTAAAAGTTACTTCATTCTCATCTTGGGCAGACTCATATGAGAGTTTAATCACTTATTTTAACGAAATAATCAATGCGTACAATGGGGATCCAGATTACTTTGAGAATTGTATTGGTTCAACAATCTCAACAAACATTGAGATGAAGCGTTCTTACGTAGATAAAGAAGAACTTGTTATTGATAATGAGTTTGCTAAATTAAAACCACAAGCAGAACGTGCAGGATATACCTATGAATAGTTTGAAAGAGGCACTAAATAGAGAATTTCATACATGGTTAAACAAATTAGTCACATCCATCAAAAAAGATCCGATTAGAAAGATTGCACTCATTTTCTTATCTCCTTTCATAATACATGCGATGGCGGAAGCATTACTAGATTTTGGAATATTACCCACCATAGGTTATTATGTATCTTGTATATATGGATTTTCTAAAATAGTGGATGATCCTTACAGAATTGTCAAATGGGGTGCAGGTTACGCGATAGGAGCAGCAGTGACGCCCATGGTATTTACTATGGTTTGGCCTGAAATTCAAAAAGGGACATCTCTTTCCATTTTTTCGGGAGTTATAATTTTTTATGTACTATTTATGATATGGTGGAAAGCTAGAGAACTTAAAAACTCCTAATTCACGCCTTAAAAACAACATTCTCGGATTGCTCAGATATCAAAGAAAAGCAAGTTTCCGTATCGATTTATCAGCCAGAAATCAGATAAAAATCTGGGTTTCGCATCTGTTGCTTGTGGCGGATTTGAGGAAAGCGCCATAGACGACAACCCTAAAATTTCAGGTTTCAACAAAAATCGAAGATTTTTGAGTGCCAGAAATCCGATGATTTCTGAGCATTTCTGTTTCCACGACGATAGAATAACAATTCCGTCATTATAAATGTTTCGCTACTAAGTAGTAGTTATAGCGCATTTTCTAAAAACCGCTATAAGGTCACTTTGCAGTTAGGAAAACGGTTTTGACCATTATAGAGGCTAAAACCTTCAAATTTCTGCAAAGCAGCAAACGCAAGTCCAACAAAAAAAGAGTTCCACAGGAAGCAATTTTGACCTATATTTCCTCTGGAATTTCTGGGTTTTTGGACCTCTGAAAGTGCCTGGGATGAGACCAAAAAGGCAAGGAGGAGAAAACCATGAAAGACATGCAAGCGGTCGAAAAGTACCAGCAAAGCGAAGCTGATAAGTGGGCAAAGAAAGACCAAGATATACGCCTTCAGGTCTGTTTTAAGAAGGCAATAGATGTCGAGATACACCTCATAAAAGGGGCTCAGGCACTATCTGAGGAAGAAGTAACAGCAAGAATTCTACAACGAGCAGAAAGCTACTTTCTGGGCTACAACAGGCTAAGACGAAAGCTTGTGGAAGGCATTTCTGATGAGGAGGATGATTACGATGACTCAGCAGAATGACATCAAAAAGGAGCTTCAGAAGAAGAACCAACAGACCCGAGACAAGATCCAGAAACGAAAAGACGACCAAGAAGTTGACGACTTCATGGAAGATCTTGGCATTGAACGAGTAGACAAGCCAAAAAAGGACACAAGGAGGTCAAGAAAATGAAACTAACATCATCAGACAAGGTTGCCGTACCACAAAAACGGCCATACATCAAGAAAGGATTCTATCACGCAAGACTGGCAGAAATCAAGCCAAAGAAAAACGAGAGCAAGTTCGGAAAGAAAATCGTTCTGATCTTCGACATTCTTGATTCAAAATATGTCAAGAACAACAAGTATCTGCAGCTTGCAACAGAAGTCTATTCTGAATACAAGAAAGACGACGGAACATATCAGACTGCAATAACTCCAAACAGCAACATCACAAAGATCTTCCATGCACTTGGATGGAAATTCACCAATCAAGGACTAGACACAAACGACTTCATTGGAGCAGAAGCAGAAGTTCTTGTCGAGGATTACGAATACGACTATACTGATCCAGCAACGAACAAGACAGAGAAAACCAAAGTCAGCACAATAAACGATGTCAACCCATGGGAAGATGAGCAGTCAGGCGTCGTTGAAGAAACCATTGAGGACTAAAAAATGTCACTACTAACAGGTTCAGTGGTGTCTAAAACAGGGGAGAGAGATACACAATTAGAAAAAGAAAATGAAAACAGGGGCTCTCCCCCGTTTTTCTTATCACTGAACTTGCAAGTGGTAACAACATAATCGCAAGAAAAGCCCAACACTGCTCGAAGATAGCGATAGCTATCAAAAAATGACGAGGTCATAAAAGTGGATCAACAAATAATATTCAAACTCATAAACCTAGAAACACTGAATGTAAGCAAAGAAGAGAAAGCAGACATTCATGGAGTCTTGATTAAATTAAGCTATGAAATCAGTCCATCAACATCAGACTTAAACATCAAGAACAACATCAAAGTCATTGAAGAATTAGAGAAGTATCTTCAATCAATAACAGAGAAATACAATGTAGATTTCAAGAAAGCACTTGAATTCTTCAGACATTACAAATCATCAAACATAATCCACAAATCCATTCAAGAAGAGAATGGAATAGAAGAGCCATTTCTTCAGTCAGTAATTGCAAAGAATCCAATAAACAGCATCATCAAAGTAACAGAGCCACTCAACTATGAACAAGTCAAGAACTTAGCAAGACTCGTCTTTGAAGATACACAAAACAAACCACTCATATTCACTATATCCAATAAACACCGAATAGAAGGTAAGGTAATTGGAGAGATAGAACAGAAAAAGATCAAACTTCCTGTTGCATGGAAAGCAGAGATTTCTCCAAAAGAAGATTCAGACAAGAAAACTTATGTCGCATACATCTTCGGACAAAAGATTCCTAAAAGAACAAAGATCATAGACGAGATTAGCGGAGAGTTTTATCTTTACAGATTCTTATCAAAAGACACAAAAGAATATGTCTTAATCAGTACAGAAAAGCTAAATCTCGACGATTATACAGTTCATGGATTAAGCATTGAAGTTGAAGACACTAAAATAATCGGAGATGCTTATCGACTATTAAACAAGTTTCCTGTATTCTTTGTCCATACTGCAAACAGTCACATTTGCACATTAACAAATCACCAGGAATTATTTGCCAAGTGCAGAGACATAAAACTTACAGGAAACAAACTCTATGAATATCTTCAAAGCCATAAAACTCCAGAAGGCATCAAAATCTTAGAACACCCTCGATGGTTTCTCAAATTCATTGCAGCTTTCTTATTTCACAAGAAGAAAGGAATCACATCAGCATATCCACTTCATCTTTTATGGATTGCAGATAGAGGAACAGGAAAGAGCAGTTTCTTAGAATCACTTCATCAGAAAAGCGGAGAGAGTCAGGAGATAGTTGCAGGATCTTCATCCACTCTGAAATATCTTATTCCAAGTTTCAAAGAACAAAACAGGCCAGAGATGGGAGCATTAGCAAAAGCTTCCAGACTCATCATTGTAGACGAGTTTTTCAGAATTCTGCGATTAAATGTCAATGAAAAAGAAGATGAATGCGGAAGAATGAATGATCTTCTCGAACATAAAGACAGACAAGCAGGAAGCGGTCAAGGAAGAATCAGAACATCAATGACTGCGAGATTAATCGCAACAACAAATCCTGTCGCTGGAACAAATAACATCGTAAGTCTTGTCGATAAATTCGATGATAGTTTCCTCTCAAGATTCTTGATCTACTATCAAACTGACGACCACATAAAGTTCATTCATCAAAAGATGAAAGAAACTCCTCAGTTTGCAAAGGAGTGGATTGAAGTCAATGATTTCCTAAGCATACAAGATTATCTGCAGAGCTTTAATTCAGAATACAAAAGAGAAAGAGTCGTCACAATCTGCGATAAGTTCGTTCCATTCTTGAGCGAGTCAGTTAGAGGATTGTATGAAGCAAGATACTTGCATCACTTGGAATGCTTACTTGACGGAATAATCAAAGTCAGATGCTTGACGACAAAAGACACAAGCTTTTCTGCAATAGAAGAAGATTATCAAGAAGCAGAACTATTATGGTCAATAATCATCAAGAGTTGGTTTAAACAAACCATTGACGAGCTTCTCAAAGATACAAAGATTCCAATCGAGATAAGATCCAAATTCATACCTGAAGAAGGAGTGTTTATTCTCAGAACTCTTGCTAATCTTGGATTCAAAGCATCTCCAACTCAACTCAAAGAGAAGTGCAGATTAGAAATGCATCAGACAAGACTGCATTTCAATCTCTCATTATTAGTTCAAGGTGGATTCATTGTCGAGAAAAATAATCTTCTCTATCATTACGAATGGGCAGAGGTGGAAAGATTATGATGCTTTTCTCTCCACCTTGGGAAGATGAATATTGGCTTGGAGAGCCAATCTATGAAGAGAACAGATCCATCGGCTTTTACAGAATGTGGTATCTTGACACATTGAATCAGATAACAGAATTCAATGTCAGTCTACAAAGCAGAGAAGGATATTTCACAAAGAGAGTCGAATGGAATGACATAAAGCAAGACAATAAACTAAGAGCATACACGATACACAGAACACTTCTTGATAACGAGATAGTGTTTGATTTTGATGCAAAAGAATTCGAGCAGAATGTCTATCACTTCAGAACTATCTATCACTTACTCAAAGAATTAAATTATGTTCCTTATGTATGGTATTCAGGAAATAAAGGACTGCATGCACATTTCTTCCTCGATTATTCTTCATTAAAAGATACTCTTGAAATGCCTTTGCAGATCAAGATAGTCGAGCATTTTGGAAGTAAAAAGAAATTCATAAAGCAATTCACGACATTCATAGCTAAGAAACTTGAGAAGAACTACAAGGACCTCTGCATTGACTTCCAACTAAATCACACAAATCATTTGATAAGAAGCGAGGGCAGTCTTCACAAGATTGGATTCAAGACATTCTTAGGACATACTCCTGAAGAAGTGCCTTTAATTCCTCCAGTCTTTAATCCTGAAAACAAAGGATATCCACTCTTTCCATTTCATGATTATTGCCACAATGCTAACGCAATAAAGCTGACAGTACCAAAGGATATCGTCAAGCTATGCAAAGAGTTTGTGCAGTCAAAAGGAATCGGAAAACCAAAAGTAAGACACGCTAATCTGAATGACTTCTTCACAAAGCCAGCAACTCAAACAGCAAAGCCATGCATTCAATTCTTACTCGGACAAGAGTATGGAAAACTAGCAGAAGGAAGAAAGAGAGCATTGTTCATTCTTGCAAGTCATTTCAAGAACGATGATGATCAATTAAGAAAACTCAAAGACTGGAATGAAACTATTCTCGGCGGATATCTTCAAGATTTCAACATAGAGATAAGTGCAAAGAGTACGACAGGAAAAGTCAGCTGCAAGTACACTCACGAATTTCTCGACTCAATTGGCTGTGGTCAAATATGCAAGGGGTGTCAACAATGATTCTCAAAGTGCATGGTATCACAGATCCAAAGAAGCAGATGAAGACAGTTCGATTTCTCAAGAGAGTTAGGCAGTTCAAAGATCTTGACGGCAAGAAAAGAGGACCGTTCAAACCTGACGATGTTCTGAGAATACACATCGACACAGCAAACATGCTCATACTCAAAGGCAAGGCCAAAGAGTTTGATATCGACTGAGGTGGAAACAATGGGAGAAGCAAAACAAATGCAGGATCGCTTGAAAGCCGACATTCAGGCATTCAAGCAAGACAACGCTTCCTGGAAAAGGAAGATAACGGAAAACGAAGAGAAAGTTGCAGAACTTGAGAAGATAGTGGAAGCACTGCAACCTCTCTGCAAGGATGGTGAGGCACAATGAAAGACTTGAAACGAAGATATGTTTATGCAGAAACTTTTGAACAAATAATGAATTGGGCAAAAGAAAAAGGGATAAGGTCTCCGAATAGAAAAGAGAACTTTCCTTTCTACCTGCAAGAGTTTCTCAAAGAAAAAGGAGGTAATTAAGATGTGGAAAGGATACGACTCACTCCCTAGTTATTTCGGTGGAAAGAGAAAACTTGCGAGGAGAATACTCAGTCATGCAGAAGGAGAAGTCTTCATTGATGCATTTCTTGGCGGAGGAAGTGTTTCTCTTTTAGCCAAAGCAAGAGGATTCAAAGTAATCTGCAACGATATCTCAGAGAGGTCAAGAATAGTCGGCAAAGCAGTCATAGAGAACAAGAACACAAAACTAACCGATTATGACATTTATGCTTTATTCAAAGAAACTAACAATCATTTCATAAGAGACACTTATCCAAATCTCTTGCTTGAAAAAGATGTTCAGTTCGTGGATAACGCATTTGCTAATGCAAAGACTGACATGCAAAAACTTCTCTTGATTAAATTCTTGGCTAAGTACAAACCATTTGGAATGTTGTCAAATAAGATTCCAAAAGACTTGGAAACTTGCAATATCAAAGTAATCAAGCCACACATAAAGTACATGTACAAGCCAGTCAGAGCTTTACAACAAATCAAGGATCATATCAACTATGGCGTCTTTGATAATGGGAAAGATTGCGAGTTTCATCAAAAGGATGTCTTTGATTTCTTAGAGAATGTGCAAGGAGATACTGTCTACTTTGATCCGCCATATGCAGGAAGTCAAAGCTATGAGGAGTTTTACAACATACTTGACAGCATCTTAGTACAGAAGAAACTTACTGTTGAGAAAAGTAAGTTTAATTCTGATGATGCGGAAAAATTCCTGCATAAGCTTCTTGAGAAATCAATGCACATAAAGAAAGTCATCTTCAGTTTTGGAGGTCCACAGATTGACGGACAAAGACTTCTCAGTATTGTGCAACAGCATAGACCTGCAGAACTCTATGAGATACAGCACAAGTGGGCTATCACTGCAAGTGATGAACAAATGCAAACTGCAACAGAAATATTGGTGGTGACAAAATGAAAACTGAAAGAATAAGCGTAAATCTAATCGATGAGAACGAGTACAATCCAAACGAGATGGATGAGAATCATTACTTGAAACTTGTCCAGAACATAAAGAGAAAAGGATTCAGGAAACCGATTGAAGTAAGAAAGAATGGCGAGAGATACACGATAGTTGATGGAGCTCATAGATTCAGGGCCTGCAAAGAACTTGGTTATACTGAAGTGGAATGCATTGTGGATGATATTGACATAACAGAAGCGATGGTTGATACCTTAAACGCTAACATACATGGAAGTCATAATCCCTACAAAGAAGCTCTGATGTTTAAGCAGATCCATGAAAGATACACTCTGCAAGACATTGAAAAGCTTACAGTGTTCAATCAGATTGAACTTAAAGATAGGATGGATCTTCTTGGCTTAATGAAGTTTGATGTACTAAGCTCGACAGATGTTCCTATCTTAGAAAATCAAAAGATAGACACCTATGTCGGAATACCCTTGACGAATCAACCCCTTAATGCATTTAAGATAAGATTCTATTGGACACCAGACGGTACGAAAGACATTGCAGCTCAGTTCCTCGAGTACGGGTTGTTCATTGATAATGAGGTGTAAGACGATGAGAATGTATCAAAGAAGAGTATCAAAACAAGCGATGCAAGTTGCCGTTAATAAGTTGGAATCCCTAAAATCACAAACAACAACAGGATCTGAAGAAGAAGCATACTATCAGTCTCTTATCGATAGATATGATGAGATAATGACTTCTTAAGGAGAGGTATTGTGATGGGAGACAACTTATTTGAGAAGGAGTTCATTGAGAAAGGAGATTGGACTGATGAACAAAAAGAATTTATCAGTAAATTCTTTACAGATATAGACCTTGCATTAAAAGATCGTTTCCCAGCAGTTTCTAAGGATATGAAAATCCGCTATGAATTCCCTAAAGAAGGAATTGGCGTAAAAATTATTGCTGAATGCTCTGTCATGGAAGACATATATCTTGGTGAACTCGATTGCAGACAGCATTTAGATTCGTTTAGGGAATATCCTAAGGAAAGCCTTAGAATGCTTGCTTCGATGTTAAACAATCATATTGTTTCAGTGTATGAGCGAGTCATTACAAAAGTATTATCTGTTCAATTAGGCAATCTTATTCAACAATCTGAAAAGTATAGCTACACAAATGAAACCCTATTGGTTGATAAAAGTAAGAAGATAATTCAATCCACTTCTATCCCTGAGAATGTTATTTTGATGCATCCTAGCACATTTCAAGCCACAAAGAAAGGCCTGGAGGAGTCATAGTAATGACAAACCCAAGGCTTAGTGGCAAATGTGCAGAGATGATTACAGAGATGCACAGCAGGACAGAAGTCCTTATTTCTGACATGTCCAACATAAAAGATGGCCAAAAAGAGCTCAGGAAAGAACTAGGGGACATCAGATCAAGCATTACGGACCTTAAAGTAAGCACCAAAGGCTATGCTGAAAACCTGCAGAATGTCAAGTGCGAGTTTGAGGAACATAAGAAAGAGCACCAGCAGTCTTTTGGCAGAATCATAGCCATTTTGGGCATAGTTGCAACCTTCATTTCCATTACGATTTCTGTACTGTTTAACCTGTTTCGCAGGTAATTTTGTCAAGTCCAGCCATATATGATTTAAGCGTGTATCGTCGATGGCTCGTCAATTAAAGCCTTTGAAACTGACCGCACTTGACAATGGC
>CAZJQL010000009.1:0-44042 GCA_964548665.1 uncultured Methanosarcinales archaeon
GGGGTGGTGCGCTTTCCTTCGGAGTTGATAATGACCACAGGTTCGTTACCTTCCATGATGGATACCACGGAGTTGGTCGTTCCCAGGTCTATGCCGATGATCTTGCTCATCTGATCGTTTGGTTTAGTGTTTTAAAAAGAAAAAAATAGAAAACTGGATAACAAACCAATTTATAAACGTAACAGACACAATAGAAAAACACGTCCTTACAAGCATATATACACAATTCAACAACTATTTTCAAGAATGGTTCAACAAACTAATAGAAGATGAAACAATAAATGCAAGCATAAATGAAACATTCACACCAAAAATAACCCAGAACGGATATGAAACAGAAATAGAAAACTTATCAGGCGGAGAGAAAACCGCAGTAGCACTAGCATACAGACTAGCAACAAACCAAGTAATAAACGAATTCATAAGCACAATAAAAACAAAAGGAATAATAATACTAGACGAACCAACAGACGGATTTAGCACACACCAATTAGATAAAATAAGAGAAGTTCTAGAAGAAATAAAAGCAAAACAAATAATAATAGTAAGCCACGAAACAAAGATGGAAAGCATCGTAGAAAACATAATCAGAATACAAAAAAGAGAACACGCATCAACAATAGAATAAACTACTTCTCACAAACAAAATACCAATCCCACGGCTCTTTCTCTCTTGGAAAATAACCATACCCTGCTTCCTTCCACTCTTTCCAAGAATAATAAACCTTATCAACTTTAAAATTTTTAAAACCCACCTTAGAAAGTCTGTAAATTATCTCAAAACGATAAAAAGCTTTCTGCAAATCCCCATCAAATTCTATAACTCCTTGAACAAAATCATATCTTTCAGGCTGAACAGATTTTCTCGCCAAAGAAAGCGCTTTAGAAGGAGAATCTCCTTTTTCAATACACTTATCAAGAACGAGCATACCTTGATAAATATGAGACTCAATAGAAGGAACAATCGCTAACAATTTGCCTCCTTTTTTCAAAGAAGCATAAATACGCTCAAAAGCTAAATTCAAATCAGTCAAATCAGGCATCAATAATGAATTAACACTTACAACAACATCAAATTCATCAGAAAAATCAATCTTGGTCATATCCAAAACACTAAGCGAAACATTTTTTTGCTTATTCATCTGCTTCGCAAGATCAATCATCTTATTTGAAAAATCAAACGCAACAACCTCCCTAAAATTCTTAGAAAGAAAAGGAACAAGCTCCCCCAAACCACAACCAGCCTCCAAAACTCTTAAATCCTTAGAATCAATTTTCTTAAGATCATCAAGAAGAGGATTATTTATGCTGTTTTTAATCGGACTTATGACCTCCGAATAATAGTCCTCAGCAAACTTATCCCAATCAGACGAATTCACAAACAAAAAAATTTACAAACAATTATTTAAATGTTGTGCAAATTCTTACAAAAATGATACTAAAAATAAAAAGAATAAAAGAAGCAATAATACCAAGATATGCTCATCAAGGAGATGCAGGCATGGATGTCTTCTCTTTGGAAGATTACGATTTACAACCAAGAGAAAGAAGAACTTTTCAACTAGGATTCTCAATGGAATTCGAAAAAGAATACGTAGCATTGATTTGGGATAAATCCGGACTCGCATCCAAACATGGAATAAAAACAATGGGCGGAGTAATAGACCACAATTACAGAGGAGAATACGCAGTTGTTTTACTAAACACCTCTGATAAAAATTACATTATAAAAAAAGGAGACAAAATAGCACAAATACTCATACAACCAGTAATGAATGCAGAAATACAAGAAGTTGATGAATTATCTGAAACAACCCGAGGAGAAGGTGGATTCGGAAGCACAGGAAAATAAAACTAAATGAATTTTATAAAATCACTTATTCTTACTTGCAAAGAAACCAACAACAACAGCCAACAAAAGCAAGACTAAAAAATACAAGTCAGGCACAGATAAACCAGCCATAAAAGCAATAAAGACCGCTAAAATTCCCAATATCCTTCCATTTTTATAAGAACCAAAAACAGAGTACGCTAAAAATAAAATAGGAATAATCCAAAACCAAAAAGAAAAAACATTACCAGGAAAAACATAATCAAGAGCTTTATGAGCAAGACCCAAAACAATGTCCTCAGGATCAAAACCAATTCTTATCCAGAGACCACTCAAGAAACCAAAACCCAAAACAAACTGCTTAATGAACCTCTTAGAATTTTTCATGAAATATAACCACCCTTCTGCAAACCCCAAAGCTTCTTATACAAACCCTCTTTACTAATAAGCTCAGAATGCGTTCCTTTCTGAACAATACGACCTTTATCCATAACAACAATCAAATCAGCACTCATAATAGTAGATAAACGATGAGCAATAATTATAGATGTTCTTCCCCCCATTAACTTTTCCAAATCTTTCTGAATATCACTCTCAGTCTCAGAATCAAGAGCAGATGTTGCCTCATCAAGAACAAGAATTTTCTTATTAGCAAGAATGGCTCTCGCAATAGAAACCCTTTGCTTCTCACCACCGGACAACTTAACACCTCTTTCACCAACAACAGTATTCTCCTTTAAAGGAAAATTTGAAACAACTTTGTCAAGCTGAGCAAATTTCAACGCCTTAAAAACTTCAGCCCTTGAAGCAGATCTATTACTAAACAAAATATTGTTGTAAATAGTATCATCAAACAAAACCGCTTCTTGAGGAACAATACTTAATTCAGAACGCAAAGATTCTTGCTTGACCAAAGAAATATCAGTTCCGTCAATAAAAATTTTACCACCATTCAAATCATACAACCTATACAATAATTTAACAAAAGTAGATTTTCCAGAACCAGAAGGACCAACCAGCGCAACTTTTTTTCCTTTAGGAATACTTAAACTAAAATTCTTTAAAACAAATCTGGTTTTGTACTTAAAGGAAACATTGTCAAAAACAACAACCCCTTCCTTAATATGTATATTTCTAGCATCAGAAATATCTTTAACCTCATTCTCTATTTTATAATATTTAAACAATGACTCAAAATCAGCCATAGATCTATAAAAACCCCTAAGACCATGATCAAAACCAAACAAAGGACTTGCAAGATTAGAAAAAGCAGTATAAATAAAAACCAATTCACCTACAGTTAAAGAACCATTCAATAATTTAAGTAAAGGCACAATTAAAACAAGAACAACACCAAACCCTAGAATTAAAGCATGACCAGAAGACAACCACCTAAAATAATTCCAATGTTTCAGCATAGCAACTTTAGTACTTAAACTATAATCAACATATTTTCTATTAATGAATTCTTCCTTACCAAAATACTTTATGGAATCAACATTTGTAAAAATATCACTTATAACAGCCTTTTCTTCATCTTCAGCATCATTAAAAGCTAAATTAGCAGGTTGCTGAATCTTATTTATAAAAAAACTATAAGAAGTGAAAAGAACCACAACAAACAAAACAAGAAGTGCTGAAGTCAAATCAAAAAAAGCTATAGCCACACCAACAACAATTGTCTGAAATAACAACGGAGCAAAATTAAAAACCAAAACATCAGTCATACGTTCAATAGCACTAGAACCACGAATAAGTCTACTTATTATAGAACCCGTTTTGTTAGAATTGTGAAAATTATGAGACAATCTTAAAATGTGATTAAACAATTTAGTTTTTAGATCGATCATAAGACCTGCATCCAATAAATTTATCCAATGAAGATGAATCCACTTTAATACCGATCTTAAAATAAAAAGACAAACAAATACCGACAACAGCAACCACATAAAATCTACAAAAGCAGATTGAGAAAAATCACCTGCAGAAAATAAAGTGGCTTTATCTATAAGTTCCTTAAACAAATAACTCTCAAAAGTGAAAGATGCTTGAATAAGAAGACTTACTAACAAAACAACAGAAAAAAGAAGTTTATAATTCTTAACAAGATCCAAATATTTAGTCAAATTATACTTCATATCAATCTCTTGTTTAGCAGCCACCATCACTCACCAGTCCCTACATTAAACGAACAAAAGTATTGAGAAACACAAAACAAAAACCAAAACATCTCATCATTAAACAAATAACTAAGAAACAATAAAAAATAAGATTATATAAATTTATCTGCTGACAGTATTATTGAAATAAACTCTACAAACATACTCCCCCGAATCGATATCATCAGGAACAGATAAAACCAACGTATAAACAATATTCCCATTCATTCTCTTTGCAGCCAAAGAAGTAGAAGAAACACGAACCCCTGAACAATCAAAATAAGATACACTCCCATCATTATTTTTTGAAAGCAAATCATAATCAATACCTTTAGAAATATCTGCCTGACTCAACACAGAAGGCATACCCACAAGCATACCTGCTGTATCAAAAACATTTTCAGGAATATTAAAATTGACGTTGGACAAATTTTTCTGCAAAATCAGAACCATAACTATAAATCCAAAAACAAAAACAATAATTTTAATCAAAAGACTTAATGTCTTGAAAATTTTTTCATCATCCATAAATAAGCCTCATTTTCTTTGATTATAAAAAAGTTCTTCAATTTCTTCCTTAGATATAATATCTTCATTTGAACGATCATCCCTTATAGCAATAAATCTGGGAAAACGTAAAGCAAACCCAGACGAATAACTAGGGCTTTTCTGAATCTCTTCAAATTGCAAAGTCACAACTAGTTCCGGCTTAATTCTGACATCCCTGCCTTTCTCCTCTAAAATTAACGGTTTCAAAAGATTTGTTAAATCTTCAAAAGAAGCGCCTTCCTCCGATTTTTCTTTAAGACCCGTTCCAACCTTTCCAAGCTCTAAAAAACCATCATCCGATCTGCAAGCAACAGTAAAGCTAGTAAGCCAACCACTTCTTTTACCTTCACCCCACTCGCCACCAATCACGACAACATCTATATCATCCATAGCAGACTTTAATTTTATCATAAACCCGACCCTAGAACCTGGCTTGTAAATACCTTCAAGATTCTTAAACATCAATCCTTCATTACCTTGCTTAATGGACTCCTCAAAAAAATTTTTACCTTCTTTGACATCCGAGGAAATCAATAACTTAGACAACACAATTTTTTTAGGAACTTGCTTAACAATATTTTCAAGAATCTTTCTTCTATCAGAAAACTTAGTATTAAGAAGAACATTATTGTTAAACATAATAATGTCGAAAACATTTAACTCGACAGGAAGATCCTTAGATATTCTGTCAATATCATATTTTCTTTTTATTCTTTGAGACACATTTTGAAAAGGCAAATATTTTCCTGACTTATTATCATAACCGACCGCTTCACAATCAATAATACAAACATCCGCATCCACATAGCTCAAAACACATTCCTTAACTTCAGGAAATTGCTTAGTAACATCTTCCAATCTTCTTGTGTAAATAACAACTTCTTTTTTGTTTTTATGAATCTGCATTCTGAAACCATCATATTTAAATTCTAAAGCAGCAGGTTTTCCAACAACAGCAAAAGCTTCCTCTACAGACTTAACCTTTTGAGCAAGCATAACTTTTAAAGGATTGCCAACAACTAATTTTATTTTATTTAAAGCAGATTCTCCCTTAATTGCTTCCTTAGCAACAACGGAAAAATCATTAGTTTTATCTAAAGCCTCTTGAACAACAGAAATTGCAGAATTATAAACATCTCTATCAACAGGATTTATAGAATCAGTAGAAACATCATAATTAGGATTTGCATTTTCAAGATAAGCCCAAGCAATAGCATCTCTTAAAATACCTTCCGCCACACCCACCCTTAAATCTTGAAGCACAGTTCTAATTATAAATTTAGATTCTTTAGGATTAGCAACAGATAAAAGTCTAGAAATAAGCTTAACTTTATGATCAACACTACCTTGACCTTCCAATGAAGCAAGCTTTTGAAGTGTTTCAAAAACATCTTTAACAGTTAAATCTTCTTTGAAGAGAGTGTTCTGTTTTTTTGACTTCATTAAATGCTCAGACACTAATCCAAGATCGCCTTTCTTTTTCCAAAGATCTTCAATTTGCTTAGATGAATAACCAGTAGATGTAGATATAGCTTTTAGAACAATTTTTGATGCAACACCTATTTCCCTGACATCATAAGAATGAAAAACTTTACCCTGGAGCAGAAGAATAACACGTTCGAGATCCTGCTCTTTAGTTTCTTTTAAAAGATTAGACATTATCCAAGTTTTTTTAAGACGCTTAGATGTAGTTTCAAGAGTTTCATAAACCTCAGCAAGAACAGAATACCTCATACTACACGAAGAAGCACCATATTTTAAAACATTTTCTATTATTTAAAAAAATCCTTTATTAAATTTTCATACAAAAGAGTTGTTTTTATATTCCAAGATTCAGGAAAACACTTCATGTAATTAGGCCAAGAATAACGCTCATCTAAAAAAACAATAACTCCTTTATCAGTCTCAGACCTTATGCATCTTCCAGCACTTTGAAGAGTCTTATTAAAAGCAGGAAATACGTACCCGTAATCCCACCCTTTTCTAAATTTCTTCTCATAATAATCAATTAATGCTTTAGTTTCCAAATCTGGTTTTTGCAGAGGAAGACCCACAATAACAACTCCTTTCAGATAATCTCCAGGAAGATCTATTCCTTCACCAAAACTTCCAGTTATAGTTCCAAGAAGAACAGCACCCACATTCTTATAAGACTTAAAATTATCCAACAATTCTTCCTTATCTTGTTTAGTGAGACCTTGCTTTTCAGTAAAAATAGTTTTTTCACAATTCTTCATGAATCTATAGACATCATCACGCATCTTGAAGCTTGGAAAAAAAACAGCAGAATTACCAGGAATTGCATTTATTATATTCTCCAGAATCAAAGCCATTTCTTTATACTGAGCATCATTTCTTGTTGTAAACTTAGTACTGGTTTTAGGAACAACAATAGACAATTTATTTTTTTCAGGAAAAGGACTTTTAAGAGTCATCTCCACTGTATCTTCAACATCAAATCCTAAAACTTCTCTATACATGTATGTGGGAGTTAAAGTGCCACTCATCAAAATAACAGAAGCTGCCGAATCTATAACTGATTTACTTAAAACACTAGGATCCAGACATTTAAAATTAAGTGTTAGAATATCCTCGCGAAGACCTGGAACTTTTGAAAAAATTCTTGTATAACCCTCAGAATCAGAAGGCCAAGCCTCTAAAAAAGTAGCAACAGAACCACAATAAGATTGCTTTCTATCTTTTCTGACCTCAACAGCCAAATCACTAAGATCTTCAATACACCCATAATAATCAAAAACATCATTAATTGATGAAATAAAATCATCTTTAGAAACATATTTTTCCTGATCTAATTCTTCAAAATCACCAGAATAACCCTCAACAATAGAAAGAAGTTTATTCAAAATTTTTATTGCTCTAACATTTTGAAATTCTTCTGCTTCCGCCAAAGCCCTTTTAATAATTATATTTGACAATTTTTCGCTAGCAAGATCTCTTATTCTGCCAGGGAGATTATGAGCTTCATCAACAATAATTATGGATTTTGACAAATCCTTATCTATTTTTTTAAGAAAAGATTCTCTTATCTTCGGATGAAATAAATAATAATAGTCTGCAACAATAATCTTTGATTCTTTTCCTAAATAAATTGATACTTCATAAGGACAAACATTATGCTTCTCTGAAATTGAAAGAAGATCTCTCGTTGTTGCAGGACTTTCTTGTTTTAACTCAGATATTGCAGCTTTAGAATTAAAAGAAAGCTCATCATCTTTTTTTAGATTAAAATAAAAAGAACACTTGCCATCTTCCCTTAAAGCTTTGCAGTATTCCATGAATTCACGAGTGTGAAGAACATTGACTCCCGGTTGAAGACACATATGCTTTTTTCCAATTATATCAACAGAAACAACCTTGACATTATGCTTTTTATTAATGTCTCTAATGGTGTCAATAGCCATTTTATGCTGCGTATGCATAGATGTCAGAAAAAAAATAGTTTTGTCTGTCTTTAAAGCATTAGCTAAAGCAGGAGCAATACTTGCAGCAGTCTTACCAAGACCTGTTGGCGCATGCACTATGAGATTAGAATTGTTTTCTACTGCTCTTGAAACTGCTTGAATTAGAACATCTTGTATTTCTCTTATGTTATCATGAGGAAAAAGAACGCTGGACATGATTTAAAGAAAATGTTAAGGTTATTAAGCTTTGCTAAGGAAAAGAGGAAAAAACAGCATATCAAGATATAAATCTCGGAATCAATAAATGAAAATAATAAATTTTAAATAAAAAATATGAACGTCTGTTTTGATGACTAATAAAAAAGAACACAAAAACATAGGAATCTATGTAGATTATGAAAAAGCTGAACACATACGCATACTTTATCCAAACTCAGAATCTAAGTTCCAATCAGGAGAGTATATACTCAAGGTCCTTAAGATAAAAAGCCTTTCTAAAATACACGAGTATTATGATGCTTTATCAGAAGACCAACATGCAGAATTTGACGAAATAATATTAGAAGGATATAATATTAAGGATAAAATGAAAAAATCAGAGAGACTATTTTATGAAACGCTAACAAGAACTGAAAAAAGTTCTGAACAAGAAAGAAAATTTTTCGCAATAGGAGAAGTCAAAAAAGTTTATTTATGGAATTTTGATTTTTGGGTTTACAACAAATTCAAGGCAATCACCTTTAAAATAACAGACGATTATCATGACATGATAGATGGACTTTTTATCTACGAAAGAAAACACTGCCCCGAAAACATATATTCTAAGCTACAGTTAGAGGAGATTTTGTCATCAAATGCAGACACTCAATTCAAAATACAGTTCCAGGCACTACCGACCAAAAAACAAACAAAAGAAGGACAAATAGAAAGACCCAGACTTTTAAGAATATACGACTTATCTATTTCTTAAGTTTTTTTAAGGATTCCTTAACAGCATGAAAAGCCTGATGCACTTTGCTTTTAATCCTTTTAGATTGTTCTTTCAATTCTGGCTCTTTCTCTTTTAATATACGCTCAACCTCTTTGCTGTACTCTTTTAAAAGAGTAGAAACATTCTCAATTTTAGCACCATACTCATTAAAATAAACCATGTGTTCTAATGGCTGAGACTCTTTATCATCAGGAAGCTCATCAGGATAACCTAAAGTAATTATTGCCTGAGGCCTCACTTTTTCAGGAATGCGAAGAGAATCTTTTACATAATCTTCATTAAAAGAACCAACCCAGCAAGCACCCAAACCCAAGTAATGAGCAGTAAGTAAAATATTCTGAATAGCAGCAGCACAGTTTTGAATACAATAAAGTCTCTGACCCCTCAAACCATAATATCTTTCCGTAGTTTCTGAGTCAGCACAAACCACGATTAAAATGGGAGCTTGAGCAATCCAGTACTGTTCAGTACACTCAGAAGCAATACCCTGAATTAAAGATTTTTTTGAAACAACAATGAATCTGTAATCTTGCAAATTACCAGAACTAGGCGCAAAAGAACCTGCTTGAAGAATAACTGAAATCTTATCAAACTCAACAGGTTTCTGCAAATACTTTCTTATGCTCCTCCTCCCCTTTATTGAATCAAAAACATTCATTTTATAATTAAAAACCTCTGACTATTTTAATCTTGTTCCACAAATATGACAAAAATTACTATTCGAATAATGTTTAGTACCGCACTTCGGACAAGCAACTATGCCTCTGTTCTTATTTAAAATTAATTCGCGCTCTTTATTAATCTTTTCAGAATCATACTTAGGGATATCTTTTGCAAACCCAAGATTATTAACTATTTTGTCCTGAATAGACAGCGAAGTAGAATCGATAATCTTTTTTTCTTTAAATATAAACGATAAAACTATTTTGAAAACACCTATACCTATAAAAATAACTCCCGCCCAAAAGAATAAAGTCAAACCAGGACTAGTTATCTTGCTCTGAATGTATCTAGAATAACCAGAAACAAAAGCACCTATTATTAAATAAACCCATCCACTGATTTTCGTCATGCTTTAAAAATAGACTTAAGAGTATTTATAATTTTTGCTAAGATGAAAAGACAGGAATGTTTAAATATAAGCAGATACATAGGCAAGGGCAACCTCGAGGTGTTTAGAAAATGGACAATAATTTACCAGTCGTTTGTAGAGCATGTAATAGAAAAGTAAAAATGGATCAAGTAAAGTTCGATGAAAAAAGAAGAGCATATGTATGCATGACTTGCTTTAATTCAACACACAAAACCATGCCTGAAATAAGAAAAACAAACCCTACAACACTTAAAACAGAAGCAGAAAACCTCAAAGCGGTAAAAGAAAGCATGGTAAAATACATGTGCAGTAGTTGCAAATATCATTTCTCAAGGAAAAAAGATAAACCAGTAACATCTTGTCCATATTGCGGAGGAAATAAAATACAGATATTAGGAGACACCGCAACCAAGATATTAGAAGATGCAGACAGATACGATTTTTAGCAACAACTAAAAATCAACTTTTTTATTTTTTAAAAGCAACTATTTTTTCTTTTCCCAACATATAAGGTCTTAGAACTTTTGGAATGGTTACACTTCCATCTTTGTTTTGATAATTTTCAAGTATTGCAACTAAAATTCTTGAAGTGGCGAGGGCAGTATTATTAAGTGTATGAACGTGAACAAAAGAATTGTCTTTTCTTTTGTGTAAACGAATATTAGCACGTCTTGCCTGATAGTCAGTATAATTTGAATTAGAGCCCGTTTCTTTGTATTCCTTCTGCCTAGGCATCCAAGTCTCCACATCATATTTCTTTGATGCAAAGTAACCAAGATCGCCAGTACAAATATTTACAACCCTGAACGGCAACTCCAGAGCTTCATATAACTCTTCAGCATTTTTTTGAAGCTCCTCATGATATTTACAAGAATCTTCAGGAGCACAAACAATTATTTGTTCAACTTTATTAAATTGATGCGTTCTAAAAAAACCTTTAGTGTCTATTCCTCGCGAACCTACTTCTCTTCTAAAACAAACACTATACCCCACCATCTTTATAGGAAGATTTTCCTCCTCAAAAACTTCATCTTTAAACTGAGCCAAAAGAGGATGCTCTGCTGTAGCAATCATATATTTATCTTCACCTTCAAGTTTATACATAACATTCTCGAAATCTTCAAAAGAAACCCCTGTTTCATATGCTTCTTTATTCATCATAAGCGGAGGCTCAACGTAAGTATAATTCTTCTTTACAAGAGAATCTATAGCGAACCTAATCAAGGCCTGATTCAGCAAAGCCAAATCTCCCTTCATGAAATAAAAACCAGAACCAGAAATTTTTGCACTTCTTTCAAAATCAGCAACACCTAGTCTCTCAGCAATTTCCTGATGAGGAAGCAATTGAAAATCATACTTTTTAGGCTTACCTACTTTTTTTAATTCAACATTCTCAGAATCATCTTTACCATAAGGAACAGAATCATGCATTAAATTAGGAATTGAATAAAGCTTTTTCTGTATTTGAACTTCTAAATCTTTCCTTTTTTCTTCAGAGACTTTTATTAAATCAGGAATTTTTTTCGCTTCATCTATAATTTTTTTTACATCTTTACCTTGTTTTTTGGCATCATTTATTTTAGAGCTTAATTCATTTCTTTGTTTTCTAAGTTGGTCTTCATCATGCTTTAGTTGACGCCAAGTCTTATCTATTGCTAGAATTTCATCAAGAAGCTTTAATTTTTCTTTATCTTTTCTTCGCTCCAGATTTTTTCTTACAAGATCAGGAGTCTCTCTGATTAATTTTATATCGAGCATGTAATTAGGCAGACTGGGTCTTATAAAAACATTTTGGTGTTTGGATGTAAACAAATAATTATTTTCTATATAGAAATTAATTTAAATATTTACACTATTGAAAAAAAATCAAACAAATCCGACGAAAACCGTAGAAAAGTTTATATACTAGTTCATTTTTCCCAATGTAGCTTTATGTATACTAGGTGGTAATTACGAAACTAAGACCTTTAAAAAACGATTTGACTTCTAGAGCCTTATCAAACAGGTTCAACAACTACAGATTAAAAGTGCACGCAAAAACACCAGTATATCAACCAACATATGATTTGAACTATGTTGCTGCATAAACACACAATATTTGCAACACACCCGTAATATAAATAATATTTCTACATCAATCTTAACCAATGTAAAAATTTCTGCCAAACATTTAATCCATACATCTCCACAGAAAACTCCTTACTTAAAGAAAAACTCTTACCTTTCTCATCAGAATAATTAACAACCACAACGAAATCATTATTTCCGCTTTTCAAATCTAAACCATCAAAGTTCAAAGAAAAATCTTGCACATCATAAATAGAATCAACAGACCAAGTCTGCCAAAATAAACCCCCATTTATGGAAATAGAAACATTCTTAGGAACACTGTCTGAAGATCTGTTCAATACAAATCTAACAAAACCCTGCTCATCAAACTTCACCTTATCTGAAAATTCAAAACCATCAAAAACAATAGATGTCTCGTCTAAAACTTTAAGCGTTAAAAAATAAGAATAATCTCCTTTATCACTCAAAACATCAACAGACATAGTTCTAAAACCAGGCTCAGACGTATCAGCCTTTAATGAAAAAGATCTAGAAGAAATAGAAGAATCAATATCAGAACATTGATCTGCTAAACAAACAGTTCCAGAAACATCCTCATTAGAAAAAAGATTACAATTAACAAAAACATCATCATTAACATAAACAACCGGATCTACAAAAGCGCAACTAAAATCAAAAGACACCTCATCAACACTTAATTTAGAAGCACCAACATACTCCCTAGCAGAATACAAACTAATAAACTCCCCATTCTTTGAAGCACTAAACTCCTCCTGATCATCCTCGCCAAAAGCACTATAAACACTCACAGGAAATGTATAAATAAAATTACTACTCATAGACTCATTAACACCCAAAATCCAAAAAATTCTTTTCTTTTCAAAAGGCTTCAACAAAATATCCTTAATAGGTTCATCAACTATCTCCAAATTAGTAGTTCTAGAAATATAAAAAGGTCTAGCAACATAATAACCCCTCAGATTTTCTATATCTGCAACAACAACATTATACGAACCTAAATCAACCTCACTCTTAAAAAAACTTACATTAACTAACAAATCATGCTCCCTTAACGAACCCTGATTAACAACATCACTCTCAATATTAAACTCGCCAGGACTGACCTTTATATCAGTGGCCTTCCAAGTATATTTAATGCTGTACTTCTCACCTTCAGAACCATCATCTATTTTAATATGAGTAGCATCAACAAATCCTAATTGATTATAAGTAACATCAAAAGGAACCCACCCGTACCCGGGAAAATAAACCTCTGCCCAACCATGAGCGCCCCAATTCTCAGAAAATAAATCAGACTCAGTGTACGCTATGCCAGATACAAATCTTGCAGGAATACCAAGACTTCTAGTCATAGAAATAAAAAGATTTGACAACTCATCACAAACTCCTTGTTTTTCTTTCAAAACCCAAGAAGAAGGAAGATTAGCTTCAGAAGTCGCCGTGCTTAAATTATAATCTATATTCGTATTAACCCAGTCCGCCAACTTGAAAACCACAACATACAAATCATCTTCCCCTGCAGCAATCTCATTAGCAACCTTGCGAATATCGGGAGTGATATCAATCAGTTGTGAAGCTTCAGTATATTTAATTAAATCATCACTCAAACCAGAAATAGGAAAATCAATTTTGTCTTTAATTTGAAATGAATCAGAAGAAGATCTTGTTGTAAAATTAACAAGCAAAACAAAATCATTAGGCTCATAAATCTTGAACAAAGCATAATTTTGATGATTCTCAGCATCAGGATACATAAATAAATTCCTTATACTCTGACGATAATCCTCACGAGGCATCCAAGTATAATTAACTATCAAAATATCCAACTCAGGTTTATCTCCAGACTCCAAAAAAGATATAGGAACAGAAACAACAGAAGTTATATCAAGAAATGTCCTCTGATTAAAATCCCTAGCATGAGTAAAACTAGTACAAAACACTAACAAAACCAAAAAAACCAAAAATTTTTTTGAAAACATTAAAACAAAAATCAAATTTAATAATATAAATATTTATCCCTTCTGAACCACAATCCAAAACTTTTATAAAAACACCTTCGATTCTTAACTATACGCCCGGGTCGCATAGCCTGGTATTGCGCGGGATTGCTAAATACAAACAAGTGTTTAAGAAACCCACAATATCGCAAACATCCCGTCCCTCTGGGACCGTGAGTTCAAATCTCACCCCGGGCGCTTATTTTCTAAAAAAATAAATTTTTAAAAAACACAACATTACCAACCTAAATGAACAATCGCGGAGAGCTTACACTGGTCGCATGCAGAAATGGAATAAACTCTGCAAAAATACTATATGAACATCTGCAAAACATTATTTCAGAACGAGAAATAAGCCTACAAACAAAACAAAAAATAACCTCCTATGATGAAAGACAAATAAAATTCATAGAACATACAAAAAAATATGGAATACAACTAGTTCTTCCAAATCAAGTAAAAAACTACAAAGATGGAGAAATATCTATAAACCTGGAAAACAGCCTAAGAGGAACAGACACATACATAATTCAAAACACATTGAACCCTGAAAACCCGGAACAGACAAGTCAAAACATATTAGAATTAATATTCATGACTGATGCAGTTACAAGATTATCTGCAAAAAACATAACAATAATTCTACCATATCTGAGCTATTCTAAGCAAGAAAGAAGACAAGGAAGACAACCAATATCAGCAAAAGTCATAATAGATATGATAAATAATGCGGGCGCAAACAAACTAATAACCATGGATCTCCACGCACCAGCAATAGAAGGCTTTACCAAAGCAAAAGACATGAACATAGAAAACTTATTCGCCTCAAACATAATACTAGATTACTTAATCTACGATAAACAATTCAACGGGGTCTTCGTAGCCCCTGATGCAGGAGCAGGAAAAATGGTCGGCCATTACTCAAACGTGACAGGATTAAAACTCGCATTAGGATACAAATTCAAAAAGCCAGACTCCTACCACAAACCAAACGAACAAAGACTTTTAGGCACCGTAAAAAATCAAGACGTTACCATAATAGACGACCAGATAGCCACAGGAACCACAATACTACAAATGGCAGAAAAAAATAAAATAAAAGGCGCCAAAAAAATATACCTGGCGACAACACACGGAATGCTATTAGAAGACTCAGAAATAATATTTAACAAATTGAATAAAAGCAAAGTAATAGATGAAATAATAATAACCAACACACTCCCACACACACCAGAATTTTTTCAAAGAAACCCCTACATAACACAACTAGATGCACTAAAATTATTTGCAAACGCAATATATGAGAACCATGTCGATGGAAGCGTTAGTGGCCTTTACGACTACAAATTAAGAGTTTCAATGTTTGGAGAAAACCATAAAACACTAGAATAAAAACAAGGAGGAAAAAACATGAGAGGAGCATTATTTGGAGCGGCAGCATTAGGATTCACAATATTCAGCGCAGTAATATTCATATTGATGGGAATAATATTTTTCTTCATCAATGTATGGATAATAAAAGTAGGCGCAGGATTTGCAGGATTCAAAACACTCGATGGAAACTGGGTAATATTAACTGCAGGGCTACTATCAGCAGCAAGCATAATTGCCGCATCATTAAGAAGAAATTAAAAAAAAAGAAAAAAAATATTTTTTTACATCTTTATTTATTTGCTTCTACACTTATTCCTGAAAACCAAGGCTTAGAAACACTAGTTTCACCAGTCTCAGCATCTATCTCAGCAGAAACTTGCGCTTTAGCAGGAATAAAACCAAAAACCCTGTACTGTTTTTCCTCAGAAGCGGAATAAACTAATTTATTTCCAACTTCCTTCAACTCAAGCTCCTCAAACTTTTCAGAAAGAACTTCTTTCGCCCGTTCAGAAGCCGTATGAGGTAAAACTTTCACAACCTTTTCCTTTCCTGAAAACTCCACAGTAAGACCTTCCTTAGATGCTGAAATTGTTTCTCTAGTCTTTACAGAAATCTTATCATCAAGCAAACGAGTTTCAAGCAAGTCCTTATCAGAATAAACTTTTATAGACCTAACTGAATCACCTGAAGCAACATCCACAACCAAACCTTGATCTACAAGATCATATGCAGATATATCCTCAGAAACTCCTTCCTCGCTAAGAGCAACGATTTTTTCAGAGCCGGGCAAGAAAGTTAATTTTTTAGAATTAACAGTTTTACCAGACACATCAATGGAATAACCTTGCCCGGATTTTGAAACTCTCACTTTAGGACACAAACATCCATCCGCAACTTCCTTACAACCAACAGGACAAACATACTCGTCAAAACCAGCAACACGGTCAGATTCTGCAGACAAAACATTTCTTATTCTTTTAACTACAAAAGTTCCCTCATCTACACCATTTGTAGATACAAATATTAAAACATGATTTTCTCCAATTTTTAATTGTTCATTTATCTTCAGTTCTTTTGTGATAACTCCACCATTTGCTCCTGCAACAGAAACTGTTACTCTAGCAGAATCTTTCCAAACTTTTTCTAAAAAAAATTTAGCAAAACTCTGACTTGCTGCAGAAGAACAATCTGTTGGTTTTCTTCCATCTTCTCTTAGCACAAATTTTGTTTGCTCTCTTAATGCAGAACTAAACTCATACCCCACATTAACCCATGAACAATCACCTATAGGAACAAATACTTCTGCGCTAGAAGTTCCTTTTTCTGTAAAGTCATTTCTACTTTTTAATTTAAACAAAAAATAAGCAGAATTCTTTGCAAACACATCTTCCTCATACACAAAAGAAGCCAATTCATTATTCATATTTACGAGCGAAACTTGACCCTTAAGAGTTTCGAAAGATATACTTTGGCCTTTGTTAAAAACTTTTGTAGTTGGAACATCATGCTCATAATAACTAATTCTTACACCACTTCCTCCATACGCTATTTTTTCTAATAAGAATTTTTTACCATTAAGATAATATTCTTCGCCCATTTTAAGATCGAATTTTTCTGATGAAACGGCAATGTCTTCATAGTTTTCATTCAAACTTATACTTTTAAGGACCATTTCTAACACAAGACCTCCTGAAAGAGCAATGTTTTGCGTATCTCCAACATCGAAATAATACATATTCACACCATTCTTTATAGTTGCTCCTTCACCTGTAACCTGTTCTAACATAAAACTTTCTACAACGCTACCCGTCATAAAATTTCCAAGTTGAATTTCCTCAAGTTCTCCCTCATACAATAAAACTTCTTTTTCATTAAATAGACTTACATCCATAAATGAATTTGAATTTTCTGAGCTAGATACACTTACAAAATCAACAGCAGAATTATTAGCTGAAGCGACGCCTATGGCCAACAATAAAACCAATAAAACAGCCATCACCCCAAATATTGTTTTTTCCTTCATTTTTTCCTCCCCGGATCATATTCTTATAATCCGTAGTTTATTCATTTTTATAACGATTAAATGCCTTTTATCATAAGGCAGATCTAAGTAACTAAATCAAATCCAATATATAATATTTGAGAGGTCCTACACACATAAAAAAAGACCAAAATGCTCTAAATCAATTTTAAAACCCATAAACAAGGCCAAATGTTGAAAAAAAGATAAAAAAGTCATTTTTTATCAAACCAATCCGTAAATCTTACTCTTTTAGCCTTCCCTATTTTTTCAACTTCCAAAATATTCTTCTTTTCCAAAGATGACAACAACCTAACAAGAGTTGTTTTAGGAACACCAACACCATAAATAATTTTAGCCTGATTTACAAAAAAATCCCCCCCTGAAAAATTCTTCTTCTCATTCAAAAGAAAAACTACAACCTTACGTTCAGAATCACTAAGCGCCACCAAAATATCATCTTTAGAAGAAGAAACAATTTTTTTAAAAGAAACATCAGACTCATCAACCCCTTTAAAAAAATTTGAATTGAACAACACAAAATATTTCTTTCCCTTAAAGAAATATAATCCTAACACAAAAACAACAAAAACTAAAACAACAATAAAAAAGAAAAGCAACACAGAAAAAGAAGAATTAGAAGAATCATACTCCTCGAATAAGAACTCCACATTAGCTAAGCCCCCTCTAGAAATATTCACCGATTGTTTTTTAACTTCATTACCTAACGCAGAATACACCATACACGAAGAAACAGGCAACTGATTTAAACTCAAAGAACCAAATTCATCTGATTTAAAATAACCCTGAACACCATATTTTTTTAAACATTCAACCTTCAAAAGAGCTCCTTTTACAGGCTTACTTTTAGAATCAAAAATGCTCAAACTCAAAGAACCTGTAGGAAAAACAAAACCTGAAGCAAAAGATTCGCCAACTATAGAAACCGGAAAAGAACCATAAAAATCAGACGCAACACTCAAAGAATCATCAACCTCAACAAACAAAAAATAATCACCTTCCTCCACGTCTTTGATTAAAAAAGAATCATTTAATAAAACCGAAGATCCATTTATCACAAAACCCGAAGAAGACAATAACCTATAATGAACTGCAAAACCATCTAAAGACGAACCATCCTGCACAAAAAGATCCACGTGCAAATCATCATACCCCGCACCAGAACCAGATACAAGTATGAAAAGCAGAGCAAATAAAAAAGTTCTTGAAACAGCCATAAACACAACACTGATTAAATAATATAAAAATTTTATTAAACTCAAATAATCCTGCTCTGCAACAAAGTTTATAAATAAATCGTCGTTTCACGATTAATACAGCGGGGTAGGGCAGGCAGGAGTGCCCGCAGGGCTCATAACCCTGAGGTCGGAAGTTCAAATCTTTCCCCCGCTACCATTTTTCTAATAAAACTTGAGTAAAATCATGAAATTTGGTGAAAAAATAAATCAAGAACACGAAAATTCTTCTAAATTTGTGCTGAAACTGATATAAATAAACTAAAATTTCTTGAACTTATGATTAAACATATGTTAAACAATCTTAATTTAAGAGGACCTATTTTTGAAAATGTCGCCATGTATCTTATTAGAAGAGCTCACAACAATAATTTCGTGTTTAGATTGAGAAATTTTGATTCATTTATTGATCTCGTATTAAAATATCGTTTAAATATGGTTAATTTTAAACAATTGGAGACTCATTTGACTGCGAATGAATGTAAAGCTGATCTTGTAGAATTTATGTTTGAAAATAATCTCGGGAGCGAGGATAGGCTTGTTGTAAAGATCATATTTTATGATGTTAAAAGCAGACGTCAGAACACTCGAAGAAAGTATTTTGAGGAATGTCTATCCAATCATGAATTTTTGTGTATTATGAGAGATAAATTTGGTTGTGAAATAAAAATAGCGAGCATCATTTTATTCGAAAATTGGAGATTTAGCTTTAACACATACGCATATGAAGATGTATTTTTGAGGATATATGATTCACAAGATAAAAAAACAGTGAATTTTCAGAAGAAAATAAACAAAGCCAGTTAATATTTAACCCGTAATCTGCACCAAAACACGACAATTTCACAATGATGAATAAACCACAAATAAAACATAAAGAAATAAAAAAACTTAAACAAAACACTCATCTTTTGCTTTTAGCTCTTCTTTCTACTACTTCTTTTGGAGGAGCATTTTTTGCAAACCTCAAGAATCTATCAATTCTTGTTTCATCATCTCTTCTTGTTTTAGTTTGCTCATCAGACAACTCAGGCATAGCTATATTTAGAGTTCCCGGCTTATCTTTATGAAATTTAGCATATCTTTCTTTCTTAGCACTTACCTTTTTAGGCTTATTTTTGTTCTTTTTACTCATAATAAAATCACCTATAAACAATAACAAGAATAAATCATCATTTTTAATATTTTTGCTTTAATTAACCAATTAAAGCTTTTTTACTAATGCAAGAGTTTTATCATCTTTAAGTGCCAAACCAGCATCATAATTAAAAACGACATCATAAATGCTCTTAACAGCATCTGAAGCAGATTTGTTCATCAAAGAAGACATGATTCTCTGAAGGCCTTCAATTCCGAATTCTTCTCCTGCTTCATTAAAAACTTCAGTAACTCCATCAGTGTATAACAATAATGCATCTCCTTGGTCCAATTTAGCATAACCAGTCTTATATTTAGCATCCTCTCTTACTCCTAAAGGAATGCCTCCCTCTTTAAGAGAATCAACACCGCCATTGCTTCTAAAAATCAAGGGGCTTTCATGACCTGCATTAGAATAAAACAAATCTCCTTCTTTACTTAATAAGCCATAAAATTTGGTAACAAACCTCCAAGTGCTCTTATCTGCATACAACCTTTTGTTGATTGAACTCATAACTCCAACTAAGTCATCTGCTTTTCCTAGATTATAAAATGTCTCCAAATTATCGTGAACTCTCATAGCTTGAACTGCGGCAAGCAAACCATGACCTGAAGCATCAGCAATTGCAATTCCCAGAACATCGTTTAACTTAAAGAAATTAATGTAATCTCCTCCAACTAAGTCAGATTCTTTAACTAAAAAGTCTAAATCATAACCTTCGAAAACAGGTGTGTTTTTTGGTAAAACGGATTTTTGAAGAATGATTGCTTCCTCAAGAATATCTTCTAACTTGTCTTTAGACAACCTAGAATTTATGGTGTTACTTAAAGTATAAAGTACAGAAGAAATTTCATCTTTCTTAGAAGAAGACATATTATTAGGCAAACTCATTGCTAAAATGAATTCAGACTCTTCACCTATTCTAGATGCGCAAAAACTTTCCACTCCTAAATCTTTTTCTAAAGATTTCACAACACCTGAATCATCGACATCTTTAACGATATAACCATCAGGATCGCTTAGAAGCTCACGTATAGGCCCATATGATGAACTGATTTCAAAACCAGCCTTTACTTTTCCTCTTCTACCTAATTGTTTAATCAAAGTATAATGACTATTAGATCTCTTATAAATTCTAACCCCGTTTATTTTAACACCATAAGTATAACCTAAAAGAGACTTCCCAACCTTCTCTAATTTTTTCTCTACATTTACTTCTTCATCTTCCATTATTTGTTGAATGGCTCTTATTAATTTTCTTTCACTCAAGATATCACCTTAACGGAGCACCAAGGAAATTAGATCGATTAATAAACCTAATCATTTACGATGTTCTTGAGCTTAAAAACTCCAAATAATTAAAAACAAAACATTTCTTCTTAAATTATGAATCTTCCAAAATTCAAAAGTAAAGCATTCTTTGCACCCATGGCAGGAGTTAGTGATCCTGCATTCAGACTACTTTGTTCTGAACTAGGCGCAGGACTAGTAGTAACAGAACTGACAAGTGTTCACGCAATTATTGCCAAACAAAAAGAATTTGAAAAAGGAACAGGAAAAATAACAGACTTTATAGAATATAGTGAGAAAGAAAGACCTGTATCAATACAACTATTTGGAAACGATATAAATAAAATAATTTCTGCTGCAAAAATAGTAGAGCCATATTTCGACATTATTGATTTCAACATGGGCTGCCCTGCACCACATATAACTGCACAGATGGCAGGAGCAGCACTACTTCAAAAACCTGAACATGTTGAAAAATTATTTTCAAAACTTGTTTCATCAGTAAATAGACCTGTAAGCCTTAAAATGAGATCAGGCGTGGGAGAAAACAATTGTTATCTTTGGAAACCAATTGCAAAAACTGCTGAAAACTGCGGAGTATCTATGATAACACTTCATCCCAGAACAGTAAAACAAGGTTATAGCGGAAGAGCAGACTGGAATCTCATTAGAGAACTGCGGACTGCGGTCGGCGAACAGGTTGCGGTCGTTGGAAACGGAGATATAAGAACTCCAGAAGATGCAAAAAATATGCTTGAACAAACAGGATGTACTTATGTCATGGTAGGAAGAGGAGCTATGGGAAATCCACATATTTTTTCTCAAATAAACCACCATCTGCAATCAGAGGATTGGAAACCTATAAGCTGGGAAGAAAAGAAAAAAGCTTTACTTAAATACCTAAAATATTCTGAAAAATATAAAACAATCACTTTTTCAAATAAAAGAATGCAAGCAATGCAATTTACTAAAGGTCTTGAAGGAGGATCAGAACTTCGTATGAAAATAGGAAAATCTAAAAACCTTGAAGAATTAAATGAAATAATAAATCAAAAATAAAAAACTAAATTATGAATAAAAACGTGAAAACATGATCGTGGCAGGAGTTGAAGAAGCAGGAAGGGGACCGGTAATCGGGCCCATGGTTATGTGCATATGTGCAACAGATGAAAAAAATATTTCCAAATTAGAAACAATAGGTGTGAAAGACTCAAAATTATTAAGTCCTAAACAAAGAGAAAATTTATTTGAACAAATAAAAAAAATATGCGAATATAAAATCATTGTTTTATCTCCAGCAGAAATAGATGCTGCTCTCAATGATCCTTTAATGAATCTTAATAAGTTAGAAGCAAAAACATCAGCAGAATTAATTAACTCAATGAACTGCAATAAAGTAATTCTTGATTGCCCATCAAATAACATACCTGCATATAAGCAATATGTTCAAAAAATGATAACTAAATCTGTTGAATTAGTTGCAGAACATAAAGCAGATTTAAACCACACAATAGTTGGAGCAGCATCTATACTGGCAAAAGTAACACGCGATGCAGAAATAGACAAACTAAAACAAAAATATAGAGTTGACTTCGGATCAGGATATCCTTCGGATCCTAGAACCATTTCTTTTCTTAAACAAAACTGGAAAAAATATGATTTCTTTAGAAAAACATGGGAAACATATAAAAAAATAGAGAAAAGCGAAGCACAGCAAAAACTTTTCTAAATTATTTCTATTAATTTATCTCCTGCGCCACAATAAAAGAAACAAGAAGTTTCATAACTACTAAAAATTTTCTTGGCTTTAAATAATTGTTTTTTAGCTTTAGCAATCCTAGGACTACACTTAACTTCGAACAAATGCAATTTATCTCCCTTTCTTGCAATAACATCAATTTCAGCAATAACTCTTCTCTTTTTTTCCAATTTTAGATGGGTAGAAATATCATCATAATCAGAGCTTATCTGTCTGACCAGTTGCTGAACATACCTGTCATGTTTGTTAGGCTTTATAATGCAACCCCGGGAAAAAACTTTTTTTCCTTGGTAATACTTCTTCGAACAAGCAATATATAAATTTTGTTGTAGTAAAATGTATATTAGTATATTCAGAATTATGAGCTGTAAACGCCGCGACCCGGACAAAGTCACTAGCGCTCCTAGCCCGTGCGCGTCATTAAATAAACGCCGCGACCCGGATTTGAACCGGGAATCCCAAAGGGACCAGCTATCCTCATTCACATTCGGGAACTTCCCGGCGTCGTGAAGTCTCAAGGCTGGCGCACTACCAGGTTATGCGATCGCGGCATAATAAAATGAGAAACAAACTTCTTTTTTAAAGTTAACCATAAAAAAGACAAACAGATTACTTAAGCTTATTGTACAAGAAATTAATTTCAACTCTTACAGCATCTAATTTCTTTCTCATAGAAACAAGATCAGATTTCAAAACAGATAACCTCAAAAAACGAGACCTATCTTCTTTGTTAGACTTAGGACCCACTTTATTAAGTCCTCCTGACGCATTTAGAGATCTTATTTCTTTTTCCAACTCTACACAAGCACGATTCAATTGCTCCTCTTGCGCATACAGTTTCTTAAGTCTTCTCTTATCTAACCAAGTTTCTAGACCCATGTAAAATCACAAATAATTAAATTAAACCAAGTTTAAAAAACTTTCCATGCACTAAAATCTTTGCATATTTAGAAAACTCTTAATTTCCCTTTTTACCATGTCCTTGTCTCTTAAAAGAACTTCCTCGTAACGGTCAATATATGATTTATACAAAAATTTTTCAGCAATAGTCTTAACAAAGAAATAAAAAGGCTTAGTTTCCCAATGACCCTCATAATCAGTCACAATAAATGTATCTAAAATGAAATTAGCTTCGCCCTTCATTAATTTAAGCTTCAAATCTTTTTTCTCTATAACTACCTCTTGCAACTTTCTCAAATTAGCAGTCAAACGAATAGTTATTTTAGCATAATCAGAAATCTTCCTGTACGGCTCAATCTTAAGAGTTATTTGTTTACCATCCTCATAAACTTCCTCAAAATTCCAAAGCTCATTCTTATCATATCCATGATCTTTAAACCATTTATCAATAAGAGCATAAAGCTCTTTAACATCAATAAGCCCCTTATATGAAAAGGATTCCCCGTACGTCACAGATCTTATTTCAGGCATTTTCAGTAAGCATTATACTCCGATTCCATTTTTATAAACTTTTTCAATTTAGCATGAAGATCATAAACATCATAAGCCAACTTATCATAATACTTAAACTCATAATACCTGACCAATAAAGTTTTAATGAGAAACTTCAACAATTTTTTCTCAAAATCAGTCTTAAACTTATTCTGATAATCAAATTCAATAGATGCAGAAATCTTTATAAAAAATCTTCCATCGGAAACCTTCTTCTTTTCGCCATCAATAACAGCCTCGAACTCCTTATAATCATAAAACTTTGTGACAATAGTTATATGAAATTTAATGAAATCGTTAACCTTCAATTCAGGTATCATCTCATGTTCAACTTCATTACCAAACGGAGAACCAACTTTATCTTTGTAAATTTTCTCCATAAAATCATATCTTCTTTCATCAAGCCACTGCCTCATAAGCTTGTAAATACCATCAAGATCATAAATACCCTTATAACGCAAATCCAAAGGATCCATTACTGGCTCTTCAAAAGACATAAGAATATAATCCAAAACCATCCTTATAAATCTTTCTAGAAAAAAAACAAAAAGAAAAAATAATTACTTTATTCTTACAGTTTCTAGGTTTCTTGGAGCTTCAGTTTCTATTCTAAATTGTTTATGAATTGAACTAGCCAAATCTAAACATCTCGACTGCTCTCCGTGATTGACAAGAATCCTTTTAGGTCTAGGACTTAATCTTTGAATGAAAGACATTAACTCTCGTCTGTCTGCGTGACCCGAAATCTCAATTCTGGTAACTTCCATCTTTATATTCAAAACTTCCTCGCGCTGACCCTCTCTGAAAAATATTTCTTTTTCTCCTCTCTGAATACGTCTTCCAAGAGTTCCTTCACCCTGATAACAAGAAAATATCAACGTATGCCTTTTATCTTCTGCTAAACCTTTAAGATACTCAACACTAGGACCTCCTTGCAGCATACCTGATGTTGCAAGAATAACACAAGGACCTTCTTCTTCCATTATTTGAGTTCTTTCCTTATTACTTCCTACTTGCTTAATATTTGTATTCAAAAAAGGATTATTGTCTTTCTGAAATATTTGTTGTCTCACTGTGCTATTAAGATACTCAGGGTACGCTGTATAAATCGCAGTAACATCCCAAACCATACCATCTATATAGATGGGAATATTAGGAATCAGGCCTTCACGAACTAATTTTTCAACCATTATTATAACTTCCTGACCCCTACCAGTACCTAGAGTAGGCATCAATATTTTTCCGCCCCTATTCACTGTACTAATAATGATGTCTTGAAGAATCTTATCCTGTGTAACTACTGATTCCATAACATTTTCACGACCACCATAAGTGCTCTCAATCATCATTGTTTCAAGTCTTGGAAACTGAGTTGAAGCAGGACTCAACAAACGAGTTTTTGCAAATTTAATATCTCCCGTATAAAGAAGATTATGCAAACCATTACCAATGTGTATATGAACCATAGCACTACCTAACGTGTGCCCAGCATTATAGAATGTAATTCTAACATCAGGAGTTACATCCGTAACTTCTTCATACTCCAAAGTTATACTGTGTTTAACCATTTCTTTAACATCATCAGCGGTGTAGATAGGATCCTTACCCTCGCTTCTTTGAATTTTTATTATATCTAACTGAAGCAAAGACATGATATCCCTCGTAGGAGACGTACAATAAATAGGCCCTCTATAACCATACTTAAACAAATAAGGAACCAAACCCGTATGATCAACGTGAGCGTGACTTATTATCACAGCATCAAGTTCTTTCAAATTAAGTTCTGGCGCCTCAAGATAAGGATATGGATCATCTTGACTTGAAACATCGAGTCCACAATCAAGAAGAATTCTTGATTCGGGAGTTTGAAGCAAAATACAACTTCTGCCTACTTGTCTTGCTCCTCCAAGATAGCTGGCCCTAACCCATTCGTGTTTCTTTTCTCTTAACCAACCATTATAAATTCTTTCTCCAGTCTTGTGAAGAAATTTTCTTCTATAATCTGAATTCTGATAAAGAACAGATCTTATATTCTCAATAATTTGGCTCCTAATAAGAGGAGTTCTTTTAATAATAGGAACCCAAAAAGTTTTATTTTTGATCTCTTGAAGAAGTTCACCTTGTCTACCTATAGCAACGCCAGGCTTCTCCGCTTCAATTATAACAACAGATCTTTGAGGATCAAAAATAATCTGATCGATGCCTGCTTCCTCACCAATTAATTTTCTTATTTCCGCTTCAGCAGTTTCTTGACTATGACAAAGTTCAGGATCTGGCCTTAACTCAATTCTTTTTTTTATCTTATTAACAATGGATTTTATTAAACCCATATCATTAGCAAGAAAATCCTTATTCTTCGTGTATAAAACGATGTTTGCTCCTTCAAAAACAGCATCGCTAATCTTACCATCCGGTATGTCTTTCAAAATTTCTTTAATTATTTCAGTCGGCACTAGAATTACCTCTCATTTATTTTTATTTTAAATTTCAAATTTTACTTTTTTAACAAATCAATAAACCAAAAACATCAACAAAAGCTGACTTAAATGGTTATAAAAAATATTATAATAAAAAACTCATTGAAGCTTTTTATTAACAACCTTACGTATTATTTTTTTAGCCCCACTTTTACTTATTACTAAAACATCAACTCCTTCTCCTGAAGCAGTATCTCTCTGCAATGCCGCATTAACAGCTCTAACTGCAAGATCAACACCTTGCTCCTCAGTCATATCTTTCTTCCAAGAATCTTCAAGCACACCAAATGCAAAAACAGATCCTGAACCAGAAGCAACAAAGCCCACATCAGGACTTATATTAGTAAGTGCACCATCAGGATAAATATCAAACAACTGCGGACCTTTGTTATCATAACCTGCAAACAAAAATTGACAAATACCTCCGACTTGCCTTATATTAGAATAATTCATTCCAGACAAAAGAGTAGCGGCCTCCTTAACAGTAGGTCTCCTTCCAGTTCTCACTTCTTTAAGCTTAAGTTCAGCTTTAAGATATTTAACAGTTAATTGAATATCAGAGACAGTTCCCGCGGTAGTAATACCCATATTTTCCATTACTGGAAAAACTTTTTCAGTATCTTTTATAACAATAAGATTTCCAGCCGTAGCTCTTTTATCTGCAGCCAAAATAACTACATCCTTACAAATAACACCCACAGTTGTCGTTCCTGTTTTCAAAAATGTTCCTTCTTGTTTATCCATTTGAATACCTCTTAAAAATTATTGCTTTCATCACCCTCAAAAAGCATCAGAACATAACTAATTGATGTATGATAATAGATGTTTATTTAAATAGTTTTTGGATAAACACTAACGAATTAAAAGTTTATCAATAAAACCCAAACAGCATTCTGTGTTCTGCACAAATATAAAAAAAGCACAGCAACATTTATAAATCAAACTTTATTCCTGAAGAATTACCCGTGAACAACTACTTCAAGTAGGAGGGAACAATCATGAATAAAAAATCAATAGAAAATGCGATAAAAGAATTGAGGAAAGAAGAACACAAAAAACAATTCTCACAATCTTTCGACCTCATAGTTAACCTAAAGGATTTAAATCTTAAAAACCCTGAAGAACAAGTAGATTTCTTCACAACATTAACACACCCTCTAGGGAAAAAAGTTAAAGTTGCTGCACTTGTTGGTCCAGAACTACAAGAAAAAGCTAAAGGCGTTGTTGATTTAATAATTCCACAATCAGAATTCGATAAATATGTTTCTAATAAAAAGTTAACAAAAAAATTAGCAGTAGATTATGATTTTTTCATAGCACAGGCAGACATAATGCCAAAGGTGGCTCAAGTATTTGGTAGAGCACTAGGTCCTAGAGGAAAAATGCCAAATCCTAAATTGGGAAGCGTATTACCAGGAAAAGGACAAGTAGAACCATTGTATGAAAAACTACAGAAAACAGTTAGAATAAGTGCAAAGAAAAGCCCCGTAATACAAGTAAAAGTTGGATCAGAATCAATGAAAGATGAACAAATAATTGAAAACATAGTTCTTGTTTATAATCAAATAATACACCACACACCAAAAGAAAAAAGCAACATAAGAAATGCTATGCTCAAACTAACAATGAGCAAACCGGTGAAAGTAGACCTATAAGAGATGATCATATGGCAGAAAAGAAAGTAAAGGCTCACGTTTCAGAGGAAAAGAAACAAGTAGTTAAAGAATTCACAAAGCTAATAGATTCATACCCTATAATTGCAGCAGTAGATGTGGAAAATCTCCCAGCTTTACAGCTTATGAACATGAGAAAAAGCTTACGTGGAAAAGCAGAGCTTAGAATGACGAAGAGGAGACTCATGTATAAAGCTATAGAAGCTTCTAAAAAAGAAAACATCATAGCATTAAAAGATCATCTTAAAGGTATGCCTGCATTATTATTCTCAAAAGAAAATCCGTTTTCTTTATTCAAAATTTTGAAAAAAAGCAAATCACCTGCACCAATAAAAGCAGGACAAAAAGCTCCTAAAGACATAGTTATCAAGGCAGGACCAACAGGTTTTGCGCCAGGTCCGATTATAGGAGAACTAGGCTCATTTGGAATAAAAGCAGGAATAGATGCAGGAAAAGTTGCAGTAAAAGAAGATAAAGTTGTTGCAAAAGAAGGCGATGTTGTTAATGCAAAACTTGCAGGAATATTACAAAGACTTAACGTATTACCTATGGAAATAGGACTTAATCTTACAGCAGTATATGAAAATGGAGCAATACTAACTAAGAACGTTTTAGATATAGATGAAGATGCATTCATAAAATCAATACAAGAAGCATATTCTGATTCATTAAAACTCAGCATATCTATAGGTATGCCTCTAAAAGAAAACATAAAGATAATGCTACAAAATGCGCATCTCGATGCATACAAATTAGCAGAAGCACAATCCATAATGACTTCAGATAACGTTGAGAGAATTCTAGCCAAGGCAGATTCTCAAGCAAAAGCAGTGAAAGCAGAAGTGGACAAAAAAACACAATAAAAAAATAAAACCTAGGAGGGACATAAAATGGAATACATATATGCGGCAATGCTACTACATAAAGCAGGACATAAAATAGATGAAGCTTCAGTAAAAAAAGTTATAGAAGCAGCAGGACTTAAGGCAGATGATGGCAGAATAAAATCACTAGTTGCAGCACTTGAAGGCGTCAACATAGACCAAGCAATCAAGTCAGCAGTTCTAGCAAGCGCAGCACCTGCAGCAGCAGCTCCAGCAGCTGGCGGAGATCATAAACATGATGCTCCAAAGAAAGAAGCTAAACCTCAAGTTAAAGAAGAAGATGCAGCAGCAGGTTTAGGAGCTCTATTCGGATAAACTCCGAATAAATTTTTTTAATTTTTTATAAATTACATTTTATAAAATATCAATTTTATTTTTCAAGTGAAAAAAACATGTCAGAACAAGAGTTAAATGAAACCAAGCAGCTCAGAAATGAGCTCGAGGATACAAAAGAGAATATTTCTGAATTAAGAAGTAAACTTAATTCAATTAATGAACAAAAAGAAGCACTATATTCTAAAAAAAATGAATACTCTGAGTCAATTAAACAAAAAATAGGAAAAGTTAAAGAGCTCAAAGATAAAAGAAATAATTTGACGAATAAAGTCAAGGAATTAAAAAAAGAAAGAGATGTTCTTAATGAAGAGATAAGCAAGAACATAAAAACACTAATATCTAATAAAAAAGAAAGAAGTGGAACTGAACAGAAATCTGAAAAGAGAGTACCTGTAGGAAAAATAAGAAGAGAAATTGAAGACTTAGAGTTCAAACTACAAACAGAACCGATGAAGTTTGATAAAGAACAAAAAATAGTCAAAAGATTAAAATCATTAAAAAAAGAAATAGAGGGCCAGACAGAACAAATACAAATGAGTTCAGAGCTTAGAGAAATATCGAAAAAAACAGATGCGCTCAAGAAAAAAGCAAATACAATACACAGAGAAATACAGAACAGTGCGAATGAAAGTCAGAAAACTCACGAAGAATTAATCACAATCTCTAAAGAAATAGATGATCTTAAAGTAAAAGAAGAAGAAACGTATAAAAAATTTTTAGAACTGAAAAATGAATTCACTGAATTAAATAATAAACTTCAGGAACAATTCAAGCAAGCACAAGGATCAAGACAGAAACTCGAGGTTGTAAGAGAAAAAACTCAGAAACAAAGACAAAAAGAAGAACAAGAAGTTCTAAAAGAAAAAACTAAAGAAGTGGAAGAAAAAATTTCTAAAAGAAAAAAACTAACTACTGAAGATCTTTTGATATTGCAAAGAGGCGGCTAAAAAATATGACCTTATATATGATAGGCCTGGGTTTAGGAGATAAAAAAGACATAACATTAAGAGGCCTTGACGCAATACAAAAATCAGACATAATATTTCTAGAAAATTATACATCCATATTTAACTCATCAAAAGAAGAACTTGAAGAGTTTTATGAGAAAAAAATAATTAATGCAACAAGACAACTTGTTGAACAGGAATCAGATAAAATTCTTGAACCGGCAAAAGAAAAAAATGTAGCATTTCTGGTTGTGGGAGACGTATTTGGTGCAACAACTCACACAGATTTATTTCTTAGAGCTAAAGAAAAAAAAATAGACCTCAAAATAATAAATAACACATCAATAATAAATGCGGCAAGTATAAGTGGTTTAGAGCTTTACAGATTTGGAAAAACAACCAGCATAGTTTTTGATGATGATTGGCTACCAGAAACACCATACAGAGCAATACAAGAAAATTTATCACAAGGATTACACACTCTTTGCTTATTAGATATAAAAACAGCAGAGCCAAGTAGAGAAAATTTGAGAAAAGGAATAAACAAACCAGAACAACCAAGATATATGACGATAAATCAAGCAATAAAAATATTAAAAAAACTTGAAGACAAGCTGAAAGAAAGAATAATAACCGAAAATACTTTAATAATTGGACTTGCAAGATTAGGACAAGACAACTGTAAAATAAGATTTGGAAGAATAGCTGATCTGGAAAAAGAAGACTTTGGAAAACCTTTACATAGCATAATCATTCCTGGAAAATTACACGACATAGAAAAACAAATGCTGAACATTTATAAGTAATAATACCGCAACCTTTATTAAATAAAGATGTGTACGAGAAGATTAAAATGAAGCGAAGCGAAAGACGAAAAAGACATGAATTCAAGAAAGAAGAACATCCTCAAATAATTCATGTTCAAAAAACACACGTTTCTGAACATAACTCAATATACTACAAGCATTACAAAAAACTTCTAATAATACCTATGTTGATGCTGCTTATTGCTTTGGTCACAATCGGCTTCAAGGTTGCTACAACAGGAGACTTCATAAATAAAGGAATAAGTCTAAAAGGAGGAACTTCTATAACAGCAATAGGGGAAAATATAAACTCAGAAGAATTACAGGAGACACTAATCCAGGCACACCCTGATGTACAAATAAACGTAAGAACACTTGAAAATTCGGGAAAACAAATAGGCGTGCTGATAGAATCAGACATTCTTCCTGAAAATACAAATCAATCAGAACAATTCATTGAAAACATAAAAAAAATAACAAGTCTTAGTTCTGATGATTTAAGTGTTGAAACAATAGGTCAAACACTAGGAGATGCATTTTTTAAACAGGCAATCATAGCAATATTTGTTGCATTCATATTTATGGGCATAGTCGTATTTCTTTATTTCAGAACAATCATACCGAGCGCTGCAATAATACTCGCAGCATTCTCGAACATAGCTGTAACAGTGGCGGTATTAAATATATTTGACGTTAAAATAGGAACAGCAGGAATAGCAGCACTACTAATGTTAATAGGATACAGCATAGACACAGATGTAGTTTTAAATACGAGAGTTCTAAAAAGAAAAGAGGGAACAGTATATAGCAGAATAATGGGTGCGATAAAAACCGGACTCACAATGAATATAACAACATTAGGTGCGGTAATCGTAGCTCTAATCTTAGCAGAATCTGCAGTATTAAAAGAAATAATGCTCATAATATTAATTGGGCTTCTTGCAGACATGATAAACACATGGATGCAGGAATACTAAGATGGTACATGGAAACCAAAAAAGAAATGTAAATTGATGAAACATGGGAAAGATTAAAGAAATATTCACAAATAAAAGAGTCATAATCTTACTATTTTTTCTTTTAGCGTCAGCAATACTAATAAGCCCTTCATTTAGTGAAGGAGTTGCAATTAGAGGCATAGAAAAAGATAGTCCTGCAGCAAGAGCACTTCCACAAGCAATTTCTTCTCCAGAACCAGGATTAAAACCTATGAATAGAGAAGTAATTCAAGCAATAAATGGTATTTCTATAAAAACAGTTCAAGAATACTATTCTGAAATAGGCAAATTTGAACCAAATCAAACAGTTACAATAAAGACAAATAAACAAACTTATTTTTTAACAACAGAAGAAAATTATGATGAAGCTCAAGAAATAGGAATAACTGTTTATCCTAAACCTAAAAACAACATCATGAAAGGTTTGGACTTGGAGGGCGGAACAAGAGTTCTTCTAAAACCAGAAGGAGAAATATCACAACAAGATCTTGAAATAACATTAGAAAACATAGAACAAAGACTTAATGTTTTTGGAGTTAGTGACGTATCCGTAAGATTAACTAATGATTTATTCGGAAATAATTACATCTCTGTAGAAATACCCGGAGTTAGCGAACAAGAAGTAAAACAATTACTATCACAACAAGGAAAATTTGAAGCAAAAATAGGCGAAGAAGTTGTTTTCAGAGGAGGAAACAGAGATATTCTTTATGTTTGTAGAACTGCAGACTGTGCAGGCATAGAACCTGGAAGTTGTGGAACGACAGGTGCTGGAGAATATGTTTGCGGTTTTGGATTTAGCATAACTCTAAGCCAACAAGCAGCACAGAGACAAGCAAACGCAACAAAAGACTTATTGATTGTGCCGAGCGGATTTGGACAAAATTACTTAACTGAAAATCTTACCTTACATCTTGATGATGAGCAAGTAGACGAACTCAGAATAGGTGCAGATCTTAAAGGAAACGCCATAACTGAAATAAGAATATCTGGATCAGGAACAGGCACAAATCAAAAACAAGCAACAACAGATGCTCTCAAAAATATGAAGCAACTTCAAACAGTTCTCGTCACTGGAAGTCTGCCTGTAAAACTAGAAGTAGTTAAAACAGATACCGTTAGTCCAGCATTAGGAGAAGAGTTTATACAAAATGCATTAATGATAGGCCTTTTATCAATAATAATTGTTGTTCTAATAATAGGAATAACATACAAAGAATGGAAAGTATCAATTCCAATATCAATAATCATGATTTCTGAGGTTATAATAGTCCTAGGATTCGCATCTTTAATAGGGTGGAGAATGGATATGGCTGCGATAGCAGCAGTAGTAATAGCTATAGGATCGGGAGTGGACGATCAAATAGTTATAGCTGATGAAACACTTGGAAGAAGAAAAGAAGAAAAAGAAGAGGATAGCTGGAAACAAAAGCTATCGAGAGCATTCTTCATAGTAATGGTATCTTATTTTACATTAGTAGTTGCAATGGTTCCTCTATGGTTTGCTGGAGCAGGATTGCTTAAAGGATTCGCACTAACAACAATAGCAGGAGTAACCATAGGCGTATTTGTAACAAGACCAGCATATGCCGCGATTCTAGAAATAATGGTTAGAGACAAAGATACAAAACAATAAATTAATTTTTTTGATAAATTATTTGAAAATCTTAATTATCTTAACAGGACAATCTCTAACGGCCTTTTTATTTTGTTCAAGCAAATCAGGATCTAATTCTCTAACAAAAGTTTCGCCTTTCTTTTCAGAATCTTTAAGATCGGCTTTACCATCTTCTTCATTAATTTTCCAGAGACTGGGACAATTCTCGACACAAGAATTGCAACCAATACAATCTTTTCTAAAATGAACTAGCTTCATGAAACACACATCGCATATCTTAGCAATTATCATTCAACATTAACATCAATCAGCATCAGACTTAACATCAATTAACACAAACAATTTATCTCCTTTTCTGACTTTACTTGGAACTTTGAAACTGACTTCTTGTTTTTTTTCTGCTTTATTCACAACACCTTTATCAGTATGTAACGTCTCAGCATCTAATTTTACAACTCCTGTAGTTGGACCTGTAATCATAATCTTATCACCAGAACATAATCTTCTCGCCTCTAATAAAGCTGAAGCAACACCCAATTTATCATAATAATTAGTTATCTTTCCAACAAGATGTTTTTCTACAGAAGTCTTACTTCCTTCTACACCAGCCCATTCATTAATTTTCTTACCCAAATAATATCCTCCTTCCCAGAACCCTCTATTATAAACCGACTTTAATCTTTTCATCCAAGAATCAATTTTTTCTTTTGTGAACTCCCCATTTTTTATTGCAACTACCGCTTCTTTATAACATCTAACAGTTTCATCAACATAATCAGGACTCCTGCCTCTTCCCTCTATTTTAAGAACACTAACACCCGTATTCAATATCTGATCAAGAAATGGAAGCGTACACAAATCACTAGGAGACATAACATATTTATTATCTATCTTTAATTCTTCTCCAGTTTCATCGTCTACAACCCTGTATGCTCTTCTACAATTCTGGAGACACGCACCCCTATTTGCACTAGCATTAAACGTGGCTAGAGACATATGACATTTTCCAGAAATAGCGATACACAAAGCGCCATGAACAAATATTTCTATTTCCACAAGCTTTCCATTAGGACCTTTAATTTGTTGTTTTTTTATTTCAGAAACAATAGTTTTTATTTGCTTTAACGTAAGTTCCCTGGCTAAAACAACCACATCACAAAATGATGCAAAAAACTTTACAGCCTCAATATTAGAAATATTTATCTGAGTAGAAGCATGAACTTCTAAACCAATAGATCTAGCATATTGTATCGCTGCAATATCCATACCTATTATGGCAGATACACCTGCTTTCTTTGCAGCATCACAAATTTTTTTAACTAGAGCCATATCATGATCATACACAATTGTATTAACAGTAAGATAAGATTTCACACTATGTTCTTTGCAAATTTTCACAACATTAGGCAAATCATCAAACGTGAAATTAGCTGAACGAGAGCGCATATTCATCTGCTCAACACCGAAGTAAATAGAATCAGCACCTGCATTAATTGCAGCCATCAAACTCTCATAAGACCCTGCAGGAGCCATAATTTCAATATTATTATAGATCATTCAAACTGGAAATTGCTTATGATTTAAAAAAATATTGCAAAAAGAAAAATAATATATATGATGAAAAAATTAATGAACTCATGTATGAGAAAGGACAAGCCGCTCTTGAGTTTTTAACCACTTACGGTTGGGCTTTTTTAATTATTCTAGTAATGGTCGGGGGATTCACATACTTCGGAGTACTCGACATAAGCGGACCAGAAACCTGCATCTCAAGCATCGAATTTAAATGCGAATCTGCTTTAATAACTAATTCTATGCAAACAATAATTCTAAGAAATAATTTACCTGAGAAACTAATTATAAGTAATGTTTCCTTACATAAAAATGAAGAACTACTTTCCACGTGTATTTCTAGCACCAATCCTGAACCTGAAACAAATTTCCGCATATATTGCTATTCAAACATACCTTTAAAAAAAGAAACAATCACAATAAAATTAACTTATCATTCTGAACAAGGCGCACAAACATACTCTAAACAAGCAAGCATTCAAGTAAAATCTAAAGTTGTTGATTTAAATGAAATAATCCAATCAGGAGCAACCATATCTACTCCTCTAGAAGACCAGCTTGTTACTCACTTAACATTTGATGAGGGAACAGGAACAACAGCTTACGATTCTAGTGGAAACAATAGAACAGGAACTCTTGTAAATGGCATTCAATGGTTATCTTCAAATCAGTGCGTAAAAAATGGATGTATATCTTTTGATGGACTTGATGACTATATAACTAATTCTGAAATGACTGGAACAACTTTTAGTGCGTGGATAAAAACAAACGCAACAGGATCTACATCCAAAGTAATAGCAGTAAATTTTTTACCAGGACGCGCGATAACAGTAAGATCTGATAAAATTAATGTAGCCTTGTCTAATGGAAACAACGGCGTTATGTCGAATGTTACGGTCACAGATAACAACTGGCACCACATAGCAATCATATATACGGGAGAGGCTTCTCAAAACTATTACAAAATATACATAAATGGAGAAGATACAACAGATATCGTCAACGGTGTTGATTACAGAACCTCAACGCAAAAACTTCTTGGAGGAAGAATTTATAATGGAGTATATGAATTATTCTATAAAGGATACTTAGATGAATTAAGAATATATAATAGAACTTTAACTCCTGATGAAATAAAAATTCTTTATAACGCCAATAGTTAATTAAAAAACTATATAAAATAAAATCAATTTCTTAAAAACAAGTAAAACTGAGCCTGTGGTCTAGTGGCTATGACGCTCGCCTGACTCGCGGGAGATCCCCGGTTCGAATCCGGGCAGGCTCATCAACAACCAACATTAGCAGTTTAGACATCCAATAAGTCTGTAAACTGCCTCTCAAATAATCTTAATAATAAATGATAAAAATAAAAGAAAAAAATAATTATTTCTTCTTTTTGTGCTTATTAAGAATAGCTAAAGCGAAGCCTCCAATACCGAAAACTATCAAAATAAACACAACCAATCCAAATACAGACGGAATAAAGCTAATCAAGGTTAAAATTAAAGCGCCGAAAAAAACACCCAAAATCAAAGATTTACTTTTATTATTTATTAAAGATAATATTCCTCTGCCCACATAAATAACACCATATGCTCCCCCAACAATCAAAATAAGCGCATAAACTACAAATAACAAAATTGCTAGAGGTATTCCTATAATTGTTACTAATAAAAATAATGCAACCAAAGGCAACCCTATTAATAAACTAAAACCAGATATAAATGCAAGGAATGATCTTCTTTGTACAGCGTCTATTGCCTTATCTGAAAACCTTCTTCCCACAGATACAATAACTAAACACACTACAAAAACCATCAGAAAATAAATTAACTTACTTATAAAAACATCATTTTTTTCCTTCTTTAATTCAGATACTGAACCATATACATTAGAAGAATTCATATTTTTTTTATTGGATAAAAGATTTCCTGCAATCTTAGCATCAGGACCGAATATTATCTCAGATGCATCAAACTCAGCATTTTTTTCTATAACTCCATTAAAAACTATCCTGTCAGCAGAAATTTTTATATCGTCTTTAATTAAACCATCAATTTTGACATTGCTAGCATATATACTAACAGGACCTCCGAAGACTGATGAATTAGTCAATTCTACGTTAGATGCAAAAAGCATTGCTTCACTAAACACATAACCTGATATCTTGACATCATTAGCAAAAACTCTCAAATCATCTCCCGCTGTTCCGTTTAAAACGAAATTAGAAGTAAATGCTGCCAAATCTTTTTCCACAAGACCATTTATTTTAATTTGATCTCCGATTATGAAAGCATCACCATAAATACTATTATTTAATGTGAAATCATTTTGCACCAGATAAACATTTGAAGATACATCTTTGTTAAAATCGTAATCTCCGGAAAAAGCGTAGCTTGCACTTACAAAAAATAGTGCAAACAGAAAAATAAGTAAAGTTTTTGAAAAAATATGTGCTGTTTTTGAATATTTGTTGTTCTTCATAACCAACCCCCTCAAATATAAAAAAAAGATTAGCTTTTATATTTTTTCATTAAAGAGTAGAAAAAAAAGAATTTTTTGCTGAAATTTAGCAATTATTTTTCCTTATAGAAAATAAATACGAAAACTTTTTAAACAAAAAAACCGGATTTAAAGAAATGAACAGAGGAAGACCCATAGGAAGTGGAGTTCGACAAAACATGATCGAGATAGTTTACTTTCTAGGAAGCGCGCATGGATACCACATATACAAAGTATACAAACAAATATTTCCTAAAATAACTCTGAGAGGAGTTTACTATCATTTAAAGAAAGGGTTAGATCTAGGAGAGTTCGAAGTTGATGAAATACAAAAAGAAAAAGGAGACTATTCTTGGGGCGGAGAAGCTGAAAAAACATATTATAAACTAGGCAAAACCGCAAAACCAAGAGGAGACCCCCGAGTAAAGATGCTATTAGATACAAGACCAGAACTCAAAAGCTCTAACAAGTAACAATCATAAGACGAGGTGTAAAACATGAAAAAATTTTCGTACTTTAATGAACTGTTTAGATCAACAGCAGAAGTGTTCAAAAAACCAATACTATTGATGCCATTCATATATGTGTTTTTATTGAGCGCAATATTTCTCTTATTCAGCCCCACATTAGATCCAGAAAACATTGAAACAACAGTGCTTTTGACAGCAATAGGACTCGTCCTAATACAAGCATTAATTGCACTCATATTTGAAGGAGCTGCACTAATCGCATACAGAGAACACTTAGCAAACAAAGAATTAAATTTAGTGCAACAAATAGCAGAAGGACTAAAAGTATACGGTAAACTACTATTACTAAAATTAATACAAGCACTAATAATACTTGTACCCGCAGCAATACTGCTATTAATTCTTGTATTCACAACATTAGCTGAAGGAGGAACAATTGGAAACACAACAGCAGGACTCATAACATTATTCATAATATTGTACGGAATATATGCTTTATTTGCAGGACTTGCACTACTATTCTCAACAGTAGCAGCAAGTAATGAAAAAACTAGTGCTTTTTCCGCATTAAAAGAATCATACAGCCTATTGAAAAAGAATACAAGCCACACCTTCTTAACAGGGCTTATGATATTTCTTTATGCAATACTTTACATAATTATTGCGACAACGCTCACAACACTAACAGGACTTGCTTTAGGATTAACTGAAGAAAGCATATGGCTAGAAATAATATTATCACTTCTAACAATTCCTCTAGGCGGAATAATGCTTCTGTACGTTTTCAAAGCATTCCAACAAGACAAAGAAGAAGTTGAACCACAACCACAAGTAATGACTCAGACTGCAAACAAAAAGAAAAACGACACAACCACAAAGAAATCAACAAAAAAACAAGCAAGTAAGAAAAAAACAACTAAAAATAAATAAACCTTTTTTATTTTATTTTTTTAAGAAACCCTATGACTCCATAAGCTTCGCGTTTCGTAGGGGTTGCTTTTCCTACTAATCTTTTCCAAATTAATTTTTGACTATTTTTTTCATCTTGAGTTCTAAATTTAGTGATAGAAATAATTCTGTTTATTTGTTTAAGCAACTCTTCCTTCTCACGTTGAGAAGCCAATTTATGAGCAGATTTTATATCCTTGCTAAATGCCTCTGAACTCAAAGCATAAAGAAAAATTGCTACAGCATGACTGATATTTAGAACAGAATACTTTTGTGAAGAAGGAATATTTACAACAAAATCAGAAAGTCTTAACTCCTCATTTGACAAACCCGAATCCTCTCTACCGAACAATAAAGCAATAGAACCAGATTTAAGCAAAGATTTTAATTTAACAACAGCATCCTGTAAAACAATAGGACTCCTGACAACATTGTAATCAGTGCAAGTAATGCCCGTTGTTGCAACACACACATCATGAGACTCTAAAACTTCAGAAAATGTCTTGATTTTGGCCTTCTTCAAAATGTCTTGAGCATGCTTTGCTCTATTCCTGGCTTCATCATCTATTTCACAACGAGGATCTACTAAAATCAACTTAGTAAAGCCGAAATTAGCCATAACTCTAGCAACAGCACCAACATTACCCGAATTATTTGGGCTCACCAAAACAACAGATACTTTGTTCATGATACATTAAGAACAATAGTTATATTTATATATTCTCTCAGACAAGCAAGAAGCATGGCATACAAAGGTTTGTGCACACTTGAAGACCTGGATATAAAAAAAAGAAAAATACTTCTAAGAACAGATTACGATGTGCCTGTTGATGAATCTGGAAGAATACTAGACGATTTCAGAATAAAAGAGAGCCTAAAAACAATAAAAGCTCTTTTTCAAAAAGGAGCCAGTCAAATAATAATAGCATCACACCTAGGAAGACCGGAAAACAAAGAAAAAAAATACTCCTTGGATGAGGTTTCAAAAAGACTATTCAAATTAAGTGGAAGAAAAGTTACAAAAATGCAAGACTGCATAGATTTAGAAGATTATCTTCCAGAACCACAAGAGAGCTCCATAGTTTTACTTGAAAATCTTAGATTTCATGCTGAAGAAGAAAACAACGATGAAGAATTCGCCAAAAAACTTGCAAAAATGGCAGAAATCTACATAAATGATGCCTTCGCAACATGTCATAGAAAACATGCCTCTATGCATGCAATAACAAAATTCTTACCTGGAGGAATAGGCCTTAAAGTTGAACAAGAACTCAAAGTATTTGATTCGATAAATGATCCTGAAAGGCCAATCATAGCAATATTGGGGGGCTCAAAATTAGAAACAAAACTGCCTGTAATCATGAATCTCATAAATAAAGTAGATACAATACTCTTAGGAGGCGGAATGATCTTCACATTTTACAAAGCCAAAGGATTAAGTATTGGTAAAAGCATATACAGTAAAGAATACGTTATGAATGCTAAAATGTTAGGAAACAATGAGAATATAATTTTGCCAAAAGATGTAGTTGTTGCAGACAGCTCTGTAAATCCAGGACACGTTTTAACAGTAACTCCTGATAAAATACCTAGCTACTTAGCAGGACTCGATTTAGGAGAAAAAACAATACTTGACTTTAAAGAAAAACTTCTTTCTGCAAAAATGGTTGTATGGAATGGACCATTAGGCTTTTATGAAAATAAACTTTTTGCAAAATCAACACAAGATATACTCAAGTTCTTAGCAAACCATCCTGAGATAAAAACAATAATGGGCGGAGGAGATACCGCAAAAATAGTAAATGATTTAAAGCTTGGAAATAAATTTTATCATGTATCAACAGGAGGCGGAGCAAGTCTTGTTTTATTGGAAGGAAAAAAACTTGTAGCTCTTGAAGAACTAGAAAAAAATACAGAACTATTAAAAAAAGAGGAATCTCGTGCATAAACAGAAAGTTTCAGAGAAAGCAGGATTACCCCCAGGTAGCTTAATTTATGTGGGAAAAGAAGCTCCAGTAATCTCATCTATAGAAATAATAGATTATAACAAAGATGTAGAACGAACACTCAGAGTCAAAACAATAAAAGAACTTGGAAAATATAAGAAAACAAAAACAGTAAGCTGGATAAACATAACTGGACTCGGAAATACTGATGAAATAAAAGAAATAGGAAAAGAATATGGATTGCACAATCTTCTGCTTGAGGACGTACTTAATACAAACCAAAGAGCAAAATTAGACGAATACGAAGACCACATTTTTCTTGTATTCAGAATGTTTTATTACAGAGTTAAAGAAATACATTCAGAACAAATAAGTTTAGTAATAGGCAAAAATTATGTTCTTTCATTCCAAGAAACCGAAGGAGACATATTTGACCCAATACGAGCTAGAATAAAAACAGGAAAAGGAAAAGTAAGAAAAATGGGTTCTGATTATTTAGGTTATTGCCTTTTAGATACAGTTGTGGACCACTACTTTAGCATCATGGAATCAATAGGTGATGAACTCGAAGAATTAGAAGACGAACTAATAAAAAACCCTAATGAAGATACACTTCAAAAGCTTTACAGAATAAAACAAAACATGCTGCTTTTAAGAAAGTCTGTCTGGCCTCTAAGAGAAGCAATCAGCAAATTCCAAAGATTAGAAAACAAAAATATAAGCGAAACTACAAGATTATATCTTAGAGACGTATATGATCACACAATACAAGTCATTGACAACATAGAAACATATAGAGATATGACTGCTGGAATGATAGATATATACATTTCTAGCTCCAGTCAAAAGCTTAATGAAATAATGAAAGTGCTCACAATAATTGCAACAATATTTATGCCACTGACATTTATAGCAGGAGTTTATGGAATGAATTTTGATTTTATGCCAGAACTAAGATGGAAATACGGATATCTCATTATAATGAGCATAATGGGATTGATAGGCGGAAGCATGGTTTATTATTTCAAAAAAAGACACTGGCTATAATCTAAGAATTTAATTGAATTTCAACTTTTTTTACGTTTTTATAAACATCATCAAGCAAAGTCTTATCAAGAGTGCTGTCAATAATCTCTAAGTAAAAAACAACATTTTCTATAAAATTTTTTTTAATATCCGCGTTTTCTATTTTATCTTTAATCATACAGTTCGCCAACCAATAAGTTTGTTTCACAATTAAATCGATTGAAGAACTATCTTTGTTATTTACAACGTAATCTAATTTCTTTCTGAGCAACTCGACATACCAAGAATTAGAATAAGGTTTATGAATAGATTTAGCATTTAGTAAATCATAAACCACTTAAATCACCTTTATATGATTCTCTGAATCCTTTAAATATAGCGTTTGCAACAGATCCATTTCTGTATGCAACAAATTGACAACCTTCGAATATAAAGCCCAGATCTCTTCTGAATAATTCCGCCCTAGATTCAGAATCTAGATCTTTTTTCAAATCATATAATTCTTGTTGTAAAGAAGCGCTGTCTTCATTCAGATTTTCCTGTTCCACTTTATACGAGACAAAGGGAAGTGTTCTAAAATATTTGAAAACTTCTCTTTTATCAAGATTAGGATGAGAGGACGCATCAATAGAAACACCAAAATCTATTAGTTTAGTTTCCTCTATGTTTTGTGGCACAATAAGGTGAGATTTATACCAAAAATCGTCCATTAAAATTATATCATTATAAACAATGTTTTTCTTCATTAAATCATTTAGAATATCTCCAACTCTTAATCCTAAGTTATAACAATCAGTTTCACAAATAGAGTTATTTTTCACAAGCTCTGAAAAAGATGTGCCTTTAACAAATTCTTCTAGAATGAAGCCATCCAAAGAATCATACAGTTTAGGACCTATTTTTAAATCAGAAGCACTCTTTGCAATTTCTTTTTCATTATATGACTGCTCTTTTTTGAAAACAAAAGAATCAGAATCATCATTAATCTTTATAACCATGCCTCTGTTTCCGTGCCCAGGTGCAGAAATAATGCTGTGAGAAACATTCCTTCCGGCATAAATTCTTTCATGAATTTCTGGCAAAAAACACAGATAAGAATATTTTTCTACTAGAGGATCTTTTTTTATTTTTTCGAATAAATCTTTATTTTTAATGCTTATAAAATATAATGGTAAAAGCATGTTTGAAATATTTTCTCCTAAACGCGATTCATTTAGCTTTAATTTTTCTTCATCTGAAATATCTTTTCTGGAATTGAGCAACAACCTTATTTCATCCAATTCATTTAATGAGTAAGTTTCCATAAACCAAATAATAACTAGAAATATATAAATCTTTCTATTTTGTTGTTACTTTGAAGTGGTTATTATTTATTTTTCTCTTCTTAAGAAATCACCACGATCAAAGACATTCTTAA
>CAZJQL010000010.1:0-39826 GCA_964548665.1 uncultured Methanosarcinales archaeon
TTTTGGTGATGAAAAAGCTGACAGCGGTTATTCGGGGGTTCGAATCCCCGAATAACCGCTGTCAGCTTTTTCATCACCAAAAAAGTTTTTGGCTCATTACAGCGATTCCTGCTTTGAATCTGCAGGCGGTCCCCTTAGGCCGCTTGGGTACCTCCGCGCTTATTTTAGAGAACATATTATTTATTTAAAAATGTTATCTATATAGTGTTGATAGTGGGGTGTATTCTGGTTTTGCGTATATTGTTTCGTTAGATTTTTGGTCAAGTTTTTCTTTTATTTGACTTATTGTTTCTTCAAGTTCTCGGTTTTTTATTGAGTCAAGTTCTTTGTTTATTTGTTCATATATTTTTATCTTTTCCATAGGGAAATGATAGTTTATTTTTATTTCATCTGTTATGTGATTGCAGAAATCATCTATGCTTTCTCCTTTGTAATTGGAGGTTAATTGTGTTATTATGCTTGCAGGTATCTTGTTTATTTCTTTTTGTAAGGGTATCATTTTGAAAAGAAGTGTTTTTCTATTTATTAATTTTTTTTAAAAAAGAAAAAATAAATTTAATACACAGGATATGCTCCTGTGTATTCGTATTCTAAAGTTACGTTTTTTATGCTACTCAAATCGCTTATCTTGTTTATTCTTAGTAAGTTAGGCGATTTTGTATATAACAAATCGTTTATGTATAGACTTCTTTCAACGCCTGGCGAGTACCAGAAAGCCATTTTTCCATAAATGTTTTCTTGGCTTGTTGAGTGATCAATGAGTCCTTTAAGTTCTATTTTATTTGTGTTCACTTCAAATACGAGTGCTCCGTTGTAGTTTTTACTTTGGTCTGTATAATCGTAGTTGTAAGCAGGTATTACTAATAGATTTTTGTCTTTTGAAAACAAAAATGCTTTATGTTCATATTCTGCGGTTGTTTGTGCATATTTTTCATCAGTAACAAATTTAGCTACTTCTTGTGGAGAAGATACGTCTGTTACGTCGAATAAGGATATTTTTAGTCCTGTTGCTCTTCCTTCTTCGGTTGCATCTCTTCCCAGGCCTATTATGGTATTTTCATCGTAGGGGTGTAGGTATGTTGAAAATCCTGGGATTTTTAATTCTCCAAGATTTTCTATGTTCTGAGGATCACTTAAATCTATTACGAAGAAAGGATCTACTTGTCTAAATGTTACCATGTAGAGTCTGTCTTCAACGAATCTTGTGCTGTAGATTCTTTCTCCGGGTGCTATGTTTTCAAGTTTTCCTAGTAAGTTAAGAGTCTCATCTAGTGTGTAAACATTATTTTTTGATTGTTGTTCTTCATTTGTGTTTGTAAAAAACCTCCATCTTGGATTTAGTGTTGTTCCTACTCTCAGAACATCATTGTGTTCATCTAATGAAAATTGGTTTAATATTCTTCCAGGAACTTTTCCGTTAGCAACAAAGTTCAATTCCAAATCAACTTTATTTATTATTGTGTATTCAAGATGCTCATATTCTTTCATTCTTCTATCTGTTTCTTGTTCTACTTGTTCTTGCAGTAGTTCTTTTTGTTTTGAGTTTAAAGATTCCAAGTAGGCATACATCAATTCAAGTATTTTTGATTTCTTTTCATGATCGCTTAATACATCGGAGTCTGTTGCTTCTATTTTTCTTATTTTCTCTAAATCTTTAGTCGAAAGCATAGGAGTTACAAGATCTATTGTTACGTCTTGTATTAGTTCCCATTCATTGATGTATTCTGTAGAAACAAAGTACATATTTTTGTCAGACATGTAAAACGTCTCTATGCTTTCTATGGCTATGCTTTTAGAATCAAGAGTGTAAGCTTCTAATTCAACCACATTTATATTTATGAAAACAGGGTTATTGTATTGTATGTTTAAGTAATGTATTTTATCAATAGGCAATTCTCTTGCAACAGAATCCTCCATTATTATAGGGAGTGGATAAACCTCTCTGTATCTAGGATATATGGTGGATATCAAATATATTTTTTCATCTTTTAGTCTAGCTTGATAATAGTTTCCTTCGAATTTATACTCTTTATCCAGGGAAGGTGAAGATTTATCGCTTACGTCGTATATTTGAAGAAAACTCATTCCTCTGGTTGGAAGTATTCCTATTTTTTCAAATGATGGATAGTCTGTAGTTGTTCCCATTATTGCTAATTTATTTCCTGATATGAATAAATTAGATGGATAACTTTGGTTGAATGTTTTTTGGTATACTACTTCTGCTTCTTCTCCAGGATAAGCTTTAACTATAAATAGTGTGTTGTCCGATATTGTATAAATATATTCTCCGTCTGTTTTTATTATGTCTGCTTCATCCACTCCTGAAACCTGGTTATTTGTTTCACTATAATCTGTAGATGGTGCAGAACCTGTTCCGTCTGAGACTGTTTTTGACTCAGCTAACATAACGTCTACATTTGCAAATATTCCTCCTCTATACAATTCATACGTGTTTTCATGATTTTTTATGAAGGACTCGTATTCTGCTTGCGTTTTGAATGTTAATGTTTGCAAATCTGCAGAGTTCGTATTTGTGGGCTGACAACTAGTTGCTGCTATTAGTACTGCGACTATTAAAAATAAAGTTACTCCAAATTTTGCGTTTGAATTCATGTTATCTCCTCGTTTTTTTACTTTTTTTTGATATTTTCAAATGTAATTAAATACATGTAATTCAAACACTTATAAATATGTTGTTTAGACTTCAACTTTGTTTGAAGTTATAATTTTTTAGAAAAATGGTGAGCCCGGAGGGATTTGAACCCTCGATCTACAGCTTAGAAGGCTGTCGCCCTATCCAGGCTAGGCTACGGGCCCTTACATCTGCGAAGTTGTGTTTTATTTATAAAATTTTATAAAATAAAAGGTATTTCTGGGGTTATGAAAAAGGTTTTTGTTAGACTTCCTAGGTCAGTAGTTGATTCTGATACTGGAAGAAGGATAATTCTTAATAGTTCTGAGACTTATTTTGTTGATACAGATAAGGATTTTGATTATAAGAACGGAAGTCTGAAAAAGAAGGATATGCAGAGGCTAAATTCTGATGATAAGCTTGTTTGTGGTAAAGATTCTTTCTTTGTTTTTGATCCTAGTTTCATTGATGAATATAAAAGAATTAAGAGGGGAGCACAAATAATAACTATTAAAGATATTGGTGCAATAATAGCAAATGCAGGTATAAATTGTGATAGTTTGATTATGGATGCTGGATCTGGTTCCGGAGCTTTGTCTTGTTTTCTTGCTAAAATAGCTAAGAAAGTAGATAGTTTTGATGTTGAAGATAAAAATTTGGATGTGGCTAAACAGAATGCTACTAAATTAAATATTAATAATATTTCTTTTTCAAAAAAAGATGTTTATGATTCTAAAAATTTTGATAAAAAAGAATTTTATGATGTTTTTACACTTGATGTTCCTGAACCTTGGAGAGCATTAAATACTGCAAGGTTTGTTTTGAAAAAAGGAGGATATTTGGTTGTTTACGCACCTAATATTAATCAAATTCAGCAAACAGTTCTTTCTCTTGATGAGAGTTTGCTTCATGAAAAAACAATTGAAGTTATAGAGCGAGAGTGGAGTGTTAAAGACAAGATTTTGAGGCCTGTAACGAAGGATTTTGGTCATACGGCTTTTTTATGTTTTATAAGAAAAATAAATTAAGGGAGGTGGTTTTATGTACGCATATATTTTGGTGAGTCTCGTGGATGCTAGTGAGAAGCATATATTGGATGAATTTCTGGACATGGCAGAAGTGGTTGATGCACATATTTTATTTGGAGAGTGGGATTTAATAATAAAGATTAAGGGTGAAAATCCTGATGATATTGCGACTTTTGTTATGGACAAAGTGAGAAAGCATGATGGTGTAGAGTTAACTAGCACTTTGATTGTTGCAAAGTAAACAATCCATTTTTTTATTCTTTTATATGTTTAGCTCGATTTTTAATAAGAATTGTGGCTCCGAATAATATTGCGCTCAGACCAAGTATTGTTATGAATATTTGAATTGAAATATTTATAAAAAATTGTTGTGGGAAAAGCGTTATTATCCAGCTATTTGTTGGAAAAGACCAATTTCCTTGTGGAAAGAATATTTTGTGAAATAATTCAAATGTTTTGTTAAATGAAGTTAAAATAAATATTAATAGTGTGATTCCGAATGCTATAACTATTTTTGAGCTAAGATTTATATCTTTTATTAATTTGGTTTTCGTTCTATTATTTTGTTGTTTAGCAAAATAGTAAATTAAAAAGAGAATCGAGAGTAGAAGTATTGTTTGAATATAAAAAATAATTAGTTTAACATCATGCATGTGTTGTTTTTCTGATTCTGAGAAATTGTTGCTCAAATTATATTCTCCAGAAAAAAATCCGAGAATGTTTTTTAGTTCTTGTTTAGCAATCTTATAATCTACTCTTTCGTAGACTCCTGCGTTTTGCATGTGTATGCTTAGATTATTTTCATCTAGTATTAATAGTAATGTGGGAAGAATTATGATTATAAGAATCAAACTCATTATTGAAAAAATATTTTCTAATTGTTTCTTCATGCTTTATAGTATAGATTTCCTGATGATTTTTGTTCTTTATCTTTTTGGCTTCCAGGTTTATTTATTCTAGGTCTGTGGCTTTCTTCATCTCTTCTGAAAGTTATATCTAGTCCTTTCAAAAAGTGGTTCATTCCTTTTTCCATTCCCAGAGGGCCTGTTGTTGTTCCTTTAACTGCAGGTGTTCCTTCAAAAACTAATATTTTTTTTGATAAATAATCTATGAATAAAAGATCGTGATCTATTATTAGTGATGCTTTTCCTTTTTCTATCATCATTTCTTTTATTATCTTAGAAATGCTTAATCTTTGTTCTACATCTAAGTATGCAGATGGCTCATCAAGCAAATACAAATCTGCATCTGCACTAAGGCATTTGGCGATTGCCACTCTCTGTAGTTCTCCACCGGATAATTCATTAAGCGTTTTATTAAATAATGGTTTTATTTGTAGTGGTTTTATGAGTTGTAATTCATATTTTAGTGCATCTTTAAGATAAGCCAATACGAGTTCGTCATTCTTTTCTAAGTATTGCGGCTTGTATGATATCTTCAATGCTTTGTTTGTTTTGTTTGCAAGAATGTCCTTGTTTATTTCTCCAGATATTATTCTTGCAAAGGTTGTTTTTCCTATTCCGTTTTCACCGAGTATTCCTACAACATCGTGTTTCTCTATTTCTCCTTTGTTTATTTCAAGAAAAAAAGATCCTGCTTTATGGTTTAAAGATTCCCAGACTGCAAGAAGTTCATCTTTGATTGCTTTTTCTTGTGGATTTTTATCGAATTTTATTGAGTGATCTCTAAACCTCATATTTTCATCTCTTATGTATCCGTCTAGATAGATGTTTATTCCTGTTTTTGTTGTTTTTGCTAAACTAGTTATACCAAAAGCGCCTTCTTCTCCGTACATCAAGTGTATTAAATCAGTCATATAGTCCAGAATTATTAAATCGTGTTCTATTACAAGAACTGCTGTGTTCTCATCGGATAACTCTTTTATGAATTTGCTTATTTTTATTCTTTGTTTTATGTCTAAATATGATGTTGGTTCATCAAATAAATAAAGGCTGGCTTCTTTTAAGACTGTTGCAGCGATTGCTACTCTTTGTAGTTCTCCGCCAGATATTTTTGAAATATCGTGGTTCAATATTTCGTTTAGCTCGAGTTTCTCAACTATTTCATGAAACTTATTTGTTTCATTTGTTTTTTCAAGCAATTGCTTCACGGTTCCAGAAAATTGTTTTGGAATTAAGTCAACGTGTTGTGGTTTATAAGATATTTTTATTTCTCCTTTTTCTAGTTTTTCAAAGAATATTTGGGCTTCAGTTCCTTTGAATCTATCTATTAGTTCTTTTGAAGTTGCTTGTTTTCCTGGAACTCCAAAGTTTGGCTTCAAAAGACCACCTATTATCTTCATAGCTGTTGATTTGCCTATTCCGTTTCTTCCAATTATTCCAACAGTTTTTCCAAAAATAGGTATAGGCAATTTATATAGTGCAAATCCATTTGGAGGATATCTATGTATTGGATCCTGATTTAACTCATCAGGCAGGTTAATCATTTGAAGAGCTTCAAAAGGGCATTTATTCGCAGCTATTCTGTCTGCATCTGTTATTACATTTTCATTTACTCTTACCTTGCCATCTGTATCCTTTACTATGGCTTCCTTTCCAGCGCGATTGCTAGGGCTAACTCTCATGCAGAGATAGCCACCGCAACCTTCAGGGTTGCATTTTTCTTTCTTAACAATCATTATTCTTTTGCGCATACTAAAAGAACGAGCTCTTATTTTAAAATAGTTTTGGTAATTATGACTAGAAGGCATTAAAAAAGTTAGATTTATATATTGTATTGTCTGTTTTTGTTTAGATAATTGTGAAAAGAAGACTAGACAAAAAAGGACAGAGTGCACTTGAGTTTGTATCTATGTATGGTTGGTCTTTTTTTATAGTTTTAGTTGTAATGGTCGGATTTGCTTATTTTGGTTTAACAATGATGTCTGAGAGGATGGTTGATAGTTGTTTTGCTTCTCACGGTTTTGTTTGTAACGGCTTTGAGATAACTAGTGACAAACAGTCTGTTAGGGTACAAAGTGTTTTTAGTTTAATTCAGGTTGTTGATGCCAAACTGGTGCACAATCAGGTAACTTCTGATTGTGGGGTTGTGTCAGATACGAGTGAGTCTAGTTTTTTTGTTGAGTGTAATAAAACAGGGTTTAAAGAGGATTCTAAAGTTAAGTTAGTTATTAATTTTTATTATCAGGATAATAAAGGTGTTTATGAATATCCTAAAGAGGGAATTATTAGAATTGTCGGGACTGTTATTCCTTCTGCATTTATAAGTTCAAGTGATTCCTCAGATTTTTATGCTGGCGAAACATATAATGTTTCAGCTTGCAGTCAGTCTTTTCAGTCAGGAAATGTTTATAATTTGATGTCTTCTGTTGTTTCTAATGGTTCTTGTTTTAACATTAATGCAGATAATGTTGTTTTGGATTGTAATAACAATACTTTGATTGGTAATGCTGATGGTTCAGGAATACGTATTTCTGGAAAAGGTAATGTTGTTCAGAATTGTTTTATTATGAATTTTGATAAAGGCATAAGCTCTGATGCGTCGGTCGATTTAATGATAAGAGATAATAGTATAACTTCTTCGACGAATGGTGAGGGTATTTATTTGAATAATGTATATAATGGTTCTTTTATTTCAAATTCTGTAAGTGGTCAAGGTTCTGGGTTTTTTATTTTCAACGGAGAGAATGTTGTTTTGTCCTCAAACTCTATAATATCTGACACTAATAAGTCTTATTCTAATTATTTTTCAAATCTTAAAAATGTGTCTTTTGAAGATAATACTTTTATTCAATCAGGATATAGATTTGGTAATAATTATGCTTTGTATTTGGAAAATCCTGAACAGTTTGTTATTATTGACAATGATGTTCTATCTTCATCAAAGACGGCTCTTTGGATTAATGGAGGAAATTATGTTGTTATGTCTGATAATCAAATACAATCATCTAATTCGTTTCCAGGATTTTATGCAACTTCGCTTAAGAATTCTTATATCAGTAATAATGTGTTAAGAGGCCAACCTGGTCTTGGTGCTCAATTATCTGGTAATTTGAGTAATACTAATTTTTCTGGAAATATCATAGAAGGAGATGTTTTTGGCGCTTTAGTTTTTTATGGCGGGGCTCATGGAGGTTATTTCAATAATAATATCATAATGTCTTCTGGAGATGTTCCTGCGATTAATATGTATGAAGATGCTTCAAGCAGAGATTTAATCTTTTATAATAATCAAATAACTTCAAATAAGAATGTTTCAATAAGTATTAATTCTGCTTCAGAAAATAATTTGTTTTATAATAATTTTATTCGTGGTCTGGTTTGGGTTGAAAATTATAATTATTTGAATAATTTTTCTTTGAATGGAAATGGAAACAGATACTATTTTATAACAGGATCTGGTGCTAATTCATTATTTAATTTGATTGATGAAAACGGAGATCATTGGGCTGATTCGGGAAGTCAGGTTCCATTTTCTAGTGAATCCATTCCTGCATATTGGGTGGGTGAGGGAAATGATTCTTATCCATATGTTCATTGATTTTGTATGTTTCAACTTTTTTTGATTTTTTTCAAAATATTTTTATTAAAGCAGTTTTTTCTAGCTTATGGAGGTATAAATATGAATATGGTTAGAATAGGTGAAGTTGTTGCTGATTTTAAGGCGGAAGCATATCATGGTGGGGAATAAAGAAAATAAGTCTTTCAGATTTTAAGGGAAAATGGGTTGTTTTGTTATTTTATCCTGCTGATTTTACGTTTGTGTGTCCTACTGAGCTGGAGGATGCTACTATTTTGTATGATGAGTTTAAAAAAGAGGGTGCTGAGATTTTAAGTGTTAGCACAGATACTGCATTTGTTCATAAAGCTTGGCATGATAATTCTGCATCTATAAAAAAAATAAAATATCCTATGGTTGCAGATCCTTCAGGAAAAATATGCAAACAATTTGGGACATACATTGATGAGGAAGGTCTTTCTCTCAGAGGCAGTTTTATAATTGATCCTAAAGGAGTTCTTAGAGCTATGGATGTTCATGATAATAGTGTTGGAAGAAATGCTAAAGAGGTTTTGAGAAAGTTGCAAGCATCTAGATTTGTGAGTGAGAATCCTGGTCAGGTGTGTCCTGCCAATTGGTCTCCCGGAAGCAAAACTCTTAAGCCAGGTTTGGAGCTTGTAGGAAAAATATAGATTACAACTCTTTTTATTTATTTTTTGTAATAATTAATTTAAATAGTGCATTGCTAATATGTTTTTTATTATTTTTTTTGGGCTTTTTACTTGTTTTTGACTCACATGATGTTGCGGGGGGTTGTTGGTATGAAAAATGCAAATGAAGAATATCATAATTACTTGAAATGGATTTTATCTGATGAGTTGTCTGTGTTCAAGGAAAGTAGAGCTGGTGGGACAATTGCAAATACTGGTGCTACAATGAGGTTTGATTTATCTAAAGGCATTCCTTTGATTAATACCAAGAAATTATTTTATAGAGGTTTGATTCATGAGATGGTTTGGTTTATGAGGGGGCCTGAGCAGGACGGTCAATTGCATATTGATTACTTGCTTGAAAATAAATGTGATTTTTGGAATAAAGATCTTCATAATTTTTATTTGCTCAAAAATGGGGTTGTTGTTAAAAACTTGGATGAGCGAGAAAATTTATTCAGAGAATTCGAGGCTAAGTTAAAGAAGGATTCTGATTTTAGGAAGATTAATGGGGGATTAGGGCGACCTTATGGTGCTCAATGGAGAGATTGGAGGGGTGCAAATGGTGAGCATATTGATCAATTAGCAGATGCTTTTAGATCAATTAAGGCTAAAAGTGATAGTCGAAGAATAATAGTCGAGGCGTGGAAGGTTGATGAATTAAATTTAATGGCATTACCTCCTTGTCCTAAAGATTTTCAGTTTGTTGTTATGAATGATAGGCTTGATTTTGATTTAGTTCAAAGATCTGCTGATTCCTTTTTAGGAGTTCCATTTAATATAGGGGAGTATGGTTTGTTGGCAATATTTGCTGCGAATTATGCTAATTTGAAACCGGGTGTTTTCACACATCACATTGTTGATGCACATATTTATTGCGGGGTGGGCGGTAAAGCAGAGTGGTATAAAAATAATTTAGATGAATTAAAATATGTTGTTGGTCGTGCAAATAGCTCAGGAGATTATCTGAGTATTAAAAAATGGATTGAGGACTCTTCTAAATTAGTAAGAGATGAATCTAAGGAAAAATATGATCATGTTACAGGAGTTTTAGAGCAGTTAGCAAACGATGTTAACAGATATGGTGTTGCTAAGCTTGATGTTAAAGTTGACAGACGTAAAAAACCAAGTAACCTTCTTAATTCAGTTAAGTTTGAAGATTTCAAAATCTCTGGTTATGAAAATAATCATTATCAGAAAATAATTAGAGAGATGTCTACTGGTTGATGTGTGTGAATTTGAAAATAGTTGCTGCTTTGTCTGAAAATCGTGTTATTGGTAAAGATAATACTTTGCCTTGGTATTTTAAAGAGGATTTGAATCATTTCAAAAACTTGACTTACGGCTCTTCTGTGATTATGGGCAGAAATACTTTTGAATCTATTTACGAAAGATTAAATGGACCTTTGCCTGGGAGAGAGAATATAGTTTTAACGTCTAGATACGAGGGGTTTTTTGAGGGTGGTTTATTTCTTAATTCTTTGGAAGAGGTATTGAAGTATGTTTCTGATAGAAGTGAGGCTTTTGTTATTGGCGGTGAAAAAGTTTTCAGATCGTTTTTTCCTTTTGTTGAGGGTTTGGAGTTGACTTTAATTAGAGGATTTTATGAGGGGGATTCTTTTTTTCCAAAGTTTGATGAGAAAGAATGGGTGATTAAAAGTAAAGTAGATAAGGGTGTTATGTCTTTTTTGTCTTATGTTAGAGTTAGAAGCTGATTTGAGTTATCTAATTTTATTTATTTTGTGTCTTATAATGTCTTATAATTTAAGTTTTTTTGTATAATTCTTTATTTCATTTTCTTCATATTTTTTATGCGGCCAAGACTTAAGATTATCGTTGGCATATCTTGGTATTATGTGTATGTGGGTGTGAAAAATTGTTTGTCCTGCGGCTAAATCTGTGTTCATGCCTATGTTGTAGCCATCACAGTTTAGTGTTTCTTTTATTTTTTTTGCTACTTCTTGTGTGAATTTAAGTATGTTGCTTAATTCTGGTTCTTGCATCTCGGATATGTTTTTTGTATGTTTTTTCGGTATTATTAATGCGTGGCCTTTGTTGATTGGGTTGATGTCTAGAAATGCTAAGAATAATTTTGTTTCTGCTATTATTTCGGAGGTTATTTCTTTTTTTGCTATTTTGCAAAATATGCATGTTTCCATTTTTTTTGCTTTGTATTTTATGGTTTTTAGATTTTTGTGTGTTGTAGAACATATTTACGGGGTTTGCAGTATTTGGAGCATTCAAATAAAAACATTTAAATAAGATTTCGGTTTCCAAAAAGCATTTTGTTTAGTTTAACATTTGTCAAAATCTAAAAGAAGCTCAATTTGAGCTTTTTACACTGAAAAAACAAAAAATAACTATAGGAAAAACTATGAAAACCTCTAAAAAAGTCAAAAAAGCTAATTTAATTAAAAATAGTCTGTTTTATCTGGTTATGGCTACAAACATGTCTTTTTTTACTTCAGCTAAAAATAATTTAGATGACTTAGAACATTTTACTCCTGTAGTAGAAATAAATCGAACTTTTGAGTCTAATAAGGAGAAAACTCTTGATGAATTGTTTTTGTCTTTATCTAATAATTCTATTCAAAATTATGCGCTGGATACAAATAATGAATTGGTAAAACAAAATCTTAACTTATTTATATCTAAAAAAATGCCGGTCTTTGAGAATCTTGTCGATAAAGCTTATTCTGAGACAGGAATACCTAAACATCATAATTGGGGCACGATGCTGAATGAAAGTGGTGGAAATTCCAAAGCAGTTTCTTATGCAGGCGCGAGAGGGTTAATGCAAATAATGCCCTCTACATATTCTGAGAGAAGGGATAGAATAAATTTTGATATAAGAAAAATAAAAGAAGTAATCCCTGATTCTAGTTTAGAGCTTATTCTAAATAAAGGTTTCGAGCAGTATTTTTCTGAAGATATGCGAAAATGGGATTTTAAAAATCTTATACTGCAAACGACTGTTGCAAAAGAAGGAACTCAGGAATACCGGATAAAGGAGTTAGAATGGTATGTTCAAAGACTCCCGATAGCTTTGCTGTCTTTAAAGCAATATGGCGATAAATTCCCGGGAACTGGCAGATCAATAGCTGCTGTTCTTGATGATTCTGAGATGAGCATAAGAATTAATAATATAATAAAATGGGATGATTTGCTCAGAGGTTTGTCTCATGACTATTTTTTACAAGAAGAGACTTTCGGTAAATATTCTTCGATGAAATCAAATATTCCTCCAGAAGCAATTCCTTATTCCTATATTGCGGGTCCTGGAAGAACTCTGGATTTGCTGAAAAAAGGATATGCCTTATATGGCAAAAACGTAAGCGCTGAAAAATTATCAGATTATTTCAGCAAAAACATGCTCAGAGATACAAAGCCTTATGTAGAGAATGTTTTGGGTTCTTTTAATTATTTCAAGAATATTGATATTGAGTATAGAAAAAATAATTTAGGTCATAATGGAAATATGGGCTCTAACAATATTTATGCTGAAAAATAATTAGAATGTTTATTGTTCTTTTTGCTTATTATTTTCTATGAATAAATATATTTGCTGCTCTATTTCTTCAGGATTGTTTATGAAATCAAGTCTTAGATCTTCTTCATCATCATCTGCGGTGTTTAATGTTATGTGTCCTGAATTGCATAGTCTGTCCCACAAATTCGCTTCTAAATGTATGTTTGTTACTCGTTTAAACATTGCTGTTTGCCTTTTTATTATTATAAACTTGAATTCTTTTGTTGCTCTATTGTGATAAATCATATATTTTGTGAATAAAAGTTTTATTATGTTAAATGTTAATGGAAGAACAGAGCTTATAACTGTTATAATAACAAATGTTGTTAAATTAAATGGGACATTTATTGTCCATATTAAATCCGTTATTGTGTGTGCTAAAAAAAGTGTTGTGGCTATTATTATTCCTATTATTATGTTTTTCATGAAAAGAGGAAGAAGCGCATTAATTAGATTGGGTTTTATTTTCAATAATGTTTGTTGTTCTTCTTCATTCATGGTGTGTTGTTCCTCTATTCTGTTTAAATATTTCTGAAATAATTTAAGCTTTTAATTTTTTCTTCATCATGATTAACTATTGGTTTAGGATAATTATTTACTTCTATTTCTTGTATGTTGTGTATTTCTTCAGGATTCAATTGCTTTAGTTCAGGAATCCATTTCTTTATATATTCTGCTTTTTCATCAAATTTTTTTTGCTGTAGCCAAGGATTAAATATTCTGAAATAGGGCTGAGAATCACAACCTGTGGATGCACACCATTGCCAATTACCGTTATTTATGCATGGATCGTAATCTATTAGCTTTGATGCAAAATATTGTTCTCCGAGTCTCCAATCAATGTGTAAATCTTTAACTAAGAAGGATGCAACTATCATTCTTACTCGGTTATGCATGTATCCTGTGGTGTTTAACTCTCTGATTCCGGCATCAACAATAGGAAATCCTGTTTTGCCGTTTTTCCAAGCCTCTAATTTTTTTGGGTCGTTTTCCCATTTTAAGTTAGAATATTTTTTGTTGAATGGTTTTCCAAAAACATAAGGATAATTCTCTGCTATTTGGTAGAAAAAATCTCTCCAATAAAGTTGTCTTATCAATGGGTGCATCTGTCCGAGGCCGTCATTTATAGCTTTATATGCTTCTCTTATCGATATTGTTCCAAATTTTAGGTGTGCAGATAAATGCGTTGTTTTGTCTGAATAAGGATTATTTCGATCATATTCGTAGTTTGAATGGTTTTTTATGTTTTTTAGTATTTTTAATGCTTCTTTCCTTCCTCCTTTTAATGCAATATGTTTATTGTGTTTGTAAAAATTCTCAAGCTTATTTAAATTCTCATTCATTTTTTTATGTTTTGAATAATTGTTGTGTTTATTTAATAAAGGCAATTTTACTTGTATTTGAGAAGCAGCTTTATAATATGGTGTAAATATAGTAAAATTAGTTCCACTCTTATTTTTTATTTCATTTGGGGCATTTAAGACATAATCTTCAAAAGATTTGAATTTTAGGTCTAGTTGAGCACACAATTTTTTGAGATCGTTTTCTCTTTTTTTTGAATAAGGAGTATAGTCATTATTTATGTATATTGCGTCTAATTTTTCTTTCTTGTGCAAGTCCTTTATTTTTGTTATAAAGTCTCCATATAAAATCAAGAGTTCAGAATTTCTCAATCTCAGCTCTTCAGTTAATTCGTTTAGACATGAATGCATGAACTGAATTGCGTTTTCGCTTTTATACTTATTAAAATCTGAGTTTACTTGTTCGGGATTTATTATGAAGCAAGGTAAGACTTCTTCAGAATCATTTAATGCTTCGATTAATCCAGTATTATCTTCTAAACGAAGATCTCTTGTAAATATAAATAGTGCTTTATTATTAAGTTTCATATTTATTTTCACTTTAACAAGTTTGCTGTTTTTTCTAGAGAATCTGAAAATAAATCTGCTTCTTCTTCGCTGTTATAAAAATATAATGATGCTCTTGCACTGCCGTTTATTTTGTTTGCATTAAACCAAGAATGACAACAATGATGTCCTGATCTTATCATTATGTTTTTTGAGGCATCTAGTTGAAGAGCGATTTCGTGCGGATCAATTTTTGCTATGTTGAAACTTATTATTCCGCTTCTTTCTTCAGCTTTTCCTCCGAGTATCTTAACTCCAGGGATGGTTTGTATTTTATCTGTTATTCTTCTGTTTAGATTAAACTCATGTTTTCTTATTTCGTCTAATCCTATTTTTTTTAAATAGTCTATTGCTGCTCCGAGACCCATTATTCCAGCATAATTCTGAAGCCCTGCTTCATATCTGTTAGGCAAATCTTCTATAACATTATCTGAATACGTGGAGTTTTTTACTGTTTCTCCTCCCGTTATAAACATATCTAATTCTTTAAGTGAGTCTTCTTTTCCATATAAAATTCCTGTTCCTGACGGACCGAGCATTTTATGGCCTGAACAAACAAAAAAGTCAGATCCTATTTTTTTAAGATTTAACTCTTTATGTGGTGCACTTTGGGCTCCGTCTATTAAAGTCTTAGCTCCTGCATCTTGAGCTATGTTTATTAACTCTCTTACATCTTGAGTTGTTCCATCAAGGTTGCTTGTATGTACAAAAGATGCTAATCTTGCTCCCTTTATTTTTGTTTTAAATGATTCGACATCTCCAAACTTATATGTTTCCAGAATTATTCCTTTTTTTCTTGCAAGAATTTGCCAGGGTATTAGATTGCTGTTGTGTTCTTTATCACTTATTATGACTTTATCTCCTTTTTCAAATGGAAAAGTATGTGCAATGAGATTTATTCCTTCAGTTGTGTTTTTTGTGAATATTATTTCCTCATTTTTCTTTGCACTAAAAAAATCTTTTACCTTTTTTCTTGCTAATTCTACTTGTTCAGTAACTTGTCTTCCAAATTTATGGCTGCTTCTTGATCCACAGGAGGGAAAGTCAGTATAGTATTTGTTCATTACATTTATTACTTGGTCTGGTTTAAGACTAACACAGGCCGAGTCAAAATAAATTAAGTCTTTTTTTAATACCGTAAAATCTTGTCTTATTTTCTGTATATTTAAGCTCATTTTATGCTTAATTGTGTTTGAATATTAATACTTTTGCTTAGATTTAAATGAGCTTTTAATGATAAATTATTTAAATTTTAAATTATGGTTGTATTTAAAATATGGAGGCGATGTTTGGTAAATGTAGTTATCACTGGCGGTAGCAATGGTTTGGGTTATGCTTTAGGAAAGAGTTTTGCTGAGATGGGGGAGAATGTCGTTTCTTTAGATTTAGCTGTTCCTGATAGGAAGATTAAGGGCGTTTTATACAAAAAATGTGATGTTACTAGGGGTTCTGATTTGTCTAAATGTCTTAAGGACTTAAAAAGAATAGATGTTTTGGTTTGTAATGCAGGTGTTATGAGGCGAGGTAATTTATTGGATTATTCTGAGAAAGATTATGATTTTGTTATGGGTGTGAATCTTAAAGGTTCTTGGCTAACGTTAAAGAATGCATATGGCAAGCTTTCGGATAATGCAACTGTTTTGTTTATTTCCTCAAGACATGGTGCTTATTTGAATCCCGATCCTGCTATTTATTCTTTGTCAAAAAGTGCGGTTATTGATTTAGCTGAAATTCTCAAGAAAACTAATGCTAAGTTAAAAGTAAAAATTGCAGCACTTGGCTCTTTTGATTCTTCTTTGTCTAGACATGGCGTTTCTAAAAAAGATCTCGCCATTAAATTGAAAGGCATAAGGTCAGCTTCTAGTACTGCAGAAATGCTTGTTAAGTTTATTAATAATAAATATGGTTATTTGTTGTATAATCAAAAAAATGATAAGTATTTTTATGTTTGAATGTTTATTTTTTTAATTCTTCATTTATTATTTTTCTGAATGCATTTATGTCTTTAGGTCCCACTATTGTTTTGTTATTTATGAATAAGGTTGGAGTTCCATATACTTGTGCTTTTTTTCCTTCTTCAACGTTTGTTAAAATAGTATTTTTTGTCTCATCTGAGTTCACGCATGTTATTAAAGCTGTTTTATTAATATTTAGTTGTTCTGCAATGTAGGTGTATGTTTGATCAGATGTAAAATTAGTTATATCAAATAACATTTTTCTGGCTTCGAAATATTTGTTGTATTTGTATGCGCATTCTGCTGTTAATGCAGCCGCTACTGATCCTTCGTGTGTTGGTAGGGGATAATATTTGAAAACAAATTTTACGCTTTGATTTTCATATTCTTGGATTAGTTGTTTCATTGTTTCTTCGGCTTTTTTTGTGTAAGGACAAGTAAAGCATCCAAATTGTATTATTGTTACTTTTGCTTCTTGTTTTCCTATCCAGGGTGAGTTTCCAGGTAAGGGTGTTTGTTTAGGTCCTGTTGTTGTAGGATTTATGCCTGAATATTGTGAATTTGATCCTGTCGGATTGAATATGCAAAAATCATTTGAATGTTCTGGTCCGTTGCAGTTTCCGTATTTTGCGTAATTGTATATTCCTATTCCTGTGATTATTATTGACCATATTAAGAGCAGCATTAGTGCCCAGCTAAATACTTCGAAATATTTGTGTAGAAATCTTGCAAGCTTTGGTTTTTTTGCAGCTAGTTTTCCTGATATTTGATTTTTTAATCGCTTGTCTAGTCCGGATTCGCATTTTCTTAGTGTTGCTCTTCTGAATACGCAGTCTGCTGCTTCTTTTGCTATTAGTCTATATTTTGCGCTGAATATTCCTAGTATTCCAAATACGAACATGGCTATAAAGCAAATCATGTTCTAAGTTATTTGCATGTTATATATAAAGTTGACTGTGCTTTTTTTAAGTTTAAATTTAAATATAAACACTTTTTTAGTATTTTTTTTTCATTTTTCTTTAGTTTTTACCTTGTTTTCATTTGCTTATGTTAATGGCCCTATGTTTTTTTTATATGTTAGAAATTCTTCGAGTTTCAGGTCTTCCATGACGAAGAATTCTTTTTTTTCTTGAGGTTCGTATGCTTCTAATTCTTTTGTAAACAGATCCATTTCGTACATGTTTTTAAAATAAGCTTCAATTAAAAAGTCGTATCCGTTATTTATTCTGTAGACTGTATTTATTCTCGGGTGATTTAGAAGAAATTGCTGTAGTTCTTCTTTTTTATCTCTTTTTGCGCTTATTAATATTTTTGTTTTTAGTTCGTAGCCTAATTTTCTGAAATCTATTATTGATGTATGTTTTTTTATAAAGAAATTTTTTTCGTAGTATTTTAGTTTATCAAATATTGTGCTTACAGGCATTTTTGTAATTCTGCTTAATGATGTTAAGCTTATTCTTGAATTATTTCTAAAATGGCTCAGAAGATTTAGTTCTTTTTCTTTCATTTGTTTTCCTCCATGATTTTTTTTTGTTTTTTTAGCTTTTTTTAGCCGATTTTAAATTTGAGTAAAGCTTATGCAGTTAATATGGAGATTTAATATAAAGATTTTTTTTGAAACAAAATAGTTTGTTTCAGCTTTTTTTTGAAACAAAAAATATTTTGTGTTGGTTTTGTATTAATAAAAACGCAGCAATGATGTTTTAGCTATACTGATATATTTTTATGGTGTTTATTTTTAAGGGTTAATCAATTCAGAAAAGAGTTTTTCTGAAACAAAACATGTTTTTTACAGATTATTTGTTTTTATTTCAGAAAATTTATAAAATTAATTTCATTAGCGGTTTGTAATGCATGCAATTGAGCAAAAGATTCTTCAATTTTTTGCTGACAAAAATGAACTAGAAAAATCCACTTCAGATATAGTAAAAACTGTTCTGGAGAAAGATTATTCTGAAATTTTAGAGCTTATAAATAATCCTCAGAAAGATCCTGAATTGGTTAAACTGGGCAGAAGAAAAAAAGCGAGATTGCACAGGAAACTTCTTTATCACCTAAATAAATTAGAAGAAGAGAAATGTCTTGTCGTTACTAAGGTTCTAGGAAAAGGAGAAAAATATTTTAAACTTAATGGTGTGGATAAAACCAACACCAAAGCTGATTACAAAAAAGTTCTTGAAAGCTTCACCAGTATAAAGGATACAAACTTTTCAATTTCAGGACTTGAAGATTATGAGCAAGAAGGCATAATAAAGAAATTCGATAATGCAAATTGGATTTCTAAAGTTAACTCTTTGTTAGTTGAAGTTAAACATTTTAATGATTCAAAAAAATTATATTCTTTAATTGAGGATTTATATGTTTTATATAATGATGTGGTTGGGTTGTATAATTTTCAAGAAGTTGTTGAGAATATGAATTTTGAAGATATAAATGCATTCATAAAAAAAATTAATGCCGATACAAAGAATTATAATAAGTATGTTAACATAATTATTGATTTAACGAAGGTTAAGAATTCTTTAAAGTTATCTGATTTTATAAGGGCTTTTGCAGATATAAATCCTGACAAGATATTTCTAATTTTTATGGCTAAATCAAAAGCTCTCACAAATCAAAACAGAATGCTCGCACAATTAGTAAAGAGTTTTTCTGAAAACAAAATAAGGATAAATATTCAAAACACAGAAGTTCATGAAGCGCCTTATATGCTTGGTCGGGCTGGTTGCTACACGTTCTCTGATGAGGATTGGTTGAATATGAATAAGAACAAAGAATTTTTTGTTGCTTGTTGTTCCCAAACAAGTTTGTATGTAGATGTTTATAGGCTTTTAAAAAAGAAATCTTTTTTGGAATTAAGGGATGTTTTGATAAAATCAGCTAGGGCTCTTTTAATTGGCAATGCTCAGCAAAGAAAAAAATCTGATTATTTGTTTAAATCATTATCCGATGTTAATCCTGAAGGCCTTGCAAACTTTTTAGGATATTCATATAATTATATACGTTTATGGAATTATGATTTGTCTGAAGAGTCATCTGATTTTGACTTTGATAATTTTGGAGCTTTAATAAAAAAGACTAATGATGAAATTGAAGATTTTTTTAAGACAGAAGAAAAAATATTCAAGTCTTGCGGTATTCCGATAAGGTTCAGAGTTGTGGTTTCAAGTGCGTTTAGAAGATTTGATAAAGAATTTTTAAGTCCGAGAATTTATAAAAAAGTAACTATAAGAAATATTTCTGATTATGATTCAAAAAGTGTTATTAATTATATAAGAAAAAGAGAGTTTCTTTATGAGTTGTTTAAGGGGGGAGACAGAGTAAGATTTTTTAGAAGTTCCTCGTTTTCAAATGAGGATGTAATAAAAGAGTTTAATTTCATTCTAGACAATTTTAACATTCATTTTTTTACGTATGATTTCAGAGCAATGAAGGGGGAAATTACTTTAGATAATTTCATTTAAAATGGAACTGGAAGATTTTAGCACTAAGGATCTGTGGAAGAAAGCAATAAAGTACATCCGTAAAGAAGGTCAGAAATTTCTGGATAATGATGGCAGAGTCTGTGTGGAGGTTAATAATTTAATTATAAAAATAAAGAATGCCGAGAACACAGATATAGATGCGCCTATTGATATTATAAGTTCAAAAAAGAAATGGATTTATCCTTCAAAAGATGAACTTGCAGGCATAATGTTTAAATCTTTTCAAAATCCTGCTTATGATTATACTTATGGTGGTAGAATATTCGACTTTAATGAAGAAGTGGATCAATTAAATGAGTTTATTTTGCCTTTACTTTCAAAGGATCCTTATAGTAGGAGAGCGATTTTGGTTTTTTATGATCCTTCTAGGGATTCATTAGTGGATAATAAAAACACTCCCGGCATAATTTATGTTCAGTTCAGAGTTGTTTCGGGAAGACTTACTGTTTCTTGTCATATACGTAGCAATGATTTGTTTTTTGGTTGGCCTGCTAATGTTTATCAGATTTATTGTTTGCAAGGGTATGTTGCAGAAAAGCTTAAGTTGTTGAAAGGAGATATATATACTATTAGTAATTCTGCTCATGTTTTTGAAGATGACTTTGAATATATTGATGAGGTAATTGGAAGTGATTAAGCTACCATTGAAGAGGAAATTGTCTTGTGAGGAAAGAATAGAATATTATCAGGAAGAGTTAAGGAAGAAGGATGCTTTGATAAAAAGATTAAGGGAAGAAAATGAACTTTTGATTCGTGCCTCGATAAGAAGTGCAAAAAGGCGTGTGGAAGAATTGAATGGTCCTGATGCCTGATTTATTTTTTTAATGACTTGAAAACTTTTGAGAGTTTTTGTGTTACTGGTCTGAGTTGTATGTTTTGGGTTATTATTGGGTGGTGTTTGAACTCGCCAAGATATTCTCCAAGTTTATGTAGATCTTTTTTCGTAGTCATCCAGTTTAGGTGGTCAAATATGGACATATTTATTGATCCTGAGTGCTTTCTCATACTGAGATCTTCTTTTAGAATATATAATGGAAAGAAGGACATTGCTAATTCACGGATGTTCTTGTAAATTGGATCTCTCCATTTTAGAGTTTCATATTGGGATTGTCCCATGGTTCCCCAATGATTTTTGTATTTAAACAATGCTACAAGATGGTCGTCGTTGTTTAAGCCCTCTATACTTAATATTAAAGGCTCATATCCGTTGACTCTTCTTGCTAGCGCTGCTAAAAGTGCTCCTTCTGCACAATGTGCGTTTTTTTCTTGTAGAACATATCTTGGAGATTTTAATGTGTATTTGAGGATACAGTGATTATATTTCAAAGTATCTAAATAGTCTTGAATCTTTTCAGGGGTGTTTAGTTTTTTGTAGAATGCTATTTCTTCTTTTGTAAGTTTTTGTTGTAGTTTATCCATGTTTTTGGTTTTTGTAACTCTTATTTATTTTTTACGCCGTAGCCCGGATTTGAACCGGGAATCCCTAAGGGACCAGTTTTCGAGACTGGCGCACTACCAGGTTATGCGACTACGGCTTTATGATAAAGTTTTTAAATGAATTAATATGGTTTCTATTGGGGTTTAAATTGATTAATAAGAAAATAGGTGTTATTTTAATATTTGTTTCATTTTTGCTTGTCGGAATATTTTATTCTTTAGTTAGCACTACGTATAATAAAGCAGAACAGCTTGGTTGTTTTGGCGATCCTGTTTGTGGAGAAATAGATATGTCCATAAATATAATTCATTTTGCTTTTGGAATTATTGGTTTTGTTTTGGCTTTAGGGGTTTATTTGATTTTTTTCTATTCCGGGGAAGAAGCTATATTGAGGCGGTTGGAAGAGGAAAAAAATAAGAGGATAGAGGAAGACACTTTTGCTATACTGAGTAAAGCTATGGATGAATATGAAAAAAAGATTTTTGAAGCAATACGTGAGCAGGACGGTATTAGTCAAAATACTCTTGTTTTGAGAACTGGTTTTTCCAAGTCAAAAGTTAGTGAGGTTCTTAAGGATTTTGAGAAGAAGAATTTAGTTAGGAGAGAGAAGAGTGGCAAGATAAATCATGTGTTTTTAGTTTAAGTTTTAGCAACATTTAAATATGCTGTCTATGTAACTACTTCAAAATGAAGTACAACAACGTATTTTTGTGGAGTAATATTTCAGCTATTTTGCTGGTTTTAAGTATGGCTTTTCTGTTTTTCAATGGTTTGGTGCAAAGTCTTGCTTTATTTTTTGTGGGTGCAGTCATAGGCTTAATTATTTTCTTGAATATCAAAAAAATAAGTAATTCTGATTTATTTTTTGTATTTTCAACAGTTGTTGGCGTGTTTATTGTATTATATTCTTTAATTGTGGAAATTAAATCAAATTTAGCTTTGCTAGGTTTGATGCTTTTTATGTTGTGTTTTTTCTTTTCTCTGTCAAGAGAAAGACCAGTCTTGGCAAGTAAAAAATTAAAAGTAACTCCTTATGTGGTGGATGGAGATTCTGCTATTAATGTTGAAGCTCAAAAAATTTATGATGATTTGGAAAACATAAAAAAGGAACTAAAAGTTATGCATGAAGTCGAGACGCCTCAGCAAGAGTCTAAAAAGTTTTATTTTAAAGAAGGTGGCAAATCATTTCATTTGGCTGGTTGTATTTCTCTTGCAAGAACTCCTAAGTCTGAAATAAAATCTTCCAAGTCAAGAACTGAGTTGCTTGCTAATGGTTTAAAGAGCTGCAAGATTTGTAATTCTTAATCAAACTCAAATATGTTTTTCTGGTTTTTTTTGTATTTTTCTAGTCTTTTTGGCGGTTCTATCGATATAAAACTAAATCCCCATTTTTGAAGCATTTCTTCTGCATTTTTTGCTATGCTCGGTGCAGCAATTATTCCCTTTACTTTATCAACATTTAAGCCTTTTAATTCTATTATTTTTTCTACATATCTTCTTAATTGTTGAACTGCTGAAACTCCTGCAGTGTATCTTTTGCACTCGATTATTATAAGGTTTCCTTTATTGTCGTGACCAAATACATCTATGAATCCAAATTTGGTGTGTTCTTCACGTGAGAGCGGCTTAAAATCCTTGCTTATTAGATGAGGGTTGTCTTTAATCATATCTGACATATCTTTTTCATTACCGACCAAGCTTAGTTTTTTTCCATCTTCAAGTTTGTGTGTGAGAATAGAAATCGGGTCTTTTACTTTTATTTCTAAATAGTCTTTGAATTTTAAATTATTGCTCTTTATTACTGTTTCATTTTTTAAAGGAACTATTTCTATTGAAGAATCATTTTTCATGTAATTAATAGGGGTGCTTCCTTCTGGTTGGTGAACAAGAATTGTGTTGTCTGCTTTTATAATTATCAGTCTTTCACCTTCTTCAAGTTCTGCTTCTGCTCTTCCACTATAGAATATTTTGCAATTACAAAAAAAGCACATTGTTTGATTAGAATTAATTGCTTTTTCTAATATTTTGACGAAGTCAGAGTGATTCATGATTTGCTGTTTTTTTTATGGGTTTATATTTTTTGGGGTAAAACATGAAAATCTTTATAAATGAATCTTATTTCTCACGTCTAGAGGGATTATATATGGGAAGAATAAAGCCAAGACCATTAAAATCAGTATCTGAAAATCTGTATGCAGAGTATACTGATGAGTTTACAGAAAGTTTTGAAGATAACAAGCAAGTTGTTGCTAGACATGCTCTTGTTCAATCAAAGAAGTTAAGAAATATAATTGCTGGTTATGCTACAAGAATGAAGAAAAATAACTGAATTCATCGATGATAAACATGGCTGAAGATAACTCTATATTCATTGGGACTAAACCTTTTATGAATTATGTTACGTCTGTTGTTGTTCAGTTTACTACAAAAAATGCGAGCGAAGTTCTTGTTAAAGCGAGAGGTAAGTTTATTGCTAGAGCAGTAGATGTTGCTGAGGTTGCTCGTAAAAGATTCTTAAAAGATCAGATTGATATTAAGGAGATAAATATAGATTCTGAGGAATTTAAGAACAAGGAAGGTAGAGATGTTCGGGTTTCTACTATAGAAATAGTTCTTTCTAAGAAGTAAGTTTCGATACTTTTTTATTGTTGACAGGTTTTTATGTTTGTTGTGGGCTTGTAGCATAGGCTGGATAGTGCGGCCGGCTTCGGAAAGGCATCTTGAGGATACCGGCATACCCCGGTTCGAATCCGGGCAGGCTCATTTTAGAAATGTTTTTAATTAAATGGCGTGTTCTGAGATTATGAAGGGAATTCAAGTTTTATTTCCAAACAGGGATTATTGGTTGAGAATTATTGATTATTCTGATCTTGAAGTTATTAAGGATGAAGATGCTGTTGTTCTGAAAAAAGTCATGAATTATGTTAAGTCGTCTATGAAGCAGTATTGTGATCCGCCTTATTTCTTTATAAGGGGAGAACATGTTTTTAATAATAAAAATTATTCTAGTATTGATTTTGTTGTTGGTTTGGATGATGGTCATTTGGAAACAGTTGTCAAGGATTTTAGGGAAAATACTTTTAGGAACAATGGTTTGAGTGACTTTGTTTTTTCAGAACTTGGTGCTGCTAATAATTGGATTAAAGTAAAAGGTTTATTTAAGAAAGAGTATGGGTCTAGTAAGCTGCATGTTGTATCTGATATTTTTCTTAATTTTACCGAAGGTTCTATAATAGAAAATAAGTTTTACTGATATTTATTGAAAAAATATATAACTTCCGCTTAATTACTTGCTAGTGGGGAAGGGATTTTATGGAGTTTCTTTATTCAACAAATATTGAAAATATGCGGAGGAACCCTAGATTCGAGTATGCGAACATATTTTTAGATAAATTGCTGAATAAAGAATTATTTGATACTCGGGAAGATGCTTTGTTGTTAGATAAGCTTTTTTCTCATTTAGGTTCGAATAGTAAAGATGCAATAAGAAAAGCGTTATTGGATTACATTTATCCTTCTTATTTAAATGATGTGGGTCGTCCTAGAATCTTAGTTGAATCTGGGCCTCAAGATATAATGCAAGCAAGATTAGATTTGCAGAGAGATGATTTTTTCTTAAGGATTCAAAATGATGTTCTTTCAAGTAGGCTTCCAGATAAAAGAGACTTGGAATATTTTTATGGAGATTTTGCTGAGGATTCATTAAATACGATAAAAAGGTTTTCTAGTCCTAGTTTTTTAAGGGTGTGTGGAATACCTAAAATTGCTCATTGGATGAGGGTTGGAGGAACTGTAAAAAAAATAAACAACACTGAGTTTGATTCATTTAGAAGAGCATATTCTGCATTTAAGCATGATGATGTTGAGGAAGGAATACCTATTGCTGGCTTAGAAAATTATTTTGAATATTTGCAAAGTTTCATTCCTGAACAAATAAGGGAGGAAGTTATTTTGTTGACTAATCATTATGATATGTATCTTAATTCTGCAAAGGAAGATTTCATCTATAAAAAGTTAGATCCTAATAAGAAGATGTTGATCAATTCAATAAAAAAATTGAGAAAAATGAGTGAGAGAAAGCTTGTTTATGTTGATAAAATAATTTTTGCTCTTATGAACAGCGGTTCTGAAATAGTTGATGGACCTGGAGTGATTGATTCTGCTAAAAATTATTTTTATGAAAAGCATTATTTGCCTGAGCTTGTTAGTTCAGCATCTATTGCGAATAAGTTATTCATTGTTGAGGATAAGTGTGTAGATTTATTAGATAATGACAATGGTAGTAAAAAAATTCCTTTGGGTAAGTATATAAAAAATATTACTAAGCAATGGAGCATGGTGAATGTCGCTGAGAATATTAATTCAGATTATGTTCCTTTCAAGAGAAAAACAGAAGAGCTAAAAAACAATGCTGTATTAAAAACGAGGTATTTGTTGCTGGGCGATATTTTAGAAAAAGATATGACTCTGGATTTTATTTATTCCACTTCAGGACAAATATTAAGTAAACTTAAGCCAGTTATATTCGAACAAAAAATAAATTAGAAGGAAAGTAGCATGGATTATAGAGATAAGATGAGTTTATTGGATGAAATAACTAAGAGTGTAGCAAAATATGATGGGGGTAAATTCTTCAAAGATGTAAAATATGTGACATTTTCTGATGATCTAGATGCTAAAAATTTGAGCATTGATGTTGTTGTAGAGCTTGATAATCAGGATGATAAGAGAAAATTAGGTTCTTTTCTCTCAGATCTGACTAACAAATATAAGGTGCTAAATCTTGACGTTGTATTTCATCAATATGAATACAAAGACTATATTTTGAAAAGAAAATAATTTATTTTAATTTGTTTTTTTAATGTTTTATTATTTCTAAATTTATTGTTTTGTAAGCTTTTATTCTTGCTTTTCCACCTATTGGAAATGTGATCATAGGGTTTGTATGTCCAAAATCGACATCATAAACAATAGGGATTTTTTTTAATTCTTGTTTTGTGTTTAATATATATTCTATTTTTTCTTTGGTCATTTCTGACTTCTTCTGAAATCTCCCTATAACTAATGCTTTAACTTCATCAAAACCTTTTTGTTGCATTAATGATTGTAAGTTCCTATCAAATTCGCTGGCAAATGCTTGTTCGCCGCTGTAACATTCTTCTATGAATAAAATTGAGTTTTTTAATTTAGGCATGTATTGTGTTCCAAATAATAATGCTAAAGTTCCCAGATTTCCTCCTATTATTGTTCCTTCTGCTTCGCCCTCATTTAGTAGTTTATATCCTTTGTTTTTTTCTACTTCTCTTTTTTCTTGGTTTATGTACCATTCATCATCAGACCAATTTTCTGAAGGATTTATTTTGAATTTACTTTTCTGCTCTAAACATTTTTTGAAATATTCTTCGTTGTATTGGAAGTGTTGTTTCATTGCCCATGTAGAAAAATGGATTCCTGAGTATGTTATTAATCCTGTTTTCGCAGTTATTGCATTTGCAAGAGCAGTTATGTCTGAGTAGCCACACAATATTTTAGGGTTATTTTTTATAAGTTCATAATCAATATGTTTCAACAATTGGTTTGAATTATATCCTCCTATTGCTGTGAATATTGCTTTAACTTTTTTGTCAGCAAAAGCATCATGCAAATCTTCAATTCTTGATTTTATGCTTGAGGATAACATTATGTCTGATTCTAAAGCATTTTTTCCAAAAGTTACTTTGTAGTGTCTCTCTTCAAGTTTTTGCTTTGCAAGATTCATATTTTCTTTTGAGATTATAGATAGACTTCTAGAAGGCGCTATTATTCTTATTTCATCTTCCGCTTTTAATTTTTCAGGTATTATCATTTTATATTTTTTTAATAATTTATTTTATATATTTGTTTATCAAGGTCATCGTTCTAGTTTCATTTGGTAGTTTGAAAACAGTTTTATACCCTGCATTATTTGCATCGGCTATTGTTTGTATTCCTCCACTAACAATAACGACAGAATCTTTTTGAAGATTATTTTTTGTAATTATATCTTTCCATTTTCCTTTAAGTCCATCTATAAAGTACATGTCTGCTCCCCGCCACGAGTTTTCAGAGAAATCTATTTTCTGAAAACCAATTTTGTGTAGTCCATAAAGCAAGTTTGTACGATCAACTTTTTCAGTTATAAAATTAACTTGAAGTTCATGGTCCTTTGCAGTAACGTGTCTGTAATATTTTAAAAGATCTACTAGGTCATCTTCAAATATGTTTATTTTCACAAATTTAGAAACAGTCCACTTTTTTTAAATTTATCTAAGGAGTTATGCCTTATTTGTTGTTTCATAAAATTGTGTTAATACAGGCATTATTTTTTTGTTAATATTTGGATTAGTTTGTTTATTGTGGTTTTCAATTCCTTGTGGCTGTTTACGAATCCATTTGCTTGTTCTGTTATTGGGTTATAGCTTAATTTTGTTCCAGCGTATGTTCCTTTGTAATTAGGGTCATTGTATTCTGTTCTTTTCCAGTCAGCTATATTTTTTGTGAATAATCCGTGTGTATCGCCTAGAAATACGTTGTGTTCTGTAACGTGTTCTCCTTTTTTGGTTCTGTTGATTCCATAAGGATGTCTTCCTGCTTTTTTTATTTCTTGAGACAAGAATTCAAATAAGTGTTTGGCTTCTGTTTTTTCTTTTCCAGATAAGTTTTCAATTTCTGCGTTTATTAGTTCTAGATGATCTTGAATTTTAGACGTTGCGTTAAAGAATACTATTATTCTATCAAAAGGATGCCAGCTTTTTGTGTATAATTCATCAAATTTTTTTTGTGATTCAACCAATAGGTCCATCACTGTTTTTGTGTTTGCTTTTTCTTGTTTGTTTTTAAATCCTAAAAATCCCATTATTTTACACCTCGTGTTGATAAAATTATGCTTTGTTTGCTTTTATTGTTAATAAAGATTTGCTTTTATTTTTTAAAGTTTATTTTTCCATCCAGATATACTCCTTTTTTTAGTGTGACTGGTCTCCAGGAATCCTTGATGAGTTCTGCATCTAACCAGTTTGCTAGTTCTTCAGGGTTTCCTATTGTTGCGCTTAATCCTATTATTTGTAGGTCTTTTAGTTCTCGTTTTAGAATTGTTATTATTATCTCCAGTGTTGGTCCGCGTGATTCATCATTAAGAAGATGAATTTCATCTATGACTGCTGTTTTTATTTGTTTTGTCCAAGACACTTTGTGTCTTAGCAACGAATCAAATTTTTCGCTTGTTGCAATGATTATGTCTGCTTTTGCAAGATGCAAGTCTTCATTATCTAAATCTCCTGAGCTTATTCCTATGTTTAGATCAGGATAGTCTTTTTTGAATTGTTTGTATTTTTCTGATGCAAGTGCTTTTAGTGGCACTATGTATATCGCTTTTCCTTTGTCATGTAATACTGCATTCAAAAATCCCAGTTCGGCCACTAGTGTTTTTCCTGAGGCTGTTGGTGTGCATACTAGCAAGTTTTTATTTTCAAAGAGTCCCGAATTTATGCTTTTGACTTGACTCGGTCTTAATTCTGTGAATCCTTTTTTTTCAAGTAAAGAATATATTTTTTCGGGTATTTTATTTTTTAAGTTATTTAGTTTCAAACTATCTCCTCGATTTAAAAATAAAAATAAGAATTATTTATAAATTTTTATTGGGTTTTTTTAGTCATCATCCCATTTATCGTTGTCATAGCTGTCATCATTGTCCCAGTCGTCATCATCTCCAAAGGAGTAATGTGTGTTCATTTTTTACCTCCTAAGATCTGTCGATCTTTAAATTTTGAATTACCGGGTGTATTACTTTAAGTATTTAAATTTATTTAGATTTTTTTAATTCAAATCTTTTTAATTGTTTAATCTGGATGTTCATATTTTAAGCATTTATAAAGAGGCTTGTCTTGGACAAAGAATGTGTGATTTCTGAAATTATAAACACTGCAGGTCCTTAACTTCATATTGTTTTGCAGAATGGTGTTTGTTTATCCCAACTTTACAGCTTCCTCAAATATTAAAAAAGGAAAGTAAAAAATTTCTGCTTTATTCTTCTTTTGTTGCTTCAGACGGGGCTGCTGGTTCTTCGAATAAAGGAGTTTTTCCCCACTTTGTAACTTTCAGATTTATTTGAGCAGTTTTTGAAAAAACAGTATTTCCTGCAACAAGTTTTCTTACTTTTCTTCCTTTAAGATTTTTTCTTATTCCTGTTCCTGAAACAATAAGTATTTTTTTTCTTGCAGTTCCTTGTACGTCTCTTCTCATAGGGAATCCTGTATTATCGGATCCGCCTGTTATTTCAAATTCATAACCTGGAAGACCTATTGGTTCTCCTGAAACTTTGTCTCCTATTTTTTTGCCTAGAAATATTTCCGCTTCATTATCTTTTGCATCTTTTTTTAGCGTTTTTTTGCTTTTTGAGTCGCCTATATTTAATTTAAATTCAGCCATTTTTTTGCTCCCCGAGATTTCCTTTTTTCAAGGTCTCAGTGCTTAGAAGGAAAAAGTCTTGTTTTTTAAATGTTATTGATTTTTTTAGAAAAAATTTATATACTACGTTTTTTAGGTCTTACTTGATAATGGCTAAAATCAGGGATTACTCAGAAGTCTTCAGGGCCTATGATATACGGGGAGAATACCCAAAGCAGATTGACAAGGCCTTTGCTTATGAATTAGGGCGAGCTTTTGTTGTTTTTACGCAAGCTAAGCTTGTTGCGGTCGGTTTTGATGGTAGAAACAGTGCAAAAGTTCTTTTTGAGGGGCTGACTAAGGGAATTATGGATCAAGGAGCAGATGTTATTAATCTGGGTTTAATTAGTACGCCTCAAGCTTATTTTTCTATGAATCAGGATAAGTATGACGCAGGAATAATGATTACTGCTAGTCATGAGCCAAAGAACTTTAATGGATTTAAGTTGATGTCTAAAAAAGCAAAGCCAATTTATTCAGAGAATGGCAGTTTGGATATTCTTAACTTGATTGCTAAAGGAAATTTTGAGTCAGTAAAGAAGAAAGGTAAGATTAAGAAAAAGGATTGGTCTAAAGAGTATCTTGAATTTTTAATTTCTAAATTTTCTTCTTCAAGAAAAGTTTTGGACAAAGCTGCTTCATTCAAGCTGGTTATTGATCAAAGTAATGGTTCTGGCATTGTTGAGGTTCAGGCTTTGCAGAAGATATTTAAGAAAAGCAAGGTTATTAATGGTAAGGTTTCTGGCAATTTTCCTAGTCATAATCCTGACACTAATAAAGTTGAAAATAGGAAGCAATTGGTTGCAGAAGTAAAAAAGGCCAAGGCTGATTTAGGGGTTATGTTTGATGGGGATGCAGACAGGGTTGCTTTTGTTGATGAACGAGGAATTTATGTACGGCCTGATGTCATTTTGAATATATTCTCGGAAAACATGAAGCGAGATTCTGTTGTTGTTTATGATACAAGATCTTCTATGGCGATTAATGATTTTTGTGAGAAGAGAGGTTTAAGAGGAGTTATGTCTAAGGCGGGGAGAACGTATATTCATGATGCTATGGTTAAGGAAAAAGCAGAAGTTGGTGCTGAGGATTCTGGTCACTTCTTTTTTAAGGAGTTTTATTGTATGGATTGTGCGGGGGTTGCAGCATTTAAATTGCTTAATGTGGTTTTATCTGCAGAATTGCAATTGTCAGTTTTGGCAGCTAGAAATATGATGTATTATCATTCTGGTGAAATTAATTTTAAGGTCAAGAATCAGAGTAGGGCTTTTTTGTTGGTTGAGCAAGCATTCAGTGATGCTAAAAAAACTTTATTTATTGATGGGATTTCTATTTATTATGACGATTGCTGGTTTAATGTAAGAAAGAGTAATACTGAGGATAAAATAATAAGAATTAATGCTGAAGCAAAGAATGAGGAAAAGCTTAAGGATATTCTAAGAAAATTGAATAACATTATGGCTTTGGCAAAATGAAGTAATTTTTTTTAAATTTGTCTTTTTGTTCACATAAATTATTTTCTATATAGAAATTAAATATTGTTAAAACATATATAACTTTCCCGTAATCTTTATAAACAAACTTTTCTTTCCGACATATAGGGAAGAGAAAAAGCGAACAAAAGTCTTCTTGGTGGAGAATATGCAAAAAAAGATAAAAGGCTTAATGCCTAGTCTCAAAGAAAAAAAGAGATATTTAGCAATAAAAATAAATTTGTTAAATGAAGAAAAACTAACATCTCAAAGACCTATGAATGAATTAATTCAAAAAATAAAAAATATTCTAGGCATTTTTGATTCCGCAAGTGCTGGTTTAATGCCTGTAGATTTCGATTCAAAAAAAAATATTGCAATAATAAAATCTTCCAATAAAATGCTTGACAAAGTTAAAGCATCTCTGATTTTCATAAATGAACTTGGAACTCAACAAGTGATTTTACAAACAATCAAAGTTTCAGGAATGATAAATAAAGTAAAAAATAATTTGTAAGTGAGGTAAAAAAATGGAACCTGTACAACATCAAATGATGGGATATGATAGAGCTATAACAATGTTTAGTCCGGATGGCAGATTGTTGCAAGTAGAATATGCAAAAAGAACTGTTAGACTTGGAAATACTGCAATAGGGATGGTTTGTAAAGATGGAGTTATACTTGTAACTGACAAAAGATTAGTTGACAAGCTCGTTGTTCCAGAATCAGTTGAGAAAATATTCAAAGTAGATGATCACATAATTGCTACAGGAGCAGGAATATTGTCTGATGCAAGAGTTCTTGTTGAACGTGCACAACTTAAGGCTCAACAACACAGAGTAGAATATGATTCCCCAATTGATAACGTAACTATCGTTAAAGATCTTTGTAATCTGAAACAATATACTACTCAATCTGGCGGACTAAGGCCATTCGGTGTTTCTCTTTTAATAGCAGGAATAGACGAAACAGGAATGTCGCTTTACGAAACAGATCCAACAGGTCTTTATTATCAATACAAAGCAACAGTAATTGGAGAGGGAGAATCAGAAGTTGAAGAAATGCTTCATAAAGAATACAAAGAATCTATGACTATGGAAGAAGGATTAAAATTAGCATTCAACATGCTGAAAAAAGCGCTTAATGATAACTTCAAAATAGAACGAGTTGATGCAGCGATAATTCCTGTAAATACAGGAGTTATGGAAAGAGTCAGTAAAGAAAAATTTGAGAAGTTAATGAAATAATTAAGAGCACTGAAGTACAATTAACAAGCGTGGTTTTAAATGATTCAAAAAAAACAGATATTTGACAGGGAAAAAGTTCATTTTAATCTTGTTAAATATCAGAAGCATGGAAAAAATTTTGAGCTCGCAGTTGATCCTGACCTTGCAATAAAATACAAAAAAACAGGAAAGAAAGATGAAGAAGCACTCAGAGAACTTTTGAGATCTGAAAAAGTTTTTGAAGATGTTAGTAAAGGTCTTATTGCATCAGAAGAAAATATTGATCTTGTTTTTAAAAAAAACAATTTTTTTGATATCGCAAACACGATGCTTCTCGAAGGTGAAATTCAGCTTACTGCGGAATACAGAGAAAAATTAAGAGATGAAAAAAGAAGAAGAATAGTTCAGCTTATACACAGAAGTGCAATAAATCCTAAAACAAATACTCCGCACCCGGTTTCTAGAATAGAGGATGCTATAGTAGAAGCAAAAATAAAAATTGATGAATTCAAAAAACCCGAGGATCAAGTTCAAGAAATTCTTTCTAAGCTAAAACCAATACTTCCTATAAAATTTGAAGAGAGAACTCTTAACATAAGGCTGCCTTTACAATACGCCGCAAAACTTCACAGTCTTTTAAAAGGGTATGGCAGATTAGAAAAAGAAAATTGGTTGCCTGATGGATCTTTTATGTGTAAATTAAAAATTCCTGCAGGTATAAGCAACGAAGTATTTGATGAATTAAATTCAAAAACACACGGAACAGTTAACATAGAAATAGAACAATAAAAACAGAATAAATTAAAGGTGAATATGAAAATGGGAGAACTATTAGTTAAAGACAGAGAAATAGTAGTTCCTGGACAAATTATAGCAAAAGGTCTTGACTTTTTGCCAAGTCACGGAACATATAGGATGAATGATGATGTGCTAGCAAACAGACTAGGCATGGTTTCAATTGAGGGCAAAGTTATAAAGACAATTCCTATGTCTGGAAGATATTTGCCTCAAAGAAATGATGTATTAATTGGAAGAGTTATTGACATATTAATGAGCGGATGGCTTTTTGATATAAATGCGCCTTATACTGCTGTTTTGCCTTTAAAGGATGGGAGTTTTGATTTTATAGCTAAAGGTGCAGACCTTACAAAGTATTTCAATCTTGAGGATTATGCTGTTGTAAAAGTCACAAATGTAACAAGTCAAAATCTTGTTGACATTTCTGTCAAAGGTCCCGGTCTAAAAAGACTGAGAGGTGGAAGAATTATTTATGTTAATTCTCATAAAGTTCCAAGAATAATTGGGAAGAAAGGATCTATGGTTTCAATGATAAAAAAAGCTACAGATTGTAAAATAATTGTTGGACAAAATGGTATTGTTTGGCTTGAAGGAAGTCCAGAAATGGAAATAATTGCAGTTGAAGCAATAAAAAAAATAGAGCGAGAAAGCCATATCTCTGGTTTGACTGATAGAGTAAGAGAATTTTTAGAACAAAAAACAGGAAAACCTGTTGTCTTTGAAGAAGTAGAGGAGAAAAATTTTGAAAATAGCGATTTTGCTCAAAACAACAATCGTGAAAGAAGTTTTGAAAGAAGAAACAATGAATATTCAGAAGGTGAACATGATGAGTGATTTTAAAAGACCTAGTGGTAGAAAATTTGATGAGCCGAGAGCGATTGAAGCTGAGGCAGGAGTTATAAAAAAAGCTGATGGGTCTGCAAGATTCAAAATAGGAGATACTGAAGCTTACGCTGCAGTTTACGGTCCTAGACCGCTTCATCCAAAATTTTTGCAGGATCCTAAAACAGGAGTTTTAAGATGCAATTACAACATGATGCCTTTCTCAGGAGATGGATCTAGAGTAAGGCCTGGTCCAAGTAGAAGAAGTAAGGAAATAAGTTATGTTACTGAGAATGCTTTGAAGCCAGTTCTTAATTTAGAAGATTACCCTAATACTGTAGTGGATGTTTTTATAGAGTTGCCTCAAACAGATGCTGGAAGTAGATGTGCAGGTATTTGTGCAGCAGCAATTGCTCTTGCAGATGCAGGACTAACAATGAAGGATATGGTTGCAGCTGTTTCTGTTGGTATGGTGAGAGGAAACTTGCTTGTTGATTTGGATGGAGCAGAAGAACACATGGATGAAAATGAAGCAGCAGATATTCCTGTTGCAATGGTTCCTAGCACTGAAGAAATAACTTTACTCCAAATGGATGGTGTTGTAAGTAAAGAAGATTTAGCTAAAGCAATAAGTATGGTCAAGCCTGCTCTTAAAATAATTGCTGAAAAACAAAGAGAAGCTTTAAAGAGCAAATACGTAGTTGGTGATTTACAATGAATCAAGAAAGAAAAGAACATATTAGAAATTCTCTAAAAAAAGGAGTGAGATTAGATGGAAGAAAGCTTACTGAAGTCAGACATATTGATATTCAAACAGGTTTTTTATCCACAGCAGAGGGATCTGCAAGAATAAAATGTGGTGACGCTGAAGTTCTTGCGGGAGTTAAAATGGCGATTGAGAAACCTTTTGAAGACACTCCTGAAGATGGAGTTTTAATGGTTAATGCTGAACTTTTGCCTCTAAGCAATCCTGATTTTGAAGCAGGACCTCCAAGCATAGAGTCAATAGAAACTGCGAGAGTTATTGACAGAGGAATAAGAGAAAGTAAAGCATTAAACACAAAAGAACTCTGTATTGCTAAAGGAGAAAAAGTTTGGACTCTTGCTATAGATGTAGTTCCTCTTAATTATGATGGAAGTCTTATTGACATGGGCGGTATTGCTGCAGTTGCAGCTTTGTTAAATGCAAAGTTTCCGAGAGTAAAGGAAGACGGTTCTTTAGATTATCATGATTTGACGGATAAAAAACTTGCTCTAAAAAACATACCTGTTCCCGTAACTGTTTGTAAGATTGCAGATTTGTTTATTGTGGATCCTACTGCTGAAGAAGAATTAGCTATTGACGCAAGATTAACTATCACTTCAATCAACGATGGTAAAATCTGTGCTTTACAAAAAGGTGGAGTAGGATCACTTACATCGGAGGATGTAAAAAAGATGACTGATCTTGCTATTGAAACAGCAACATCAATAAGAAAAAGATTGTTGGAGGTATTTTAAAATGATGAAACTGCAATTACCGGATAAAACTATAACAAAATACGAGAAAGCAAGATTAATAGGCGCAAGAGCTCTTCAAATAAGTATGGGTGCTCCTTTCTTAGTGAAACTAACAGAAGATGATCTCAAAAGAATAAAATATAATCCTGTAGAGATTGCAAAGTTGGAATTTGAAGCAGGAGTTATGCCTATGGATGTAAAAAGAGTCATGCCTCATGAAAGAAAGTGATTTTTATTCGTTTTTTTAATAAACTTTTTATATTTATTATTTTATTGTTGGCTTTATGTATAAACGAGCGCAAGCGGCTTTAGAGTTTTTGACTACGTATGGTTGGGCTTTTTTGATTATTCTAGTGATGGTTGGAGGATTTACCTATTTTGGAGTTTTTGATATAAGTGGTCCTGAAACTTGTGTTTCTGGTGTTGAGTTTGTTTGTAAATCAAATATTTTGACAGACGAGTATCAGGTAGTAAAGCTTAGAAATAGCCTGAATGAGGAAATAGTTATAAACAATGTAACAATCACAAAAAGTGGAGTTTTACTGGGAACTTGTCTTTATAACTCGTTCGTTTTTCCTGAGTCTGATTTTGAAATCTACTGCAAAGTTAATTTAACTGTTGATAAAAAAGAAAATCTGAAAATAAACATGAATTATTTTCCGTTTTCAGGTAGTTCTGCTTACACAAAGAACAATGTTATAGTGGTGAAAGGTGCTGTTAAGTCTGCGTCTCAATTAGTTAATTCTGGAAATGTTGTTCAGCCTATTTTTTATGGATTGGCGGGTTATTGGAAACTTGATGAAACCTCTGGTAATATTGCTTATGATTCTAGCGGAAATAATAAACAAGGCACTTTGATTAACAATCCATCAAAATTAACAGATTGTAAATTAAATAATTGTTTAGGTTTTAATGGTCTAAATAATTATGTCAATTTTGGTAATGTTATGTCTGGCTTTACAGAATTTTCTATTGTTTTATGGATAAAAACTTCGCAACTAAATTACAGCGGAACAGGATATGTTAATCCGTCAATAGTAGGTGTTCAGCATGCAAGCGGGTATACTACAAATGACTTCGCTTTATTGAATAGAAACGGATATTTGGCTTGGTGGGATGAATTTAATGGGGCTTACCAGAATGCTTATTCTAGCTCTTGTTTCATTTCAGATAATTCTTGGCATCATATTGCTGTTACTAGAGCGGTTAATCAAACAAGCAGTATTATTAAATTATATTGTGATGGTTCAGAAGTTGGAACATTTATTTCTGGAGGAATTGGAACTATTCAAAGACCTATAACTATGGCGTATTCTTATTCGAATACTTATGTAAATGGTTCAATAGATGGTGTCAGGATATATGCTAGGGCTTTATCTTCTGCTGATATTAAAAATTTAGTCAGTCAGTATTCTTGAATTTTGTTTTTTTAATTAACTTTTTATATTTATTATTTTATTTGCTTATTAATGATTGACTACTTGTTTTTTGTGCTGGGATTTTTATTCTTGATTAAGGGTGCAGAGTTTTTGGTTTCTGGCGCCAGTAATCTTGCTAGGCATCTAAAAGTGTCTGAATTATTTATAGGTCTTACTGTTGTTGCATTTGGTACATCTCTTCCGGAGTTGATTGTTAATATTTCTGCTAGTTCAAATTCTCAAGTTGGCTTGGCTGTGGCTAATATTCTTGGAAGCAATATTTCTAATATTTTGTTAATTTTGGGTGTTGCATCAGTTATTTATCCCTTAAGTTTTGGTAAAGAGTTTTGGAAACATTCTTTGTTTTCTTTTTTTTCAGTAGTTTTGCTTTTGGTTTTTTTTGTTAATAATTCTCTAAATTTAATTTTTGGAATATTTGTTTTAGTTTCTTTTGCATTTTACTTGCTGTGGTCTTTTAAGCAGGACAGTATTGATGTGGGGCTTGACAAAAATAAAGTGTCTGTCTTTAATTGTATTTTATTCGCTATTGCGGGTTCTTTTATGTTAATGGTTGGAGGTAATTGGGTTGTTAATGGAGCGGTTGTTTTATCTGAGGATTTGGGAATTTCTAGTATTGTTGTAGGTCTTATTTTAGTCGCTGTAGGAACATCTCTTCCTGAACTTGTAACCGCTATTGTTGCTGCAAAGCAAAAGAAGACGGAAATGGTTGTCGGAGAGATAATAGGATCCAATATTTTTAACATTCTATTTATATTAGGTGTAACTTCTTTCATTTCAAGCTTAAATTTTGAAGCGAAGAACATATTTAGTTTGTATTTCTTATTAGCAATTTCCTTTTGTTTCTTTGTATTCACTCTTTTTAGGAAAGAAATCTCATTTAAGACAGGGATTTTGTTTTTAGTTGTATATGTGGGGTATGTTTGTTATTTGTTTCTATGATTCTTAAGGTATTATGAAGTGCTGCTCTGAAAAGATTTATATATGTGTGATTAAACACTTTATTTAAACACTTTTGGGGGTGCTTAAAATATGGCAAAAAATATGATGAATTGGGGTAAATGGGCATTTATTGCAGGCATAGTTCTTGCAATTGCAAGTGGCTTTTTAGCTGCTTCTTGGGTGCCCGTAGTTTTGTTCGTTCTAGGAATTGTAGTAGGTTTCTTGAATGTAACAGCTAAAGAGATGACGCAATACCTTGTTGCAATTGTTGCACTGTTGCTTGTAGCTAATTCAATTTTGATTCTAGCGCAAGTTATAGATAACACAATCATGGGTGTTGTTGGAAGAATACTTGTTAACTTCAATGCATTTGTTGCAGCTTCAGGTCTTGTTGTTGCAATAAGATCAATTGTTGCATTGGGAAAGAACTAAGTTTTCTTTCTTTTTCTTTCTTTTTTTACTTTGATTTATTTGCTCTCGGTGTTTTGTTATGCAAAAAATATTGACTGAAGATGGTTCTGAATCTTTTTTTAATGAGGATTTTCAGGAGAGTTATCATTCTAAAGCAGGCGCGGTGAGTGAGGCGAAACAAAAGTATGCTTCAGTTATTGTGGAAAACGCAAATTATTCTGATAATTTGATTATTTTTGACATGTTTTTTGGTTTAGGCTATAATTCTGCAGCGGCAATTGATGCATTAAGAGAGAAGAATTTTGATTCATTAATTGAGATTCATTGTTTTGAGAATGATATAAATATATTAAGAAAAATTTTAGAAGTAAATCCGGGATTCGAAAGTTATGGGTTGATAAAGGAATTTGTAAGGGGTTTTGTTGAGGAGGATAGAAGACAATTTTCTAGGGATAATGTTTATTTTTTGATGTACTTTGGTGATGCAGAAAAAATGATACGGGACATTCAAGATAAAGCAGATTTTGTTTTGTTTGATCCATTCTCTCCAAAGAAGCATCCTGGGGCTTGGATTTTTCCTTTCTTTAAGGATATTTATGAGAAAATGTTGGAGAATGGCGTTTTTATAACTTATTCTTGTGCTACAAAAGTTAGAAAAGATTTGGAAGCTGTAGGTTTCATAGTTAAGGACGGTCCTGTTTTTGGAAGAAAAAGTCCTGGAACTATTGCTTTCAGAAAGGATTAATTTTATCGGGTTGGTGTTTTGTTTTTGTCGTTCAGACTCATAAAAAGATTTATAAATGCTCTATAGTTCCTATTGACTATTGGGGCTGTGGGGTAGCTTGGCTAGCCTTTTAGGTTTGGGACCTGAAGACCCCGGTTCAAATCAGTTTGTCTGAATCATTTTTTGGCACAGATTGCTGTTGAAAGTCCGGGCAGCCCCATTTCAAGTTTAATTGATGCGTATTTGTGCATTAAATTTATTAAATTAGAAGCGTTTGCTTTTGGAGAATTAAAATGGCAAGTAAGACAAATTTGACAACAAAAAGGTTCGGCACTAGGTATGGTAGGACGGTTAAGCAGAAAGTTGCTAAAATAGAGGCTGTTGCAAAGACTATATACAAATGTCCTTATTGTTCGGCTCAGAAAGTTAAGAAAAAAATGGCGGGTATTTGGGAATGTGGTAAATGTGGAAAAGTTTTTACTGCCAAGGCTTATTCTGCTGATAAAAATACTAAATTTATGTAGGGGTGATTTTTATGGGAGAATATATTTGTTTCAGTTGTAATCGAGCACTTAATGAAACTCAGATGAAGAAAAGAGTAAGATGTGCTTATTGTGGGTCTAAAATAATTTTCAAAAGAAGAACTGTTTCCACGAAGGTGGATGCTGTCTAAAAATGCTCTCTGCAAGCATAATTGTTAAGGATGATTTAGCTGATTTGGAGAAGCTTTTTTCTTTTGAGGATAAAGATTTTTCTAAAGGTCGTGCAAAATATGATGTTGTGAGAGGAAAGGATTTTTTGAAATTTGATGTTGTTGCTAATGATTCTGTTGCATTGAGGGCGGTTCTTAACAGTATAACTAAAATAATTACTGTGCACGAAAAAACTAG
>CAZJQL010000011.1:0-39097 GCA_964548665.1 uncultured Methanosarcinales archaeon
CGAAGTATGTGAATCCTCCGACCATTACTAGAATTATTAGAAATGCCCAACCATAAGTGGTCAAAAACTCTAGAGCAGCCTGACCTTTCATTTTCATATTGTGTTATTTTATCTTTTTTTATATAAAATTTATTGTTTATTTAAAGAGTTCTTTTATCATATTGTATGCGTTTTCTTTTTTTCTAGGATATGCACTTATGTTTATGGTTATATGGTAACAATTGCCTGTTTCGGTTAATAAGAATTTTTGTTCTTGCATTTTTTCTTTATCTAATCTTATGAAGAAATTAAAGTTTTCATCAAGTCTGTTTTCTTGTTCTATTAATTTTTTTTTATCCTCCGCACTTAGTAGTTCAGAAAGTCTTTTAATGAATTTATTGCAGTATTTGTCTTTTATTAATTCTAGTTCAAGTATTTTTATTGTTTTTTCGTCGAATCCTTTAGTGTTGGTTTCTTTTATTTTCAGTTTTTCTTCTTCTAAATCAGAAAAGCCGCATAAATAATTCAGACCTTTTTTTATTTTATCAGCATCTTCGTATTGTTCTGAGAAAACTCTTATTTTAATTATATTTGCAAACTTCATAATGTTTGTTTTATTTATTCATTTTTAATTTTTGCTCTTTATTTTCAAAAGATTTTTATTAGGTGTGTATTAAGATATTTTATGAAGCACCCTTACTTTGTTGGTTTTTTGTTTGTTTTGTTTTTCTTATTGACTCATTTTTTAGGTTTATATTTGTTGGGCGGTTCAATAATTGTTGATGATTTAGGTGTTGTTTCTTTTTCAGATACTGTTCTGGGAGAAAGGCCGACTCTTGAGGGTTTTGAATCAATAATTTATGTCATTTTAGGAATAACTATGGGGACTTTGATTTTGCTTTTTTTTGCTAAAAATAAAAAGAGTTCTTGGTGGAGATATTGGTTTTTATTCGCATCTGCTTTGGCCATGGCTGTTTCGATTAATGAAGCATTTAATATTGCTGGTTTTTTGTTGTTGTTTTTCTCTCTAGGTTTGGCTTCTTGGAAAGTTTTCAAGCCGAACATGATTATTCAGAATATTACTGAGATTTTATCTTATGCGGGTATTTCTCTTGTACTTATTCCTTTATTTTCTGTAACTACGATGTTTATTGTTTTAGTTTTAATTTCTATTTATGATGCTTATGCTGTTTGGAAAAGTAAACACATGGTGGTTCTGGCTAAATTTACAAGAGATGCACAGCTTTTTCCTGGCTTCATAATTTCATATTCCAATCCAAATTCTGTTGTTAATGGTTCTTCTTCATTTTCTAAAAACTCATCTTTCAACAACTCAGAAAACAAGAAAATAGGAATTCTCGGAGGTGGAGATGTTGTGTTTCCTCTTTTATTTTCTGGAGTGATTTATGCTGAGTTCATCAAGAACGGTTTTTCTTTTAATGATGCATTTTTAGCAGGAAGTGTGGTTTCATTTTGCTCTGCTTTGGCGTTATTTCTTTTATTTTTGTTGGGAAAAAAAGACAAATTTTATCCGGCTATGCCTTTTTTGTCTGTCGGATGCTTTTTCGGTTATTTGCTGGTTTTAGTAATGTTTTAACCATCAAATTTATATAACTAAGATTCGTTCTCTTGTTTATGTCTAAAAATAACAAAGTCGTTGACGAAGTCGTTGATGTTGATTTGGAAGAGGCTGATTTTTTTGAGGAGCATTCAGATTTGAAGCCGATTCTTCTGGAGGATCAAGATAAAGATGATAAGAAGGAGAAATCTAAGAAGCCCAAAATAAAGGCTCTTTTTGCTAAAGAAAGAGTTCTGACGGAAAATAGTAACGATGCTCGTGAATTATTTAATCAAGGAAGATATGGCGTTATTCTTGATGATGGTCAAGTTCAGTTGAGTCTTCATGAAGCTTTGTATTTGCTTGAAAAAGGCAAAATAGAGATTTTTGATCAGCGCAAGAAGTTGCTTTCTTTTACTGAGTATTTGAAAAAGGCTAAGAAAGCAGAGCCTAATTTTTGGGTCAGATATGCCGTTTTCAAAGATATGAGAAGTAGAGGTTATATTGTTAAAACTGCTTTAAAATTTGGTGCGGATTTTAGGGTTTATGATAGGGGTGTTAAACCAGGGGAGGATCACGCTCGTTGGGTTGTTTATCCTGTTCATGAAGGCTCTACTTTAACTTGGTATGAGTTTGCGGCAAAGAACAGAGTTGCTCATTCTACTAAGAAGAGATTAATGCTTGCGGTTGTTGACGATGAATCTGATGTAACTTACTGGGAAGTTAAGTGGGTTAGGCCTTGATTGTTTATTTTTTTTGGTCAAGCTTTTGAATGGTTTTTATTCTACGTTTGTAACTGATCTTATGTTTGTTATTCTGTCTCCTGTCAGCATTTGAAGAATGAAGTAGTTTGAAGTTATTTGGTTGCTGTTTGTGAATGTGAGAATTTCTTGATAAGTATTGCCGTAGGCTCCTCCTTTGATGTAAACTTTAAATTGGTTGTTTGTGTTTCTTGTTATTTTTATTCTGTACCACGTTTCAGATCTGTATTTGTTAGATCCTGTGGCGACGCTGGTGCTTGAACTGCCATTTATGTAAGAATATAATCTTATTGTTTTATCCGCGTCAAAGAAGCCTAGGTAATATCCGCTACTTTGTGGGGTTAAAGGAGTATTTTCACTAGATATAAAGTATATTCTTGTATTTCCTGTCGCTCCAGGATTTTTGTATATGTCGAATTCCCATGTTCCGTAAGCTATTGTGCTCTGGCTATAAGAAATTCCTTCTGATACCTGATTCAGATACGCTGTTCCGGATGGAATTGTTTCTAGTGGTTGTATTTCTTTTACTGATACATCGTCAAATTCAAACCAATCTCCTGTTGCGGCACCTTCTATTTGAAATAATATTTCTGCTGCAGGGACGCCGTAGAATTCTTTGGTTATTGTTTGTGCATTATTTGTGTTTATTGCTGCACTTGCTGCTCCTTGAGGATATGGTGACCAAGAACCAGTAGGACCATATGTGAGCAATTTATTTGATCTGTATTTAAAAGTCATAATGTAATTTGCAACTTTACTCGAACCTGACCAGAATCTTACACGAACTGTTCCTCCTGTGGCCACTATTCTTTGAGCTTTATTTGTGAATCCGTTGCCGGTTATTATTGTTGGAGTTATTCCTGCTATTGCGTTGTATAAGTTATCTGCGAATCCATCTGAATTGCTATCTAACTCGAGATCTCCATTATTAACTAGTTCAGATGTGTTGAGTGTGTATGTTTGCGTGTTTTTTGTTCCTGTTAGTGAAATAAATGCTGTTATGGGTATTTGTCCTGGTTGAGATATTGGGTTTCCTGTTGATTGTATTTCTTGGCTATTTTTTATTGTGGTTTTTAGTGTTACTGTCATTGTTTTTGTGTATGCTGGGTTTCCTGTTGCGGGGTAGTAGTTTATTTGTATGTTTAGTGTTTCTTTTTTGTTGGTTGTTTGGTTAGTTGAGCAAAATATTTGGAATTGTGTTTCTGCGGGTATGTTTTGGTTGTGTATGCATGTTCCTATGGTTGCTCCGTTTTTGTTTATGGTGGCGTTGTGTATGGTTATTTCTTCGGGTAGGTTGTTTCTTAGTGTTATGGTTTGGTATTTGTCTGTGGCTAGGCTTGTTTGGCAGGTGAATTCTATGCTTGATGCGCAGGTTTCTGGTCCGTTTATGTCGAGTACTCCGAAGTATGTGAATCCCCCGACCATTACTAGAATAATTAAAAAAGCCCAACCATACGTGGTCAAAAACTCAAGAGCAGCCTGACCTTTATTACGCATACTATTTTTTCAATCAAATAATATATATATTTTGGAAATTAATTGATTCTGTGAAGACAGTTAGATATTATTATTTAGTTTTCATAAGGGTCGTTACTAAATATTAGAAGTTTTGAACCATAAAACATATTAAAAGGATTGTTTTCTTTTTATTTATGGGTGTAGCATTAGGCAATATTTTAGAAGCTAAAGAGATAAAGTTAGAAGAATTGTCAGGCAAAATTCTTGCTGTTGATGCTTTTAACACGCTTTACATGTTTCTCACAACAATTCGTGGTCCTGATGGCAGTCCTCTTACTGATAGCAATGGAAGAATAACTTCTCACCTTGTCGGGTTATTTTCCAGATTTTCTAATCTTATGGAGAAAGGAATTAAGTTTGTTTTTGTTTTTGATGGAGAAGCGCCTGAGCTTAAGAAAGAGGAAAGGGAAAGAAGAAAATCTCTAAAATTAGAGGCGTCTAAACTTTATGAAGAGGCAAAAAATAAAGAAGATGTTCAGAATATGAAGAAATATGCTGCTAGAACTGTTTTTTTAACTAAAGATATGATTTTTGAAGCTAAAGAATTAATTTCCGCAATGGGTATTCCTGTTGTTGATGCACCAAGCGAGGGTGAAGCACAAGCCGCATTTATTGTTAAAAGAGGAGATGCATTTGCTGTCTTGAGTCAGGATGCTGATGCTTTGCTTTCCGGTGCGACGAGATGGGTCAGGAATGTTTCTATTTCAGGCAAAAGGAAACTTCCGGGTTCTTTGGGTTATAGAAATGTTGTTCCGGAGTTGATTGTTTTGCAAGATAATATATCTTCTTTGAATTTGAATCAAGATGAACTTATAGTTTTAGCTATTCTTGTTGGAACTGATTATAATTACGGCGGTGTTAAAGGAATTGGTCCTAAAAAGGCGTTAAAATTATTAGAAAAATATAAAGGGGATTTTGATGCTGTTTTTATGGAAGCAAAGTGGTCAGAAAGTTTTGATGTTGACTGGAAAAGAATATTTGACACAATAAAGAACATTCCGGTTTCCTCTAAGTATAAATTAGAGTTCAAAAAACCAGATTTTGAGAAGATTAAAAAAATTCTGGTTGATAATTATGAGTTTTCCAAGGATAGGGTGGAGTCAACTCTTGCTAAGTTAGAGTCTGCTTCTAAGCTCAATGAACAGAAAGGTTTGTCTGATTTTTTCTGATTCAAAATATTTTTATATTACTTGGTCAGGTATTTTTTTATGTCTTGGGTCTTTTTTGCAGTAATGGCAGCAATACTTACAGCTACTTCTACGATTGTTGAGAAAAAACTCTGCTTAAGCAGCACGCAATGGTTTTTTCTGCAACTCTCGCGTTTCTTATATTCATTTTATCTTTGCCTTTGGTGTTGGTTGCTGATTTTTCCAGTGTTGATTTTACTTCTCTGCTGGTCATGTTTTTTATTTCTATTCTTGCAAGTATTGCTTTTTTATTGGCCGCGAAGTCTTTACGTCATCTAGATATAAGTGTTTCTGCACCTCTTATGACTATTGCTCCTGGTTTTACTTTAATATTTGCCTATGTTTTTTTAGGGGAGTCTTTGAAGCTTTATCAATTGGGAGGAATTTTTCTTTTAATAGTTGGAGCTTACGTATTGGAAACTAAAAAAGATCATTCTTTGTTAGAGCCTTTAAAAGAATTCATTTCTTCTAGATATATTCATTTTATTTTATTGGCATTAATTCTTTATGGTTTAACTTCTGTAGGTGATAGATTTCTTGTCTATGTCAGGGGCGTTCCTGTTGCTACTTATTTGGTTATTATTCATTTTTTCTTAGCAGTTAATTTTTTGATTATGATGTTCGTGTTTCATGATGGTTTTCAAGGTATGCGTTTAAGTCTTAAGGAATCCGGTTGGTGGATTTTGCTTGTGGCTGGTTTAACTTTTAGTTACAGATTTTTTCAGATTGAGGCTGTGAGCATGGCATATGTCGCTTTGGTAAGCGCTATTAAGAGATCTTCTGCTTTTTTCTCCACTATTATTGGGGGAGAGCTTTTCAAAGAGCAAAACTTGTTCAGAAAAAGTATTGGTTGTTTAATAATTATAACTGGTGTTTTAATAATTGTTCTCTGAAGTCAAAATAATTATAAACTCTACAGTCGTTCTTTGATCATGCACGTTTTAAAAGCCAAGCTAAAGGATGCCGAAAAAGCAAAGCGCGTTTTGGCAGATTTAAAACTTCTCGATTCTGATTATTTCATTAAAAGAGATGATGAGTTCATTTATTTTCCTGTTGTTAAAAAAACAAAAATTGAGGGTTTTGAAATAATAAAAATGGCTTTGGATAGGAAAAAAACAAGCAGGGTCAAAAATTTAAAAGAGTTGCTTAAGAAAAAGTTATCTCAAAAAGAGCTGGATTTTTTGAAATCTTCTTTTGATGTTGTTGGGAGCATAGCCATACTCGAGATTGATGATGTTTTAAGAAAAAAAGAGAAGATTATTGCTAATGCTCTTTTGAAGACTAATTCTAATATTAAAACTGTGTTGAGAAAGGATGCTGGTCACGAGGGCGAATTTAGAACACAAAAGATGAAATGGATTGCGGGAGATAAGACTAAAGAAACGATTCATAAAGAAAATGGTGTTAAATTGCTTTTAGATGTTGAGAAAGTTTATTTTTCTCCTCGTCTTTCTACTGAAAGAAAAAGAATTTGCGGTCAAGTAAGATCTGGAGAAAAGGTTTTGGTGATGTTTTCAGGATGTGGTCCTTTTGTTTGTGTTATTGCTAAAAATTCAGAAGCAAAAGAAATTGTCGGTGTAGAAATTAATCCTGAAGGTCATGATTATTCTGTAAAGAATGCTGTTTTGAATGCGGTCGATAATGTTGTTTTGATAAATGATGATGTTAAGAATGCAATTCCTTTACTTGCAGAAAGAGGTATTAGATTTGACAGAATAGTTATGCCTGCGCCACACAATGCCGAGTCTTTTATTGAGCAGGCTTTATCTGTTTCAAAGAAAGGAACATTTATTCATTTTTATGATTTTTTGCATGAAGATAAATTCGATGATGCAGATAAGAAAGTTGATGCTGCTTGCAATAAAATGAAGATGAAATGGAAAAAGATTTCTTTAAATAAAGCAGGTCAGCATGCTCCTCACATTTTTAGAATTTGTTTGGATTTCGAGATCGTCTAATTTATATTAAATGAATTTTTTCGTAGTGGTTTTTTACTAAATTTACAAAGTGTGTGCTCCAAGCATAATCTTCTTTTGAAGGATGTTTAAATGGTGCTTTGTTTTCTTCTAATATTTGTTGAGCACTCCAAAATTCTTTGTCATTTAGTTCACATAGGTGTTTATGCGGTTCTAGTGTTTTAAGTACATCTTCCAGATTTGTTTTTTCCGATTTATAAAGAATGGAGGAATATGCTCTTTGTCTTGCTAATGCAAGAACGTTTTCTGGAAGTATTTTTGTTAAATTCAGAGCTTCTTCATATGTTGTTTTTGTTAAGCTTGTTGTGTTTATTTCAGGATTAACTTTTATTGGCGCTCCTATTCTTGTGTATGTTGTATCCATTTTCTGTGTGAAATTAATCCAGTCAGGGATTGTTAATTTTTGAGCGCTTCCTATCTCTCCAGAGTGGTATTTTATGAAAGTATGCAATTCTCGGTCTCTGAAAGAATGATAGTCTACAACAAATGGAACTATGTATATTTCTTTTTCTTTTGATACTTCTTTTACTATTTCAAATCCCATTTTTCCAAAAGGTTTAGATAGGCCATCATATGATCTTCCTCCTCCAGGATATATTATTATGTCTTCATTGTTTAGCCAATGTTCTTTTAGTATTTCTTTTGTTTTTGTTATCGAATTTTTTTTGGCTTCTAAGCTTTTGTTTTTTAATCTTGGATAAATTATAACTCCTGCTTTTTTTGCTAAGTTGTGCAGAGGAAGATTGTCTCCCATTAGTATGTAGGGTGTTTTTGTAGAATTGTTTCCTATTTGGACTATTAGTGCCGTGGTTTCCCAGAAACTTCTGTGTATTCCTGCAAAGTATATCGGCGGATGATTTATTTTAAGAAGTTGCTCTGTTTCTGGGTGAATGAATATTTTTGCTTCTGTATCTTTTTTCATTCTTGGTCTGAAGAGGTATTTGCCCAGTTCTATCAATAAAGGGTTTTGTTTTGATATGTTCATAAAAAGAGTATTTTTTATTGTTTTATATTTTTTTGTGCTTAAGTGAAGAAGTGTTTCTTTAGCTAGAATAAATGTTGTTGATCGATTTTTTTTGAGAAAGTTTTTAACTGTGTTTTTGTTTCTTGTATTTGCGCAATGAGGAGGTGAACACCCGCTGACCCTTAGGGGGATGACGATCGGAAGTAACTGCCGAGCGCACTTTTGCTACTGGTGGAAATGGTTGTGGCGCAAGGGTTTGTGTTAAAAGCAATTTTTATCCGAACATTCCCATGTAGTCTTTGCCTTCTAGTTCTTCTGTTTTTCTTACTTTTATTATAGCTTTTAAGAAGTCTTCTTGTGTGACTTTATTTCTGTTTTCTCTTATTGCAAAGTATCCTGCTTCTGTGCAAACTGCTTTTACTTCTGCTCCTGAGAATCCGTCCATTTGTTTAAGTATTCTGTCTAAGTCTATTTTCTTATCTGTGCTCATTCCTTTTGTGTGTATTTTTAGTATTTCCTTCAGCCCTTCTTTGTTTGGTACGGGCACTTCTATTAATCTATCGAGTCTTCCCGGTCTTATTATTGCAGGATCCAGTATGTCTTTTCTGTTTGTACATCCTATTATTTTTACGTTGTCTAGTGGTTTGAATCCGTCTATTTCTGCTAGAAATTGCATGAATGTTCTTTGTACTTCTCTTTCTCCAGATGTGCCTATTTCTATTCTTTTTGCAGCTATTGCGTCTATTTCGTCAATGAATATTATGCTGGGCGCTTTTTCTCTGGCCAATTTGAATATGTCTTTTACTAGTTTGGCTCCTTCTCCTATGAATTTTTGTACTAATTCTGAGCCTACTATTTCTATGAATGTGCTGTCTGTTGATGTTGCAGCTGCTTTGGCGAGCATTGTTTTTCCTGTTCCTGGCGGACCGTATAGAAGTATGCCTTTTGGTGGTTTTATTCCTATTTTTTCGAATAGTTCTGGTTTTTTAAGTGGAAGTTCTATTACTTCTCTTAGTTCTTGTTCTTGTTGTTCTAGGCCTCCTATTTCTGTCCATTGAATTTTGGGTTTGTCTATGATTACAAATTGATCTACTTCTATTTTTCTTTCTTTTTCTATTTTATCAATTATTGTTAGGTTTTTTTGTTCTACGGTTATTGTGTCTCCGCTTTTTAGATTTTTAACGGAGCTGGATATGTTTACTAAGAATTTGTTTCCGTTAGGAACGCGTATTATTGCTGTGTTTTCATATACTTCTACTACTTCTGCGAGCATGAGTGCTGGTGCTCTGAAGCGGTCTAATTCCATTTTTAGTTGGAACACTGTTTCTTTTAGTATTCTGTTTTCTTGTTCATATAATTCGTTTTGTTGGGTTTGCTGAGTGGTGTATGTTTTTGTTTCGCTGTCTTCTTTTTTTTGTGTGTTTATTTTCATTGTTTTATTAGAATTGTTTTTTGTTTATAAACGTTAGGGATTTTTTTATCCGTGCCAAAAACTTTAAGTGTTACTAAACAGTGGTTAAAAATCAAAACATTTTTATATGGGTTTGCGTTTCTAATGTTATGGATCAGCTAAAAAAAATAAAATACATTTCTGAAGTGTACAGGAAAGAAATTGAAAAAATGCCTGATAGCATATCGGATAAAGAAACATCTAAAAAATATCTAGATGACATTTTTTCAGAACTTGAAGAAATTCCGAACAGATTTGGAGCATCTCCTAATATAGATTCAGAATATGTTGTTGCTGAGAAAAATCCTGATAAGTATGGGGAAGTCAGAAGAAAATATTTCTTTTCTGATGGAAATACAGCTATGCACATAAATATGAGGGCTAATGGAGAATTTGGCTTTTACACAGTTTTATTAAAATACAATGAAAAGAACTACAATCAAGATATAAAAGACTTTGTCAAAAATAAGTTAGATGTAAAAGATCCTTTCACTGTGATGGAAAATTATGCTCTATCTAAATATTAGGAAACATTTTTATACTCATATTCTCAACTTTTGTTTATATGGATCCTAAAAAAAAATATGACTTGATAGTTAACAATTTGCAAGAAGTTGTTGATGAAACTAAGCTTAAAGATCTTCTTAAAGAACGAGAGTTAAAGATTTACTGGGGAACTGCTCCTACAGGTAAACCACATTTAGGATACTTTGTACCTATGCTAAAAATAGCTGATTTTCTAGAAGCAGGGTGTCATGTAACTATTCTTTTTGCAAATATGCATGCTTATCTTGATAACATGAAGACGGATTGGGATTTATTAGAAAAAAGGACAAAATTCTACGAATTTATTATAAAAGAAATGCTTAAAAGGGCAGGAGTGTCTCTTGCGAGATTAAAATTTGTCAAAGGAACGGATTTTCAGCTCTCTGAAAAGTATACTTTGGATGTTTACAAACTTTCAGCTTTGGCTTCGACAAGGGATACGCAGAAAGCAGGTGCTGAGGTTGTTAAGCAATTAGAGACTCCTAAAATGTCTGGTTTATTATATCCTATTTTACAAGCATTAGATGAGGAATATTTGAAAGTTGATGCTCAATTTGGTGGCGTTGATCAACGAAAAATATTCATGTTCGCGAGGGAATTTCTTCCAAGAATAGGGTATGAAAAAAGAATTCATTTGATGAATTATTTAATTCCTGGTCTTGGGGAAAATGGAAAGATGAGTTCATCAGAACCAAATTCTAAAATTGATTTTGATGATGATGATAAGAAAATAAGGATGAAAATTAACAAAGCATTTTGTGTGGATGGTGTTGTCGAAGGCAATGGTTTGTTGGCAATACTTAAATTCATACTTTTTAGGCAATTGGAAAGAGAAAACAGGGCTTTTGTAATCGATAGGCCTGAGAAATATGGTGGAACGATAGAGTTTAAGAGCTATTTTGATGTTGAAAAAGCGTTTGCCAAAAAAGAGCTTTCCTCCGTTGATTTAAAAGCAGGGTTAGCTGAAGAGTTGATAAAGTTCATTGATCCACTAAGGGAGGTTTTGCTTAATAATAAAAAACTATTAGACGAAGCTTACCCCTGATTAAAACAAAAGCTTTAAATAGTAATTACTACTTTGTGTAAGTATAATAATTCGCGTTTAATGTACGAGGGTGCATCTTATGGCTGAAGAAGACAAAAAATATTCAAAACAATTAATCGGAAAGACTGTTGTTTCAAAGACCGGTAAAAGATTTGGTGAAGTTGGAGACATCGTATTCGAAACAAATTCTGGAGAATTAATACATTTAGTTCTTGTTAATCCAACACCTTATGCTAAAAAGTTAGAGCTTGAAAAGACAAAGGAAGGAGATTCTCTTATTCCTTTTTCTGCAGTGATTGCTGTAGGAGATTTCATGGTTGTTGCTGAAGAAGACATAATTTAAATTTTATTTTTATCAGTTTATTCTTATTTACTTTATTTGATTAATTATTTTTACTTATTTATATGGCTGTAAATAATGGTTTTGAGAAAGCATATGCTGGTTCTTCTTTTGAAGGTTATGTCGATTTCTTAAGAAACAGTTATATTGATTTAGAGTTTAAACCTGAAATTTATGTTAAGCAGTTTGAAAATTTGTGGATTCCTGCGCACACAGTTGCGTGGACTTCCAGACTAAATATGGGTTCTGATTTGGCTAAATTAATTCAAAATTCTTTGATTGTCAAAGGAGAGTATGAATTTTTTAAAGGTCCTGTCGATCCTGTCGTCGTTATTCCTGCTTTGGAAGAGGTAATTCCAGAAATGCTTACGATGACTAAATTGTTCATAAATAAATACACTGCCGGTTCTTTGAAGCTTGTTGTTCCTGCGTATAGTGAATCTTCTAGAAAATTTTTCTCCAAGAAAGCTCAATGGTATGTTAGGGATTATGCTCGTGTTTAGTCTTTTTCATTTTTTAGTTTCAGCTAGTAAATTTGAGATTATCTTGTGTGCTGTTTGATGTTTTTTTTCAATATACTTAAGTAGGTCTTCTGTAAAATGTTTTGATCTGTATAAGTTTAGAGGTTCTTGAATTATGTTTTCTTCTATTGAATATAGTTTGTTTATTATTTCTGTTGCCACAATTCTTAGTTTTGTTTGGTCGTCTGGATGGAGAAGATCTAGAAATCTTGAAAATCTTTCTTTTATTAAAAGTGTTCTTAGAGAATCTTTGTCTTTTATCAAATCTTCATTTATTAGTATTGCTCCAATTGTTTGTCCTATTTGTATATACTTTTCTACTTCTGCAGAATTATAGTCTTGAAGGTATAGTCTGTTTTGTAATTCACGTATTGATTCTGGAGATTCGAAATAGTTTTTGCTCAAATATATTATTTGTTTGTTGGATGAATTTTCTTCATTTATTGTTGTTTGTATTGCTTTAAACACTTTGCGGGGAATAAATATTTCGCTCACTCTTATTTGCAAATGATCAGATTCAGTTTCCGTTTGTTGTGTGTTGTCAGATTCATGTTTTGTGTCTTCATTTTCTTTAAGTCTATTTATTATCAGTATGAGTCCAGGTATACCATATTTAGAAAGGTCTATTTTTTTAAGAGAATTTATTTTGTTTTTTAATTCTAGCAGTTCTTTGTGATTTATTTTTCTTGCTCTGGATAAAAGAGCAAAGATTTCTGATTCAATTATTGCTTTTTCTTTATTAAGTTCTTTTTCTAAAGTTTTTATTATTTCTTTTAGTCTTTTGTTTTGTTTTATTTGGTCTACTTCTTTTTTTAACCATTGTAAAAGCTCGAGTTGTTCATGTATTATGAGGGATGCATATTTTTTTGTACTGTCATTTATTCTTTTTTTTAATTTTGAAAAAGCTATTTCTTTTTCTTTTTCAAGTCTTCTTGCATTATCGAATTGATGCAGTAAGTTATTGTTTATCATTTTCACTTAAAATCTCACAGCGACAACATCTCTATCTATTTTTTTCTGTATTTCTTTGGTTTTTTGTCTTAAAGTTTCATCTAGTGTTGCGTGTTGTATTTGCTGTAAGAGATCTAATATTTGTCTTATATATCTAACTATGTCTCCTTCAGGCATATTGGTGTAGTCCATTAATTCTATGAATTCACATCCTTCGTACCATTCTTTAAGAAACGATTCCAGGAAGAAGAAAGGATTTTCTGATGTATATCTGGTTAGGGTTTTGTTCTGGCTTATTTTTTTGTAAAGTGTGTTGGAGATTTGTTTTTGTTTTGTTTGGAATTTTACGCTTCTTTTATCTTCATATACTAATCTTCCGATTAGGAGTAATATTTCAAGATTTGTCAGAGTGGGTGTTATTTTTGAGCAGAATGCTTCAGTTACAAGTATTTCTTGGGTGTATATTCTCATAGCAAATAATCCTTTTTCGGTAAGTTCTAGTCCGTTAAGTCCTTTAGTTATGTATCCGTTTTTGATTAGTTTATCTTTTTTCTTTTCGAAGCTTGCTATTATTTTTGGTGTTCCTGACTTTCCGACTTTTTGATATGAAAAAAAGCTGCTCTGTAGAATTATTTTTTGTTCTTGTTCTGTGTGACTATGAATCATGTTTAATATTGTGTTAATGGATAATTGAAATTGAGATTGTAGTGGTTCGCTGTCTGATTGGGTTATTTGAATTACTTTTTCAATATCCATGAAATTTCTTTCAATGATGCTTATTGCGAATCCTTCTTCGTCTATTCCTCTTCTTCCTGCTCTTCCTGCTAGCTGAAAGTATTCTTTGCTGTTCAAGTATCTGAAGTTTATTCCGTCGTATTTTTCTAGAGAATCAAAGCATACTGTTTTTGCAGGCATGTTTATTCCGACTGCAAAGGTTTCTGTTGCGAATAGTACTTTTATGAGTCCTTTGGAGAATAATGTTTCCACTATTTCTTTTAAGACAGGAAGAAGTCCTGCATGGTGGAATCCTATTCCATTAGACAGACATTCTCTCAATGTTTTAGTTGTTTGCAGTCCTAGTACTGATTTGTCTGTTGTTTCTAATTTTGCTCGTATTATTTTTCCTGTTTCAGAAGATTCTTGTGGGCTTAGATAATTTTTCTTTTGTTTTAATAATTCTGCTTTTGTTTGAGTGAGTTGTCTAGAAAAGCAGAAGTATATGCATGGAATTTTGTCTTCTCTTTCTAATTCTTGGAGAAGGTCTATGTGGCTAAACTTTTTTATGCTTCTTAGCTCTTCTATGTGTTTTTTCTTATTTTTGAACTCTTTATGATATTTAGGGTATTTGTCTAATTGTTTTTGTTCATTTATTTCATTAAGCGTTTTGAATCCTTGTTCTGTGTCATAAAATAGGTGGTGCAGGGGTACTGCTCTTCTTTTTTCTACTATAACATCTACATCATGTTTTTTTATGTAGCTTATCCAGTTTGCGAATTGTTTGGCATTTGGTATTGTAGCGCTCAGACACAGAAATCTTGTGTGATTTTTACTGAATATTATGCTTTCTTCCCATACTGTTCCTCGTTCAATATCTCCTAAGTAGTGTATTTCATCAAATATTACGTATGCTAGATTATCTACGGATGGGTCGTGGGACAATAGCATGTTTCTGTATATTTCTGTAGTCATTATTAGAAGGGGAGCTTCAGGATTTATTGTAACGTCTCCTGTGAGTATTCCTACATTTTCATTTCCATATTGTTGTTTGAAGTCGTTGTATTTTTGATTAGATAGCGCTTTTATTGGAGCTGTATATATTAGCTTTTTGTCGAGTCTTAGATATTTGTCTATGACGTAGTCTGCTATTAGCGTTTTTCCCGTTCCTGTTGCTGCACTCACGACGACTGAGTTGTTTTTTTCTATTGAGTGTATTGCATCTATTTGAAATTTGTCTAGGGCCAGTCCGTGAAATAAAATTTGTTGAGGGCTGTAGTTTTGAGCATTAGGTTCGTTCGTATTTTTGTTTTCTTTTTGTTCTCTTTGTTGCATCTTGCTAAGCGTTATTTTTACTACTATTTTAATTAATTGTTTTTTATTTCTTTGTTATCTCTTTTTTATGTGTTTTTTATAAATGATGTTGCTCGTTTTACAGAGTTGTTGAGCATAATGTTTATTATGATATTTAATTAAGTAACACTTATAAATAATTGTTCGTTCTCATTTATGAATGTGGTGGGGAATATGGTTGATTTACTCGAAGAAAGGATTAAGACAGGTTATGTTTTTTTAGAGAATAATGATGCTATCTCTAAGGTAATGATTGATTTGTCTAGATATTTGTTGCATAAGAATAATGATGTTTCTTTAGTTTACAAAATATTTAGCGAATCTGATTGCGGGGTTTTGTCTGTGACTGCTACAGGAGAATTCAATTCGCTTAAGGATTTTGTTTATTTTATGGCTGATTATGCTGTTAAGCCTGATTTTGTTGAAAAATATTCTTGGTTAAACAATAGGAAAGGTTTAGGGTCTACAAAAAAAATTTATGGGTTCACTAAGGGGTTATTTTTGAGGGAAGATTTGGAGTTTTTTTCTAGTTTCAAAGATTATGTTTTTAATAAAAATTTTTTAAAAGAGTATTCTGATCCATCCAGTCCTTTTTCTGTTGAGGGGTGATTATTTTATTTGTTTGTGTTTTGTTTTTCTAACTAGTTGTTTATTTTAATTATTTTCCATATAGAAAATATTGTTTTTCATATTTTGCAAAACAAATATAAAACAACTCATTTTACTACAAGTAATGCAAGAAAATACATCTAATTTTATTGAAGCTGAGGATCAAAAATCAAGTTTTCATGATCTTTCAATCTGGACAGAGAAATATAGGCCAAAAAACTTTGAGGAAATAAAAGGTCAAAAAGAAATTGTTGAAAGAGTGAAATCATTTGTAGAAAAAAGGAATATGCCTCATCTTCTTCTTTCAGGACCTCCTGGTGTGGGTAAAACAACGCTCGCATTAGTCATAGTAAGACAACTATTCAAAGATTCTTGGCAGGAAAATTTTTTGGAATTAAATGCTTCTGATGAAAGAGGAATAGATGTAGTAAGACAAAAAGTTAAGGACTTTGCAAGAACAAAAAGCATAGGAGATGTTCCTTTTAAGATAATTTATTTAGATGAATCAGATGCTCTAACAAAAGAAGCTCAACAAGCACTAAGAAGAACAATGGAAAATTATGCGCAAACAACAAGATTTATTCTTTCATGTAATTATTCTAGTAAAATTATAGATCCTATTCAATCAAGATGTACTATTTTCAGATTTAAACCTCTTTCAAAGGAAGAAATTTTTACTATAGTGGATTCTATATCTTCTAAAGAAGGATTAAAAGTTACTATTAAAGGAAAAGAAGCATTGTACTATGTTTCCGGGGGAGATGTAAGGCGTTTAGAGAATCTTATGCAAAGCACTTCTTCTTTTAAGAAAGAAATAGATGAATCTTTAATTTACGAGATTGCTAGTTTTGCTGAACCAAAAGAAATTATAGAAGTGATAGATTTGTGTTTGAAAAAAGATTTTCAAGCTGCTAAGAAGAAGCTTTTGGACACTATGCTCAAGCAAGGACTTTCAGGCATCGATATAATCAAACAAATTCAAAAAGAAGTTTGGAACTCTAAAGCACAAGATAAAACAAAACTAAATATGATAAAAATGTGCGGCGATGCTGAATTTAGAATGGTTGAAGGATCTGATGAATTCATACAATTAGAGGCATTATTGGCAGGATTTATATCTCTGAATGTTTAAGGTGATTTTTATTGAATCTTAGTTCTCAATTAGAATGTTTGTGGGAACATTACGATAAAATAGAAAATTATGTAAAGCTTGCAGGTTTTATCAATGTTTCTTCGGAGAATAAAGTAAGAGATTTTTTATTAGAGTCTGGAGAATTAGAGTGCGATTCGCTCATAAAAAAAGCAGGGTTAGACGGTTATTCGATGCATTTAATTGATAATGAGTCTGAGTTTAATTTTTACAGAAGTACTCTGTTCGGATTTGCTTTAACTAAAATAAATGAGATGACTGGTCTTGCTGTTTTGGGGTTTTCATTTAGAAAAGATGCTTCTATTATTATAGAGCAAATTCAGGGTTCAAAAAGTTCTTACTCCGCCAAAAATCTGCCTCGTGATTGGGATTACGCTCTCGTTAATTTCAGTCTCATGTACTTCAGAGATAAAGGATTTGAAGATGTATATATGATTAAATCAAATCAAGAACCTTATTTTTATAGGCCTGTAGGTGTTGATTATAGAAAGCTAGATGCTCACAAAAACAGAATGTATTCAAGGTATGATTGTGTTGCTCTAAAAGCCGGATTTAAACTAAATGAAGAGAATAAGTTTTATATAAAAATTTAATAAAAATAAAAAAAGTCTTTGTTCAGTCTTGTGTGTGCTGAACAGTCATTCTTGTATCTATAAACTTCCAATAATCATAAGTTAATCTTATGTTGAAAGGTTCTATTCTGTTATTTCTGTCTGTTAAAGTTATAGTACAACTCACTTCTCTAGGTTCTCCTCCACTTAGAGTTACATATCCTGCTGATCCGCTACCTTCAGATAAGCCGACGCATTTTACAGAATCAGCTGAGTTGTAGTCTAAACCTAAAATTTCTACAAACACTTTGTTTTGATTACTTATTGTTTTATCATCGCAGGAATTTCCTGTTTTGAATATTTTTCCTGTATCCATATTAGAAACTGTAAATGTAACTCTGGTTTTGTCTTTTCCAGCAGATGATTGTTTTAGATTAGTTACTTGCACAGGTGCTGCTGATGTAGACATTGCTCTAGCTGAATTAACTTCGCATATGCTGTCTTTAGTTGTTGATGTGAATTCTTCTTTTACACATAATTCTGCTGCAGCTTCTGTCTGATATTTATAGCATATTTCTGCTCTTATAGGAAACTCTCTGCTTACGGATTCATTTTGTTCATAATTAAATCCTGTAAATTCCACGCTGATTGGTGGAGACGCAATTATGGTTCCATCTGGTTGTTTTGTGTTAGGTTCAACATCTTCCGTTAAGTTGGTTATTAGATCTGCATTTGTAACTCCAAATGTTGATGGAGAAAAACCACTTATTTTAACAAAGGCTTCATTTGCCTCCACATAATATTCTCCTTTATTTTGAACTTCCACAACTATATCGAAGTCTTGTTCTCCTCCGCTACTCACTGTGCTTGGTGGTGCTCCTTGTAAAAAAGCTATTTCTAAACCTTGTGTTCCTCCAATATATCCTGTGTTTGTTACAGGTGTTTGCTGCGTACATGCAGTCATTAGAAACACTGCCAATACTAAGATTGCCAAAATAATTTTTTTATTCATATCAATTCCTCCTATTCCTGTTTGATTTTATTCCAATGGTTTTTAACTTAATCTTCTGATTGTTATTTGATTATTTACGGATTCTTCGTATCCATACCACAATTCCATTTTTAGAGGAATTGCATATGCGCTTCCCACATTGCCTGATTGATCAAGAGGATATCTACATGTAAATTTTGCATCCTGAGTATTAGGATCTAATCTTATCATATAATCTCTGCTACAATCTATTGTTGTTTCTCCAACATATGCTTGACCTATGTAAACAACATTAAGCATTGTCGGTTTTATGGATCCTGGGAAATAAGGGCTACATGCTTCTAACTGTCCGACATCCCACACTCTTCCGGTTCCAGTATTTTTTATTGTGAAGTCAAGTATCATTTCTTTTCCCGTATTTGTTTGTCTTAATAGTGTTACAGCAACAGGTCCTCCCTGACTTCCTCCCCAAGTATATGTTTCTGCTCTACATATTTTATCTTCATAAGAGAAAGGATCAGGATCTATGCACAGCATTGGGCTGACAAAAGTGGTATAAGCATAACAGGTTTTAATTTGATAGGGCACATTAAAGTAATCCTGTCCGGCAGGCCAATCGCTCTTCATTCTAATCTTAAATGTTTTAAAATCATAATCTCCTCCAGGAGAGTCAGGGTTATCTCCTTTCAATGCAAATTCTGATCCTCCAAATTTGTCAAAATCTATATTTTGAACTAAAGATATTAGTAATTTTCCATGATTTAAAACGTTGATAAGAATTTCATCCCAAACAAGACCAACGCTGTATTTGCCGTCTCCAAAGTTTTCATATTGTAGGCCTATTGGCGGAAGACTTACTCCGAGTAGTTCGCCTACTTTTTCTAAATCCAGGCTTACTCCCCAATTTCCTCCTGCTCCGCTGTATCCTGATACGCCGTATGTAAGACATCCCGCATTAAAGACTAATTTTTCATCAATCATTCCTAGCAAATTTATATAACAATTAGAACTTGTGGCTTTTTGTATTAAGATTTCTTCGTATACTCCGTCTTTGTATTTGTATATTGAAAAAAGTTCAGGTCCGAATCCTGATAAGAACACTGCTCCGTATGAATCTGACGCTCCGTCATTTTTTAATCTAACGTTGAATTCAGCCACATTTCCATCTACATTGTTATTGTCAGCTGTTCTGTAATACATTGTTCTCGGGGTAGATTCTTGTTGTGTTATTATTCCTCGTGTTCCTGTATAATATTTACAAGCATCTCCTTCGCTACATTTTCCTCTGCTGTCTCCAAATCCTGAACATCCTGCTAATGTTAATGCTAGAAGTAAAAATATTACGATAAGTGCTTTTCGGTTATTAATGAATCTCACCATGCACTACCTTTTTAATTATATATATTTAAAGATTCCTCTTTTTTACAGGATATTGCTCTTAATATGTTCTCCTTATTTGAATAGTTTTAGTTGTTGATGTTCTATAATAATATTCTGCTTGTATTGTTAATAGTGATTCATAATTTCTATTTATTTGATAAGTTTTTCCTTCAGGAACCTCGCATCTTATCGATCCTTCATTTGAATAAAGTGTAAGTTCAGAATCTCCTATGCACTTAAGTTCTTCATTTCCCAAGTATGCTTTTACTCTTACTACGTTTATATTATCTTTCTCATAATATCTGTTGCTTATAGAACAGACCTCGTCCGTGAATAAATATATGTTCGGGGTAAATACTACGCCTCCTCCAACATTTCTCATTGTTATTTTGAAACTAGGCTTTAAACTCATCATTGTTGTTTGTTGTCCAAAAGTCGTGGTTTCTCCTTGAACAAGACCTGCAGGTATCATATCAACTTCCAGTTTATATATAGAAATTGGTGCTCCTTGTCCTGAAAAAGTGTATGTTCCTCTATTTCTACAAACAGGATTTTTATCTAAATCATATATGTCTCCATCTATGCATATGTTTTGAGATAGAATGGTTGTATAAGGATAACATATGCTGGCTTCTACTGTTGTCTTAGGCATTTCTCTTACTCCAGGTATTTCATTTACTTTAAGGTTAGCCATTTGCATTATTGTTTTTTCTCCTGTGGGCCATGTTTCAGATTTTCCCTGTATTATTAATTTCTGTGTTTGGGATGGTGCGAATAAAGGATATATTTGTTGGTTTTGTCCTTTAAAGTACAATGTATCAAAATTGAGATGAACTACTGCGTAATTGTCTCCTGTTTCATTTAAAGGGTGTGCTCCTTTATTCCATATTTCTGCTGCAACCACTATTTCTGAATTTTCATATGCTTCGCTAGGAGGATTATTTTCTAAGAAGTTTATGGTTAACCCTTCTGTTCCTGTATAAACATTAAGAGGGCCTGGTCCTGATTGCTGACAAGCAGTAATAAATACTGTTAAGACCATTAGAGCATATATTGATTTTTGCGTCAAGCGGATTTTATTATTTTTATGTTGTTGGATCTTTATTCACCTTTATTGTTGTTTGTCTGCTTAACTCATAGTCATATTTTGCAGTTCCTACTAATGAAACAACTGCTTTGCCTCCTGTAAGGCCTAGTAGTTGAATCGCATTAGTTGGAGTTATTATTAAATTACAACTTACAGACATGTACGATTGAGATAAATCGGTTCTATCATTTGTAAATGTGTAAACGTGATAATCCTCAGAGATTGTGTCTCTTTGCGGACTGGTAACTGTCTTTGTACAGCTATCTAGAGTGAATAATGTAGGCACTCTAAGTTGAAACTCATTGACATTCTTCACAGTTCCTTTTGTTGCAGAAGAAACTTGTTTGTTTTGTATAGTCATACCCATAGGGACTCTGTTAGTTTCACTTACATTTGTTGTTAAACTTATTGGCATATATAGATTTTCATTCATTCCTAACATTATTGGACCATTTGTGTAAATTGTTGTTGGTTTTTGAATTATGTTAAATTTAGTATTAACATCTTCTCCGCCTATTCTTATGCTGTTTAAAAAATCTCTGTCCATAAATGTATAAGTGGTATATGCCCATGTCTCGAAGTTGAAATCTGCTGTGAGAGTGACTCTATAATCTCCTGCAGGCAATTTGTCAAATTTACAAATAACTCCTTGCTGGTCTTGTTGATATATTGTTATTTTATCAGGATCTGCAATTCCTTGAATAATTACGCTTAAATTTTTAACGTCCTGTGCTGAACAATTCAAATTCATGTTTATGTTGTCAACAAAACTTCTTGCAGTTATTAAGCCATATATGTATATTGGCTGACTATCATAATGTGTGTCTTTTGACTGAAATTCTGTTATAAAAACACCTGTTTTTTCCTTGTTTTCTTCGACTCTTCCAGTATAATATTGTCCTAATGTGTCGTTGTATATTTTATCTATTTTATTTCCAAATCCTGTGTTGATTCCCAGTATGTTATTTACTGCGGTTTTACCTGCTTCTGCTATTGTTTTTCTCACTTCTTCTGCTCCTTGTAAAATATCATATCCGCTTCTGTCTGCTCCAGGAATATTTTCTGCGGTGAATGCTAAAGAATTGAAGAGTAGAACTAAAACAGAGATTACTAAAATCATAAACCAGATTCTCGCAAGTCCTATTGGTGTAAGCCAGTAAAAAATCCAGCCGATCAAGCTCTTTCCTTGGTATTTATAATTAAGTCCGCGTACATACATGAAGTAGAATAACCAAACAGGTATTGCTACAACAACTGCACTTATTTGTACGAGTATTGCTTCCGGAACTCCTATTAATCTTAAGAGTCCTGATAGCACCGGAACAAGCACACCTGATAATATGAACCAAGGATAAAATTCATGTGCACTTTGAGCTATATTTTCGTGTTTCAGAACAATGTGCGCAATTGTCATTAAGATTAGGTACATAAAAAATCTTGTTGCTAGAACTCCAGGTCTTATTGAAAATTGAAAAACCAATGCGTCTATTACGTGCATCACTAATGTGACTAATATAAGGAATTGCCCTCCTAGTTGACTTATGTCTTCTGAATTTTTAAGTCGATCTTTTTTTCTTTCTTCTTTATCTGAATTATAATTTTCTTTCAAATCTCTTGCTTTTCTTTTAAACCAACCTCTGGGTCCTTTTGGTCCTCCTGCTTTTGGAGACGAAGAATATTCTGTCGGGCTTGGTGGAGCAGTATAAGGATTTTTGTCACTTTTATTTTCCTCTTTTTTCTTTACTTTTCCTGTTCCTCCACATTCTGAACATTTTCCGCTTCCTTTGCATGCAGTACAAATGTTGCCTTCTATAAGTCCTCTTCCCTCACAGACTCTACACTTGCCTCTACCACTACATTTTAAGCATGCTGAGAATTCTTTCCCTGATCCTGGTGCCCAATCTGTCCAGCCTTCTGCTGATGTATTTGCCATTTTAGTTAAACCGTGATATTTCTAAACTTTAATTTTGTTTTATCTGAATCTTATTCTCAATTCATTGATTGACATGTCTTTAAGTGGTCTTATTTCAACAGAATTAGTTCCGGCAGTTAAATATTTATTAACGCTTCGTGTTTCTTTGACTTTATATGTATTAAAGCTCATCTTTTTCCCATTTATGAATATTTCAAATTTTTTCAAATCAGTATTTGGAAATGTGAAATCTATGACTGCGTCGTATTTTGATTTTAATTCATATTCATCAGGTTCATTTGTTTTATTGCTTTTTATTCTATTAAAATAAGAGTCATCCATCTCAAAATAGTATACAGGGTATTTTTCTTCTTCAAGTGAATTGGTGAGTCTAAGCCTATCTAATAGAATTTTTCCCTTCTCTATTTTGAATGTAAACTCATTTGTTCCTATGGCAAGATCTTCTTTATTCAAGTCCAAATAGTTGTATACTCCGCAATCAGGGTCTCCTTTAAACAATCTTTTGTTGTTTAGGGCTACTTCGAAATTAGTTACTTGATCTTGTATGCATACAGGTATGTATCTCAGTCTTGCTTTACTTAATCTATCTATTTCTCTTTCAGGTATAGTTAAGCTTTGATCTGCTTGACTTTTTGATATGTCTGTTACGTCTGCTGTTATTTTAAGATCTCTTAATCTGTATTCATTATATCTCCAGAAAGCGATTCCTGGGCTTGATGCTTCAAATCTTAAAGTGTTGTAGTCCGTCAAGCTTTGAGAATCAAGATATATTGGTATTGAATTTCCTTCGCTTAAGGTTCCTGAATATATCGTTTCCCCGTTCAAATCTATTATTAATGTTCCTTCTCCAAGTTCGGTATTAAAAGATAATATGAAATTATCGCTTAATTCAGGATCTATTGTGAAAGACATTTCTTCTTCTATTTTTTCAAAGACAGAATTTTTTATGTATAGTGAATTTTTAGATTTTATTATTTCTCCTTTGGTTTCTGTGTTTATTGTGAATGCAGGAAAATCATATTCTTTTTCATTGGACGAAAAGTAGGTTAGGTTTCCCGGTTTTTCCACAAGTAACGTTTTTGAGGATGTGCTAGAACTTACAACTGTTCCTGCAGATGATGATCCTTGAAGAAGTTCTTCTCTGTCTGCAGGAGGCAGAAACAATATGTAAAGAACCATTATGACTACAGATATTATTATAACTATCGCGGCGTTGCTTCCGGATTGTGCTTTTCTGTTTATGCCTGAGCAGCTCATGTCTTTTTAACTGTTCATGGCAGTATATAAACATTTTGTTTATTTTTACCTTTTTCAAGTCTTATTAATTTTGGAAAACTATAAAAACTTGTTTGTTGAGTACTTCTAAAAGGTGATTTTATGAATGTATTTTCTTGGTTCAAAACTTGGAGACTTAATAGTGATATAAAAAGAGCAGATATTTTGGATGAGAAATTGACTCAAGGTCTTGAGACATATGGTGTTGATTTTGCAAGATTAGAGGAGGATAGAAAATTAAACAGATCTGAACTTCTAAAAACAAGAAATGCTATTGAAAGAGTGGAGGAAAATAAAACAAAATTTTATCGTAAAGATTTAAAGAATTTAATTAATTTGGAAGGAAAGGAGCTGACTGCTTATCAAAGAGATCTCCAAAAACAAATTTCTGATCTTCATAAAATTCTAGATGGTGTGGATAAAATAACAAAAAACGAAGTTGCTGAGATACTTTATGACATAAGAAATCCTTTATTGACTTATTCTATTTTTGTTGATAAAATCAAAGATGTTTTGAAAAATAAGAAGAATAAACTTTCTTGGAGTATTTCTAAGGAAAGTGAAAAGGCAATATTGGCTTCTTTAGAAGAAATAAGAAATATTTATCACAAATTAGTTAAGGATACTCTTGCTCTAATTCAAATCCACATATCAAAAACACACAATAGTTCTGATGCGAATTCTGCTGATTTTTCACAAATTTTAAAGCAAAGGGCGAAAGCTAAAAGCTCTCTTAATGCCCAAAGGAGGGCTTTACTTAAGAGCATAGATAAATTGGAAAAGCTTCTTATTGCTGCGCACTTCAAAAAAGACGATTCTGGCGCACAATTTGAATTAATAAGGATAATTTCTGAATTCAAAAATCAATTCAACAAATTGTTTGAATTGTGTGAAAACAGGATAAAATTAGCTGACGATATGATCATAAGAGTATTCAAATTAGAAATAAAATATGTTGCGGAGCTTAAAAGATTAAAAGAAGAAGTCGATGCACTTCTTGTAAATTTAAAGGAATCTAAGACCAAGCAAAAAACTAAGGAGTTCATTGAAGCATCTGATGAAACATTGATGTTTAAGTTCGAGAAATTTGACAGATTATTTGGTGTGGAAACAGTAGAAACAATGTCTCGTTTTGAGAAAGAAATGCTTTTGAGTAATTCTGAATTGAAAAAATTAGAAGAAAAGGTTGCTCGAGAGGAAGTAGTTATAACTGAAAAAGCGGATGAAGATTTGAAAATCATAAAAGCAGGTTTAGAATCTCCAACTAAAAGTTTCTTGAAAAGAATTTTCATTTTAGGTCTGGCTGCAAATTTGTTTGTCCAGACAACTATGGTTGCTCCTGAAATGGGTGGTGGTCCATTAAGAGAAACTAAAAAGGTGCAGGTCATAGATGATCCTCGTGTTGAAAAGGAACTTGAGATGAAGATGCTTACAAATGCAGGAACTTCAATTGAAGCTCAGGAAATCATAAATTTCGAAACCACGTTCAATGTTGAGGTAGATGTTCCTGCTTCTTTCGCCCCCACGTTCAATCCTAAGGAGTCTCAAATATTCAAAGATGATTACTCAAAAGCAATTGATGGTTTTAATGAGGATTTGGCTTCAAATAAAGCAGAATTATCTGAAGGGCTTAAAGAAACTGCAAAAGATACTATAAAATCCATAGAATCGAAGTATCATATGACTATTCCTCAAGAAGTTAAAACTGCTTTTAATAATATGTCTCCTGATTTCATTTTGGCCGACGCAAAGGTCACAGTTGTGGGTGTTGATATTATTGGTCTTGCTTGTATCAAGGGTTCAAGTCAAACAATTCAGCCTAGTGGGCTTACAGGCATGGAGATGAATGCTAATCTTGCTGCAGGAAGAGCAGAGCAATTTGAAGACACTGTTTTATCAAAAACAAATGAAGTGTTTGCTAAGCAAGGAATACATATCGAAATTCCTGATTCTGTAATTAACATTGTTGGTGAAATAGCAAGAGATACTAAAAATGCTGAAATGGCTGTAAATATTGTTAATGATTGGCTAAAAACAAATCCTTCTAATGTTAAAATTCTAGATTCTAAAGGAAAAGAGATTAAAAGCATAGATTTTAGAAAAATAAAGACTGATCATAAAGATACGCACAAGAAGGAACTTGATAATTTTGATAGAGTTATGAACAAGATGAGACAAATCGATGTAAAAACTTTTGAGAACATAATTTATGATGTTCTTAAAAATGATAGAGGCATAATAGTAAAGATTGCAGTAAAAGTTGAGAAGCCTATTAAAGTAGCGATTGTTCATGAAAAATATAAGGATCCTTATTTGCTTCCAAATAATGCAAGTGTTCCACAGGCTCCTGTTGTTGTTAGCAAGAGATCATTTTGGCGGGATCCTAGAAAGGTGCAGAATAAACCTATAAAAGGAAAACCCAGGCCTAATCTTCCAAGATATGAGGCTAGTAGAAGAAAATTGATTGTTGGAAATGGCGGTTCTTTCAGACAAAAGACATTTGCTGCAAGTAAGGGCGGAAGAAGATAATTATTTTTTATTTGTTTCTTCTATTCTTTGCATTATTAGACCTATAAATCCTATTACTGGAACCCAAAGAACTATGAATCTGTAAAGATTAATTATGCTGAAAAATATGAAGTATGTTTGAATAAAAATATAGAATGATAAATATGCTCCTCCTAAGTTAAGTTTTCCTTTTTCTGGTCTAAACCATTCGTTTTTCTTTCGCACATTTTTCATGTAATATACGAACACGCTTGTTAAAATAGTGGCGCCTATGAATGAATATAGTGCATAAATCGTAGTTATATCAAAAATAAAATAATGTATTCCTAAAGTTACTGCGACAGCGTTAAAGACTGGGAGAATGACTACGTATGTTAAAAAATCAAATTGGTTTATAGGAAATTTTGTAAAATCTGATTTCGAATATACTATTCTGCTTATTATATTAAAAATTAAAGGTCCCACTATCCATGTAAGTACTGCTGCCAGAAGTGCTTCATCTACGGGATTCATGAGTCTTTTTTATTTGTTGTTTTATTTAATTGTTTCGATAAATTATTCTAGCCAGGTATTTCTTTTTTTGAGCTTCTCAGGTAAATAATCAGATACTACGAAGTTTAGTCCGTGTTTTGCAAGTGCTTGCTGTTCTGCCCTTTTTCCTTTTTTCATAAGATTGTTTAAGGCGTTTTGCCAGGATTTGTATGCTTTAACAAAAGGATCGTTTTTTAGTCCATCTTTTATTCTTTTTATATCAACGTCTTTTAATGGATGTGTGGGTAATTTATAGTCATCTATATCGTCTGGAGTTATTCCTAAAAACTTAGCTTTTGGAACGCAGAAATACTCATTTATGTGTGCTGCGTTTCCTGAACCTACTTTAAGTGTTCGGTATATGTTTAGATATCCGTATGGATCTCCATCCGTAAAAACATAGACATCAAGTTTTGCATCATCGCTTAGTTTTCTTATGAATCTTCTGCATGCTCTGGTTGGAACTCCCCCCATGCTTACGAGTATGCAGTTTGCTTTTTTCCAATATGTGTGTTTATTTAATCTTTCAAACATACCGTTTGTTTCTATTGCAAGTATGAATTTAGCTTTTGTTTCAAATCTAAGATTCTCTACATCTGATGGGATGCTGTATGATCCTGAGCCGAATTTTGTACAGTCTATTCTTATCTCATTTCCTGTATTTTGGTCTTTATCAACAACTATTAATTCTCCAGCAACACTTCCTCCATGCTCGTCTGCAATAAATCCTAGTTGTTCCCTATTGACTCCGAACATGGCTTCTATGTCGTCCATCACTGAGTCTGATTCTATTTGCTCTTTGAATCTCGCTTCGCCCCAGTTCTTACTAACATAATATGCTTCCCTCTTTGTTGCTATATCGTCAGTCTCAACAAGGTTTTTAGATAAGGCCATAACTCTAAGTGTCTGCGCAAAAGTCTTAACTGTATTTGCTGTTAGCGTTCTTTTCTTTTTTAATCCTTTAAGTTCAAAAAATCCGTCTTGTTCATTGTAGAAAACATTATTTAAACTTCTTACAGGTGCTTCGAGTTCTGCTTTCTTTCCTTGTTTAATATCTGTGTAGATACTTTCAGCAGTTTTCTTTATCTTCTTTATAGTTTCAGTCATCTTGATTTTCCTCATCTGAGTCTTCGTAATCTTCTTTTCCTATTTTCGCAAAGTCTTCGTCATATTCTTCATTTTTTGTAGGATCAAATTCCATATCTTCAAGTTTTCCTCTAGTTTTTTCGAGTATTTTTTCCAATTTATTTTCTACGTCTTTTTTATCAGAATCAGAATAATTTAATATTTCTTTAAGCGCTTCAGATATGTGTGGGATGTATGTCTCTATGTAGCTTCTTTTTTTAAGTTCATCTCCTACCCTTCTTTTTTTATTTAAGTATTTAGACAAATTTCTTCCAAGCTCTTGGACTGCCAGTTTGATTTCTTTTATTATTTCAGGGTAATGGGCTATTGCTTCTTTTGCTTCTGATGTGAAGGGTACCCAAACAGAGGCTATGTGGACAACTAAAACTACCGGTCCCTGGGGCATGTTTGTTCCTGATTGCTGTAATCCGTATTGTTTCCAATTTGTTTGTGTTGTTCCTTCTGAAACAGCACATGCTCCTTGCTGATAAAGTAAAGGAACTCTGTTTGCGAATCTCATTAAAGTCATTGATCCTTCTTTTTGTATTTCTCCTCCATATGCTAATGCTGCTTCTATTAAAAAAGGATTTCCTCTGTAAACTTCAGGATTTCTGCTTATGCTTGTATAAAATTCTGCGTTTACTTCTTTTTTAAGTCCTTTTTCAAGAAGCTCGGATCCTATTGGGACTATGCAATCTGTGGGAGGCATCATTATTTTTGTTTTTCTTATGCCTTCTATGAGTTTCTCAGCCATATCTCTATTAACATCAGAAACTTTTGTATTGCTCATCATCGTTGAGTTCTCAAGTATTTCTTCTGCAGTTTTATCTCCGACTCTAGAAAAATCCTGCATGAGAAATTGCTTTATTGTTTTTGCAGTTGTTATCTGCATCATTTTTATGAGCATTCCTAATTCCACGCCGTAGGGGTGTGGTTTTATTTCTGCTGCCAATTTGGGTTTTTGATCAGTTGCTCTTACAAGCATTATTTGATCTCCTTTTGGAGGTTGATAAATTATTGTTACATGTGGATTTATTATTGCAGTTTCTTTTATGAATTCGTCAACTGATTGATTGCCTTTCATATAACTAGCTTCAAGCTCTATCTCTACTCTTGTTCCGCTATCTTTAGACCATTCTTTTGTGGATTCAGATATTATTTCAGGCTCGTTTTTTTGTGTGTTTATTTTTAATTCATAATAGTGAGCAGGTTCATCTGGGTGAATCTTGCTGATTATTTTTGCAGGCTTTCCTGTTGTAAGTTGTCCATACATGACTGCAGCGCTTATTCCTATGCCTTGCTGTCCTCTTTGCATTTTAAGTTTATGAAACTTGCTTCCATACAGAAGTTTTGCAAATATTCTTGGTATTTGTTTTTTAACTATTCCTGGGCCATTATCTTCAACAATTATTCTGTATCTTTCATTACTCATCTCAATTATTTCTACCATTATTTCAGGGAGTATTTCTGCTTCTTCACAGGCATCAAGACTATTATCTACAGCTTCTTTTATGGTTGTTAGAAGTGCTTTTCGTTTATTATCGAATCCTAGCAAGTGTCTGTTTTTTTCAAAAAATTCAGCAATAGAGATCTCTCTTTGAGCTTTGGCTAGTTCGTGTGCTTTAGCTTCACTTGATTTAGTTTTTTTTTCTTTTTTTTCTGTTTTTTCAGAGAATGAATCTAAGGTAGAGTTATTTTCCATGGGTTTGGAATTTTTTATTCATTTAATAAACTTTTTGCTTATTCTCCTTTTTTTTATTTTAGGAAAAAATATAAATGGATCTTCATATTTAATCTCAAAAAGAGGGTTGTTAGTGGATAAAGAATTAATTGATTATATTCGTGAGCAAGCTAGGAACAAAATACATCCTAATGTTGTAAAGCATAATTTAATCAACAGGGGCTGGTCCAAAGGGGATGTTGAGAAGGCTATAAAAGAAGGATATGCTAAGAAAGAGCCTTATTTTGCTGTTACGATGGTTCTTGTTTTAATTGTTGGGTTCTTAGTTTTGCTTATAGTATCTTTATCTTCCAAACCTATAGATAAGGATTATGTAGAAAACTTGTCAGCCAAAGAACAAGTTGTTGTTGAAATTAATCAAGACGATGGTTGTCATAATATTGTTTCTAGTATAGAAAAAGACAGATGTTATAATGATGAACTTGCAGAAGGTTTTGATTGTAATTCTTTAACAAATGATTCAGAAAAGAATTTTTGTTTCAGAGCTTTAGAATATAGAGTATTAAATAACTGATTATTTTTCTACCAATCTTGTGCTTGTTGTTGTTTTTTGTTTTTTCTGTTTTTTTCAAGCCATTTGTATACGTTTGCATGAGGGCTTCCAAGAAGTAAACTTTCTATGGCTTTTTTGCAGGTTACAACATCTTCTGCTTCTCCTATTATGCTTATAGTTTTTCCATAAACTGATATGAATGTTTCTGTAAGCTTTTCTATTGTGTCTCTGGATTTTCCGCCTGCACCTATTACTCTTCCCTTCACTCTTTCAAAATGATTCTTATTTTTTACATAATCAAGCAAATTTATTATCTCTAGTACGTTGTCTTGTTTCAAGAGAAGGCGAGATATTTCTGGATTAAATCCGCGTCCTATTGCTCGTATGACTTCTTTGAGGGCGTATATTTTTACAGAGTCTTCTCCGGTTATTTTTATGTCTGCTTCTTTAGAATCTATGTTTATTTTAGTTTGTGTTAATTCTTCTAGTTCTAGCTTAGTTTCGCCGTTTTTTCCTATTAGGACAGCAATTCTTTCTTTTGGTATTTTGAGATCGAATGAGTAATCCATTGTGCTTGGTAAATCAGTTCCTTTTTTAAAGCTTCTCAGGGTTTTTAGATTCAAAGTGCTTAAGTATGTCTTTTTTTATTTTCTCTTCATCTATCTTCATGTGTCTTCTGAAAAAAGTGCAAATGTTTTTTATGTCTCTTTCTAAAAGCTCTTTTGAATTTTGTGTTTTTAAAGGAGTGCTCTGACTCATATCTATAAAAACGGGATTTTCTTTATGATTCAATATGTTAAAATCAGAAAGATCTCCATGAACTAATCCTGCATCTATGAGTCCTTTTACGCTGGCGATTGTTTTTTTTAAAAAATCCTCTATGTTTTCAGGAGTTTTATCTTTTAATTTGGGAGCTGCTTCATCTTCTCCTATGAACTCCATAAGTAAAATGTTGTCTTTGAATCCGAGGGGGGTGGGAACATTTATTTTTTCTCGTGCCAGAAGAAGATTTCGGTATTCTCTTTGTACCCAAGAAAATATAACTTTTCTTTTTTGATTTTCTAATCCTACGAACCTAGGATCTGCGCTTATATAATAAAACATTTTATTGAAATTGCAGTTTTCTAGTCGATATATTTTTATTATGATGTGAGTGCCATCTTTTTTTGTAGCTAAAAAAACATTTGCTTCTTTTCCTAATGCTATTGGTTGCTCTAGTTCTGAAAAATATCCTTGGCTAGATAGTGTGAAAAGATTTTTTTCTGTGAATGAGTCAAAAACGTTTTTATAAATTTTCCATTCTTCTCTAGATTTTCTTGATTTTCTTACCACTATGTCAAGAATGTTTCTGTGTTTATATATTTGCATGTTTATTTTTTGCAAAATTGCTGACAAAGTTACCAAGATTTTGTTGAGCAATTTATTTTTAAAAACATAATTTTTATATATGATTCTAAAAATCATTCATTAAGGTGTATTTTGGATGAATTTCAAGGCGAAACAAGAAATTTAAAAGATTTAGCAAAGAATTTTTCTGATTATGGTAAAAAAGAAAATTGGTCTTTAGAAAATAAGCGGGCTTACAATAAAAAAGGTAGCGCTTATGATTTAGTCAGACCTTTAGGTTTGTATAAATATCTGGCTAAATATTTTAAGAGAACATTATCTAACTATTTAAAAGAAGATTCTTATATTTTAGATGCAGGTTGCGGGACTGGTAATAGCACTTATTTTTTGGATAATTGTTTTAAGAAGTGTAGAATAAAAGGTATAGATCAGGCTCAAAACATGTTAAAAGTTGCCAAATCTAAAAAATTCAGGAATGATGTTTCTTTTGAGCATGCATCTATAGAGTATTTTGATTCTGATTCACGTTTTGATGCTGTGCAGTTTTTTCAGGTAGTGCATCATTTTAGGGATTTAGATGTTGTTCTTTCTTTATCGGAAAGAGTTCTAAAAGAGGGAGGCGTTATTTTTTTCATAGATTTCTTTTCCAGAAACCCGTTTATTAAGATTCTAAATTCTGTTTACTGTAAATTTTTAGGTCAGGGAAAGTATTATGTGAGGGATTTTAATAAAGCAAGATCTGTTTTAAGAAAAAAAGGCTATAAGATTTTAAGAATAAAGACGCATCCTTTACTTATGAATTATTCCTTAATTGTGGCCAGAAAGATGTATTGACTTTTTTATGTTTCTTATTTTTTTCAGGAGTATTTTTCATTTTTTTTCAATAAATTTATTAATAGTGTTTTATTTCAAGTAGTTATGACGATATCTATAGATGAAATGGCCAGTTTTTGTAAAAGAAAAGGATTGATTTATCCTTCTTCTGAAATTTATGGTGGATTAGCGGGTTTTTTTGATTATGGGCCTTATGGTTCAGAGATGAAGCTCAACATAAAGAATGCTTGGTGGAATTTTTTTGTTAGAAGCAGGCAAGATGTTGTTGGAATAGACGGATCTATAATTGCAAATCCGGGGATTTGGAAAGCTTCAGGTCATGCTGAAAATTTTGCAGATTTGATGCTTGTTTCAGAAGATGGTTCTTTTGAGGCTCGTGCTGATTTATTTTTAGAGGATGCATTAAAAAAAAATTTTGATGGTGTGTCTGCAGAGGAAGTAAATAAGTTAGTAGAAAAACATGATTTGAAGGCGCCCAATGGAAAGAAGTTTAGAAAATGTGAACCTTTCAATCTTATGTTTACGACTAATGTGGGTCCAAAAATTTCTGAGAAGTCTTTGGCGTTTTTAAGACCTGAGACTGCGCAAATAATTTTTGCTGATTTTAAATATGTTCAGGAAAATGCTAGGCTTAAACTTCCTTTTGGAATTGCTCAGATGGGTAGAGCTTTTAGAAATGAAATTAGTCCTAGAAATTTTTTATTCAGATGCAGAGAATTTGAACAAATGGAAATTGAGTATTTTATAAATCCTCATGATAAAAAGTGTCCTTTCATAAAAGAAATGGAATCTTTTGAGATGATGGTTTATTCTGAAGATATGCAGAAGAAAAATGCTTCTTCAAAACTTATGTCTGTTAAGGAAATTTTAAAAAATAAGCTTATGAATGAGTGGCATGCTTATTTTCTTGCAATTAATTTGAAATGGTTTTTGTCTAATGGTGCAAAAATTAACAATTTTAGAGTAAGACAACACTTAAAGGATGAGCTTGCGCATTATAGTAAAGATTGTTGGGATATAGAATATAATTTTCCTTTTGGTTGGAAAGAGTTACAAGGTGTTGCTGATAGATCCGATTATGATCTTAGGAGGCACATGGAATTTAGCAAAAAAGATCTTTCTTTATTTGATGATGAGACTCAGAAAAAAGTGGTGCCTCATGTTGTTGCAGAACCTAGTTTAGGTGTTGATAGAGCTTTCTTGGTTTTTTTATATGAAGCATATCATGATGATAAAGAAAGAGGTAATGTTGTTCTTCATCTTCATCCAAGAATAGCTCCTATTAGTGTTGCAGTTCTTCCTTTAGTAAAAAATAAAGCGGACATAGTTAATAAATCTCAAGAGGTTTTTAATTTATTAAGGAATGATTTGTCTGCTTTTTATGATGATGCGGGCAGCATAGGCAGAAGGTATGCTAGGATGGATGAAATAGGAACTCCTTATTGTGTTACTGTCGACTTTGAATCTCTATCAGATAACTCAGTTACGATTAGAAATAGAGATACTCGTGAACAGAAGAGGGTAAAAATAGCTGATTTGTTGTCAGAATTAAAAGTATGATTTTTTTTATTTATTTTTTATTAACCAGTTCTTTATATTCTTGAATGGAATCTTCTGTAAATTTTTTCATGCCTTCCCGAGTTTTTTCATGTACTGGTATTTTTTCAAGAACTTCAAAAGGAACTGTGACTATGTGTGCTCCTACTAGTGCCATTTCTCTTACTTGTCTTGGGTTTCTTATTGATGCAGCAATTACTTTTGTTGCCAAGTTGTGTGTTTTTATTATTTCTACACACTGTGCGACTAAATCAACTCCTGATACAATTCCATTATCTTCGTAAATCTGGTCTTTTTCTTCTTTTCCTTCTGCAGGATAGTATTCTTCTTTTGTGTATATTATTTCTGCATTTGTTCTTATGTGATCATCTATTCTTCCGGCAAATGGGCTTACATATGTTGCTCCTGCTTTTGCTGCTAAAAGTGCTTGTTCTGGAGTAAAAACCAAAGTGCAGTTTACCGGTATTTTTCTTTTCGCAAGTTCATTTATTGCGTATAATCCTTCAAAATTAGATGTTGTTGTATTTGTTGATGTGTTGATTGGGATTTTTATGCATACGTTTTTAGCTACTGAGTTGAATAGGCGGTATAATAGTATTCCTTGTGTTAGCATGCCTTCTCCTGTGGTTTCAGTAACTTCTAAACTTACAGGTGTTCCTTTTGCGACTTTTAATAAATCTGTTATGTAGTTCTTAAGGTCTATAGGTTTGTTGTCTTTTTTTATTTTTTCTGCTGCAATTTTTATTAGGGAAGGGTTTGTTGTAATTCCATCTATTATTCCCCAAGAGTATGCTTTTTTTATTTCTTCTATGTCCGCACTATCTATGAATATTTTCATTTTTTTTACCTTTTTGTTTCTGAATATATTGCTGCGCCTATCAAGCTTAAATTTTTATTAGTTAAAACATATAGTGGTGTTTGATTAATAAACTTTTTCGCTTTTTTGTTTTTATTGAACTCAGTTTCGAATTCTTTTCCAAGTATTTCTGGATTTCTTATGGCTAAGCCGCCCGCTATATATATTCCTCCATAGCTCAATGTTTCGGTAAAGTAATTGCTTATCATTCTCGCATAAAATATTGAGAATAATTTTAATGTTTCTTTTGCTACAGGATCTTTAGTCTTGTATTTTTCTATTAAAAAAACGTTGTATTTGTCTTTTTTTATTTGATGGGAATATTTATTTTTAGTTATTTTTGTATTTTTGTTTTCATATAGGTACTTATAGATGTTTTGAATGCCGTTTCCTGAGAGTAAATCTTCTTGTGTAAGTCTTCTTTTATTTTTTGTTATTTGTTTTTTTAATTCTATTTCAATTAAATCTTGACACGGATAATCAGAAACGCTTCCTTCGCTAGGAAGAACGATGTATTTTTTTAAATTCTTATCATATATTAGTGTTGCTTTTCCCAATCCGGTTCCTGCGCCCACAATTATTTTTGGAGAGTATTTAACTTCTTGTCCAGGCATTATTTGTTTTATTTTACTGTTGTCAAGCTCGTTTATTGAGTATCCTAGTGCTTCAAAATCATTAATCAAATAAATCTTTTTATTAGTTTTGTGTTCTAATTTAAGTCTGTTTATTTTTATATTTACTTTGTTTTTTTTCATTATTGCAAAATTTCTCTTAGGAGGAATTTTGGTCGCTATTGCTATAACTGTTGCTTTTATTCTTATTCCGAGATTTGATTCTGCTTGCGCTATTAAATATTTAAGTAAAGAATATATTTTTATTTTTTCAGTCCACAATTCAGTAGTGTAAATTATTTCATGATGTTTGTTTTTTGTTCCTACAATTCCTACTTGCGTTGTTGTTCCACCAATATCTAATGCGAGTGTGGCTTCAGAATATTTTCTGTTTGTGTGTTTTTCAATGATTAAATTCATTTCAGAATATTTTTTATTTCTTGCTTTATATATTTTGAGTTTAATTTGTATTTTTTATACAGGTCTTCAACAGTTCCTGATTGTCCAAAAGAATTATTGACTCCCAGCATTTTGAATTTTAATTTTTGCTTATGATTGCGTATTAAAGCTTCACTTACTGCAGATCCTAATCCTCCAATTATTTGATGATCTTCTATGGTTATTATTTTTCCTGTTTTTTTCGCGGATTCAATTATTGCTTTTTCATCTAGTGGTTTTATTGTATGCATATTTATTATTTGGCAACTTATTTTTTCTTTTTTTAATTCTTCGGCAGCTTTTATTGCTTCATAAAGTATTGGGCCGCACCCTATTATGGATACGTCTTTTCCTTTTACAAGAGTTTGAGCTTTTCCTATTTCAAACTTATCGCTCTCTTTTGTAATTATGTCTGATTTCTGTCTTGTTAGTCTAAGATAAGATGGATTTTTTGTTTTTGATATTGCTATTGTTGCTTTTTTTGCTTGAATGTAATCGCAAGGAACAATAACTTCCATGTTTGGAAGAACTCGCATTAGAGCTATATCTTCAAGCATTTGATGTGTTGCTCCATCTTCACCAACTCCCAATCCGGTATGTGATCCTATTATTTTTACAGGTTGATTGTTGTAACAGATTGTTGTTCTTATTTGTTCCCAGTTTCTTCCAGGTGAAAATGCTGCGAAACTTGTGGCAAAAGGTATTTTTCCTACGTGTGCTAGTCCGCTTGCAACTGTTATTAAATTTTGTTCTGCAACTCCTACTTGTACAAATCTTTCTGGATATATTTCAGAGAACTTTTTTAATCCTGTTGATCCTCCTAGGTCTGCTGTCAAAGCCCAAATTGTAGAATTTTGTTTAGCAGCAATAAGTAATCCTTCTCCAAATCCATCTCTTGTTGCTTTTTGTTCTTTATTCATTTTTATTATTAAATATTTTTATAGTTTCTTTAATTTCTTCAGCAATTCCTTGTATGCAGTCATATTTTTTTACTTCTTTTTCATCTACCCAAGCAAAATCTGTGAATGAGTCTTCTAATTTTATTTCTCCAGACTCATACTCAGATGCAAATTTTACAAGAACAACAGGTATGCCGTCAGGTCTTATGAAAACAACGTTGTTTATGTATTTTAATTCTTGTTTTATTTTTATTCCTGCTTCTTCAAATGTTTCTCTTGCTAAAAGTTTTTCTAATTGATTTTCAAAATCTATTACGTCTCCATTTAATCTTGTGGGTTTATTGATATCTAAGTCTTTCCACTCTAATTTTCCTCCCGGAACACAATATTTTCCTGGATGTGTTTTCTCTGTTTCAGATCGTTTCAGTATTAGGCACTTTTTATCTTTTTTTCTGTAAACTATGACGTTGGCTACGAAATAAAACAATTTATCTTTTTTTGCATGTTCCAAGGTTATTTTATTTGCTTTCATTTTTTTCTCCTGTCATTTTAACAAATCTAATGCTTTTTCTAGTTCTTCTTTATCCGGAGCTTTGCCGTGCCATTTGTAGTCGTGCTCCATGAATTTGACTCCTTTTCCTGGAGTTGTATGTGCAATTATTGCTAAGGGTTTGTCTCGTTCATGTGTTGCTTTTTGTAAAGCAATTATTATTTCTTCAATATCATTTCCGTTTATATCTATAACTCCCCATCCAAATGACAAGTATTTCTCTCTAAGTGATCCCAGAGGCATTATTTGTTCTGTGTTTCCGTCTATTTGTATTCTGTTTCTGTCAATTATTGCAGTTAGATTATTTAGGTGATATTTGTGTGCGAACAGAACTGCTTCCCAAGTGTTTCCTTCATCATGTTCTCCGTCAGACATTAAGCACACTATTCTGTTGTGTTTATTTTCTCTTTTTAGTGCCAATGCGATTCCACATGCTTGACTTAATCCTGATCCCAATGGTCCGCTCGTTGTTTCAATGCCTGGTAGACTTTCTCGGTGTGGGTGTCCTTGTAGCCTCGAATTTATTTTTCTCAAAGTTAATAATTCTTTTTCATCGAAGAATCCTCTTGCAGCTAAGGTTGCATATAATGCGGGGCAAATGTGTCCATTTGAAAGTATCAAATAATCTCTATCAGGATCTTTTGGTTTTTTTGGGTTTATATTAAGAAAACTAAAATATAGTGCCGTGATTATGTCTGTCATTCCTAAAGACCCTGCAGGATGGCCTGATTGTGCTTCATAAATCATTTTTATGATGTTTTGTCTTATTTTTTTAGCCTGCAGACTAAGAAGTTTTGCTACCTCTTTTTTATCCATATATTTTCTATAGAACATTAATATTTAAGGATTGCTGTTTTCTATGCACTTTCGAGAATTTTAATTGCTTTTATTGGGTTTTTGCTTTTCATTATGTAGGATCCTGTGCTTAAAATGTCTGCTCCACTTTCTTTTAGTTTTTTTGCGGTTTTTTCATTAACTCCGCCATCTATTTGGATTTTTAATTTGTTATTTATTTCTTTTAAAGCTTTTATTCTTTTGTATGTTTGTGTTTTAAGGGTTTGGCCTTCTTTTCCTGGCTTAATTCCCATTAGTTGTATTTTTTTTAGTTTTTTCATGTAAGGTATTATTTTTTGTATTTTTGTTTCAGGATTTACTGCAAGCACTGGTTCCATTTCTAAATATTTTATCAGGTTTATTATTTCCTCAATTTTATTTTCAGGGACTGCTTCATAGTGAAAGATTATTTTTTTAAAACCTTTTTTCCTTAATTCTATTAGAAGTTTTGCTGGGTCTTTAGTCATTAGATGCGCTTCAAATTGGTTTTTATATTTCTTCAAATTAGGTATTTCTTCTATTTTTATTGATTTTGCATTCACAAATTTTCCGTCCATGATGTCTATTTGTATGCTTTTAGCTATTTTTATTAGAAGTTCAAATCTTTTTTCAAATTCTTTTTTATTTGTACTGAAGACTGTAGGTATTATTTCTGAAGCCATTTATATACACATCTGTGTGATTAACAATTTTTTTTATTTAAATAAGTTTTTAATTATTGATTCTTGTTTTGGAAAACATTTTTAAATGAATTTGGTGTTCTTTCGATTCTGAGGGACCTTAGCTCAGACTGGGAGAGCGCCACGCTGAAGTGTTTGTGGAACGAGCGATTCAAATGTTCGAAGCTGAAACGGCTGAAACGTGGAAGTCCTGGGTTCAAATCCCAGAGGTCCCATTGTTTTTTTTTGTGTGTTTTTGGTGCAGCTTTTGTTAA
>CAZJQL010000012.1:0-30781 GCA_964548665.1 uncultured Methanosarcinales archaeon
TGAGGGCGGTTCTTAACAGTATAACTAAAATAATTACTGTGCACGAAAAAACTAGGAAGGTTGTTGAAGATGAATAAGGAAACTGAAGAAAAAGTTAACTCGCTGTCTGTGATGGAGCAGAATTTACAAACTTTATCTAATCAACGAAGAAATTTTCAGAATCAATTGATTGAATTAGAGTCTGCTATAGAAGAATTAAAAACATCTGGAGAATCATATAAAATAATAGGAAATATTATGGTTAAAGCTGATAAGTCTTCTTTAAGTGAGGAATTGGATTCAAAGAAACAAGTTGTTGAAGTCAGAATAAAGTCTATAGAGAAGCAGGAAATGAGTGTTAAAGAGAGGGCTAAGCAACTTCAAAGTGAAATAATGGATGCGCTTGATGACTCTAAGAAAGGTGGTAAGAGTGAATGAAGATCTAAGACAAGTATTTGATATTTTAGATGAGTTGCATGAAGATGGTGCTGTTTCTAAGAATGTAAAACAAAAGGTTATGGATATAAAAAAAGATTTGAGTACTTGTTCTGATAAGGAGATATCTTTAAGAGTCAATAAAACTTTATCTGATTTAGAGGAACTTTCTAGTGATGTTAATTTACCTATGTTTGTTAGAACACAAATTTGGCAGTTGACTAGTCTTCTTGAAAAATTATCTTAAGATTTATTGCTTGTTTTTTTGATTTTGTTTTTGTGTAGATAAGAATTAGGTATGTGAAACAGGTTATTTTTATTGTCGATTATTTGTGTGCTCAAAAGTCCTATTTTCTTTACTTTTCCTTTTACTAATTTTGTTTGTATTATGTCGTCTTTTTTTATTGTCTTTTTTATTTGTATGTGTCCTATTATGTTGGGAATTATGTCTAAAGTGCTAAGTATTATTGTGCCCAGGGCAATTATAAAGAGTACATATATTGTTGTTTTTAAAACTAAGTTTATTATTTGCAGATGTGCGAGTGCTAAGATGACTGATGCTATGTATATTGTTATTGCTATGCTTTTAGGAAGTACTTTCTCTATGTTCGTTCTTCTTTTTTTGGTTCTTAAATTTTTGTCGACTTCTAATTCTCCAAATATTTTTGTTAAAGTTATATCTATTATTTTTCCTATTATGAATCCTATTAGAACTATCATTATTGCTATAACTATGTTTGTTATTGTGTGGTTTATTGTTTCCGTTATTTTTTCAAGCATTTTTTGTTTGAGTGTTTGTTCTTTTATATTATTTTCTGATTATTATCTTATTTTAGTTGGTGGTATTTTATTTTCTTTTTTCGTTTTAATTATTTTGATAAGTTTTATATATTACATTGTTGTTTTTTTGTTTGGTGATTTATATGACTCAAAAGAAAAAACAAGATCAGTCTAAAGATGAGCAGATCGGATTTCATAAGGGTTCTTTGGCTACATTGTCTAAAGAACGTCAGGAACTTGGAAGGATTTTGGGCATTGTTGAGCAATTGATGCAGATGCATATTGGCGCTTTAAAAGATTTGGGCGTTGACATTCAGAAAGAAGCGGAGTCTGCAGTACCTCAGTCTTCATCGAAAAAGAAGAAACCTATAGAGGATATCTTGTAAACTCATTCTGTTGTAACTAAATAGTAGAAACATTTATATATTATTAGTTTTTTTTATTATTATGACAAAAAAATCTAGGCATAGATCTAATGGTTTTACTAAAGAATACGATTGTTCAGATAAAAAGTACAGGTTGCTTTTTTCTAAAGAATTAACTAAAGATCTATTTGATTTAAGAGCCAGTATTGTTAATTTAAAAGCTAAGTATTTAGTTGAACAAAAGGAGGAGCTTCCTTTTGGAAAAATAGATGTTAATTACAAAATAAGAGATACAGATAACTTTATGCGAGATTTAGAGCATATAATAAATAAAAGAGTCGCAGACTCTCTTAAATGGAAATTCATACATGCATTTTTTGGAGCAAATTCAACTCTTAAAAAACTTTACACTCTTAGAACAGATCAGGTAATTGATTTAGTCGGACCTGTTCAACAAGAAAATTATTTACTTTCTGCAGGAAGATCAAATGATGGCAAAATCCTAACTCAGAAAACTCCTGTAGGGGAGTTTGTGGATGAAGGCGAAATGGAAAGCTTGTTTAAAAATCATCCTGATATTTTTCTTCCTGAGGGTGTTGAAAATGCAATCTACGGCATAAATCAAGTCAAATATTTCACTAAAACTAATAAGGTCATAACTGAGGAATATAGACAAAAAAGAATAGGAAGATTTGGAGAAAAAATATCTGATTATTTATTTGGGATAGAGAATAATTTGCCTTCTGATTTGTTAGGTCAAAGAGTGGAAGTTCCTGTGGATTTATTAAAAAAAACAGTGGCTCAGTTTAAAGAACTTGCTGATGATGGGAGCTATTATCCTGAATGGATAGAGTTCAATAAAAAAGATTCTGTTAAAGATTTAAGAAATAAAGCAAACTTTGCGGTCAGCCTGAATGATAAATATTCTGGTAAAGATCCTTCTTCAGTCACAAAAGAAGATAGATTTAGGATGTTGCCTAGAGTAGAGATAGATTTTTTTTTAAGAAAATATCCTGTTCAAACTCTGGTTCAAGAACAAGAATCTGGTTTTATATATAAGAATGGCATTATAAGTCATGAAAACTTTTACTATAGTTTCAGATCAAATCATAGAAATGGGAAATATTCTGAAAGTGGATTAAGTAAGGGCGCAAGATATGTTGAAGACTTAGTTCTTTATATGCTTGATAAACCCTAATCAATAATTTCGTTGACGACAAAAAGTCTTCTTGCTTTAGGGACAGAATTTAAAGCATGATTTTCTTTTATTTTTGCACAGCCCAAAAAATCTTCGTTCCATTTTAATAAATATAAGCCGTCTTTTTGTTCTATTTCTAAATCATTTCCTTTAAGCCAATCATGTTTTTGATAATCATTTATGTTCAAGATGTTTTTTTTGCATTTCGGTCCGAATAGTTGTGATCCCTCTATGCTTAATCTAAATCCGTCTTTAAGAAATTTTCCTATGTAAAGCCCGGCAGAATCTATTCTTAGTTTTTCATAATTTATATTATCTATATCTTTATTTATTATGTAAAATTTTTCTTTATTACTTATTAGAAAAGCAAAATCAGGTTTTTCTTGATATCCGAATTGTTCATCTAACAAATTCATTAATTTTTTAATTTCTTTAGAGTTTAAAATTTCAAGATTTTTATTAATTCTCATTATACTCCCCACACAGGATTTGTTTTTCTCTTTATTGCCACTATTTCTTTGAGAATTTCAAGCTCTGATTTATTTAAATGCTTGGTTAATTTTTTTATTTTTCTAAATTCTTCTTCGGTTAAATCTGTATAATATGTTTCTCCTTCGTTGATGTGTCTTCCTGCGGTTATTCCTGGAAAAGATGCAGCGACTTGTCTTCCTCGTTCAGCCACGTTTGCATTTTGATTTTCTGATTGCATGCTTTTTATTTCACAAATTCTTTTTCCAGTTTTATCCATTATGTAAACTCCTGTCTTTATTTGTCCTTCTATCACTTCTATTCCTGCGATGCAAGGATTGTTTTGTCGGAATATGCAATTCTTTAGAACTTCTATTTTTGCAGGCCTCGTAATATTTTCAAGTTGTTTAGATTCTAGTTTTTGCTCTTCTTCTTTTTTCCATATTTCATAGTCTTCAATCAACGAGTATATTACATCTCTTACTATTATCTTGACTTTTTCTGTGGATTCTTCATTAGATATATTAAATCCTAGAATAACTGCTTGTAAAGGATTTTTCTCGTGGTTAGATTCAGCATCAGATATGTCTTTTTTACTTATATTTCCTATGCTTGCCTTTCTTATGCTTATATTTTGATCTCTCAGGAGCTTTATTATAGCTTCTAAACTTCCGAGCGTGTCTGCTTTAACTATTAAGCCATCCTTATCTGTGTCAAATGTTACTTCATTTACTTGTTCTTTTGCACTGGCTTTAAGTTCATCTTCGTTTTGTTCTCTTAATCCAAATAAAGGCATCCCTGCTATGATCTCTTGATTAAAATCAGGACTTGCAATTTTTACGCCCGTTGCGGCAACAACTTCTTTCACAGGTCGGAATTTTGATTTTTTATCTCGCATATCCACTAAGGGCTCAGGCATTAGAAGACTTCTTATTTTTGCTTTAAATGGTTCATTTAAACTTCCAACTATTATTGTTTCACCTGTTTGTAGAGAGCCATCATATAATATTACATCAATTGTCTTTCCCAAACCTTTATCTTCTTTGACTTCAAGTATGACTCCTTTAGCAGGACCCTCTGCATTTAGCTTAAGACTTTGTTCTAAGAATTTCTGAGATAATCCTGTTATTACCATTAGCAATTCTTCTAATCCTATTTGTTCTTTTGCAGAGCAAGGAACTATTGCTACTTGTGTTGTATAGCTTTCTACTCGATCATATCTTTCTGAGCTTATTCCAAACTTTTCATAAATGGATCCAACTATTTCATATATTTTATTTTCTAGTTTTTGTTTTGTTTCTTCTTTTTGTAGAGAATAATTTTCTAAAAAATTAGTGCTTTTTTTTGCAAAATCTGCTATTAAATCTACTTTGTTTGCAGCAATAATAAATGGAGTTTTGTAAGATTTTAAAATTTCTATTGCTTCTATGGTTTGCGGCTTAAATCCCTCATTTATATCTATGACTACTATTGCGATATCTGCAAGATTTCCTCCTCTTTTTCTTAAGCTTGTGAATGCTGCATGTCCTGGAGTGTCTATGAATAAAATTCCAGGTATTGTTATTTTCATGTTTAGTTTCTCAATTAGTTTACCGCATCTCTTTTTTATTGCTTCAAGAGGCATTATTGATGCGCCTATTGCTTGAGTTATTGCTCCTGCTTCTCCTCTAACTATGTTGCTTCCTCTCAGGGAATCTAATATGCTAGACTTTCCATGATCTACATGTCCAAGTACAGATACAATTGGTGATCTTATGTTCATTTTATCGCTCGCTCAGATTTTTTTATATTTTCTTTTATATTTATCTTCTGTTTTGTATTTTTGTAAGTTCATTCAACTTGTTTACTTTTTTGTATGTTAGCAAGTGTATAATAAATTTGGCTTTTTATAAAAAACTAACTGTTTATTTAGGTGTTTATGCAGAAAAATATATAGAAAAATATATAAAGGTACAATCTAATGCAAAATCGGAGGGATTTTTATGGTTGAGGTACTAAATAAGCAGTTCACTATTCTAATGCTTGTTGTTTGCACAATTATTTTATCGGGTTCTGTGGTTTTTGCAGCTAATCCGTCGTTTAGCGTTTCAGTTGAGCCTGAAAATTATAGGGTTAATCCTGAAGGCTTTGCTAATTATACATTCACAATTAATAATTTGAGAAAATATGATCAAGTTGTAACTATTCAACTAAGTCCTGCGGATGCGACAAATTGGGTTCTTTTTCCTAATGCTGTTAGTGTTCCAGGAGAGTCTGAAGAAAATGTTGTTGTTAAAATCTTTCCAAAAACAACTGCTAGTTTGGGAGTATATGATTTAACCATAAAAGTTAATGATAATTTCGGTAATAATGATTATTTTCAATTGCCTTTGCATTTAACTCTTGATGGGTTTTATTCAGATTATGTGCCTAATGTTGCTCTTTCAGTGAGTGTTCCTCAATCTCAAGATCCAAGATCTCCTGTCAAGATAACTGTTCTGACTAGGAATAGAAATCAGCTTGATATTTCAAACATGAGCATAAAAATAACTAGTGACTTATTTTCAGAGGATTATAGTTTATCTTTAGGTCCTAGAAAAGAAAAAACTACTGATTTCTTTTTTGATCTTAATCCGCTTCAAGAACCAGGAGCATATCCTATAAAGATTTCATTATATTATCCTAGATCTGGCAAAACAATAACTGATTCAGAAGTTAGCTTAAATATTGATGGTTACTCATCCATAACTCCTGTTTATAATTCTTCTGAGGAGTTATTTTTAAGAACAGAAACTATTTTTCTTGAAAATCTAGGTAATGAAGAAAGAACAAAAGAGTTTTCAGTCTATGCTCCATGGCCTAAAAGATTATTTATGTATTCTGATCCAAAAGCTGAAAGAGTAAAGATAGATGGTAAAACCTATTTATTGTGGACAACTTCATTAAAATCAACTGAGTCTATGACTATTTTTGTTTATACTAATTATAGGGTGCCAATAATTTTGTTGATTATTCTGGTGTTGGGGTCTGCGGCTTACTTCATATTTAGGAGTCCTATCTTGATATTAAAAGAAGCTGCTGTTGTGGGAGAAGATTCAGAGGGTATATCTGAGATAAAGATTAGAATTTTTATAAAAAATAGATCTAATGGCTCTGTGAATAATATATCTGTAACTGATAAGCTTCCAGGTATAACTGAACTTATTCATTCGAATCATCTAGGTTCGATGAAACCAACTAGAATAACTAAGACTCAAAAGAAAGGAACTTTGCTTTATTGGGATATTGATGGATTAGATTCATATGAAGAGAGAATAATAACTTATAGGTTAAAGGCAAAGCTTAAGATAATTGGAGATATGACTCTTCCGAGAGCAAGGGTTAAGTTTGATGTTGGTTCCGGTAGAGAAAGGGCATCTTTATCTCCTGTTCCTTTATTTATAAGAAAATAATTTGTTGACTTTTTTTGTTTTTATTTTTTTCTTACTTTTTGTTGTTCTCAGGTTATTTGTCTGATATTTATTTTTGGTTTTTTTATTTCAATTAATGTTGATTAATATCTTGTTTTATATTTTGTTGAGACTTTATTCAAACTAGAAACTTTTATAAAATAAGTTGCAGTTCGAAGTTAATATTTTATTATTTTATTTATTCCCCCGGTAGCTCAACGGTAGAGCGTTCGGCTGTAGAAACCTTTAGACTGCCCTGGTTCAGGGTTGGATGACAAACAGGTCAGCTGAAACCGAAAGGTTGTGAGTTCAAATCTCACCCGGGGGACTCTTTTTTCAAATTTAAGTTTTTATTTTTATTTGGTTTTTTTCGTAATTTTATTTCTGAATAATTAATAGACCGTAAGGTTTATAAACGAATTGCATTTCCACTGAAACACCGTTGGGTTAATATTATTGAGGCTCCGTAGATGATAAGCAATCACACTAACAAAATAAATAGATTGATGCATGCATATTCTAGTTTTTTTTAAAGTTTTTATCCTGCTAGATTGTATGCTATCATCATAATGGCTGAGATGGTTGTGATTGGGGAATTAAGCGATTTGAGAATGGCTGATTGTGAATTTATGGGGTTTATGCCTTGGTAGTGTAGTGGCCTATCATGAAGCCCTGTCGAGGCTTCGACCCGGGTTCGAATCCCGGCCAGGGCGTTATTAATCATTTATGAACTCAAGATTAACTCAATGAAACTTGGGTCGGTAGCTCAGCCTGGTAGAGCACTTGGCTTTTAACCAAGTGGTCGCGAGTTCGAATCTCGTCCGACCCGTTAGAAAAGTTCAAAAAATTCCGAGGAATTAATATGGCAAAACAAGTAGAAAATAAAACAAAGTCAAAATCTGATTCTAAGAAAGAGCCTAAAGAAAAGAAGGAAAAGAAGCAAAAGCTTACTAAGAGGGTGTCAAGAAAATCAACAAAAACAAATACGCTTGAGCACTTTTTAGTTCCTGAACACATTAAATTATCTGAAAAAGAAAAAGAAGATCTTTTCAAAATATATAAAATTACTATTAAGGAACTTCCAAAAATCTATGTCGATGATCCTGCAATAAGACATCTTGATGTTAAGGCGAATGATATTATTAAGATAATAAGAAAAAGTCCTACTGCGGGACAATCAGTTTTTTACAGAGGTGTTATAGATGAATAGTCAGCCTATTAATATAAATGCAAGCAATTCTAAGTTGCTTCTAAAAAAATATTTTGATGAGAATTCTATCGTTCATTCAGATATTGAATCTTTTAATGATTTTATTGATAGAGAACTTCAAGTTATTGTCGAGGAGAATAAAGAAGTTGAGCCTACTATAATTCCAACTAATGTCGAAGAGTTTAAAATAAAGCTTGATAGAATATCTGTTACTAAGCCCGAAATAACTGAAGCTGATGGTTCAAAGAGAGATTTGTTACCATCAGAAGCTAGATTAAGAAAATTATCTTATTCTGCTCCTGTTTATTTGGAAGTTTCTGCTCATGTTAATGGAGTACAAAGAGAGAGTTTTAAGACTCAAATAGGGAATATTCCCATAATGTTAAGGAGTAAATATTGTCACACTAAGGGCATGAGTAGAGATGATTTAATTAAAGCCGGAGAGGATCCTGACGATCCGGGGGGTTATTTTATAATTAATGGTACTGAGAAAGTAATTGTATCTGTTGAAGATCTTGCCGCAAACAGGTTTATGGTTGAGCAAGAAACCACAGGAACTAGTGATTTTGTTGGAAAAATATTCTCTGAACAGGGATCTTATAAGATTCCACATCAAATTGAGAAGATGAAAGATGAGATATTTTATATAACATTTACGAGAGTTAAAAAAATTCCTTTAATTGTTATAATAAAAGCTTTGGGAATCTTAAAAGATGAAGAGATTATGCGTTTAATTGATCTTCCTAATAGCTCAGAAGTATTCATAAATCTCTATGAGTTTGTTGACATAAAAACTGAGGAAGATGCGATTGAAAAAAAAGCAAAAAGAATAGGAATAACTCAAACAAGAGAAATAAGAGTTGAGAGAGTTAAAGAAATTCTTGACAAATATTTGTTGCCTCATGTTGGTCTGGATGAAAGCGCGAGATCGATGAAAGCACAAAATCTATGTAAATACTTGAAACATTATATAAGGGTCTCAAATGGTGAACTTTTGGTTGATGACAAAGATCATTATGCTAATAAGAGACTAAAAATGTCTGGAGATTTACTTGCAGATTTGTTCAGAGTTAACATAAAGGTTCTTATTGGAGATATGCTTTATAATTTCCAGAGAATTGTTAAGAGAGGTAAGTTTCCTAGTATAAAAGTTATAATCAGGGAAAAGCTTCTTACTCAAAGAATTTATAGTAGTATGGCTACTGGTAATTGGGTTGGTGCTAGAAAAGGTATAAGTCAAAGAATAGAAAGACTTAATTTTATTCAGATGCTTTCTGCATTGCAAAGAGTTGTCAGCCCTTTAAGTTCAAGTCAAGAGAATTTTGAAGCTAGAGCTCTTCACCCAACACACATGGGTAGATTGTGTATGAGCGAAACTCCTGAAGGTACAAATATTGGTTTGAGAAAGAATATGGCTCTTCTTGCTAGAATTTCTAGAAGTGTTGATGAAGCTGAATTATTAGATTCTTTAAAAAATATTGGTTTAGAAGTGGTGAAGGCAAAATGACTGATGTATTCATGGATAGTAAATTTGTTGGAGTAGTCAAAAATCCAAAAGATTTTGTTGATCAATTAATATCTGATAGAAGAATAGGAAAGGTTTCTAGTTATGTTAATGTGTTATATCTTGAAGATGAAGATAGAGTCATGATAGAAACTTCAAGAGGAAGAGCTACCAGGCCTCTTATTGTTGTAAAAGAAGGAAAACCTCTTTTAACTGATAAGCATATTCAACAATTACAGAAAAATGAGATTTCTTGGTCAGATTTATTAAATCAGGGTGTTGTAGAGTATTTGGATGCGACAGAGGAGGAGAATGCTCTTGTTGCTTTTTTTCAAAGTGATTTAACTCCTGAGCACACACATTTAGAGGTTGCACCTCTGGATATTGTGGGTTTGACAACATCTTTGGTTCCTTTTGGAAATTACAATCAGGGAGTTAGATTAAATCAAGGAGCTAAGAATCAGAAACAAGCGATAGGATTTTATGCTGCTAATTTTAATACAAGAATGGATATGGATGTAAATTTGTTGTATTATCCTCAATATCCTATTGTTCAATCAGTTATGCATGGAGTCATAGATTATGATAAACACCCTGCAGGCCAGAACGTTATAGTTGCAGTTATGAGCTATAAGGGTTATAATATGGAGGATTCTATTGTTATAAACAAAGGTTCTGTAGAGAGAGGTCTTGGAAGATCATCTTATTTTAGACCTATAGTTGCTGAAGAATTAAGATATTCTGGAGGCTTAATGGATGAAGTGAGAATTCCGGACAAAGAAGTTAGAGGATATAGGTCTGAGAGAGACTACAGATTTTTAGAAGATGATGGCGTTATTTATCCTGAAGCAAAAGTTGATGAAGGAGACGTAATTATAGGTAAAGTAAGCCCTCCAAGATTTTTGAGTAGTATGGAGGAGTATAGTCTTGCTACAGATTCAAGAAGAGAATCTTCGTTAGCTTTGAAGCACGGAGAAAAAGGTGTTGTTGACTTTGTATCTGTAACTGAAAATGAAGAAGGAAATAAGCTCATTCAAGTAAGATTAAGAGAACAAAGAGTTCCTGAAATAGGAGATAAGTTTACATCTAGGCATGGTCAAAAGGGAGTTATAAGTGTTCTTGTGCCAGAGGCTGATGTTCCATTTACATCAGGCGGAGTAAGACCTGATATAATGTTTAGTCCTCACGGTATTCCGTCTAGAATGACTGTATCTCATATGTTAGAATTGCTAGCTGGTAAAGTCGGAAGCTTGAGTGGAAGATATATAGATGCTACAATGTTTGAGGCCGAGAAAGAAGAGAATCTAAGAAAAGAATTATCTTCAATGGGTTTCAGAGAAGATGGTTCAGAAACATTATATAATGGTGTTACTGGAGAGCAATTTAAGGTTAGAATATTCATAGGTAATATGTATTATCTAAAATTAAGACACATGGTTGCTAATAAGATTCACAGTAGAGCAAGAGGTCCTATACAATTGCTTACAAGACAGCCTACTGAAGGTAGAGCTAAAGAAGGTGGTTTGAGACTTGGAGAGATGGAAAAGGATACATTCATAGCTCACGGAGCATCTTTAGTACTTAAAGAAAGATTTGATGCTGACAAAGTGGTCATACCTATTTGTGAGAGGTCCGGTCTTGTGGGTTATTATGATGCTAGAAAAAATAACAGAGCGGTATCTCCTTTGTTTGACGAGGACTCAGAAATGACTGATATAGAGGTTAGTTATGCATTCAAGTTATTGCTTGATGAGTTCAAAGCATTGGGTGTGTTGCCAAAAATACATTTGAAAAGTAAGTTTTAAGTAGGTGAAGAAATGGATACTCAAAAACCAATATACAAATACATTGAGAAAATAGAATTTGGATTAATGTCTCCGAAAATGATAGAGGGGATGGCTAAAGCTAAAATAGTAACTCCTGAGCTTTACGATAAAGAAGGTTACCCTGTTGACGGAGGATTAATGGATGTTAGATTAGGAGTTATAGATCCTGGTTTAAGATGTAAAACTGATGGTCAAAAATTAAAAGAGAGTTTTGGTCATTTTGGTTATCTTGAATTAGCTAGACCTGTTGTTCATATTGCTTTTGTAGACATTGTTCTTGATTTATTAAGATGTACTTGCAGATCTTGTGGTAGAATTTTGATTCCGAAAGAAAAAGTTAAAGCATTTTCTGATTTATTAGACAAAATAACTTTAGAGCAAGGTTTAAACGAAAGAAGAGATAAAATAAAATTAATAATTGCTAGTCTTAAAACAATTAATAAGTGTCCTTATTGTAAAGCTAAGCAACAGAAAATTATTATTGAAAAACCAACTACAATAATGGAAGAAGAAAGAAGAATTTCTCCTATTGAAATAAGAGCAAGATTAGAAAGAATCCCTGATGAAGACTTAGTTGTATTTGGGATAAATCCAAAAATTGCTAGACCTGAATGGATGATTTTGACTTTGCTTCCTATTCCTCCTGTTACTATGAGGCCTTCAATAACTTTGGAGACTGGAGAGAGAAGCGAGGATGATTTAACTCACAAGTTAGGGGATATTGTAAGAATTAATCAAAGATTATTTGAGAATATCAATGCAGGTGCTCCAGAAATAATTATTGAGGATCTCTGGGATTTGTTGCAATATCACGTTACAACCTTCTTTGATAATGAAGTAACTCAGTTGCCTCCTGCTAGGCACAGATCAGGTCAACCTTTGAAAACTCTTGCATCAAGAATAAAGAGTAAGGAAGGTAGAATAAGAAGAAATCTTGCAGGTAAAAGAACTAATTTTTCAGCAAGAACTGTTATTAGCCCTGATCCAAAAATAGATATTAATGAAGTTGGTGTTCCTGAAGTTATTGCTATGAAACTAACTGTTCCTGAAAGAGTTACTGAGTGGAACATGGAGCACTTAAAGGGCTTTGTAGAACGAGGACATGAAACATATCCTGGTGCTAATTATATTATTAGACCTGATGGTAAGAGAAAAAGAATTACTAATGAAACTAAAGAACAGTTGCTTGAGGAGATTCAGCCAGGGTTTATAATTGAGAGACATTTAATGGATGGTGATATCGCATTATTTAACAGACAGCCTTCACTTCACAGAATGAGCATGATGTGTCACAGAGTTAAGGTGTTACCTGGTCTTACTTTAAGATTAAATCCTGCAGTTTGTGCACCTTATAACGCTGATTTTGATGGAGATGAAATGAACTTGCATATCCCTCAAACTGAGGAATCAAGAGCTGAAGCTGAAGTTTTAATGGAAGTTCAAACTCAATTAATAAGTCCGAGATATGGTCTAAGCATAATTGCATGCATTCAAGATAGTATATCTGGAAATTATTTGTTGACAAGAGATGGATTCAAGATGGGAAGACAAGAAGCAATAGATCTTCTTGCTGATGCAGGAATAGATGATTTCAGCAAGCTTCCTAAAAAAGATGTTTTGACTGGAAAAGAAATATTTTCTGTTGTAATTCCTGATGATTTTAATTTCGAAGGAAAATCTAGATTATACAACAAACAGCCAGATCATCCTGATGCTGTTGTTAAAATTGTGGGCGGTAAGCTCATTTCAGGGGTTCTCGATTCAAGTAATCTGGGAGAAGGTTCTGGTTTGTTGTTAAGAAATCTTCACAAGCAGTATGGTCAGGATCAGATTATTGAGCTTTTAAGAAAGATTAACAACATTGGTGCTGAGGTATTGATGAGACATGGTTTCTCTTCTTTAATTTCAGACATTGATTTGTCTTCTGAAGCAAACATTGAAGTTAAAAAAATAATAGGCGATGCTAGATTTGATGTTGAAAAATTGATTGTTGCTTATGAAGATGGTTCTTTAGAACAGCTTCCTGGAAGAAGTATGTCTGAAACTCTTGAGCTAAAAATACTTGAAAGATTAAACAAAGCAAGAAATGAGTCTGGTAAGATTGTTGAAAAAACTTCTTCTCAAAATAGTAATACTATGGCTATGGTAAGAAGCGGTGCTAGAGGTAACACAATAAACTTAGCTCAGATGGCTGCTTGTGTTGGTCAGCAAGCTTTGAGAGGCGGAAGAATAAGCAAAGGCTATGCTAATAGGGCGCTTTCTTGTTTCAAGAAAAATGATCTTGGTGCATCAGCAAGAGGTTTCATAGGCAATGGTTTTAAAGATGGCTTGAAACCGCACGAGATGTTTTTCATGGCTATGACTGGCAGAGATAGTCTTATGGATACTGCTCTGAGAACACCTAAGTCAGGATATCTTTACAGAAGACTTGCTAACGCAATGCAAGATTTGAAAGTAGAGTATGATTTGAGTGTTAGAGATGCTTCAGGAAAGATTGTTCAATTCAATTATGGAGAGGATGGTCTTGATGTTTCAAAAACTGAGGGCGGAAAAATAAATGTGAAAAATATAATAAAAATGATTGATTAAGTTTGAAACAAAGTTAAAGTGTTGCTAAAATCAATGAATATGAATGAGAATAAATTGAAATAAATTTAAAACATTAAATTAATAAAAATAAATGTAAGGTGCATAAAATGGCGGATCTGGAAGAATTATTCAATGAATACAAAAACAAGTTGCCTAAATCGCTGATTGATGAAGTAAGGGATAACTTGCCTGAAAAATGTAGCAAAGATAAGCTCAAAAAAATACTTGAGAAAGTTGAGGAAGAATATTTCTTGAGCATTGCGCAGCCAGGAGAATGTGTCGGTATAATAAGTGCTGAGTCAATAGGAGAACCAGGTACTCAGATGACATTGAATACATTTCACTTTGCAGGTGTAGCTGAGATGAACGTTACTACAGGTCTTCCAAGATTGATTGAAGTTCTTGATGGAAGAAAATCTATTTCAACTCAATTAATGACTATTCACTTAAAGAAGCCGTATTCTGAGGGTAAAGATTTGAAGATGATTGCAGAGTTGTTGAAGGAGCTTACATTAAATTATTTCCTTAAGGAAATTGTTATGAATATTTCTGAAGCTGAGATGACTATCGTTCTTGATCAGAGTAAGGTTGATTTAGTTAAGATGGATATGACCAAAGTTATAAACATCTTGAAAAAATCTTTCAAGGGTTATAATTTTAAACTTGAAAAGGATAACAGCATATTGGTTTCTCAATCTGCAAAGGATAAAGACATAATTCAACTTTACAAATTGAAAGAAAAAATAAAGAATGTTTATATCCACGGAGTTAAAGGCATTACACAAGTTCTTCCAGTTAAGAAAGAAGGAGAGTTTGTGATAATTGCAGCAGGAACCAATATGAAAGAAGTATTGGAGCTTGAGTTTGTAGATTCTTCAAGAACATACACTAATGATATTTATGAAGTAGAAAGATATTTGGGTATTGAAGCTGCAAGACAAATAATAATAAATGAATTAATGAAAGTGATTGAAGCACAAGGTCTTAATGTAAACGTTCGTCATATTATGTTGGTTGCGGACACTATGTGTATGTCGGGAAAAGTTTTAGGTATAAACAGATATGGTATTGTAAAAGAAAAACCATCTGTTCTTGCTAGAGCTTCATTTGAAACACCTATAAAGCACATTATTAATGCGTCTTTAGTTGGAGAAACAGATAATCTAAATAGCGTTATAGAAAACGTAATGTTGAACCAGCCTGTTCCTGTTGGTACAGGTTTGCCTGGATTGATAGTTAAAGCAAAAATAAAAAAATAAATTGATGGTTTAAAGGTGAATATTTATGGAAGAAATAAGAAAGTTGTTGGGTTCGGATAAACTGATTATGGGAAAAGAAAGAACTATGAAAGAATTGAGAAAAGGTACGCTAGCGAAAGTTTTTGTTGCATCTAATGTCGATGTCAAAACTAAAAAGGATTTAGAATATTATAAAGAGTTAAGTAGTTTTGACTTAGTTGATGTTGGTATGACTAATGAAGAATTGGGTACTCTGTGTAGAAAACCTTTCTCTATTGCAGTCATGGGTTTATTGAAATAATTTTTTTGGTGAAAATACTTTATGAGAGCTAAGTACGATGTTGAGCTTTTGAAGCTTATGTCTTTATTTGAAAAAATAACCAAAGCAAGTCTTAAGGATTGTTTTGTTAACAGAGATAAGATTGTTTTTGTTGTTAACGAAGGAGAAATGGGTAAAGCTTTGGGAAAACAAAAGTCCAATATTCAGAGAATTGAGGAAACAATAAACAGAAAGATTAAAATAGTGGAATTTAATCCTGATGTATTGGAGTTCATTAAGAATTTAATGTTTCCATTAAGAATCCTTGAGATAACTCAAGATGATGTTGTTGTAACCATCAAAGGTCCGGATGCTAAAACTAAAGGACTTATGATTGGTGCAAGAGCTCAAAATTTGAGAAATTATGAGGAGATTGTTAAGAAGTATTTTGATAACATAAATGAAATAAAAGTCGTGTGAAGTGATATAACATGAGTAAAAAAGCATCAGGTTTAAACGCGGGAAGCAAACTTAAAAGTAGAAGGTCAGAACAAAAGAAAAAATATAAGTGGTATGCGAAGAAAACTCTAGGTTCAAAATCGAAGTATGATCCTTTAGGCGGTTCAAGTCAGGCTTCTGGTATTGTTCTTGAAAAAGTTCAGAGGGAAGCAAAGCAGCCAAACTCTGCTATGAGAAAGTGTGTAAGAGTTCAGCTTGTTAAGAATGGAAAACAAGTTACTGCTTTTTTACCGGGAGATGGTGCTCAGAAAATGGTTGATGAGCACGATGAGGTTGTCATAGAGTGTATGGGTGGCAACATGGGCAGGGCTAAAGGGGATCTTCCTGGTGTAAGATGGCAAGTAATAAAAGTTAATGATCAATCTCTAGATGCTTTGCTGAAGAAAAGAATAGAGAAGGCTAGAAAATAAAGTTCATAGTTTCTCACTTTTTTTTGATATTTTAAATTCTTTGTATCTTTTTTTCCAATCTATTCCTCTTTTTTTCATATCTCTAAATGCTAGTAGTGGCAGGGTTTCTCCTATGGTGTAGCCTAAACTTATTGCAAAGGGATCAACAGCAACGTATTCTTTTTTATTTGTTTCAGAGACATTTATCTCTAAATATTGATGTATTTGTACATAGCAGGCAGTTATTTTTATTTTTATGTCTGTCTCTTTGAATTTTTTAGTTTTAAGTAATAATTCTCTTAGAATATATGCTTGTTGATGGCAATGAAGAAAAGGAGTTTTCCATAGTTCATCAAAATCTGATATAAAATGATCTTTAAATCCTAAAAATAACATCATCATGGATGATTTATTGTTATTCGTCTGATATTTAATTACGGCATTTAGCAATTCTTTTTTTGTTTTATTGTTTTCTACTAATTTATTGAGCGTTTCTTGTATCTCTTTAGGAAGTTCGTGTTTTGGTTTTCTTTTCCAGCCTAGATGAGGCACAAATATTTGTGACAAGAAAAACATGACTATAAGGTAAGCTGGTAGAGAATACATTATTATCGTTAAGATTGGTTTCATTGTTCATCTTTCTTAGTTATTTTAGCAACGAAAAATCCTTCGGAGTCATTGTCTTGAGGGTATATTCTTAAGCATTTTGAAACTCTTTCATCATATTTTTTTCCATCAAATTCTGTTATCGCTGGAGATCTTTTTATGTTTAGTTTTATTTCTTCAAGATCAGCACTAACATTGTTTTCTAGTAATCTGCTGACTACTTTTTCATTTTCTTCAGGCTCTAAAGTGCAAGTGCTATAGACAAGTATTCCTCCTGGTTTAAGGGCTTTATATGCATTTGAAAGAAGTTTATATTGTATTCCTGAAAGTTTTGTGACTAAATGTGGACTCCACATTTCGATTATTTTGTAATTTCTTCTTATTGTTCCTGTTCCTGAGCAAGGAGCATCTACAAGAATTTTATCAAACATTTCGGTTTCACCTAATCGCTCACCGTCCATTTTTGTTATTAAAATATTTCTTACTCCGCATCTCTGAGTGTTGAGTCCTAATGCGCTAAGTCTTTTTCCTTGAAAATCATTTGCTATAAGTAATCCTTCATTATTCATGTATTGTGCGATTTGTGTTGTTTTACTTCCTGGTGCGGCGCACAAATCTAGTATTTGTTCTCCTGGCTGAGGATTTAAAACAACAGGAGGGATCATTGAAGCAGCATCTTGTATGTATATGTAGCCTAACTGATGTTCAGGAATATTTCCTACATCAAATCTTTCTCCGTGTTTGTATTTTATCCAGAAACCTTCTTTGCACCAGGGAACTTGATCCAAAATCCAGTCTTTTTCAAGTCTCATTTTTAATTTATCTATGCCTATCTTTAGAGTATTTACTCTTATTGTTTTTTTAATATATTTAGAGCTGTATTCTTTGAATTTTTGATATTCTTTTTCGCCTAAAAGATGTTTATATCTTTCTACAAATGATGGCTTTAATTGTTCGAGATCAAATTTTTTTTCAGATTTTCTTTCTGAAGGAATTTTAGCATCGTCGTCGTAAACATTTTGTTCTAGATTGTCGAGCACATCTTCATCTACGACGATTACATCTTTTTGTGCATCTTTTTTTGAGTTTGTATTTGTTTTTTTCATTGTTTAAAGTTTATTTATTTTTTTGTTATTTGTTCTTTGCTTTTATATTTTATTTGTTTTATTTAAGTTTATTTGAGTTTTTAGTTATTTGACATATTCAAGTTAGCTACTTTATGTTCTATTTATTGCCGAAATATTTATAAAAGGAGGTATTTTCTTAGTCTTATTCTTCTATTTGGTGTTTAACTCGAGCCAATTAGGAGAGCATTAAAAACATATTTTTTATTGTGATTTGGTTTTTTATGCGAATATGTGGATTATAATTTAGAAATAATTTAAGAGGGTAAACATTAAGAAGGTAAACAAAATGAGTATTAAAAAAGGAGATTTTATAGATGTTGATTACACAGGCAGAGTTGCTGAGGATAAGGTAATATTCGACACAACTATTCCTTCAGATGCAAGAGAAGCAGGTTTGATTCATGATCATCCTGAAGGAGAACATCATCATGAGCATGGCCATCATCATTTTCATGAAGAAGATTTTAAGTCAGTGATTATTTGTGTAGGTCAAAGACATGTTCTTCCTGGTCTGGACAAAAAATTAGAAGGCCTCGGCTTGGGAAAACATGAAATAAAACTTTCAGAGGAGGAAGCTTTCGGAAAAAAGAATAGTAAACTTTTGAAACTTATTCCCATGAATTTATTTAAAGAACAAAAGATTAATCCTCAAGTGGGCTTAGTTTTAAACATTGATGATTCAAGAGGAGTAATAAGAAGCGTAAATGGTGGGAGAGTAATTGTAGATTTTAATCATCCTTTAGCTGGAAAAGCGGTTGTTTATTCTTTGGATATAAAAAAAGTAGTTGATAATCCTGAATTAAAAGTTAAGGCTTTATTGTCTATGGCAAGACTGCCTTATGCTGATTTAAAATTTGAGGGGAATAAAGCTTCTGCTAAATTGGCGTTTGATTTGCCTAAAGAGCTAGTTGTGCCTTATTTGGAGGATGTTAAAAAATTAAGTGGTGTGGAGCTAGAGTTTATATTTCCAGAAAAAGAGGATAAAAAGAAAAATTGATTAATGTCGGTTTGAGAACGAAAAAGTTTAAATAAATGATAATTGGATATGTATGTTTATAGGCGAATAACTCGTTTTTTTGTTTTTTGTGGCAAAAACTTGTGGTTTTATTCGTTGCATGGGAGGGGTAGTAATGGCTGATGATATAAGAAGCGTTAAAATGGCTAATATAACCAGGAAATCTAATGCTTTGGATGCTGAACTAGAGGAGTTGCTTTCTAAACAAAAAGCAAAGATAAAAGTCTTTGGTTGTGGTGGCGGGGGAAATAACACCATTAATAGAATTACTGAGATAGGTATTGCTGGTGCAGAAACTATTGCTATAAACACTGATGCTCAAGATTTACTTTATACATCTGCTGATAAAAAGATTCTAATTGGTAAGGATTTGACTAAAGGTTTGGGTGCGGGAAGCATTCCTAAAATAGGTGAAGATGCTGCACGAGAATCTGAGCATGACATTAAGTCAGCAATGGTTGGCGCTGATATGATTTTCATAACTTGTGGTCTTGGAGGAGGTACAGGTACTGGTTCTGCTCCAGTTGTTGCAGATTTGGCAAAAAGGTCTGGAGCACTTACTGTTGCAGTTGTTACGATTCCTTTCAAAATGGAAGGTCAGAGAAGGTATGAAAATGCTATGATGGGCTTAGATTCATTAAGAAGAAATGTTGATACTTTGATTGTGATTCCAAATGATAAGCTTTTAGAACTAGCTCCTGATTTACCTTTGCATACTGCATTCAAAATTGCTGATGAGATTTTAACTAACGCTGTTAAAGGTGTTGCTGAACTGGTTACTAAAGCAGGTCTTGTGAATTTGGATTTTGCTGATATACGTGCAGTTATGGGTGATGGAGGCGTTGCACTTATTGGTGTCGGCGAGTCTGATTCAAATAATAGGGCTGTCGAATCTGTTGAAAAAGCAATCAATAATCCTTTGCTTGATGTTGATATAACTGGAGCAACAGGCGCTTTGATTAATGTTTCAGGTGGAGCAGATATGACTCTTGAGGAGGCTAGAAAAGTTGTTGAGAAGATTTCAGAAAAACTTGATTCTGATGCAAGAATGATTTGGGGGGCGCAAATTGCAGATGATCTTCAAGGAACTATAAGGGTTATGCTTGTAGTTACAGGTGTTAAGTCATCTCAAATACTTGGCAGTTATGGTGGTTCAGCGAAAGACAAGAAGAAAGAAGTCGAATCTGAATTAGGAATAACTTTTGTTGATTGAATGTTATTGAGTAAAGAAGAAATATAATAAATAAAAAATACAAGAAATATGTATAAAATAAGGGGATTTATATGAATTTAAAAGAAAAATTTTTTCACTTTATTGGTGAATGTGTAAGAGTTTTAAGGGTAACAAAAAAACCAACAAAAGAAGAATATTGGACTATTACTAAAGTTTCCGCAATAGGTATTCTTATTATAGGTTTATTAGGTTTTATACTTCATGCATTGGAGGTATTAACTTCGCTTATAATAGTATCAATTATTGTTATAGTATTAGTTGTTGTTTTACTTTTTTTTAAGAGAGGTTCAAATGATTGAAGTTATGGTTATGTTCAAATATGAGATGTGATAAAAATGGATGAAAATATACTCAAACAAAACAAGATAGATGAAGATGAATTACAGAGAATGAAGGAGATTGAGGAAGAGGAGTCTCTTCAGGATAAAAAAGAAAAGGATAAAGGTGTTGATAAAATATCAACTCATATTTATGCGTTAAGAGTCACAGCTAACAGAGAAGATCAGGTGATGACTTTTGTTTCAAGTAATGTTTCAAGAAAGAAGATTCTGGTGTATTCGGTTATAAGGCCTCACGCTATGAGGGGTTACATTTTCATAGAGGCTGAATCTAGGAGTGATGCTGAGCAGGCTGCTTTTGGTGTTCCTTATGCAAGAGGAATTCTTCCTAATGAAATAGGATATCATGAGATAGAGCACATGCTTGAGCAGGCTAAGAAAGAAGTAGATATAAGAAAGAATGATATTGCAGAAATAATTTCTGGTCCCTTCAAGAGAGAGAAATGTAAAATTTCAAGGGTTGATAAAGCTAAAGAAGAGGTTGTGGTTGAATTATTGGAAGCAGCAGTTCCTATTCCAATCACGCTAAAGCTTGACGCTATAAAGGTAATAAGAAGGGATGAAGAATAAGTTTTTACTTTTTTATTTATTATTTCCTTTTTAATTGATTTTTGGCTTTAATTTTTGTGTTTGTTCAGTTTTAGCGTGAGAAAGCTTTATAAATCAATGTGGATTCCAAACATTAGTATAAAGTTCAAAAAATAAAAAAATAAATGGTAGATGGTAATTATGGCAACAAGTTCAGTTGAAGTTTTAATTGAGGGTGGAAAAGCAACAGCTGCTCCTCCATTAGGTCCTGCTTTAGGTCCATTAGGAGTGAATATAGGTCAGGTTGTTACTGATATAAATAAGAAAACTGCTGATTTTAAAGGTATGCAGGTTCCAGTTAAGGTTTCTGTCGACAAAGATACTAAGGCGTATACTATATCTATTGGTACTCCTCCTGCTTCTGCTCTTATAAAAAAAGAAGCAAAATTAGAGAAGGGTTCTGGTAAGCCTCACGTTGATTTTGTTGCTGATTTAAAGATTGAGCAAATAATAAAGATAGCTAAGATGAAGGAAGATTCTTTAACTGGTAAAACTCTTAAAGAGAGAGTTAAGGAAATAATTGGAAGTTGTAGATCATTAGGTGTAAAAGTTGAAGAGGTTACTCCTGCTGAAGCAATTCAACTTGTTAATTCTGGAAGATTTGATAAGGAGATAGCAGAGGAAAAAACTGAAATATCTGAGGAAGAGTTAAGGCAGATAGAACTTGAAAGAATAAGATTACAGAAAGATCTTGAAGGAAAGAGGGCTCAATACGAGGTATCTGCTAAAGCAATAATGAAGGAGAATGAAGGCAAACCCGTTGAGCAGGTAAGAAAAGCATTGGAGAATGCTAAGATTCCTGAAGAGATTATTAATAAACTTGCTCCAAAAGCAGATGCTAAGAAAGGTGGTGCACCTGCAGGTGGCAAGGGCGGAAAAAAATAATTAAAGGTTTGTGATGTAAAATGGGAAGAGTAGGCGGTTCAAGAAGAAAAAAAGCATCAAAATTGACTAAGAGTATAAAGAATAAGGGCAAGCTTAGCTTAAGAAGATATTTGGCTGAGTTTAGTGAAGGAGATAGGGTTTCCTTGACTGTCGAACCTGCAATACATGAGGGCATGTATCATCCAAGATTTATAGGTAAGTCTGGAGTTGTTGTTTCAAAGAAAGGATCTTGTTATGAAGTTAAAATAAAGGATTTTAACAAAGATAAGATTTTGATAGTGCACCCTGTGCATATGAAAAAGTTATAAGGTGAATTTTTATGTCTAAAGCAGAAATATTAGAAAAGATTCCGGTGTCCTTAGTTGAGCTAAAATCAGAGTTGAATGCAATAGAAAAAAGAGATGGTGAACTAGGTTTTAGGGCTGGAAAGACTAAGGAGTATTTGAATTCATTTTCTACTTTGTCTAAATCTGCTTATGCTGATTTGAAGAAAAAGATTGAAGATTTACAAATTCCAAGATTGAAAGAGGATCATATTGTAAAAATATTAGATGTTCTTCCTAAATCTGTTGATGAATTATCAGTAGTTCTTCAGGGCTATTCTTTAACTGTAAGTAAAGAAAACATGAAAAATATTGTTGATATTCTTAATAGTTGATTAATTTTAGCAAAGTATTTATATTTGTTTGTTGTTGGTGTAATTAATGATGGATTGGGGGGACAAAGATGAATCAGTCAAGAAAAGAAGAGGCAGCATTAGTGTTAGATTTTTTGTTGAATGGCTATGCTTCGGATCGGAGTCCTATACATCTAAAAACGCCTATTGCTCAAACTATTGGAACTAGTAATTTTACTATTCTTGAGCTTGTTCCTAAAAAAGGGGTTTATCTTCAACCTCTTGAAAAAGTGTATATAGGTGAAGCAAAGAGAGATAAGATTCATCATATTAATGGTAAAATTAATTTTGAAAAGCTTACAAGCACTGCTAAAGCTGAGCTTGAGCATGCTGTTAAAGAGATTGTTGTTGAGCAAGAACAGCGTTTTGTAGAGTTTTTTAATAAGGCTCAGCCTCTTAATACAAGGATGCATATTCTTGAATTATTGCCGGGTCTTGGTAAGAAGCACATGATGGAGATTGTAGATAAAAGATCTGAAGAGTCGTTTAAGAGTTTTGCAGATATTAAGGAAAGAATAAAATTGATGCCAGATCCCGAAAAACTTATAGTTAAAAGAATAGTTCAAGAGCTCCAAGGCACTGAGAAGCATTTCTTGTTTGTTGCAAACAACAAAGTCTAATTATTCGATTTTCTTATTATATTAGTTTTGTATTAAAAGATTGGGAGTTTGTCTGAATTTTTTGAATTTATTGTAGAACAGTTGCCACTATTTGTGTTGTTGTTGGTTTATTAAATGTTATTCCAGATTCTTTTTTATAATATTTAAAGTTTAATTCTAATTTTACTTTTTCTCCTTCTTTTATGTTTATGTTCTGAGAGTTTCCGGAGCATATGAATTCTATTGTTTTATCTGGAAGAAGATTATTGTATTCGACTAATGTACAGCTTGCATTTGATTCTTTTTTAATTAATTTTATGGTGTCTGAAATTATATTTATGGTTGAGCCTTGTTGGTTCGTTAAGGTTATTTTCTGCATATCTGTGTTTAGTTGATAATTTTCACATACGAATCCTGGAGGAGATATACATCTATCTCCTGTGGCTGTTTGCGGGTTGAATACGCCGAAGTAAGCAAGAGTTCCTATCATTACAAGTATTATTAGAAACGCCCAAGAATAGGTTGTAAGAAATTCCATTGCTGCTTGGGCTTTTTGTTGCATTTTTTGCATATATTACACCGATTAAAGAACATTTATAAAAAAGAAATTGAGAAATAAAATAATAAAAAAATCTATCCTGTTTAGGATAGTGTGTTTGCAAATATTTCTCCGTTAGTTACTTGAGTGTATCCTGCTCCGTCCGTTTGGCTGTAGAATAACTTAAATTGTATTCTTTTCTTTTTGCCTTCAGTCAGTACAGTTGCAGTTGAGTTAACAGTACAGTTGATATCTGTTACTCCACCATCAATTTTTACTACTTGTGGATTTATTGCAAATGTTGTACAAGCGTAATATGTGCTATCTGAATCTGATTTAACAGTCATATTTGTTATGTTAAGTTCAGAATTCAAACCATTTCTTATTCTTAATTGAATGTTTGGAGCTGTTTTTTTAACTACATAATTTTGACCATCACAGGAGAATGGTGCTGAAACTTGACATCTTTGGGATATGAATTGTGATGGATCCAATACGCCAAAATATGCAAGTGCTCCTATCATAACCAATATGATAAGGAATGCCCAACCATATGTGGTCAAGAACTCTAATGCTGCTTGTCCTTTTTTATTATATTTCATCCGTAAACACCTCGTTGCTTATTTGGTTTCTCTAATCTTAAATATTAGACTTTCATAAAACGGTTGTGTTAGTATTTAAAGATTTCGCTTTTTTTAGTGTAGTTATAATGTTTTTCTAGTTTTCATTTTTTAAGATCAGATTTTTGTTGTGTGTTTTTTATAAAAACAATTATATATAAAAAGGAAAACTGTGTTCTAGAATATTTACGGTTATCATTGGAGCGCAAAATGAGTGAAAAAATTAAAAACAAAACTTCAGGAGAACAAAAAGAACAGGATTTTTCTTACGAGGAAAGCATAATTAGACAGGATTTTAAAGATGTTTTCGGTCAAGAAGAGGTAAAACAACAATTAAGATCTGCAATATTGATGAGGAGGCACGTTATAATTGTTGGTCCTCCTGGAATAGGCAAAACCACTCTTGCTAGAAGCGTCTCAAAGATGCTGCCATCTAGAACTATAAAGAATCAAGATGGTTCTGAGAAAATTGAAGCTCCGATTTTTATTAGAGTTCAGGGAAGTCCTGATTTGACTGCTGAAGATTTGATAGGTGATATAGATCCTTTGAAAGCTATGAAATTTGGGCCTTTATCAAAAGAAGCATTCACTCCGGGAAAAATATTCAAAGCTGATGGGGGAATTTTATTTTTTGATGAAGTTAATAGGTGCTCAGAGAAGCTTCAAAATGCTCTTCTTCAAGCATTAGAGGAGAGAAAAGTAACTATTGGCAGTTATGATGTGGATCTTGATGCAAATTTTATTTTTATTGGAACGATGAACCCTGAAGAGTCTTCTACAGAGCCTCTGAGTGATGTTTTTCTTGACAGGTTTGATTTAATATACATGAATCCTCCTGAGAAACAAGAAGTTGAGGAGAAAATAGTCAGAATAAAGGGCAAGTCCTTAGTTGATTTTCCAGAGGATTTATTTTCTAAAACAATTTATTTTATTAGGTCTCTTAGACAGAATGAAGATTTAGAAAAAAAGCCTTCTGTTAGAGCATCTATAGGTATTTATGAGCGGGCGCAGAGTAATGCTTTTTTATCAGGTAATAAATTTGTAACTCTTAAAGATGTTCAAGGAGCAATAATCTCTGTTTTAGCACACAGGATACGACTAAAGCCTTCTATTAAATACTTAAAGTCTTCTGTTGATTATTTGAGGGAGCAATTCTCGGAACAGCTTGAGAATGACAAAACTGGCTCGGGTGATGTTCCCTAACAGACTTGATGATTCTGGATATGAGGATGAGTCATCTATAACGGGGAAGCAGGATCCTAAGAAGGAATCCGCTGAAGAGCTCTCTGGAAAATTAAGAAAAGATAATAGAAATGATAAGCTTTTACATTCTAAGATAGAGGTCGATAAGGAAAAAATTGACAAAGCTAAGATTCTTAATGACGCATTGAACAACAACATAAGTAGTTTTTCTCCTGATGCTATTTTTGAGCAGATGGTTAATAATTACAAGGATGCTAAATCTTTGCTTGGTGAAACGCTTGTTAGAGAATTAACTGGTTATGAACCAGGTTTTGTTGATAAGAATATTAAGGTTCCTGAATTTAAGAAAGAACTCAAAGAGAGGATAAAACAAAACCTTGATGACCTTCAGAAAAAAGGTCTTTTAAATAAGGAAGGCGATATGACTGAGGATGGTTATTCTTTTGCTTCTCTTTCAATTTTATCTGAGGAATTAGATGAGTTGCAAGGTAAGGGTCTTCTTGGAAATAATGAGGGTAAAGAGCTTTCAATTTATGGTGAAAGAAGTGATGTTAGAAATTATAAACAGGGAGACAGGTATAAGGATATAGATCTAAAGAAAACTTTGAAGAAAGCTATAAGAAGGTCCCACGGAGAATTTTTAAAAGAAGATTTTGTTGTTTCTGATCGTCAGAATAAAGGTCGTGTTGAAATAGTTTATGCTGTTGATGCTTCTGGAAGTATGAAGGGTGATAAAATAAGGATGGCTAAAAAAGCGGGTGTTGCTTTAATGTATAAAGCGATTAATAATAAAGATAAAGTGGGGGTTGTTGTTTTCGGTTCTAAGGTTATTAAGAATGTTAATCCGACTTTTGATTTTTATAGTCTTATTAAAGAATTAAACAGTATAAAGACATCTGGAGAGACTGATATAGCTGTTGCAATTGATGAAGCTGTAAAAATGTTTAGTTCAAGGAATAATAATAAGCATCTTGTTTTGCTAACAGATGCTTTGCAAACAAAGGGAAAGATGCCTGAAAAAAATGTTCTGGAAAAAGTTTCTATGGCCAAAAACGAGGGTATGTCATTTAGCATCATAGGCATAAATCTGAATAAGCAGGGTGAAGACTTTGCTAAGAAAATTGTTGATGTTAGTTCAGGAAATTTTTATAAGGTCAGCGATTTAAGTGAAATGGATCAAATATTAATTGAAGATTATTATAGAACAAAAAAATAGTTTTATTCAAAGATTATTACTCTATGATCTCTTTTCTTTTTTGTATGAAGTGTTTCTAGAGCTTCTTCTAGCATTTTCTCTGTTATTTCTAGTGTGCTTTTTCCAGGATCTAAAACTGTGAATTTGGAAGTATCAGGTATTTTATGAAAAACAAGATATTTTGATGTGCTTTTTGTGTCTCTAAAAATTCCTGCGTTCACTCTTAATAGAAGTATCTTTCCTTCATGCATTAATGTTTTTAATTCTTCAAGAGTTATATCTCTTTGTTCTACTTTGATGTTGTTTTTTTCTGCGGTCTTGGCATGTAATTTAGACATATATTTTGCATCGTCAATTTCTCTTTTTGTATATCCGCTAAATCTATAATCAGGATAATCATATTCTTTTTCTTCAAGAACTATTTTGGGATTAAGCCCCATTTTTTTTGCGAAAACAGCCATGCCGTATATGCTTGGAGCTCTTGTCGGAAGATTGCATGTTTTTAGCCAAATCAAGAATTCATTCTCTCGTGTGAGTTTGAATTCAGGTTTAAAGTGGTTTATAATCATTAGTAAAGAAGATGCAGCACAAGTATATTCTGTGGTTTGTTTGTATAGCTTCATTATTTCTTCAGATTCTCGCAAGTATTTAAAGATATTGTATTGGGTTAAATAACATTTTTAAATAAAAGAAAAAATTTAATTTATATGGTTGATGATTTAGGTAGGAAAGTAGAATTTATTTTCATAACAGGCGGTGTTATTGTATGCGTTCTTGCCTTGTTTTTTTTGTTATCAGAAAGTCCCTCACAATATTCTTGTGAGGTTCCTCAGGGTTGGTTGTGTTCTGATATTTTTGTATCAGATCAATATCTTGAGTTTTATTTATCTAATTTCGTTGGTTTTGATTATTTGATGGAAGTAAGTAATTATAGCAATCAATCAAATCAAGATTTATTTTATTCAGAAAATTGCTTTGTGGCTTTAAATATAGATGCGGGTTTTTATTATTCTAAAAATATTTTGATGCAAAACACTAAAAAATTCAAGGTCTATTGTTATTTGGATGATGATTATTTTTTTGATAAAGACATGATACGTGTTACTTTGAATTATACAAGATTGGCGAATGTTGATGACTCTGAAATCATTGAGGTTTTATTGGTGAATGTGAATGAATCTAAGTAGAAATTATCAGGCAGTTATTATTTTTTGTTTGGTTTTTGTATTGTTTGCTTATGCTGAGTTTCAAGATTCTCATCTTCCTAAATACGATGCTTATTATCATGCAAAAATGGCTGAAAAATTTCCTTCAGCAGAATTTTTTTCTCAAGAGTTTCCTTGGTTATCTCAAACAGTGCTTGCAAGCAATTATGGAAACATGCATTTTTTGTATCATGTTTTTCTTCACCCCTTTTCATACATGGGGTTTTCTGGAATTAAATTAGCTACTGTTCTGCTTGCAAGTATATTTTTTCTCGTATTTTTTCTCATCGCATATGAATTTTCAAAAGAGCATGCGTTTTTAGGAACTCTTCTTATGTTAACATCTGTGGAATTCGTGTTTAGGCTTCTTTTGCCTAGAGCAATATCTTTGTCGTTGACTCTGTTGATTTTAGGAATTTATTTTTTAATTACTAGAAAATATTTGGCGTTGGGAGTTTTATCTTTTGTGTATGTTTGGACTTATACTGGTTTTATAACCTTATTATTTTTTGTCGTTGCTAAATTCATCATAGATACATATGATGAGATACTGGATTTCAAGTTGTTGATTTATTCTTTTGGGGGTGTTTTTTTAGGTCTTTTGTTTAATCCTTATTTTCCCTCAAATTTATCAACATATTACACACAAATATTCAAAATAACTTTTGGTGCTGCTGTAACGGGTGGTGCAGAATGGATGTCTGTAGATTCTGTTTCTTTCATGATCGGAGCAGTTCTTATTTTGATTCCATTAGTTTATGCGATGTTGTTTTCAAAGAGCGCAGATTCTAATGGAAGATTCTTGATGTTGTTAATGTTTTTAGGTCTTTTTTTCTTTTTCAGTGCTAGAAGAGGTGTTGAGTTTTTTGTTCCGCTAGCAGTTTTATTCACTATTTATGCGTTCAAAAGTGTCTATTTAGAGAAGCATTCAAAAAAAATAATTTATTCTGTTCTAAGTGTTCTAATAATTTTGACTGTTTTAAATCATATGATTGCTATGCCTGTGATATTGTTTGATTCTCCTAATTATAAAATAAAACCTTGTGCAGAATGGTTGGAAAAGAATACTGAAAAAGGATCGATTGTTTATAATCCTAGATGGGATGATTTTCCTGCTCTTTTCTACTTCAATGATCATAACTATTATGTTTCTGGTCTAGATCCAAATTTTATGTATTACAATGATCCAGAAAAATATGATTTGTACAACAGAATAAATTCTGGGCTTGAGAGTTCATCTAAAATAGTGTCTGAGTTTAATGCCTCTTATGCTGTTTACACAATTTATGATGATTCTGAAAGATTGAATAAAGATAGTTCTGATTCAAATTCTACAAATTCGAATTTGTATTCTTCAAATAATGTTGTGTTTTCTGGCGAATCTTGTTATGTTCTCAAAGTAGAAAATTAATATAATTAAAGAGATTGTTGTTATTATTAGGCCTAGTGCTGCTGTTGTGTTGAAACCTTTGTATTCTAAAATAAAATCTTTATTTGTGAAAACAACCATGTTGTTTGGTGTTGCGCGATATATTTGTAATATTTCTCCTGTTTCTGTTTTTGCAACCCATTTGTTTGAGTATGCAAATTTTATATAGATTGGAACAACTTCTTCAGAATCTACTTGTATCTTTAGTAGGTTATAATTTTTTTCTTGTTTTGTAAGTCTGGCAGTTCCTGTGGTTGCATATTCTTGAGATATGTTGTATTTTATTTGAGAGTCTAATGCTATAACTATGTTTCGAGATTTTTTGTACCACTCGTCTAAGTATATTTTCCACTCACTATCCTTTTTTATGTTTATGAAGCTGATATTATATTTTGGAACATCAACGAGATTTGCAGAGTCTTTTATTTTTGTTATGGTATACTTGTTTATTTTATAAGTGTTGTTTGTTATAACTGTGATGTTTTCAGAAGATATTATGTATTGAATACCGAACAAATCTAAGTAAAAATTTGCTGGTTGGAGCATAGTTTTATTGCTCAACACATCTCCTAATGGAGATTCTACTCCCCAAGCATAAATTATTCCTTGCTCTTTTAGTTTTTGCTCTAGTGCAAATATTCTAGGAGAGTCGAGTGATGCTTCCACAAATAATCCTTTCATAACTAAATTTTTGTTTCTTGCCAATTCATATCTTTGGTTGTGATTAAAATAAACAGGGTCTTTGAATTCCTCAACAGTTATTATTCTTGCACCAGTTATGTTTATTGTTGGTTCTGTAAATTTTTCTTTGATCATGTCTGATGAAGAGTATCCGAAAAATGCGAGATAGGCTATGGTTGTGATGAGAAGAATGTATAGAATAGCGTTTTTTATTTTTAGTCGTGCCCCAAATATTTTTATTATCTCAACAACCTTATGTTTATTGTGTTTTTTAAAATTAAGAATAGAATTAAAAAATTTGGTTGTTCTTTCTTGTTTAGAGTTCTTTGTTTTGTTTTGCTTATATTCTACTATTTTGTTTTTTATTTGTTGCCAAAGGGCATTTAGTGTTAGAATTAGTAAAGGTGCTGCTATCAAATAAGCATATATTTTTAATCTATGATAATGCATAGGTATTGTTTGCCAGATCAAAGGAAAATGCTTTGCGGCAATGTATATTGGTGAGAATATTATAAGTGTAAATAAAAATATGTTAAAATATTTATTTTCTTTTGTTATTATGGTGTATAGATAATATGTTGCAAAGAAAATTAAAAACAATCCTAGTTCTATTGTATTAATAAAATAATCGTCATGTGTTTTTATTGTTGCTTTC
>CAZJQL010000012.1:30791-35115 GCA_964548665.1 uncultured Methanosarcinales archaeon
GTTAAGATTGTGGGAATTAACCAAAATGCTGCTATTCCATAACTTAGCCCTAATAAAATAGTTTTTCTATCGGTGAAGAAATTTATTACTAAGAATAATGTTAACACTATTGTGGCGATGTAATGTGTTAGAAGTACAGGTATGGTTGTAATTGTTGCGAGTTTATAGTTCTTTCTTAGTAGAGCACCAATTGTTATGATGAAAAAAGGCAAAGCTAGTATATTTGAAACATTTCCAACAAGGAAGGTAGATATGTATGTTCCGCCTATGTGTTGTATTGTTGTAATCATATATGCTGAAACTACTGCTAAAGATATTGTTGCTTGTGTTTTGTTTTGTAAACTTCTAGCATAATATGTGAATGCAAGTGGAAAACTTGTCCATGCTAAAGCTAAGATTATTTTGAATGCTAAATCTGTTCCTGTTATTATTGATAGAAGTAACACTAGCCACGTGAATAGGGGAGGATAGCTTGTGAATTGGTCAACACCTGTGAAGAAGTAGGGGTTGAAATAATAAATGTTGGGGAGCATTTCTTTTTGTAGTTCTATGTTGAATTTATGTCCGGGCATATCCCAGTGTTCTCCGTTACTTAGAAAAAAAGGTATTGTTAAGGCCAAAAATAATGTTGTGAATGCTAAGGGCCACGCGTTTTCTTTTGTAAACTGTTTGAAATCCATTAATTTATTTTTGAGCATAGGGTTATTGTTTAAGCATTTTATTTAAATCTTTTCAGATGTAGAGTTGATATGTGTTTTAAGCATTTTATAGAAAAATATATAAATGTTCAAATGCAAGGTTGTTTTTATCAAGAGGTGTTCATGTTGAGAAGGCATTCAAAAAAGATTTCTAAAAAAGGTTCTATTAATCTTGGTATAAGTACAATTGTTGTTTTGGTTATTGCTATGGTTTTGATAGCTGCAGGTATAAGTTTTATAAGAGGCTTTTTTAATTTGGGCGAGAAAAAGCTTGCAGGTGCTTTTGAAGTTGACGATTTTGGTATGAAGCCTGATAGAACTAATCCTTTGGTCCTTGATCAAGGTAAAATAAGATTAAAAGCTACTGGTGAAGAAATTGTAAGGGCTGGTTTTTATAATTCTGCTAACAGTGATGTGACTGGGGTTATTATTAATATAACTGGTTGTACGCAAAATAAAATTCCTAAGGTGGATTCTTTACCTCAAGATGTTAAGCCTGGCGAGTCTGCTGGTTTTAGATTGATTGTTAGTGCAGGTGATAGTTCAAATAAATTAGAGGGAGGAAATACTTATGTTTGTACTTTGATTGCTAAGACGCAGGAAGGTACATCAAATTTAGCATCTACTCAAATCGAGATAGAGGTCTATAGCTGATTAATGAGGTGTTTTTATGTTTAGAAAGAAAAAGCAACACGAAAAAATAAGGTTGACGTCTGATGAAGAATTTCAGATTTTTAAATTAGTTATTGACAAATATTTGTGGATAGGCACTATAGGTTTGGTTTATGGTGTTTTTTTACTATTAAGTCCTGATGTCGACCCTGGTTATGGCTTGTTAATAACTCTTGTTGGTGCATTAATACTTATGATGTTCACAGCAGTTATGTTCAGGGAGTTCGATTTTAATAGAAGAAGATAAGTGGCTAGAATAATAGAGGGATTTTTTTGAATAAGAAAGGACTAGAGATGTCTATAAATGTGATTGTTGCTATGGTCCTTGGTTTAATGATGTTTATTGCAGGAATAACTTTATTCACAAATTTGTTTAGTAAGACAAGCACTACTAGTGAAGCAGTTAATAATCAGCTTGAAAGGGAGTTGTTAAATGCTTTTGATGATGATTCTCCTATTTTTGTTTACAAAAGCACGTTAACTTTAAGTTCTGAAAATACTGCAAGATTTGCATTTGGAATTCACAATATACATGATGCCTCAAATCAATTTAAAATTAGTATAACTAGTTTAAATATGACTGCAATTCCTAATGAAAAAATAAGTTTCCTTGAAGGGCCGTATGATATTTCTGCCAAAGATAAGAAGCCAATAATTTTTCTTATAGATGTTAAAGGAGCTCCCCTGGGACAATATGCTTTTAAAATTAATGTAACTATGAAAGATTCTTCCGGCGAGTTTAAGCAATATTTTGATCCTAAGGTTGTTTATGTTTCGCTAAGATAGAAATCCATCGATGAGTTCTTTTATTTCTTTTGATTTGTTTTTTGCTTTAACTATTCCTGATGCTACAAGTACTCCATTCGCTCCTAAGTTTATTGCGTGAGAAACATCTTCTTTGGTGTGTATTCCTGCGCCGCAAAGCAAAGGAATGTTTTTTGTTTTTCTGAGCGTTTTCTTTATTAATTCTGGTTCTGCTTCACTTATCGATTTTTTGCCCCCTATTAATTCTGGAGGTTCGACTGCTATGAAATCTGGAGCGAATGTTGTATATTTTTCTGCTTCTTTTTCATCTTTAACGCAGAGAATTGTTGTAAGTTTTTGTTTTTTACATAATTCTATGGTTTTCTTGATTGTATTTATATCTAATCTTCTCTCTGAGTGATTAATTATTGTTCCGATTGCTCCTGCTTGTTTTATTGCTTGAGGCAGTATTTTTCCTGTGTTGCTTCCATAGTCTATAGCATCAACGTGTTGCGAGATTATATCTATGTTTGTTTTGTCGTATAAATTAGAAATGTCTGTTGCTTGAACTGCAAGCAGTATTTTTATATTTTTATTAGTTTTTTGTATGGTTTGAATGATTTTTGCTATTTTCAGGGCCTCGAGTCCAGTTCCTTCTTTGTATGTTTTAAGATTTATTATAAGAATTTTTTTAATAGGAGTTTTATTATTGTTTTTTTTCATAATGAATTTTTGTTTCGAGAGTATAAAAATCTTTTGTTAAATAGTTGTGCTTTTTTTGCAGGTCATACTTGCCACAATATTTGTATCTTCTTTTTAGAGAGCTTTTTTTTATTTTGTTCTACTAAGTTTTACTATGAAGTATAATGAGAGTAATGAAAATATTATGCATAATGCTTGACCGGTACTTATGCCTAATATTCGTGATTCTTCTCTGTAGAAATCAAGTAAGAATCTTAGTGTATTGTAGATAAATATGGACCACCAAAAAAGTAATCCTTCTTTTAATTTATAGTATTTGTTTATAAGTATTAGTCCTAATCCTGCAATGAAATTTTTTGTCGCTTCATATAATTGATAAGGGTGTCTGCATCCTTCTGGAGGATTGATCACAAATTGACTCTTAGTGTAATCTATGCATATGTTTGCATTGTTAGTTATTGTTCCCCAAAGTTCTCCATTAATGAAGTTTGCAATTCTTCCAAGAGTCATAAATAAAAGAAGGGGTATTGCTGACAAATCTGCTAATTTATAGAAGCTTACTTTGTGTTTTTTTGAAAAAATATAAGCTGAAAGCATTCCTCCAGCTATTCCGCCATGTATGGACATTCCTCCATTCCATATCATAAAAAATTCAAGCGGATTTGCAAAAAAAACTTTTGGTAAATAGAAAAGAAATTCAAATAATCTGGCACCTATTATGCTTCCGATTATGAAGTAAATCATAAAGGTATCAAGGCTTGATTCATTAAGATTTTTTATTTTATCTTTTTTTACTTGATTTCTTAGAAAGAAATAAAAAAATAAGAATCCTAAGAAGTAGACTAAACCGTAGTATCTTATTTCTACTGCTCCAATCTGGATAAGGATTGGGTTTATGTTGTGATAAAACATTTAGTTGAATGCTCCTTCTATTTTTCTTTTTATAGCATCTTTTGGTAAAAGTCCCACTATTCTATCAACTTCTTTTCCATTTTTGTATAATATTAGGGTAGGTATTCCTCTGACTCCTTGGTTTGCAGCAATTTCTCCTGCTTCATCTACATTTAGTTTGGCGAATTTTGTTTTTGTGTTTTTCATTTCGTTACTTATCTCTTCAAATATTGGGCCTAGTATTTTACATGGTCCACACCATTCTGCCCAAAAGTCAATAACAATATTTCCTGTTTTTATTTCTTGTTCAAATGTATCAGAAGTTAAGTCATTCATCTTATCACCTAAGTCAGAAATTTTTTGTGTATATTAAAAGTTTTTGGAATTGTTTCTTTGATTTATTTTTTATATCTTTATGTTTTTCATATTCAATCTTTCTTTTGTATGAGGTTACGAATTCTTTTTTTTATTGATTTATTATCTGTTTTTACTTCAATTAACTCTCTTTCTAAGTTCAGTTGTTGTGATGAGAATTTAACAAAGCAGGTTGTACATAGGTAACCTTCGTTTATATTTCCACTTACGTTTCCTTTACAAAGGGGACAAGCATTCGCATA
>CAZJQL010000012.1:35257-37817 GCA_964548665.1 uncultured Methanosarcinales archaeon
TTATTCCTTTGAGATGGTTTAGAGGGTCTAATAGAGTTGTAGGAACAACACAAAAAGGTGCTAAAGTAAATGAAAATTGTCGATCATCAAACATTAGTGGATGTAATTAGTGTAAAGCTTAAGGGTAAATTGGTTCCTCCTAATTGGGCCAGTTACGTTAAAACAGGTCATGGTAAACAGAGACCTCCTATTAATCAAGATTGGTGGTATGTTAGAGCAGCAGCTGTTTTATTAAGCGTGCAAAAGCTCGGTCCTGTTGGTGTTTCTAAATTAAGTGTTAAATATGGTGGTAGAAAAAATAAAGGTATGCAGCCCGAAAAATTTGCTAATGCTTCAAGAAATATATTGAGAAAGATTCTTCAGCAACTGGAGTCTTTGGGTTATATAAAACAAGCTGTGAAGGATGTTCACAAAGGAAGAATAGTGACAACAAGCGGTGTAAAGTTCATAAATGATTGTTCTAAAGAAGCTGCTGTTGTTAAAAAAGAGTCTAAATCAGTTATAGAGCGGGAAAAAGAGAGAAAATCTCCAATTAAGTCTGGAGAGTCATCCGTTCCTCAGCAAAAAGGCAATCAAAGAAAAGATCAAAAAGATCAAAATCAAAAAGACGGTAAACAGAAGGAATAAAAATGGCAAAATCAATTCATATAAATAAAAAGAAGAGACTTATTAAACTAGGAAGGCAGACGAGATGGGCTCCATTTTGGACTGTTCCTAAGATATATGGTCCGGGAAGAAGAGTTCACCCTGGCAGACATACGTCTGTCAAGAGGAGTTGGAGAAGAATAAAGACTAAAGCATAAATGATTAGGGGTTGATTATGATGACTGATAAAGTTGAGAGAAATTATGTTATTCCTTTAAGAGCAGGTTTTATTAAGGTTCCTAAGTATTATAGAAGTAAAAGAGCTATAAACCAGATTAAGGATTTTGTTATAAAACACATGAAGGTTTCTGAGGTAAAAATAGGTAAAAACTTGAATGAGTTTGTGTGGCAACATGGTATAAAGAATCCTCCAGGAAAAGTTAAGGTTAAAGTTATAAAAGATGCTTCTGTGGCATCTGTTGAGCTAGAAGGTTTTGAGTACGCTGTTGAGAAAGTTCAAGTTGAGAAAACTGATGCTCCAACTTCTCTTAAAGATAAGTTGGCGTCTAAGTTGAAAAGAGATTCCACTACTCAATCGGCACAAGATGTTAAAGAGGACAGTTCTGAGGGTGTAGAATCGAAGCCTAAGAAGAAGGTTTCTAAGAAAAAAGTTTCTGAGGATAAATCTGACGAGTGATTTATTTATTATTTTATTTTTGATTCAATTGTCTTTTGTTGTTATTTATTTTTAAGATGCATTAGTTGAGACTCAAGTTTTTTTAGTGCGGAGTCTACCGCCACGAAGATGTTTCTTTCAATAACTTCTGATGATTCTAGTTTGCCTTCGTGTATTAGTTTTGCTTGAATCTCATATTTTTCAGAACCGGGGGTTTTATGAACTTCTTTCAAGCGAAGATTAAGGGATTCATAACCTTTTATGTCATCCGAAAATTTGCGTGCGTAACTTCCAACCAATTTTTTTACAACTATTATTTCAGCAGGTTTTATATCTTTAAAACCTGATAATACTATTTGTCCCCCTAATTGTATGTCTTCGTTTTCCAAAAGAACCACCCTTCTCATTTTTGTTTCTAAGATTTATATATTTTATGATAACATTTATAAAATAAATGTGGGTTCTTACAGATTAACTATTGATGTGGCGAGTTGCTTCGCTGAAAATAGAAAAATTGGAGTAATATTTTGTAGTAAAATGGAGGCATAAAATGGGTTATTTAAAGTATTTAAGAGAAGCTTGGCAAAAGAATAAAGAAGAGATTTCTGAATTAAGATCTGCCAGAAAAATAGAGTGGAGAAAAGAATCTGCTACTGTTAGAATTGCAAGACCTACAAGGTTGGATAGGGCTCGTGCTGCAGGTTATAAGGCTAAACAAGGTTTTTTAACAATAAGGCAAAGAGTTTCTAGGGGCGGAAGACAGCATCCTGACATAAAGGGTGGAAGAAAAACTGCTAATTCCGGTCAGAGAAAATATGTTGCTAAAAACTATCAGCAAGTGGCTGAGGAGAAGGTTGCTAAGAAATATCCTAATTGTGAAGTTCTTAATAGTTATTTCTTGGATTCTGATGGTAAAAACTATTGGTTCGAAGTTTTGTTGATAGACAGAACAAATCCTTCTGTGTATCTTAATAGAAATACTTCTTGGGCTCTTGATACTAAGGGAAAGGCATTTAGAGGTTTAACTAGTGCTGCAAGAAAGTCTAGGGGTCTGAGAAGAAAAGGTACTGGTAGCGAAAAAACTAGACCTAGTTTGAATGCTAAGAAAGGATTGCATTAGTTAGTAATTTATTTTTTTTATTTTTTTATTTCTTTAATGAAAACATTTATATAATACATTTCTAAAAGTTATTTTCTGATTGTTTTGATAATTTATCCGAGGTGTTGATTATGAAGATTTTTAGGCGTGGTCAGGCTGCTATGGAGTTTTTGATTACTTATGGTTGGGCTTTTTTGGTT
>CAZJQL010000013.1:0-1745 GCA_964548665.1 uncultured Methanosarcinales archaeon
GTTATTATTTATTTTTCTCTTCTTAAGAAATCACCACGATCAAAGACATTCTTAATAAACTCTTGCTTCCCTTTCTTCACAAACTTGCCCAAACCAAGATTCTCATCCCGTTCATTTTGAACAAGAAACAAATCAAAAGAAGACTTGTTTTTAACAACGTTTTCAGTGAAAACATCTCTTCCGCAAAGAAACAACCATTCTGCTTTTTCATTTATAAAAACCTTATTTGAAGATGATTTTGAAACGAGCTCTAGGAAAGCAGCACTAGGTCTAAAAACAAAATCATCTTTCCCTAAAAATAAACCCGAATTCAAGGGTTCAAGTGAAACACTATCACGCACTTCTTTTAAAGAATTTGATTCAAGAAAAAAACTCCTTTTAATCTCAACCGCATCTATAAACTCATTAGTGAATTTTTTTGAAAATTTCTCTAGATTATTCATTTTAACTCAATAGAAGAATCAAGCTCTTTTAATAGTTTCCTTATTTTTTGCTTAATCAAACTCAAACTTAGACGCTCCAAAGCATTTTCAATCTTCTCCATCTTACGCTCAGTTAATCTTATGGAATCATCTATTGTTTTAATCCAACCCTCATGTTCTCTAACATTAAGATTTGCAGAATTATTACTCAAACGTATTTTCAAACCTCTTCTTTCTTCATCAATGCTGATAAAAGACTTCATAAAATTCTTAATAATTTTGGAATCGGCAGTTTGTTGCAAACCATTTTTCTTTGCTTTTTTCATAGCGACATCAATTTTTCCAACAAGCAAGTCTCCTTTTTTCATCAAAACATCCGAGGGCGCCTTGGAAAACGAAGCCAAAAGCTTTTCTTTTTTACCATTAACCTTGTAGAAAAAAGAATCGAGAAGCACCAACTCTTTCTTTAAATCACCTATAAGATCTTCCTCTTTGAATTTCAACTCATCAAATCTTCGTTCTAGAGCTTCAAAATCTCTATAACCAGGAGAACTTTTTATAACCCCTATTTTTTCCTCAATTCTTGATTTTCTATCCAACTCGCCCGCCCTTTTATTTGTCAACTCTTCTAATTCAGCCCTCAACTTCTTTATTTCCTCACCATACTCATAATAATTTCTAACAAGCTCATTTATAGAAGATATTTTTTCAATAGCAGAATTCTCTAAAGAAGAAATTCCTGAAACAACAACCGAATCTAATTCTTTAAGCTTTCTGGAAATCAAAATAACATCTTCAGGAAAATGCTCCCTTATAGAAAAATAATGCTTCTGAATTTCTTCCTCCAATATAACCAAAGTATCTGAAAGAAGAATCATGAATTCTTTAAAGTCATCAGGCTTATCAGGAATATGAGCCTTAGATAAAAAATCCTCTATTTTCTCAATAAACTTTTCTTTATTAGAATAAATAGCTTCCACGCTTCGCTGAGGAAGACCCTCAATGTTTTTAGGTTTAGCCAAATTAAAAGCATGCAACAACTCTTTAACCTTGGTTGTTTTAGACAATATCTCTCTTTTAAGAATACCTAATTTAACACCCACCTCATTTTTTGAGGAATAAGTCTCAAGCCAAGAGCCAATATCTTCAAATTCCAAATACTTAATCACAGGATTCTTCTTAAAGAGTCTAAATAAAGCCATACAAATAAAATAACAACATATCTATTTATACTTAACTAAATAAAACCCAAAAAATATAAAGAACTAAACAAAATAAGAACAAAATGAAAAAAGCACAAGCTGCATTGGAATTTTTAACCAC
>CAZJQL010000013.1:1845-15769 GCA_964548665.1 uncultured Methanosarcinales archaeon
TCGAGATTAGACCACTTAGGTACAAACTCTTATGTTTTATGCATAAAATAATTAGAACTTTTTAATCAAAAAAACCTGATTTGTTTTTCCTTTTTGAGTTCTAGAAATAATATTTTTAGACTCCATGTCCTTCAACAACAAAGATAAAGATGCTTTAGACAAGCCAGTTCTAAATCTTAAAGTTGACTGAGTTATTCCTTCCTGATCTTTTACGGCCTTCAAGACCTTTTGTTCATCTGAAGAAAACGCAGAAAGAAATGCATCAAAATCAGATTTTGATTTTTCTAAACGCTTAGCCTCTAACAGAGCAGATGAAACCTCTTTATTCTGCTTTAGAATTAAATCTTGAGATTTATCAAATAAAAATAGATAAATACCAAAAACCATCAATGCGATAGAAACACCGAAGCCCACAATATATGCTGTGTAATCTCTATCAGCATGCAAACAAGTACCATCTTCTAAAAAACAAGAACCTCCTTGAACTTCAATCATGGAATTAATATAAAAATCTTCTTTCTGTTTAGCTAAAAGAACAAATGCAAAAAGCAACAACCCCAAAATTATCAAAGACGCCCCCAAATATTTGTTGTTCATAATCATGTACACCTATAAGCATTTATAATTTTTTGCCTTTCAACAACAAACTATTTGTAAGAACAGATACTGAGCTAAACGCCATGGCTCCACCAGCAATTATTGGAGAAAGAAGCCACCCTGTAAAAGGATATAATAATCCAGCAGCAACAGGAATGCCTAAAACATTATAAAATAAAGCCCAAAACATATTTTGTTTGACTTTACTCATGGTCATTCTTGATAGCTTAAATGCTCTTGGAACATCCTCAGGATCATTTCTCATCAAAACAATATTACCTGTCTCCATAGCAACATCAGTGCCGGACCCCATAGCAATTCCTATATCTGCTTGAGCAAGAGCAGGAGCATCATTAATACCATCCCCAATCATGGCAACTTTGCCTCTTTTCTGAAGATCCCTAACATATTCTGCTTTTTGATGAGGAAGAACATCTGCAAATACATTAACAATCCCCGCCTGACTAGCAATAGCTTTTGCAGTTCTTTCATTATCGCCCGTTATCATAAATACAGCTACATTCATTTTATTTAATTCCGAGACAGCATTTCTAGCAGAATCTCTTATTTTATCAGCAATTGCAATAAAACCTAAAACTTTTTTTTGATCTGCAAGAATAACAACAGTCTTTCCTTCCCCCTCCAATAGAGAAATTTTGTCATCAGAAATTAATTTTATTTTTTTGGAGTGCATCAGCTTTCTATTACCAATAAAATAAATTTTTCCAGCTATTTTAGCTTCCACACCGTGACCAGGAATTGCCTTAAACGAAGATACCTTAAATAAAGATAACTTCTCATCTTTAGCTCTTTTCGTTATTGACTCAGCCAAAGGATGCTCAGATAAAGATTCAATGGAACCTGCTATTTTCAAAATATCTTTATCTGTTAAACCAAATCCTAACACATCAGTAACTTCAGGAGCACCTTTAGTAATAGTTCCAGTCTTATCAAATACAACAAATTTGATATCATTAGCAGACTCTAAAGCATCTCCTCCCTTAATTAAAATTCCTCTGCTCGCCCCTTTACCAGTTCCGACCATTATTGCTGTAGGCGTTGCCAAACCAAGCGCACAAGGACAAGCGATGACTAAAACTGAAACCGACGTTAATAAAGCAAAAGAAATACTTTCATTAAATAAAAATCTCCATGCTAAAAAAGTAAAAATTGAAATCAGCACAACTATTGGAACAAAATAAGATGAGACCGCATCCGCAAATCTTTGAATTGGAGCCTTTCTGCCTTGAGCATCTTCAACCAACTTTATTATCTGTGCAAGAGTTGTATCCGCTCCAACCTTACTTGCTTTAAATTTAAATGAACCAAATTTGTTAATTGTTGCAGCAAAAACCTTGTCTCCTTTCTTTTTATTCACAGGCATACTTTCTCCAGTAATCATACTTTCATCAACAGATGAAGACCCCTCAATAACAACACCATCAACAGGAATTTTTTCTCCTGGTTTGACTAAAATAATATCTCCAACAACAACAGAATCCACATTTATTACAACTTCTTTGTCAGAACGAACTATTCTTGCAGTCTTAGGACTCAGATTGATTAGCTTACTTATCGCCTCAGAAGTTTTTCCTTTAGCTGAAGCTTCCAAATATTTTCCTAAAACAACAAAAGTTATCAAAATAGATGCAACCTCGAAATATTGTTCCATCATGCCAGATAAAACAAGAAAAACACTATAAAAATAAGCAGCACTTGTCCCTAACGCTATCAAAGAATCCATATTAGCAGATTTATTTTTGAGCGCGATCCAAGCACCCCTATAAAATTCCCAACCGACATAAAACTGAACAGGAGTTGCTAAAAACCAAAGCAAATAATTTTCAAAAGGAATCTTGAACTCGAACCACATAGCAAACATGCCTATTAATAAAATAGGCACAGCAAAAAATAAGGAAACTATGAGATTTCTTTTTAGCCTTAAACCTTCTTTTACATATAAATTTGAAGCATCTGATCCTGAAACAGATTCCTTAGCAGAATATCCTCTACTTTGTATAACATTTATTAAATCAGAAACACTTAATTCTTTATCATCAAAAACAACGAATGCTTTTGCAGTGGAATAATTTACATTAGCTTCTTTTACACCTTCTTTTTTATTAAGACTTTTAGTTATTAAAGTGGCACAACTTGCACAATGCATTCCTTCTACATCCAAATATTTTTTAGACAACGACATTTTTACACCTCAATGACAACCAACACCAGCATTATAACCAGAAAACTTCACATTTTGATTTACATCCTGATTGACGGTCCCTTTAGTCAAATCATCCGAAACGCTAAAGCTTCCACGCCCCATATTCATAGAACACGCAATTATAAATTCTCCAGATTTATCAGGCATAAATTCTATAACATTATCGCCCTGAGAAACATATTTTCTCACATTAAAAGAACTTATAACTATGTCTCTCATACAACCAGACACTGTGCTAAGATCTACAGTCATTCTTACAGGAACGCCTTTCTTCAAAACAGATGGCTCTAGAACGTATTCATAATTTATGAATTTTAATGTAACCTCCTGATAATCTCCAGAATACTTTAACGCATTAGAAGGTTCTGATTCATAATTCACTGATAATAAAGCCGATGATAAAAATCCAAGAACAATTAAAACAAAGATCGCGCAAATTAAAAACAAAGTTTTTTTCTTGATTTTTATTTCATTCATTAATAATCACCTCAAATAAATGCGGCCACACCTGATTTAGGCCCATATAATATCACAAACAACAAAATTACTGTTAATATAACTGCCAAAGCAGCAAGCATAGAAAAATCGATAGGTTTTTTTTCAACACCACTCTTGTTCTCAACTGCTTCTTCATAAAACATATATGACAAACCCACAATTATTACTAAATTAATAACAAAATATACAGGCATGAAAATATGAATATTATCTGAAAACATCATAACACTAATCATGGACCCCATTGTTCCACCCATCACTCCTGCCATCATTCCTTCCATGATGCCCATAATTCCACAACATTTTCCTGCAAATATTCCTGCAATAACTCCTAAAACCATACCCGCTAAAGCACCTGTAAAGAATCCATTAGTTGCCCCGATAACGGCACCCAACATCATACCTGTTTGCATACCTGTAGTCATACCTATCATCATTCCAACCATACAAGTTACCTTAGAACGATATGAGAAAATGTGCCACAAACTTGCAGACAAAAAAGCAACGCTTAGGTTCAAATAAATCAACCAAATCAAATATTTACTAAAAAAACCGGGAATGTTCTTAAAAATGGCTAAATAAAAAATAAGCTCTATAAACGACAACAAAATAAACAAACCTAGAGCATATTTGATAAAATTCTTTTCGAAAACATATTTAGATTTGTTTTCTCTGAAATCTCTTAATCTTTCTTTGAAAGTTTTTCGTTCAAACGGTTCTTCAGAAACTCTGAATCCTAAAGAAGATATTTTCGAAATTATTTTTTTCTCATCGACTAATTCATCTTCGAATGTAAAAGCAACACCATCTTCTTCCACAGAATATGCAATAATGCCTTTTTCATTATTAAATTTTTTTTGTATCAATCTAGAACAGCTATCACATTCAATATCCGGAACAAAAAATTTTTTTTCTACCTTAGTCAAAATAACGCCTCCACCACATATTATAACCTTTTATGTTTTGATAAATTCAACACCACGATAAACTTAAGATGAATTTAACATCTCTGATTTATTGAACTGAATTTGATTCACTCCACCAAGTAGCCCTCCCTATTTATTACATCCTTTATTTCGGACATACTTATTTTTGAATCATCAAACTCTAAATTTAATTTTCCTGTCTTGAAATCTATGCTGATGCATTTAACCGAATTAAGACTAGAAAGCTCTTCCTTTATTATTAATTCACAACTTTTACAATGCATGCCTTTAATCAAAATTTCCTTTTTCATAATTCCCACCATACTTTTCACCAATTTATTCCTATAACATTCTGATAATATTCAGATAACTTTAACTTGCATATTATTAACACATCATTAATATCGAAACGATATTGACGCAACATCATAAACAACTTAAACACACCAAAACACTAGTGCTGAACGTGTTTACAATTTTTACAACATTGACTAATTTGACTTAGAATAAATATCCTTTGATTGAAAAACACACACATAGAACGTTTATAACCTGCAAATTTGATGATTTGGATGTTTAAAAACAGATTTTCTATAAATAACTTAATTATTTTAACAACAATTAAAAATAATAAAGAAAAACAAAATACACAGATTAACATATAACTTGCGGAGTAGAAGTAAAAGACTAAAATGCCCAATGCAAAACCCTATGTGAAAAGAGAACATGACGCTGACTTAAAGCTAAAGCAAAAAAGCAATCATCCTTTGGGAAGAAAAACAGAGAATCAAATCATCGCGGAGCAAAGAGTTGCTGAATTGTTTAAACAAGCAGAAAATATGTTTGAAAAAAATAAAAGTTTGTCCATAAGATACATTACATTAGCCAGAAAAATCACATTAAAATACAAAATAAGTCTTACTAGAGATCAAAAATTAAGATATTGTAAGAACTGCCTCACTTACTTAAAACTGGGAAAAAATAGCAGAATCAGAGTTATAAATGGCAAAATAATTCTAAATTGTTTAGACTGCGGCAATATAAGACGATTTGGTTATAAAAACGCCAAAAAACCTCTAAAAAACCTTAAAAAATAATTTATTTTGCAGATGAGTTAAATACTCTATGTTTTTGTCCATAAATTTTATAAATAATTTTTACCATTAATAGCTGTAAATAAAGAGTTTAAGTGTTGGGGAGCACTTAGAAATTAGCAGAGATAATGAAAGATGTTTTATTTACTATGAAGTAGTAAATAGCGAAAAATATATAAATAGTAAAAAATATCATAATAATTAACAAAAGTGATAAAATATGAAAGAATATGAATATAGTATGGAAAACGTCGAAGACGAACGCCAGCTAGAAAAGATAAGAGGAGAAACAGGAAAAAAACCTAAAATGAATATCCTCAATCAAAAAAAGCTGAGCAGATGGGAACTAGACGAACTTTTCCTAGATGAAAAAGAACAAGACTACGAAGAAGAATTCTAATTAGATTTATTTTTAGCTAAATAAAAAATAGCAAAATAATTAAAACAAATCTGTATCCAAAACAGCATGACAGAAAGCATTCTTGCAAAAGGAGCAGAAGCTACAATAATAAAAAAAGGCAAAAACGTAGTAAAAGAAAGAGTTCCTAAAACATATAGAATACCAGAAATAGACTCTGAACTAAGAAAAACAAGAACAAAAAGAGAAGCAAAAATACTGAAAAAAATAGAAGAAATAGCTCCTAAAGTACTGGGCACAGATGAAGAATCTAAAATAGAAATAGAATATATACAAGGAGATGTTCTCAAAAACATACTAGATGACAAAGTAGATCTTGCTTTAGACATAGGAAAAAATACTGGAATAATGCATGATAAAGACATAATCCACGGAGACTTAACAACAAGCAACATGATTCTTGATAAAACAGGAAAAATAAAATTCATCGATTTCGGATTATCATTCATATCTGATAAAGAAGAAGATAAAGCAGTAGACCTACACTTATTTAAAGAAGCAGTTGAAAGCAAACACTTCAGAAAAGAAAAAGAAATATGGGAAACATTTTTGAAAGGATACAATCCTAAAGATAAAAAGAAAATAATAAAAAGACTTGAAATGGTTGAAAAAAGAGGAAGAAACAAACAAAAATACTAAAATGATTAACAAAATATTAATTTTATTCATAATCGTAATTTTATCATCTAATATCGTAGAAGGAAAACAAGGACATATAACTCTTCTAACAGTAATTGAAGAAGGAAACAAAACCAAAGGCGGAACTGCAGATCTATATCTAGAAATAAGACCTGGAACTGGAAGAATATACCTAGATTCCTTACCACTCACAAAAATAGACACGCAAATATCAACAAGACTGGCAAAAGAAGTTGCATGTAGCTTCACAGAAAAAGATTGTTCGAAAAAAGATTTTCTATATACAATAAGAGCAAATTCCCCCATAGTGGGAGGACCTAGCGCAGGAGCAGCAATAACAATGCTTACAATAAGCGAACTAAATAAAGAAAAAATAGATTCTAAAACAACAATAACAGGCACAATAAATGCAGGAGGAATAATAGGTCCTGTCGCAGGAATAAAAGAAAAAGCACTCGCTGCCAAAGAAAAAGGCTACACCCGAGTAATAGTGCCCTCCAGAGGAATAATCGAGAATGAAGAAGAACTGATAAATGAAACAAATGCAACAGTAACTTATGCTGAAAATCTAATCATAGAAGGAATAGAAATAATTCCAGTTTCCACATTAGAAGAAGCATACTATGAATTTACTGGAAATAGAATAAAAAATTATTCTTATGAAATAGAAATACCTGAAGATTACCAAAAAATAATGAAAAGTGTGGCAGAAGAATTATGTACCAGGTACGAAGAAATACTTTTAGACACACCAGAGAACCTTATTGAAGAAAACCTGGAAATATATAACGAAACCCAAGAGTCCATAAACAAATCTAGAATAGCATTAGATAATAAAGATTACTACAGCGCAGCTAGTTTTTGTTTTTCTGCAAACATAGGAATTAGAACAACACAATTTAAAGGTTTAACTAATGAAACGCTCATAAATATTGCAAATATGACTAAAGATAATGCAAATAAAATGATGCAAGACATAAATGATAGAGAATTAAAGACAATGGCTGATTTAGAAACCACAATAATTGTAAAAGAAAGAATAATAGAAACTTTAAATATACTTGAGGAAAATCAAACAGAAATATTATCGCAACTCCCATACATTGTAGAAAGATATAATAGCGCAATAGTTTGGTCTAAATTCTTTAGCTACCCTAGCAACGAAGTGGAATTAAATAAGCAACATCTAACCACAGCATGTTTAAGCAAAATTTCTGAAGCTGAAGAGAGATTAAGTTACGTAGATTTATTATTCGGAGCAAGTGTTGCAAAAACTGAGGAACTGTCTGAAGCTAAAAAAAGCTATGAAAACGGAGATTATACTTACTGTCTTTTCAAGGCTTCAAAAATAACTGCAGACGTAAATGCGGTACTAATATCACTTTCTGTAACTAAAGAAAAAGCCCCAGAATTAGTAACGGACCTGCTTAATCAAGCAAGAGCACAAATAAACAAACAAAATAATTTTCCAGTATTAGGATATAGTTATTATAATTATGCAAACACACTAAAAGAAGACAAACCCGAACTTGCAATAGTCTTTGCAGGATACTCTTCTGAATTTAGCAACCTTGATATTTACTTTCCAAAGAAAAGAAAAGCACAACTAGATTTAAGAGAAGACATTTTGCTAACTTTTTTAATAGGGTTTACGCTGGGAGCAATACTAACTGCAAAAGTTTATATTAAGCACAACAAAAAAGAACATAATCAAAAAAACAAAATAAAGCAAATAAGAAAAAAGTGATTTTAACTGATTTTATGATTATAAACCCAGAGAGACTCAAGAACTCGACGTTTCGGAGTCTCCCCGGGAAAAAGAGGTGAGCACCAATCATTAAGATTGGATGTACCTACTATCGGAGAGTGATAAGTATATATAAATTTTTTCATTCTGTTTCCATTATAAAATGGTTACAAACACAGCAAATAAACATAGCAAATATAACTTGAGGATATCTAAAAATGACTTGCTCAAAATGCAAACAAAAAGAACTTCCAAACACAGAATATGCAGGATTAAAATACTGCAAAACACATTTTTTTGAACTTATGGAAAAAAGAATACGCAAAGAAATAAGAAAAGAAGAACTGAATCTTAAAAAAAAATATTACTTGCTAAAAAGTGAAACTCCAGAATATTACCTTGCAAAACACTTTATTAAAAAAATATTCAACGAACATCTAAAACTGGAGGAAACAGAAAAAATAAAACCAAACACAATACTCCCAACAAACTTGGATGTCGAAGCGAAACAATTTCTAGAACAATATTTCCAAAACACCAACCTAAAAACAAACGGCATAAAAATTTTAAAAAGCATAACTAAAGAAGAGATAAGTAAGCTGGCAGATATTCTAAATATAAACGGAACACCTAAAATCGGATCAGAGTTCTTAGATAACATAGAGTCAAAGTACCAAGGATCTAAATTTTCAGTCATGAAAAGCATAGAAAATCTGAGAAAATAAAAAAATAAAAAATGAAAACATTTTGAAAGTTCAAATCAGAGACTTATTTTCTCTTCTTTGTTACTTTTTTCTTTACGGTCTTCTTAACTGCTTTTTTAACAGTTTTTTTCTTTGCTGCCATAATAAAAACACCTCAAATAATTCTTTGATGTTTTCATTTATATACTTTTTGTTTTTTCGAAAAAAAATATTAAAAATTTATTAACAACAAAACAATAAAATAAAAAATGAATATTAAAACCACATTAATTATCACAGCAATAATTATTGCATTAACAATAATTATGTATGAAAATAATTTAGACACGCCTGATGAAAAAATAGTCGAAGAAAGCGGAGAAATAATAGTTCTTTTTTGTGACATAAATAACTGCACACATGCATTCAAAGAACTAATAGACAAATCTGAGAACGCTAAATGCGCATTCTACGCACAAAAAGAAGAAATTTTGAAAAAAAGTTTTGAAAAAATAAATTATGACATCTTAATATATGAAAAAAATTATGAAGAATTTGGAAAACCTGTAATGAGCAAAGGATTAATGCATCACAAATTTTGTGTTCTCGACGATAAAATAACAATAACCGGAAGCTATAATCCTGGCGAAACATCAAAAAGAGACAACATCATAATATTAAATTCAGAATTCGTATCTGAAAATTATTTGGCAGAACATGAATTTTTGGAAAGCAAACGCAAAGTTAAAACACCGCATGAAAAAATAATATTTAACAACAACACACTTCTAAATTATTTCTGTCCTAGAGATAATTGCACAGAAAAAATAATTAACGAAATAAACAAAGCAAATAACTCAATAAAATTTCTAGCATTCACGTTCACCGACAAAAACGTTGCAAATAAAATGCTAGAAAAAAACAAAACAGGCACCCACATATATGGAGTTATCGAAGATTTTCAAAACAAAAATGAGTGGGTTTATCCTTTATTTCGAAATAATTCCGTATTCTTAGCAAAAACAACACTGCAACACAATAAAATAATCATAATCGATGACGAAATAGTTATAACAGGAAGCTACAACCCAACAAAAGCCGCAAACACCATAAATAATGAAAACATAATCATAATACAACAAAGAGATATTGTTGAAAAGTATGTCGAATACTTCAACTACGTTTATTCATTTGAAGCTCTTACTTAAACTTTCAGACCAAAAAGAAGGCAACTCATTATCAATAAAACCGCAAAAAGAATCAGAATAAACAAGTGCTAAACCCTTCACATCCTGATGTTTTTCGAAACCATCTTGATGATCATCATAAATCTTGGAAACAATCTTTCTCTCAAAATCCTTTTGCAGCAAAGAAGATCTTTTCAAAATCAGAAAATCTGCTTGACGCAAAGTATTTATTTCTAAATTGGAAGAATTTTGAGAAATAAAAAAAATAGACAGATTCTTGTGTCTTGCTATGAATAAGAGTTCAGATAACAGCTTATTAGCTGTAGACATTGAATCCCTGGAAGAGAACAAAATACCTCCTTCATCTATTATAACATAAGAATCATTCTCAAGATCAGAAATATCTTCTGCAGACTTTATCCATCTTGGAAGTTCCTTGCTTGAAAACCCCATAGCATAAAATTTCTTTTTACCTCCTTTGAGATTTTCCGCGAGACTCATAGCGATAGCACTTTTACCAGACCCCCTAGCTCCAATTATTATACCTATTAGGGAATCTGACCTTACAAGCTTATTCCAAAAATATCTGTACTGACCCCTAATAGACTCAACTACTTTTATCTGAGAAATCTTTGAAGAATTTATTATTTTTTTATTTTCAGCAGGAGCAGACTTTGCTTGAGCTTTAGATTTCAACTCATCCTTATTGGCAAAATAATCATAAATAGGACTATAAATAGAATAAAGAATTTTGAATGGAAAAGACAACACTTTGATTAAAAACGACCAAAAACCTGACTTCTTTTCTCTGGATTTTTTAGAGCCCATAACAACACATAATCCTTTTAATATAAATATCTAACTGAAATAAAATTCGATGAATCTAAATAAAATTAGGAAAACAAAATGAGAAAAACAGAAAGACATTTATAAAGTTTACAATAAAATTTATAAAAAGACTTGTCTTCTCATCGAATGGTGATACCATGAATATAGTTAATATATCATTTAATTCAATAAATGCAGTAAGAAACAATATCCCAAAAGCAGGATTGAAGACAACAAACAACAAAATAAACATAGATAGTTTAGAAGAAACAAATATCGGCATGGATAAACTAAAAATTGCGCTTAAGCTAGGATTTACACACAAAACAGAGTATGCATCAGATTTTGCATCAATAGAATTAAAAGGAAATATTTTATTACTTGCAGATTCTAAAGAAGGAAAAGACCTTTTAGAGAAACATAACAAAGGTAAACTCCCAATTAAAGATTTACCATCAAAAATAATAAATGCAATTATGATAAAAAGCTCTATAGAATCAATACTAATTGCAAAAGAATTGGGGCTTCCTTCTCCTGTTCCTCTTCCAACCATGAAAGTGGAAGAGCTAAAACAAGGAAAGAAGTAAGTAAATGTGAATCGAACTTAACTTACTAGATTTATCTATTTAAGATTTAAAACAATCTATAAGCGGGCGTGAAAGAATGGCAGAAAAAGAACAACCAAAAGAACTAAAACTCAAAGTATCCGAAGCTATGCAGGATGATGTAAATAAAGGAATAGTTAGAATAGATAGCGGATACATGAAACAAATAGGAGTGAGAGAAGGCCATTTCGTAGAAATAAAAGGACAAAGATCGACAGTAGGAATTGTTGATAGAGCACTGCCCGGAGATATAGGCTTACCAATAATCAGAATGGATGGCCTGATAAGAAGAAATTCTAGATCAGGAATAGGAGAAATTGTATCTGTAAAAAAAGCTGAAGTTCAAGAAGCTAAAAAAGTAACAGTAGCTCCAGCAAGGGAAGGAATAGTAATAAGCACAAATAATCCTGCAATATTCAAAATGGGACTTATAGGAAGACCGTTGATGAATGGAGATATTATATCAATAGGAGGAAGTCCTAGAAGAATGGGAAACGCCACAGGAGATTGGAGAGCCGATATACTTAATAGTTTAAGAAGCGAAGAATTTGTAGGAGGAATGTTCGGACTTGGAGATATGAAATTCGTCATTCTGGACACAAATCCAAAACAAGGACCTGTGGTTATAACAGAAAATACACACATAGATTATAAACAAGAAGGTGTTGAGCCAAAAGAAGAAGAAACAACACTCGAAGTATCCTATGAAGATGTGGGCGGATTAGAGGATGAAATAAAAAAAATACGAGAAATGGTAGAATTGCCATTAAAACATCCTGAGATATTTCAAAGACTAGGAATAGAACCACCAAAAGGAGTTCTTTTGCATGGTCCACCAGGAACAGGAAAAACACTACTAGCAAAAGCAGTAGCTAATGAAACAAATTCAAATTTTTATGTTATAAATGGTCCAGAAATAATGTCAAAATTCTACGGAGAAAGTGAAGCCAATTTAAGAAAAATATTTGATGAAGCAGAAAAAAATTCCCCTTCCATAATATTCTTTGATGAACTAGATGCAATAGCATCAAAAAGAGAAGAAAGTAAAGGAGAAGTGGAGAGAAGAGTGGTTGCTCAGATGCTTGCGTTAATGGATGGATTGAAGAGTAGAGGAAAAGTAGTTGTAATAGCAGCAACAAACATACCTAACTCATTAGATCCTGCATTAAGAAGACCTGGAAGATTTGACCGAGAATTGGTAATAGGCGTTCCGCAAATGGAAGGTAGGTTGAATATATTGAAAATTCACACAAGAAATATGCCTCTTTCAAAAGATGTCAATCTAAAAAACATAGCTGAAGTTACACACGGTTTTGTAGGAGCAGATTTATCCTCGCTTTCAAAAGAAGCTGCAATGAATGTGTTAAGAAAAGTTTTACCTGATTTAAAGATGAAAGAAGATGAGCAAATCTCTGAAGAATTTCTTGAAAAACTAAAAATAACTATGAATGATTTTAAAGAAGCACTTAAAGTAGTTAGACCTTCTGCGCTAAGAGAAGTGTTTATAGAAACACCAAATATAACTTGGAAAGATGTCGGAGGATTAGAAGAAGTTAAACAAGAATTAATAGAAGCAGTAGAATGGCCACTTAAACATAAAGATGCATTCAAAAAACTTGGAGTCAAACCACCAAAAGGAGTGTTACTTTATGGTCCACCAGGAACAGGAAAAACACTACTAGCAAAAGCAGTAGCAAAAGAAGCAGAATCTAACTTCATATCTATAAAAGGTCCAGAATTATTATCTAAATGGGTTGGAGAATCAGAAAAGGCAATAAGAGAAGTATTCAAAAAAGCAAGACAAGCAAGTCCTGCAATAATATTTTTTGATGAAGTGGATTCAATAGCTCCAAGAAGAGGAGGAAGCGGAGAAGATAATAAAGCAACAGAAAGAGTTGTGAATCAACTACTTACAGAAATAGATGGTATGCAAGAAATGTCAGATATAGTCATAATAGCTGCAACAAACAGACCAGACATATTAGATACTGCTTTATTAAGACCTGGAAGATTTGATAGAATATTATTAGTCGGAGCTCCAGAAAAAAGTGCGAGAGAAGAAATATTTAAGGTTCATACAAAAGGCATGCCATTAGCAAGCGATGTTGATTTAAAAAAACTAATAGATAAAACAGAAGGATATGTTGGAGCAGATATAGAAAGCATTTGTAGAGAAGCTGCTATGCTTGCACTGAGAAAAGACATCAAAACAAAAGAAATCACCATGGAGTTCTTTGAAGAAGCATTGAAAAAAGTAAGACCTTCAGTTACAAAAGATATTGAACAAGCATATGAAAATCTTCAGGCTCAGTTTAGAACTGCTACAGGAAAACAATTCAAAGATGAAAAACCATCATATTATGGCTAATTAATATTTTTTGATTTAATAACATCTTTTTTCAGAGAGTTGTAATTCTCAATTATTTCTTCAGAACAATCTAAATTTTCATCCATGATGCCGTCAACTAAAGGAATACA
>CAZJQL010000013.1:15807-30930 GCA_964548665.1 uncultured Methanosarcinales archaeon
TCTAAATCTATCAACAAAGAATTGTTAATGAGTGCAAAATAAACAGAACCACAATTCTTTTCAGCACCTTTTTCTTCAAGACAATACATTAAACCAGTCTTCTTGTCGAAAAACAAACTGTTGTTGCTTTCTAAAACTACTTGAAAATCCTGACCAACATCAAGTATAGAAGTATAATTATCCATTAAAATTCCGTTACTTATGAAATAATCTACAGTCTCAGCCACTTCTTCCTCATTAGAAAATTTGTCTGGAACATCATAAGTACATGCACTCATCAATAGAACTAGAGCATAAAAGACATAAACTAAGTTTTTCATAAGTACAATTCTAAAATACTAATATAAAAACATTGTTATTACAAAAAATGTTTTCAGACTAAGAAAATATATATACTATCCTTCAAACAAAACATTATGACTTTTAATCCAAACATAAAACCGGGAGTTCTAGAAATATACACAGGCCCCATGTTCAGTGGAAAAACACAAGAATTAATACACCGAGTGCAAAAAATACAATACATGGAAAATTCAGAAATAGAATTCTTCAAACCTGACTCAGATAAGCGAAACCAAGGATACATATACTCAAGAGGAACAAACATACATTACTCTTGTATAACTATTCCTTTTAACGAACCTGAACAAATATATGTTAATTCAAAAAATAAACAAGTCATAGTTATAGATGAAACACAATTTTTTTCTAAAACAATAGTTGATGTAGTTGAAAATTTAATGAAAGAAAATAAGAACGTAATACTTGCAGGATTAGATTTGGACTACAGAGGAAAACCTTTTGGACCGATGCCTGAATTAATGAGCATAGCAAATTCAGATATAAAGAAGTATGCCGGAATATGTATGAGTTGCAAAAAAAATCCTGGAACAAGAACCCAATTACTATTATATGGAAAACCAGCACCTTTCGACTTAAATACAAACATACTACCTCAAGATTTAGATGATGAAACAGTAATAAAATACGAAGTGAGATGCTTATCACACCACGAAGTTCCCGGAAAGCTCAATTAAATAATTTTTTGGTAGAATAATCAAAAGCTTTTCTTGATTGTTTACTTATAACTGAAGCAGAAGCATAACCTTCTAAAACATCTTTGAAATGCTCTTTAAGTTTGACAGCGTTTTTAGTAGATTCTTCATGAATAAAAGCATATGCTTCCCTGATATTTGTTGATGAATTAAGATGATTTGAACTATCATTTAAAGACTCAATAAAGTTTTTTGATTCTCTTCTTATAGTTTCCCAAGATATTGTTTTCTCCAATAAGCAATTTAATTTTTTAGTGTGAAAACTCTCCACAAAAGGAATATGAAATAAGCCAGCATCATTTCTTTTTAAAAAGAGTTCTTTAAATAGAAAAAGAGATTCATTGTAAAAATCTCTGTTGTGCTGTGAAATTAAAGAATCGATTTCAAAACTCTCTCTTTTAAAAGCACCATAAAAATTTTCATCCAGACCAAGAGATATTTTGACAAAATGTTTAATTAAATCTTCTTTCGTTTTATAAAGAACATCTAAAAGAGCGTCATTATCATCTCTATAAATAGTTTTATGCAAACCATCTATTAATTCTATACTTGACCCATTATTTTTATAAAACTTGCTTCTTTCTAGAAATAATTCTGACTGTTTGAACTCACCAATAATTTCCTTTTTTTTAGAGTTGTATATTAAGTGATAATCTTGATGCTTCAAATCTGATTCCAAAACATCTAATTCCTTGAAGCTTGGAAAATAACCTAATCTGAAATCTTGAGAATTGCCATTATTTTTGAACAAAAGACTATATTTTTCATAACCTTGAATAGACCTGTCTACTGTTAAACATAAATTCTGACTTGCATTTAATGAAAGAACTTTTTGTTCTCCGAGCAAATTATTTAAGTTCATTCAGTTTAGAAGTGGATAAACATTTATAAAATTTGTCTTTTGTCACCACTAATTAATAGTGTATTCTTATTCTAATTTAGGTGAATTTCCCTGCAACCTCGATTGTTCCTCGAACTCACTTTTAATCAACAACTTAATTAATTCTGATACAAAAACCACTGAAGAAGAAACCAAAAGTATAATCAACCAATCCTGAACAGATAGCGCCACCGTCTTGAATATTTCCTGACCTAGAGATGTATAAATACTTAAAATAAGCAAAGTCAGCGAGAGACCGACTGCATAAAAAATTCTCTTATTAGAAAAGAAATTCTTTCTGAAAATAGACGTATGTAAAGATCTAGCGTTAAAAGCATGAAACAACTCAAAGAGTATAAGTGTTGCAAAAGCAACAGTTCTAGCACGATCAATACCAGCACCAACAACATTTAACTCCCATAAAAATAAAAGAAAAGTACCTCCAAATATAACAGGAATCAAAACCAGTATTTTGAACAAAATGTAATTGGATAACAAACGTTCTTTAGGATTTCTAGGCTTCTGACGCATAACTTTGGCATGCGTGGGCTCAACACTAAGCGCCACAGCAGGAAACGTGCTAGTAACTACATTAATAAAAAGAACCATGAGAGCAGTTAAAGGACTCAATAAACCCGCAATTATACTTATAACAACAAGAGCTACTTCAGTAAAATTTCCAGTAAGCAAATAATAAATAAATCTCCTTATATTACTATAAATAGTTCTGCCTTCTTTAACAGCATTAACTATTGTGCTAAAATTATCATCTGCAAGAATCATATTTGATGCCTCTCTAGCAACATCAGTACCATTCTTACCCATACTAACACCTATATCTGCTTTTTTTAGAGCAGGAGAATCATTAACACCATCACCAGTCATAGCAACAATTTCTCCAGAACGTTGCAAAGAATTAACAATTCTTAATTTATGATCGGGCGTAGTTCTTGCAAAAACAGCAACTTTGCCAATTATTTTATCAAGACTTGCATCATCCATTTTGTCAAGTTCAACACCCTCAACAATCAAGTCAAAGTCGTGAGTTATAAGACCTAAACGCTCACCTATGCTTTTTGCAGTGGATTTATGATCTCCCGTGATCATAACAACTCTTATTCCAGCAGTATGACATTCTTTTATAGCATCATAAGCATCTTTTCTAATAGGATCCTCAATTCCTACAAGCCCTTCAAAAACAAAATCTTTCTTTATATATTCTTGATCCTTAACGGAATTAATCTTTTTCTTTAAAGATTTAGAAGCCAAAGCAAGAACCCTTAATGTTTCTTGACTGTAACTATCCAATTTAATTCTTATCTTGTTTTTATCAGAAATACTTAATTTTAACACTTTTCCATTTTTTCTTATATAAGAACATTTATCTAAAACTTTTTCGAGAGCCCCTTTTAGATACGCTGTTTGTTTATTACCTTCTTCACAAACAGAAACCATGTACTTAATTGAAGGATCGAAAGGTATTTCAAAAACCTTCTTGTTTTTTTCTTTAACAAAAGAATCGTCGTAACCAGCACTTTTAGCCATAGTTAATAAAGATCCTTCAGTAGGCTCCCCATTCAAATGCCACTCCCCATTTTTCAATTCGAGTTCTGAGTTATTACAAAGAATGGCAGTCTTAAAAAAACAATCATGTTTCTTTAGTTTTTCTTTTGAAACAGATACATGATTAAAAGTAAAAAGGCTCTTAGGATCATATCCTGAACCTTCAATAGAATACTCAACATCATCTAAAAATGCTTTAACAACCAACATTTTATTTTCAGTAAGAGTTCCTGTTTTATCTGTACAAATGACTGTTGTTGTACCAAGAGTTTCCACAGAACTAAGATCTTTAACTATAGCATTTCTAGAAGCCATAACTTTTATTCCGTTAGACAAAGCCATTGTCAAAGCAAGAGGAAAACTTTCTGGAATTCCTGAAACAGCAACAGCACCAACAAGAAGCAATGCTTCAAACAGAGTAAAATTTTTACTCATCAAAAACAAGAAAAACAAAACACAAATCATGATTACAGCATAAGATATTCTTTTACCCATTTTATCTACTTTAATCTGTAAAGGACTTTTATGATCACCTATTTTTTTCAAAGTAGAAGAAATTTTTCCCAACTCAGAATTTAAACCGGTTTCTACTACAACACCAATCCCAGAACCTGCAACAATATTTGTTCCTGCGAACATCATATTATCCATATCAGATATAACTAAGTCTTCCTTTACAAGCTGTTTAGATATTTTAGGCTTTTGATGCGCCTCTCCAGTCAATATTGACTCATCAGTTATGATTCCTTTAGAATCTATTATTCTTAAATCCGCAGGAATAATCATTCCTCTTTTAAGAACAACAATATCTCCAGGAACAAGATCTTCTGCAAAAATTTCTTTTTTTTGTTTATCTCTTATTACAAGCACTTTTTTTGCAGTAAATTTTGAAAGAGCTTCAACGGCTTTACCCGCCTTTAATTCTTGAAAAAAACCAATAAGCCCAGTAAATAAAATTATTATCATTATGACTACGAATTCTACGATATGATCAGAAATTATAGAAATAATTCCGCTGCCCAACAAAATATAAATAAGTATTCCATTAAAATTTTTTAGAAGAAGTTTTAATATATTTTTTTTATTCTCTTTAGCAATTGTATTTTTTCCGAATTTAGCTATTCTTTTTGATGCTTCTTGTTCAGATAGCCCCTGCATATTTGTATTAAGTTTAGCAAGCACTTCTTTTTCGGTCTTCAAACACCAGTGTTTTTCTTCATTATAAACTATTATACTCACCCTTTTAAGTGAAAATCAGAATTTATATTGTATATAAGTATTTTGGTTTACAAAAAGCACATATTTAACTTCCATATAGAAAATAAAATTAAAAAACAATCCTCAATCTGCAAAACTTTAAATAAAACACAAAAAACAACAACAACATGAAACTAGAACAAGGTAATAAATACATAATCACAACAAAAGAAGAACAAAATGAAGGCACATTCATAAATGAAACAGACAAACACATCTATATAAAATTAAAATCCGGCTACAACATAGGAATAGACAAAACAAAAGTAGAAACCATCAAAAAAATATCTGAAAAACCTACACGAACTGAAATGAAAACTGAAAAAGAAATACAACAAAAAAACAAAAACCTTCCAAACATAACAATACTACACACAGGAGGAACAATTGCAAGCAAAGTAGACTATACAACAGGAGCAGTCATAGCGAAATTCACAGAAAAAGAACTTGTAGAATTATTTCCAGAACTAACCAAGATAGCAAACATAGACTCAAAACTTGTAAGAAACATGCAATCAGAAATGATTCGATTCGCACATTATAATCTGCTAGCAAAGGCCGCAAAAGACGAAGCAGAAAAAGGAGCAGACGGAATAATAATAACACACGGAACGGATACACTGCCACAAACAAGTGCAGCACTAAGCTTTGCACTTGAAAACATAGGAATCCCACTCATATTAGTAGGATCTCAAAGAAGTAGCGATAGGCCGAGTAGCGATGCATCACTAAACCTGATATCTGCAGCAAAATTTATAGCGAACACAGATTATTCAGGAGTAGCAATATGTATGCACGAAGATATAAATGACAAAACTTGTTTAATATTGCCAGGACTGAAAACAAAAAAAATGCATACAAGTAAAAGAGACGCATTTAAACCAATCAACACTAAACCAATAGCGTCAATAAACGCAGATACTGGAAAAACTGAGTTCAGAAGCAACTACATTAAAAAAGACAAACATAAAAAAATAACATTAAAATTATTCAATGAAAAAATAAAAATAGGACTATTAGAAGCACACCCTCAGATGTATGCTGAAGAAATTGATAACTACAAAAAATTTGACGGATTAGTTATAAAACTTCTCGGACTCGGGCACCTACCAACCATGCAAATAGATGAATATACAGAAGAAAATGAAAAAATACTAAAATCAATAAAAGAATTGACGAAAACAATTCCAGTAGTTGCTTCACCACAAACAATATGTGGAAGAATAAACATGAATATATACACTCCAGGAAAACAACTTATTGAAGCAGGAGTAATTGGAAACTACACAGACATACACCCGGAAACAGCATTCATAAAATTAGCATGGCTTCTATCAAACTACAAGAAAGAAGAAATAAAAAATCTATACGAAACAAATCTCAGAGGAGAAATAACCGAAAGAATAGAAGAAGATTAAAATGAATTACGAAAAAATTGGATTTAAATGCGGATTAGAAATACATCAACAACTAGAAGGAAAAAAATTATTCTGTAATTGTCCCACCAACATAAAAAAAGAAAAACCTGACTTTATCTTTACAAGAAGACTGCGTGCCAGTGCAGGAGAATCAGGCAAAATAGACAAAGCTGCAGAACACGAACAAAATAAATCAAAAATTTTTGAATATCAAGGATACCATGATGTTTGTTGCCTAGTAGAATTAGATGAAGAACCACCTCACCCAGTAAATAAAGATGCACTGGAAGCAGCACTAATGACTGCAAAACTTCTTAACATGAAAATAAATGATTCAATACAATTTATGAGAAAAACAGTCATAGACGGATCTAACGTTTCAGGATTTCAGAGAACAGCGTTAATAGGACAAAACGGATACATTGAACTAAACGGAAAAAAAAATAGGCGTAGAATCACTATGCCTAGAAGAAGAAGCGGCACAAGTAGTTGAAAGAACAAAAGAAAAAGACATCTATAACATATCTCGCCTAGGAATACCTTTAATTGAAATAGCAACCAGACCTGAAATAAGCACTCCTGAAGAATGTAAAGAAGTAGCAGCACACATAGGCATGATCCTAAGAAGCACAGGAAAATGTAAAAGAGGCATAGGCTCAATAAGACAAGATGTCAACATATCAATAAAAAACGGAGCAAGAACAGAAATTAAAGGATTCCAAGATATAAAAAACATACCTCACGTCATAAACAACGAACTAGATAGACAACTAAAAATCATAAATTCTAATAAAACAGTTGAAGAAAGCGTAAGAAAAGCAGAACCAGACGGAACAACAACCTACTTAAGACCCATGCCTGGAGCAGATAGAATGTATCCTGAAACAGACATACCTGCAATAGAACCAAAACATATTCATATAAAAAAAGTCGAAACTTTGCAAGAAAAACAAGAAAGATATGAAAAAAAATACGGACTAAATAAAGATTTGTCATCTTTAGCAGTAAAATACGAAAACAAAAACAACTACAACTTTGAACAAGAATTCAAAAAATATCCTAATATTTCTCCGAAAATACTTGTTGAATTCCCATTAATAAAAGCAGAAGAAATAATTATAAAAAACAATCTAAAAAAAGAAATTTTTGATGAATATAAAGAAGAATTGTATGCAGCACTTAATTCTAAAAAAATAACAATTGATGCACTATATCAAGCATTAATAGATGTAAATAAAACAGGAAAATTTGAAATAGAAAAATATGCTCAGCTTACAGATAAAGAAATAGAAAACACTATAAGCAAGATAATTTCAGAAAACAAAACCGCACCAAAAGGACTAATAATGGGCAAAGTCATGCAAACACTCAAAGGAAGAGCTGACGGAAAAAAAGTGAGCGAAATCATAAATAAAATAATCTAAAAAACAACAGCATGACAAAGATTTATAAATAAAAGATCAGATAAATAAAAACAATGGTAAAGGTAAAATTTGAAGTCCCGAATCACAAAGAATTACTAAAAGAATATACTGTAGTTGACATGCATAGCCACACCCAAGCATCATTTGACTGTTCTACAGATATAAAACTATTTACTCAGAAAATAAAACAACAAAACATAGGCGTGTCCATAACAGACCACGATGAAATAAAAGGAACACTTTGGTTAAAAAAACATTATCCTAAAATATTTCAAATACCCGGGATAGAAGTAACATCACATGAAAAGAAACACATATTACTATACTTCAACAATCATAAAGATTTAGAGCAATTCTACACAAAACACATATTATTAAACAAAAAGAAAGAAAGAAGAACAACAATAGTGGGAAAAACAAGACTCTCCTTTGAATACATATTAGATATAGCAAAAGACCATAATGCAATAAGAGTCCTGCCTCACCCATTCATCAGAGTGATAGGAATATTCAGAAGTCTGATGAAAATGGATGAATTCAAAATACTAAAAAAAGTTGAAGGTATTGAAGTAATAAATCCAACCCAATCATATAAAGACAATTTAAAATCTACAGCATGGGCACACCTGGAACAGAAAGCATACACCGGAGGAAGCGACTCACATGTTCTTACAACACTAGGAAATGTTGTTACAATAAGCAGAGCACACACACCAGAAACATTCTTAGAAGCTATAAGAAAAAAACAAAATACAGTAATCGGCCAATCAAACACATTCAAAGCAGATTTCTTGAATTTTAAAACAATAATAAAAAACCACTTAATAGGAAAATCAACTAACAAAAAACAAATTCTTGACGAGTAAATCACAAAGATCTCTTAAGATCTATAAATATAGCAACCCACAACATAGACTGATCACAACAATAAAGTGGCCTTCTAAAAGGAGAGCCATCTGAAAAATAAACCTCTAAAAAAGTGCCGTGCTTCAAAATTTCCTTAGAGTATAAATTAACATATTTTGACAAAAGTGCCAAATCATAATTCCTGACAACAGTCATATAACAAAGACCCAGATGCGGCCAAATCGTATCTCTTTCATAACCAGGAACAAATAAATCAGCAAAATGCATTTTATCAGAAACATCTTCATCTGCAGTATATTTTAAAGGAAAAGGCCTGTCCAATTTTTTAGATCTGATAGCCTTAAGACATGACTTAAAAATATCCTCTTCGTCAAATAAACCCGTCCAAAAAGGAAAAGTATTTGCATCACCAGAAACCACATCCTTGCCGGACAAATCCTCTAAAAAATAACTGCCATTCCAAAAATATTTGTATATTAAATCCTTGTAATTAAACCTATTCAAGGAACATTTTATTCCAATTCTTTTTAAATCATTAACAAACATACCAAGCATACAATTATTATAACAATCGCTAACTCTCAAAGAATGATCCTTCATAGAAGAAAAAAACATATCTTTTCTCAACAAACCCGTTTCCTTATCCACATATTTTTCATAAAATTCTTCAGCCAATTCATTGAAAAAAAATCTATATTTCTTTATAAGCTCTTTATCGTTTAACAACAACAAACTTCTAAGCATATAAGCAGCAGATTCAGGAGTATTACTAGGAAAATCAACAATTTTACCACTAGGAGTAATATGTGTGGTTATTTTTTTGTTTTTTATATAAATATCCATAGCATAAACAAGAGTGTTTTTAACCTCATTTCTGAAACCTAATTTAATTAAAGAAGCACAACACATTCCAAAATCTCTAGCATAAAACTGACAAAAATGGCCCGAGCTAGTCCGAAAATATTTCTTTTTAGAATCATAACAAGACAACAATATATTCCTAGAAATACTTTCTAACGAATCTCCTTGTTTTTCCCACCCAAAAACATTAGAATACACAGACCTATAAAATATTCTTAAACCTTCTGAAAGAACCCTTAAATTATTTATCATTTTTTATTTTATGCACTTCCTCATCTAAATATTTTGTGTCCTGAACTACTTTTTTGAAGTTCAAACCGAATATGAATAAAAGAAGTATGCCTATACCTGCTAAAAACATATCTTTAACCCTTATTATTAAACTAAGCGCCAAACCTGTCGCAGTACCAATTTTCAATAAATTAAAAACAGACATCTGTCCTGCTTCTAAAGCTCCCAAAGCCATAGGTACAGGCACAATATACGCTGCACCGACAAAAGAGAAAACTAAAAATATTTGCAACAAACTCAACTCCTGACCCAATATTTTACCAGCAATATAATATTCAACAAACATCAAAATCCACCCGACTAAAGATATCAATAAAGTATAAAGAAAATGAACTCTATCTTTATGATAAAACTTTATTATAAGCAACTCAAAATCCTTGACTTTTTTCATAAACTTTTTCAAGGACTTAATTTTAGTCAATTTTATAATATCGAAAAAAGTGTGAAAAAAATGTTTACCACGCATAACACGATAATTAAACAAAAAAACCAATATTAAAAAAAATAATGAAAGCCCCAAAATCATGTATTTAAGATCAGGAGAAACAACAAAACTCAGCAAAATAAAAAGACCTCCTATTATGAAAAAAGCACCAGATGTGCTAACCTCTAAAGTTTTATCAATAACCACACTTGATAACGCTTTATCGAAAGGAATTCCTTCTTTAGAAGATAAAAGACCTGCTCTTACAGGCTCACCCCCCAATTTAGCAGAAGGAGTTATAAAACTAATTGCTTGACCAACTAATCTATAATTATTTAACTTAAAAACATTCATGCCCTTAAAACCTTGAGAATTAAGAATGACCTGCCATCTTACAGTCATAACTGCCATCAAGCCAAGTTGAACCAGAACATAATAAAGAACCAATTCTAAAGTAGCTCCACTAAACGCATTAACAACATCACTCCAAGAAACCGTAGAAAAAACATACCATACAGCAATGATACCTGCAACTAAAGAAAATATGATTATGTTCCTTTTATTAACAATTTTATTCAAATCCACAAATCACACCACAACTAAAAATAACGCATATATTTAAATTAGTTTCTAATAAAATTTGGTAAACGAACCTGGAGGGATTCGAACCCTCGACCTACAGCTAACCCCCTCATTTTAAACCCGGAGTTTATTCAAATAAAGCGAAATAGGAGGCTGTCGCGCTATCCAGGCTGCGCTACAGGTTCATAAAAAAATGAAATCAGAGATATTTTAAAATATTATCGGTCACAGCCCATAAATATAAAAATAAACAATAAATATCCAAGCACATGTATTTACTTAAACAAACACCAGAAGATTTCATTGTTGAAGAACAAAACAAATTCAATTTTCTTGAACAAGGAAAATACACCATATTTACTCTTAAAAAAATAAACTACACCACAGAAGATGCAATACAAAAAATTTCATCCTGCTTAAAATTAGAAAGAAAAAAGTTCGGTTATGCAGGAATAAAAGATAGAAATGCAATAACGACACAATACATCTCCATAGAAAACGGCTCTAAAAAAATAGAAGAATTAACATTAAAAGATATTGAATTAAACTTCGAAGGGTATCTTCAAAACCCCATAACACTCGGATCACTAACAGGAAATAACTTCAAAATAACAATAAGAAATCTAGAAAAAAATGCCGTTTTGAAAGAAATAAAACACAGCATAAACTATTTCGATAAACAGAGATTTTCAGGAAATAATTCTGAAATAGGAAAAAGCATACTTAAGAAAAAATTCAAAGAAGCCTGTGAGCTAATAATACAACACGAAGGAAGCTACAAAGATAATATAACAAGACATTTAGAAAATAATAAAAACGATTATATCAATGCACTAAGAAAAATACCAAGAAAAATATTAATGATATACATACATGCCTACCAAAGTAAAATTTGGAATGAAACCGTAAAAGAATATTTAAAAAAACAAGAAAATGATAAATTACAAGAAATACCAATAATAGGCTTTTCTACAGAAATAGAAAACACCACTATAAAAGAAATAATAACCAAAATTATGGAACAAGAACAAATAACATTTAGAGATTTTATAATAAGAGAACTTCCAGAATTGAGTTTTGAAGGGAATCAAAGACCAATACACGTAGAAATTAAAAACCTCAAAATTGAAAATAAAGAAAAAGACGAACTTAATCAAGACAAATATAAAATAAAAGTTGAATTCTTTTTAGAAAAAGGAGCATACGCCACAATGGCCATAAGGCAAATGCTTGAATAAGCCTATCGAAAAAGATCTAGGAAAGATTTAAATAGTAATACAAAAGAATGCGAGCTCCTTGTGAACACAAACCAAATAAAAAAATATTTCCAACAAAGCTTTATTTTTGATTTAAAAGCCGGAATAATAACAGGAATAGTAGCTCTACCTTTAGCAATAGCATTTGCAATAGCTTCAGGAGTAAATCCTATTTTAGGAATATATACTGCAATAATAGCAGGAATACTAGGATCAAGTTTCGGAGGGTCTAAATTCTCAATCACAGGACCTACAGGAGCAATGACTGTGATCATACTATCAACAGTCAACAAATATGGTCTAGAAGGATTACTTGTTGCAGGATTCCTAGCAGGCCTAATACAAATAGCTCTGGGCCTCATAAAACTAGGAAAATTAGTAAAATTCATACCGTTACCAATAATATCTGGTTTCACTGCAGGCATAGGCGCTATAATCTTCATAGGACAAATACCAAATTTTCTAGGTCTTACAATAGCATCTCAAGAACATATTTGGAACACGATCATAGAAATAATAAAACACCTAGATTCTTTACAAATATACTCGATTATAATAGCAATCACAACACTTGTAATCTTAATATATTCGCCCAAACAATTGAGTAAAAATAAATACACAAAAATAATCCCCCCGTCTCTAATTGCACTAATAATAGCAACTTCCGCAACCATAATTTTTCGTTTAAACATACCTGTGGTTGGAGAAATACCATCTCAACTACCTTCAATTAATTTTTTTGAAATAAATTTTGAACTAATAAAAGCAGTTCTTCCTGCAGCATTCACCATAGCACTATTAGGAGCTATAGAAGCACTTTTGTGCGCAGTAGTTTGTGACGGAATGACGAACACCAAACACAAAAGCAATAAAGAACTCATAGGACAAGGAATAACAAACGCACTCCTGCCATTTTTTGGAGGAATTCCGGCAACAGCTGCAATTGCAAGAAGCGCAGTAAATATTAGAGAGGGCGCCAAGACAAAAATATCAGGAATAATTCATGCATCATTTATTTTAATAGTTATGCTGTTTCTAGGAGGAATTGCTGCACAAATACCTAAAGCATTCTTAGCAGGAATACTTATGTTTGTTTCATACAAAATGATAAACTTGCAAGAATTTAAAACAATAATAAAAATCAGCAAACAAGAAACGATTGTGTTATTCATAACATTCATCTTAACATTAATAACAGATTTAGTTTTCGCAGTACAAGTCGGCTTAATGCTAGCAATATTCTTAATATTCATAAAGTTCTCTAGATTAACTGAAATACACCATCTAGAAGAACATGACCCTAAAAAGGAACTAGAAAAATTCTACGGAGAAGAACCTGAGCTTAAAGAAAAAACCAGCATATATACTATAAACGGACCATTTTTTTTCGGAGCACTGAATATTTTTGATAATAAATTGGAAGAACACATACATATAAAGAAAAATTTCATAATATTAAGAATGAAACACGTTCCTTTTATAGATACAAGCGCAATACAAAGATTAATTACATTCATAAAAGAAAGAAATAAAAATGGAAGTAAAGTATACATAGCAACATTAAACAAAGAGTGTAAAAAAACACTATTTTCAAACAAAGAATTTCTCGAACTAATAATCGAGAACAATATTTTTGACACCACAGAAGAAGCAATACAACACGTAAAAAAAATAATAACAAAACAAAAACAGGAAACACATAATGAAACTAATAATTAAAAAAAAATTATGATGAAGTATCTGAAGAAGCGGCAAACATAATAATAAATGAAATTCTTCTAAACCCTGAAGCAAAAATCGGCTTGGCAACAGGATCAACACCGATAGGAACATATAAAAAAATCATATCCTCGTATAAAGAAGGAAAAATAAATTTATCAAAACTAACAACCTTTAATTTAGATGAATACTACCCTATAACCAAAGAAGATCCGCAGAGCTATTATTACTTTATGCAAAAAAACTTATTTGAACATGTTAATATAAAAAAAGAAAACATAAATATGCTCAACGGACTAGCAAAAGATCCTGAAAAAGAATGCGAAAAATATGAAGAAAAATTAAAAACAAAAAGACCAGACCTGCAAATACTAGGACTTGGAAGTAACGGACACATAGCATTCAACGAACCCGGATCTTCATTCAACAGCAGAACAAGAAAAATCATTCTTAGTGAAACAACAAGAAAAGATAACGCGAGATTTTTCGAAAGCATAGAAGACGTACCTAAATTCGCATTAACAATGGGCTTAGAAACCATCTTGAAATCTAAAAAAATAATACTCATTGCAACAGGTAAAAACAAAGCTGAAGCAGTTAAAAAACTAGTTGAAGAAGAGCCAAATAAATCTTGTCCTGCATCAATACTAAAAAAACACAAAAATACAATAATGATAATAGACGAAGATGCTGCTTCACTTTTAACAAAAAAACAAATACCTTCAGCAATAAATGGATATAAAATAATAACGAATGAACACATACCTGAAAATAAAAAAATAATTGTAATTTCCCCACACCCAGATGATTCATGCATAAATTGCGGAGGAACAATAATAAAATTATCAACCTCCAATAAAATAAAAGTACTTATAATGACGACAGGACACAGAGCAAACATACCAGGAAAAAACAAAGAAGAAAGAATGGTGCTCAGAGAAGAAGAAGTTAAAAAAGAAAGCGAAATACTAGATTTCGAACCAATCTTCTGCAAACTAGCATTCTACGACAACGAACCAAAAATAGATGAAGACATAGATAAGATAAAAAAAATACTAATTACTGAGAACCCAGACATAATACTGTTGCCTCACAAAAGAGATGCACACCCCACGCACGTAACATCTAGAAAAATAACACTGGAAGCATTAAAAAGAACAACAATAAAACCAGAATTATGGAGTTATGAGACAACATGGTCTTTATTCAAAGAAGAAGAATTCAATGCAATAGTTCCACTAAACACACAAGAAATGGAACAGAAATTAGACGCAATAAAATGTCACAAAACTCAAATAGATAGAACAAGATATGATCTTGCAGCAAAATCACTGGGACAATTAAGAGCAGCACTAATACCAGAACAAGCGCTTGCATCATACGGAAAAGAGTCAATAAAACTAGAAAAATTCATAGAACTTCTAAATATAGAAAAAGTAGAATAAACTCAAAACTAATTCTCACGCACCTTTTAACAAAAGCTGCACCAAAAACACACAAAAAAAAACAATGGGACCTCTGGGATT
>CAZJQL010000014.1:0-19178 GCA_964548665.1 uncultured Methanosarcinales archaeon
AGCTGATGCTGCTGCAAAACAAGCAACTAAAGAAGAACCAAAAAAGGAAGCTTAGCATAAGAAAATGAATATCTACGATTTAATTTTTTATTTGTTCTAATTGTTTGACAGTTTCATTTATTTTATCTTATTTTATAAAAAACTTCTGCTGATTTAAAGCCATATTTTAAGCCATTAATAAAAGCTCTGACATATACTCCTAAGTATAATATGTTGACGCCTATTGTGTGTGAAAAGAAATTTATTTGACTTCTAAATGCGTGTAATGCCTTTATCTTTTTGTGAAAAGTATTTCCTATGTCGACAACTAGTTTAGGATCTTTTCGTTTCTTAATATTCCAAATATTCCAAACGTCAAAAGAATAAACGTCACAAGAAAATTTGTTCTTTTTATTTAGGTAATCATATGCATCTAAAACGAGAGATCTTACTGCACGATGATCTGGTAGAGGATCATCCACGGAGTGTGTAAATATTTTTTCAGGAGAATATTGTAATATCATTCTTTTCAGTAGAGGCATTTTTTTCTTTTCATTAAAAGATTCTAGTATTTTTCCATCTTTTATTCCTAAAAAGAAAACACCTTTTCCTCCAAGAATTGAATCGGCTTCTCTTGATTCTGCAACTCTTGTTTTTGCAATATGTCTGAATTGATAATGAGGGTGACTTACTTCGCCATATGTAAAAATAACGGTGTATATGTTGTAACCTTCAGACGCGTATTTGGCCATTGCTCCTCCTGAGCCTAAAACTTGATCATCTGAATGTGCACATATTACAAGTATGTTTTTAGTTTTATTTTTTTCAAATTTTTGTTCTAATCTTTGCATACTTGAAGTTAAAAGTTCATATTATTAAATTTTGTTACTTTTTTGTTTATGTTTTATTTCTTTAAATTTTTGTGTCTTGTATGTATTTGCTGATTTGATTCAAGGTTAATGAGAGCATAATCAGTCAATATCTTAAATGGTGGCAAATATAGCAAAACAATATTAAAATGATAAAAAATTTATATTGAGACCATTCCGTAGTGGTTATGAACTCTAATCGAATTAAAGAAATGATGATTATGAGTGTTTTTATCGCAGGTTTTTTTTATTTAAGTCAGAAATATGAAGATACAAAAATCAGAAACATACACGCTCTTTCAAATAGTGTTTTTGCTGTTACGCCTCAGCTCGTTCTCGAACAAAAAAGTATAGATGAATTATTGGAGGAAAAATATCAGGATTTTTTTAAAATTCCGATAAATAAAAACAAAGACTCTGTGTTTGTTTCTTCAAATAATCTTCTTAATGATTCAAGTTTATGGAGAATGCTTCTTCCGGAATCACTGGATCCTCTCCCAGAAGATCTAAGAAACAGGATAATAGAAAAACAATTTAGCGGATTAGAAAAAATTTTTGAAGAAGATACTTGGAAAAATATGTCTGCAAATGATTGGGATGAAATACCGAGAATTACTAGAATGACAGCATTTCTAAAAATGGCTGTTAATAAAGCAAAAAAATATGATCTGCAGAAAAATTCAAACTTACCAGATATTGATAAATGGTTTGCAGCAATTATAGTTCAAGAAAGTTATCTTGATCATAGGGCAATTAATTATAATTTTTCATCAAAAAAAGCAAGTACAAAGACGTATGTTGAGTCTACTGAATTAGAGGATAAATTAAAATATTTAAGCGAAGTAAATGTTGTTTCTGAAAAAAAATATGTTTCTAAAGCAATAAATAAAAATTATAATGGAGCAGACTTGGGATTGGGACAGCATAGTGATTTTGCAAGAAAATATTTAAGATCAAAAAAAGAATTTAGAAATATATCTGATGAACAGTTTTTTAATCCTGATTCTGCACTAGATGCTGCTGCGTTCTATTATCTAAATGAATTAATTGATTGTAAAAAAAATGTCAAGCTTGCGATAAAAGCATATAATGTGGGAATTCTAAATGCAATAAATAATACGTCGAGGGCAAAAGAATATTTTACTTGGGTGCAAAGAAGATACGATTTATTAACATCTCAAAAAACTAAAGAAACTAGTCCTGTTTGGTATGAAATAATAAAAAGAGCAACTCTGAATAATAATATCTAAAATGATATTTAAATAAAAATGTTTTTTACTAGAAAAATAAGTATATCAAAATTTTTATAAATACATGGCTTGTTCTTATCATAACTTGCATCGGTAGTCTAATGGTCAGGATAGAGGCCTTCCAAGCCTTTGATCCGGGTTCGAATCCCGGCCGATGCATTTGATTTTACTGTGTTGATTTTTCTCTAAATTGATGTAGATTTTGAATTTGTTTCAGAATTTTGAAGTTAAATACAATTATTTGTGAATTGATTGTTGTAATGATGTTTTTGTTTGTTCCGAAACGCTTATAAAGAGAAACGTGTTCCCAAAATCACTAAAAAATATCGCCTCCAAAATTCTGAGACTGTCTGGGGGACCCTGAAAAGGGAACTGACAGGAGAATTGTACGACACTAAGTCGTTAAATTTCATATTCATGCTTGATGTAAGAATCGAGTATGCGCAAAAGAACTGGTAAGGAAGTTCGCATGATGTACTAACATAGTTTGCTAGTAATAATATGTGACCAACCAACTAACCTTGAAATCTTTAAAGTTTACAATCTTATAACGCGACCGATAACGTAACTAAGGATCGTTAAAAATGAATACCCGTTGATCCTGCGGGAGATTGCTGCTATTGGGATTCGATTAAGCCATGCAAGTCTTCTAGCAATAGAGGCACAAGGCTCAGTAACACGTCGTTAATCTGCCCTAAGGTCAGGGATACCTACGGGAAACTGTGGTTAATACCTGATAAGGAATATGTACTGGAATGTTTTATTTCTCAAATTCGAGCCTTAGGATGAGACGGCGGCCGATTAGGCTGATGGCGGTGTAACGGACCACCATACCGAAGATCGGTACGGGCCATGAGAGTGGTAGCCCGGAGAGGGACACTGAGATACTGGTCCCAGCCCTACGGGGTGCAGCAGGCGCGAAACCTTTCCAATGCGCGCAAGCGTGAGAAGGGGATCCCGAGTGCTCAAGCAATGCTTGGGCTTTTGCTATGTGTAAATAGCATGGCGAATAAGTGGTGGGAAAGACTGGTGCCAGCCGCCGCGGTAACACCAGCGCCACGAGTGGCAATCGCGTTTATTGGGCCTAAAGCGTCCGTAGCAGGTTTTACACATCTCTTGTGAAATTGCCAGGCTTAACTTGGCAGTGTGCAGGGGGCACGGTAAGACTAGAGACCGGGAGGGGTCAGAGGTATTCCTGAGGGAGCGGTAAAATGCTATAATCTCAGGAGGACCACCGGTGGCGAAGGCGTCTGACTAGAACGGATCTGACTGTGAGGGACGAAAGCTAGGGGAGCAAACCGGATTAGATACCCGAGTAGTCCTAGCTGTAAACGCTGTGAGCTAGGTGTCGCGTATTCTACGGGAATGCGCGGTGTCGAAAGGAAGCTATTAAGCTCACCGCCTGGGAAGTACGGTCGCAAGACTGAAACTTTAAGGAATTGGCGGGGGCGCACCACAAGGGGTGCGGCGTGCGGTTTAATCTAACTCAACACAGAGAACCTTACTAGGGGCGACGGCAGAATGAAAGTCATGCTGAAGACATTACTCAACGAGCCGAGAGGTGGTGCATGGCCGTCGTCAGCTCGTGCTATGAAGTGTCCAGTTAAGTCTGGCAACGAGCGAGACCTGTATCTGCAATTGCTACCGGCACTATGGTGGACCGAGCACATTGCAGGGACTGCCTTGGAAACAAGGAGGAAGGTGCAGGCTACGGTAGGTCTGTATGCCCCGAATCCCCTAGGCTACACGCGCGCAACAATGGTAGGGACAATGGGATGCAACTCCGAAAGGAGAAGCTAAACCTCTAAACCCTATCCCAGTCCAGATTGAGGGTTGCAACTCACCCTCATGACGTCGGAATCCCTAGTAATCAGGTTTCATCAAAGCCTGGTGAATATGTCCCTGCGCCTTGCACACACCGCCCGTCAAACCAACCGAGCAGGGTTTAGGTAAAACAAAGCCTATTAGTTTTGTTGAATCTAAGCTCAGTGAGGCGGGTTAAGTCGTCACAAGGTAGCCGTAGGGGAACCTGCGGCTGGATCACCTCCTTTTTATTTTTATATTCCCATGTGTCAGGAATGCTTACCAGTTCTTTTGCTCCTTTTCATAATCATGGGCTCGTAGCTCAACGGTAGAGCGCCCGCCTTGCACGCGGGAGGCTTCGGGTTCAAACCAGTTTATCTGAATTCAAAATACAGATTACTGTTGAAAGTCCCGACGAGTCCATATCCTAATATTTTCAGCAATTTAAAACTAAGTTGTTGAAATAAGAATTAAATCAAAACAAAATTCACATTCACAAATTTTTAATTGTGATAGGATCACGAGCTGCAATTCGTTGATCTGAAGGTAGAGAATATATAGAGCTCATATTCAGTGAAACCGTGCATAAACAAAAATCCTGGTCTTTGCCGAAAGATAGATTAGTTTAACTAATCCAAAATATAATGAGGACCTACGCTATTAGATGGATAGCTTGGCTCGATAGCTGAAGAAGGACGTGGCAAGCTGCGATAAGCCTAGGCGAGATGCATGCAGTCTTTGAACCTAGGATCTCCGAATGCGACTTCGCTATATACTCCGAAAGGAGAAGAAACGCGGGGAATTGAAACGTCTTAGTACCCGCAGGAAAAGAAATCAATTGAGATTCTGTCAGTAGCAGCGAGCGAAAGCAGAAAAGGGCAAACCGAATCTTTTGCAGTAATGCAATAGAAATGTGGTGTTGTAGGACCATTCTTCTGATCCAATTTATGAACCTTAAGTCTTCTGGAATGAAGCGCTGTAAAGGGTGATAGCCCCGTGTGGAAAGTAAATTGGACTTGAATGAGTTCCTGAGTACCGCATCTTGGAAATGATGTGGGAAGCCGGGGGACATCAACCTCCAACCCTAAATACAAGTCGAGTCCGATAGAGTATAGTACCGTGAGGGAACGCTGAAAAGAACTCTTGACCGAGAGTTAAAAGAGCTTGAAATCTAATAGCCATAGATTGATACGCGCTTAAGGGTGTGTATCGTACGTTTTGAATAACGTGCCAGGGAGTGCATTTGAGTGGCGAGAATAATTCGAAAAGAAGTATTCGTAGGGAAACCAAAAGCCCGCAGTTTACGAGGGGCAAGGTGTGAAAGTGCCTTTAGTCACTTGAATGCGACCCGAAGCCAAGCGATCTATTCGTGGGTAAGGTGAAGCGCCTGTTAAAGGGCGTGGAGGCCTGAAGAGGTTCTACGAGCAAGTGTTCTTCTAACCTGCGAATAGGGGTAAAAAGCCAATCGAGCTTGGAGATAGCTGGTTCCTGCCAAATTTGGCCGTAGTCAAATCTCCACAGAGATAGTTTAGGGGGTAGAGCTACGGATTGGGGATTTAGGGGGAGAAATCCCTCGGTTCCTTGTCCAACTCCGAATACCTAAACGTCATAGAAGTGGGGGGACGGGGGCGCGGGGTAAACTTGCGTTCCGAGAGGGAAACAACCCAGACTACAGTTAAGGTCCCTAAGTGCTGACTAAGTGTGAATGGCAAAAGGTTGTTTATAGCCTAAGACAGCGAGGAGGTTAGCTTAGAAGCAGCTACCCTTTAAAAAGTGCGTAACAGCTTACTTGTCAAGGCTCTAAGCGCTGAAAATGGACGGGGCTAAGTCAGTCACCGATACTGTAGACCACCGCAAGGTGAGTAGTAGGCAGGCGTCCCGTGTGGGATAAAGTTTTTTCGAGAGAAAAAGTGAACCGTGTGGGAATGAGAATCCTGGTAAAAGTAGGAACATAGCAGAGTGAGAATCTCTGCCGCCGGAAGGGCAAGGGTTCCTTGGCAACGCAGATCAGCCAAGGGTAAGTTGGTCCTAACCGCGATCATAAATTGATTTAGCGGGAAAGGGAAACCGGTTAATATTCCGGTACTGCTAGAGTATGCGTGGCAACACAAGTTTGTTTTCCGACGCATCGAGCTAGTTTGACAAGTAATTCAGACTTGTTAATAAGAGCAATTCAGATGAGTATCGTAACGATGAGACTTTGAATAACTCTTAGGTGCATATCGTAAGGTATGTTCAGATGATGCTTGGTGCCCGTGAAAAGGGAAACAAAAAAGATCTTTAGTATCCATACCCAGAACCAGCACAGGTGCCCCTAGGTGAGAAACCTCAGGTGTTAAGGGATAATCTAGTTAAGGGAATTCGGCAAATTAGCCCCGTACCTTCGGTATAAGGGGTCCCTGGATTCGTGTTTGTATAGATGCGATTTCAGGGCGCAGTGACAAAGGGTGTCCGACTGTTTAACAAAAACATAACCGACTGCTAGCCTGCAAAGGTGTGAATAGTCGGTGACGTCTGCCCAGTGCACGTACTTCAAACTTCGTTTCAACGGAGCCAAGAGCGTGTAAACGGCGGGGGTAACTATAACTCTCTTAAGGTAGCGAAATGCCTTGCCGTTTGATTGACGGCCTGCATGAATGGCGTAACGAGATGCCCACTGTCCCTAACTAGAACCCTCCGAATATTCCGTTCTGGTGCAAAGGCCAGAGACTTCCAGTGGGAAGCGAAGACCCCGTGAAACTTTACTGTAGCCTGTTGTTGCAAGGCAAGATGAGTCGTATAGAGTAATTGGGAGTCGTTTGAGGTGTGGACGCCAGTTCACATTTAGACGCCAATGTAACACCAATCCTCTTGTTTTACCTTGCTAACCTCTCAGGAGGGACATCGGCAGGTGGACAGTTTGGCTGGGGTGGCACGCTGTTGAAAAGATATCAACAGCGCCCAAAGGTTGGCTCAGACGGGTCAGAAATCCGTCGTAGAGTGCAAGAGCAAAAGCCAGCTTAACTGGGATTTTGACAAAAGAGATCCTAGTAGAGAAATCTTGGTCTAGCGAACTCCTATCTCTCATTGACTGGGGGGTAGGCATGACTGAAAAGTTACTCCGGGGATAACAGAGTTGTCGCGCCCGAGAGCTCCTATCGACGGCGCGGCTTGCTACATCGATGTCGGCTCTTCCTATCCTGGGCGTGCAGAAGCGTCCAAGGGTGGGGGTGTTCACCCATTAAAAGGGATCGTGAGCTGGGTTCAGAACGCTGTGAGGCAGTTTGTTTGATATCTACTGGAAGTGTTAGAAGTCTGAAGGGAAGAATCTTTTAGTACGAGAGGAACGAGGAATCGACGCCTCTGGTTTACCAGTTATCCGAAAGGGTATTCGCTGGGCAGCTACGCGTTAATGGATAAGTGCTGAAAGCATCTAAGCACGAAACCGGCCCTGAAAAGAGACTTCTTAGACGCCTATAGAAGATGGGTTTGATAGAAGTGGGGTGTAAGTACTAAGGTAACGAGGTATTCAGCTCGCACTTACTAATCGTCTTACCTCATTTTTTTTCGGTTCCAGGATTTTTGTTTATGTGCGGTTTCTTTTTTTTATTTCTTTTTTGTTCGTACTTTTTTCGGTTTTGTTTGGGTTAGTTTTATTTTTGTGTCTTGTTTTTCTTTTTTTATGGGGCGTGATTTTCGTAGGTTGAAAGTGTTTAATTTGTCGTATTCTTTTTTGTTGGAGATTTACAAATTTTTGCCCATTTTACCTGAAATGGAGTATAGAAATATTTTTTCTCAGTTGCAACGTGCATCTACTAGCGTTGTTTTGAATGTCGTTGAAGGTGCTAGTCATTCTTCTAATAAAGTTTTTTTTAATCATTTGCAGTATAGTTATTGTAGTTGTAGGGAAGTTGAGGTTTTGTTGTTGCTTTGTTTTGATTTGGGTTATCTGGATAAGAGTGTTTTTTTATGTTTGAATGAGCAATTAGAGGAGTTGAAGGCTTCTTTATTTTTGTTTATGCGTAGTGTTGATAGAGAGGTTTTTTCGGGTAAGATTAATTATTCTTTGTAGTTTTTTTTCTTTTTTTCTTCGTTTTCGTAAACAATAATATTTATAAATTAACTATGTTTCCGTTTGTTTATTATTTATTGATGGTTGAGTAAAATGGCAGGTATTTCACATAAGAGTGCGGGAAGTTTGCAAAAAGGTAATTATGTTATTGTTGATGGTGTTGCTAGCATTGTTAGTGATGTTAGTGTTTCCAGACCTGGTAAGCACGGTCACGCTAAAGTTAATTTTTCTGCTGTAGGTATGCTTGATGGTAAAAAGAGGGCTGCAGTTATGCCTGGTCATGATAATGTTGAGGTTCCTATTATTGAGAAGAAGAATGCTCAGGTTTTGAGTATTCATGGTGATGTTTGTAATGTTATGGATTCCGAGTCTTATGAAACTTTTGATTTAAAGATTCCTGATGAACTTAAGAACGATTTGAAAGATGGTGTTACTGTAGTTTATTGGGATATTCTTAATGACAGGGTTTTGAAGCAAATTAAAAATGAATAATTGAAGTTGTGTGAGTGATAATTATGGGTAAATTTCCAGAGGCTGCGGCAAGGTTGCTTGATAATTTGTTTGTTTGTAGAAGATGTAAGTCTAAGATTAGGGCTACTAATTTGAGGATTCTTTCTGGCAAGGTTTCTTGTAGGAAGTGTGCTGGTAAGGTATTAAGGCCTGTTAGGAAGAAGTAGTTCTGTTTTTTTGATGCTGTTTTTATTTAGTTACAGGATTTTTCGTTAACAATCTTATGCTACTGCTAGTAAGTAGTAAAATATATAAATGGTGTTTTCTTCTTTGTTTCATGATGATTGATTCGAAGACGTTGGATGCATTTTACAAAGCTCTTGATTTGGCTTTGAAAGAAGCAGATTTATCTAAATTTAGTTATGTGGGTCTTATTGGCAGTTCTGTTAATAAGAAATCGCAGAGGGATGTGGATTTGTTTACGTTGAAGAGTGCAGATTCTAAGATAGGGAAAGCTCTTATCGCGAATTATGAGTTGATTAATTCTATTGATAATATAATGAGCAAAGATCATGGTTTTATTATTACACCTTTTTCTAAAAAGTCTTTGATGAATGAAGTGGAATACATAGTTTGTTTGAATAATGATCCTGATAAGATTGTTTTAACGCATAACTTGTTTTTTCCAGATGAAGCTAGCGTGATTTCAAAGAATCCTTTGAATTTCTATAAGTCTATTAGTAAGAACAAAATTGATGTTTATGGAGATATGACTTTAGTTAATTCTGTTGAAAATGTTTCTGCTTTGTTGATGGAGCAGTATTTTTGGCTTGTGGATTATAATGTTCCTTTCTTGGAAAATAAGTATCCTGATGATTTGCAGCAGATAAAGATGAATGATATTATGCAGTACTTAAAGAAAAACTATTCTGTTAATATTCCTTTAGAAAAACTGAGTTCCGGTGAGAGGAAGAGTGTTTTTTTTGAACTTTTGAATGAGCTTGATAGAGCAGCATGAATTTCTTATGTTCTGCTTCTTTGTGTTTATTTTTTTTATTTTTCTTTGTTTTTTCAATAAATTTATATATTCTTGTTTTGTTTCGAGTTTTATGTTCTCGGATTGGTTTTGGAAATATGGTGTTGTCGTATTATTCTATTCAGTTGTAATTTTTGTTGTTTATCTTAATAGAAAGAAATTTGAATTTCAGGGTAAAATTATTGCTATTTATAAGACTAAGTTCGGGATTTCTTTTATGCAGAGGATTGCTGATAGGTTTCCGAGAACTGTGAGATTTTTGGGTGTTGTTGGGGTTTATGTTGGTTTCATTGGCATGTTTTTTATGTTGTATATGATTTTTTATGGTTTGTATCAGTTAATTTTTCAGCCAAATGCCCCGCCTATGTTTTCTCCCGTTCTTCCAGGAGTGAGTATTCCTGGTAGTCCTGTGACTCTTCCTCTGATTGAGGGTTTGTTAGCTTTGTTTATTGTTGTCATAGTTCATGAGTTTTCTCATGGCGTTTTATCTAAGGCATACAAGATTCCTGTGAAGAGTTCTGGTTTTGTTATGTTTGGACCTATACCTGGTGCTTTTGTGGAGCCTGATGAAAAAAAATTGAAAAAAGTTAAAGCTAAGGTTCAATTATCTATTTTTGCGGGTGGTCCGTTTTCTAATGTTGTTTTAGCTGTTGTTGTTTTTGGTTTATTGGTTGGTGCTTCTTTTTTAGCTGTTAGTTGGTATTCTGTTGATGGCGTTGTTGTTGATGATTTTATTGATGTCTCTGATGCTGATGCTGGCGGAAGATTAGAACGTTTGGAGAAGGGAGATATAATTAGAGGAGTTAATGGTGTCGAGGTCAAGAATGTGTATAATTTGTCTAAGGCTTTAGAGGGTGCGTCTCCTGGAGATAGTGTTTTGTTCGAAACTGATTCTGGTTCTAAATATGTTGTTCTTGGTTCTAATCCAGATAATGCTTCTGTTGCTTATATTGGTATTTATCTTGCACATAATGTTGTTGGTTCAAATGCGGTTGTTAGTAATTCTGTTTTTAGTTCAGTGTTTTTTTGGTTGTTTGGCAATCCTTTTGCTTTGAGTTTTAATGATTCTACTGGTTTGTTTGGTTGGATTTTTTTAATTAGTCTGGGTATTGGTATTGTTAATCTTCTTCCTCTTGGTCCTATGGATGGTGGAAGAATGTATCTGATTGTGCTTGAAAAGTTTTTTAGCAAGAAAACCGCTTTTACTATTTGGTCTAAAACTGCTAGTTTCTTATTTTTTTCTTTAATAGTTTTAGTTCTTGTTCCTATTATCAGGGCTTTGATTTGAATTTTTTATTGAATGATGGTAATTGTTATTTTTCTGAAAAGCTTTAAAAATGAATGATGAGTACGGTGTTTTATGGTTAATGATTTTTCAGATGTTCAAGTTCTTAGGAAGAAGGCTATTGATTTGGCTAAGTCGAAAGTTAAGGAGTCTGTGTCTAAGGATGTCATGATTATTAATGCTATTAATAATATTGAGGAGATTGATAGAACGATTAATGTTTTTGCTTCTCGCCTTAGAGAATGGTTTATGCTCAAAAACCCTGAACTTGAGAATGCTGTTTCTGATAATGAGTATTTTATAAAAGTTGTTTTGAGTGAGGATCCTTCTCTTTCTGATTCAGTTATGGGTGCTGTTCTTGATAAGGACGATGAGCATGCAATTAAAGCAGTTGCAGCTATGTCTCAGGGCTTGGTGGAGACGAAGACTTTTTTGTTGTTGTATCTTGAAAAAACTATGAATTCTTATTGTAGGAATGTTTTGGTTCTTGCTGGTGCTACTATTGGTGCAAGATTGTTGAGGGATGCAAAGAGTTTGAAGAGACTTGCTAGTTTGCAGAGTAGTACGATTCAGTTGCTTGGTGCTGAGAAAGCTTTATTTAGGCATATTAAAACTGGTGCTAAATCTCCCAAATATGGTCATATTGTTAATCATCCTTTGATTATTAATGCTAAGAAAGATGATAAGGGTAAAGCTGCGCGTGCTCTTGCAGATAAATTAAGTGTTGCTGCGCGTGTTGATTATTTTAAAGGTGAATTTATTGCAGATAAGTATCTTGCTGATTTAAAGAAGAGGTTTAATTAATTTTAATTTGTGTGGTTGTCCATGGAAGAAATAAATAAGTTTGGTGTTTTTAGAAAGAAGTTCGGCAAAAAAATTTCTTATTTTACTAAGAGTGCGTATCCTGGTTTTAAGGGTTTTGATGAACGCATTGAAAAATTTGATGGTTCTGAATTCAGGGAAGTTAAACCTGAGCGTAGTAAGTTTGTTGCTGCTATTGCTAAAGGTCTTACTCAGACTGGAATAAAACCTGGGTCTAAAATTTTGTATCTTGGTGCAAGTCATGGATATACTCCTTCGTTCATCTCCGATGTTGTTGGAAAAGAGGGTTTTCTTTTTTGTCTGGATTTCGCTCCACGCGTGGTTAAAGATCTTGTTTTTGTTTGTGAAAAAAGAGATAACATGGCTCCTTTTTTAGATGATGCGAGCCATCCTGAGAATTATTCTGATTTAATTCCTGAAGTTGATGTTGTTTTTCAGGATATTGCTCAACGTGAACAAGTAAGAATATTCATTGATAATTGTAAAAATTTTTTAAAAAAAGGCGGATTCGGTTTATTGGCTTTAAAATCTAGAAGTGTTGATGTAACAAAAAAACCAAAAGACATCTTTAAACAAGTTCGTGCTGTTTTGGAAAAAGAAATGATAGTCGTTGATTATCGTGAGCTGGATCCTTTTGAAAAAGATCATGCATTCTTCGTGGTTAAGAAAAAATAGTTTATTTAATTGACTCTTTTTTTAATAATAAATATTTTTACAGGTTTAGCTTTATTTTTAGTATTTTAACATTTTGAGCAACATTTTTAAGTAGGTTGTTGTTTGTTAATTGATATGGGTCGTTATATTCGTCAGGAAGTGTTGAAGGAGATAGGTGTTAGTGGTCAGAGGCTTTTGTCCAAAGCGAGAATAGCTATTGTTGGTGTTGGTGCTTTGGGCACGGTTGTTGCTGAATTATTAACAAGAGCGGGTGTTGGCGAGATTTTTTTGATTGATGGGGATAAGGTGTCTTTGGTTAATCTTCAGCGTCAGTTTTTGTTTGAGGAAAAAGATGTTGGTAAGTTTAAGGTTGTTGTTGCAAAAAATAAGCTTAAAAAAATTAATTCAGATGTTTCTGTGATTGTGGTGAAAGAGTTTCTCACAGAAAAAAACACTGATGAGCTATTAGCTGATTGCGGGCTTGTTCTTGATTGTACTGATAATATGGCTTCAAGAAATATTATCAATGATTGTTGTGAGAGAAATAAAAAGATTTGGATTTATTCTGCTGCGTCAGGTGTTAAGGGAAATGTTCTTGTTGTTGATGATCCTAATTTGTTTAGAAGTTTTTTTAGGAGCGGAGAAACTTTTGATCGTTGTGAAGAAATAGGCGTTGTTAATGCTGTGACGAGTATTACTGCAAGTCTTCAAGTTGCTGAGGCAATAAAGATTATTGTGAGAAAAGATTTTTGTAAAGACCTTATTAGGTTCGATGTCTGGAATAATTCTTATAATAAAATAAAAATAAAAAAATAATTTTACTCTATTAGATGTTTCGCATGATACATTTTTGTTAAGTCATCTAGTTTTCTAGGTTCTTTTGTTTTTTGATTTAACTCTACATTGTCATCTCTTGCTAGAATTAAGGATTTGTAGTTTTCGCTGTGTTCGTTTGTAGATGTTGATTTCCACACGTTATTTTCAACAATACTTTGGTGGTCTTCGTTTTGTTTAAATGTATTTATTCTTATTTTTCCTTCTTCGTCTATGTACTGTTTGCTTGCTATTGCTTCCCATTCATCAATCGGAACTATGATTTTTGGTTTTGCTATTTTGTCGGTCATGTATGTTTTCTTGAACCAAGTATTTCCTAGATCGTTGAGAATTATCGCTTGATCTGTAACTTTTTTTATATAGCCTTCTCCTTGTGACCACTCGCTGTATAGGGATTGTCTGACTAATTCTTCTATGAACTTCGTATCGTTGTAGAATAACTTGAGAGAAATTCTTCCTGATATTAGTTTTTTTCCAGCTATTTCTTGACCTATGTTGTTTTGTATGTATTTGTTTATTTCTTCTCGTGTTATTTCATGCATTTTTTTAACCTCGTTGCTATTTTTTTTAGGTTGCTGCTCAAATCTTTTTTAATTAAAATAGTATATTCAGATTCTCTCCTTTTTCGAATCTTATTTCTTTTATTGTTCCAGTTGCTTTTATGTCTTCTGAAACAAGCTGTATTAATTTTTTCTGCTCTTCATTGCACTGTATTGTTATATGTTTTAGTTCCTCTTTTAGTGATAATTTGTTTGTTGATTTGTGTTTTCTTACTTCTGAGTTTATTTGGACTGCTAAGTCTCCTGCTTTTTCTGCATTTTCATCGATGAGTTTGTTATTATATTCTGGCCATGCACTTAGATGTATGCTTTCATTTTTTTCAATCTCTTTAAAATAAAGAGAATATATTTCTTCTGTTATGAATGGAAGTATTGGCGCGAATAGTTTTAGTTGTGTTAGTAATGAATAATAAAGTGTTTTTTGTGCTGAGAGTTTTGATTTTTCATCTTGTGCATTGTACGTTCTGTATTTGGTGAATTCTAGGTAGTTGTCGCAGAATGTTTGCCAGAAGAAAACATCTGTTTCGTGTTTGGCTTTTGAGTATTCATATGTTTCGAAGGAGTCTGTTGCGTTTTTTATTGTTTTCATTAATTTAGTTAACAACCATTTGTCCATTATTTGTACATTTTTCAAATCTAATTCTTTTAGAGGTAATGCGTTATAATTTTCCAGATTCATCATTGTGAATTTTGATGCATTCCATATTTTGTTAACTGTTTTTTTGCCTGTAAGAACATCTTTTTCTTGATATGGTAAGTCTTCTCCGAGTTTCGATCCTGCAGCCCAATATCTTAGTGCATCTGCGCTGTATTGGTCAATTATTGTTTGTGGTTGTATTGTGTTTTTTTTGCTTTTACTCATTTTTTGTCCTTTTGGATCAAGAACAAATCCAGATATGATTATATTTTTCCAAGGAACATTGTTGTTGTTGTAGATTCCTTTAACTATTGTATAGAATGCCCATGTTCTGATTATGTCGTGTGCTTGTAGTCTTACTGTTTCTGGGTACATTTCTTTGAAGAATGAAGAATTGTCTACCCAGTTTAGTGCTATTTGTGGTGTTACTGATGATGTTGCCCAGGTATCCATAACATCATTTTCTGGAACAATATCGGAAAGTGTGTGGTTTGGTGGAAGTGTTTTTGGTGTATCTTTTATTGGATCAACAGGAAGCTGTTCTTCACTTGCAGGTATTATTTCTCCTGTTTTTTTTGAATGCCATACTGGGAATGGAACGCCGAAGAATCTTTGCCTAGATATACACCAATCCCATTGAAGATTTTCTACCCAGTGAACATATCTTTTTTTCATGTATTCAGGGTACCAAGTTATTTTGTCTGCTGCATTAAGCAACTCTTGTTTTTTATCTAGAACTTTTATGAACCATTGTTTTGTTTTGAGTATTTCTATTTCTGTGCTACATCTTTCATGAACATTGACTGCATGTGTTATTTGTTTTTGTGCAACCAAAAGATTTTCATGTTTTAAGTCTTCAATTATCTTTTGTCTTGCTTCTTTTATTGTTAATCCTTCGTATTTTTGTGCTTCCTTGTTCAGTTTTCCATCTTGAGTTATTGCTGTTTTTAGAGGGAGTTTGTATTTGTACCATTTTTCTACGTCTTCTTTATCTCCAAATGTACAAACCATCATGAGGCCTGTTCCTTTATCTATTGCTACTGTTTCATCAAACAATATTGGTACTTCGTAGTTGAATAGCGGGACTGTTGCAAATTTTCCTTTTAGAGAAGCATATCTTTCATCGTTTGGGTTTGCAAAAAGTGCTACGCATGCAGGGAGCAATTCAGGTCTTGTTGTTGCTATTACTAATTTTTTTGTTCCTTGCGTGAATATTATGTCATTAAAACTTGAGTTTATATCTACGTTTTCAAATTCTGCTTGTGCGATTGCTGTTTGACAATGTACGCACCAAGATACTGGACTTTCTTCTTGGTACACTCTTCCTTTTTTTAGTAGATCAAGAAATGATTTCTGGCTTGTTTTTATGGAATGAGCATCTATTGTTGAATAGGAGTTTTCAAAGTCTGCACTTATGCCTACTTTTTTCCAGTCTTCAATGAAGTCTGGTTTTATTTCTTTTATTGTCTTCTCACATAAATCTACGAATTCTTCTCTATTCATATTTTTTGTTTTGACGTTTTTAAGTGATTCTACAAGTCTTTCTGTTGGTAATCCGTTATCGTCTGTTCCGAAGGGGTAGAAGATTGTTTCTCCTTTCATTCTTCTATATCTTATTATCATGTCTCCTTGGGTGTAGCTGAATGCGTGACCTATGTGCATTTTTCCGGAAACTGTTGGGGGCGGTGTGTCTATTGAGAATTTTTTTGTTCCTCTATCTTTATAGGAATAAATCTTATTTTTTTCCCATTGTTTCATCCATTTTTGTTCTGATTCCTTAGGATCATAACTTTGAGGTAGTTCCATTGAGAAGAAGATTTTTAATATATTTATATACTTTTTTGAGTTTTTGGCTTTGAGGGGTTGTCATTGCAAGCTATTGGTTTAAGGAATAATGAACTAGAATTGGTTTATTTATAGGTCGTTTATGTTTTTCAGAGGGTATCCGTTTAGCTCAAGTGCTTTTTTGAAGTTTATTAAATTGCAATTTATGCATTTGAAGAACGGTCCGTATTTTCCTTGCATTAGTTCTAGTGTAGCTCCGCAAGAACATTTTAGTTGTTCCATAATTTCTTTTTTATGATGCGGGCATACAGGTATTTGTTGTATGTTCTTTATCGTGGCTGTCGCATTACAGAAAGGGCACCTGGGAACTTGGTATTCTCCGTATTTTTTTGGAATCATCTTGTTTTTATGCTTCGTCCTGTATGACCATTTGTACTACGTCTAGATAATCTTTTGCGCCATTTGAATTTTTATCGTAGGTGTAGATAGATTTTCCTGCTCTTGGCGCTTCTTTTAGTTTTGAATTCATTCTTACGGGGTTTGTAGACAGCTCGTAGAATTCGTTTTTTATTGTATCTAGTATTATTCTGCATATTTTGTTTCTAGAATCAAACATTGTTGGAACTATTTTTTTTGGTATTATGTTGTGATCATAGGTCTCATTTATGTCGTGTAATAATTCTATTGTGTTTAGCAGACCTTTGTATCCGAGATAGTCTGTTGATGTCGGTATTATTGCTTCATCAGCATATAGGACTGCATTTTTTGTAAGTAGATTAAATGAGGGTGGACAGTCTATTATTACGTAGTCGTATCCATTTATGCCGTTCATTTTATTTTTTAGTAGGAATTCGCTTTCTCTGGCTCTTCCCATGCTTAGTTCTGTTCCTAATAATGATTTTTTACTTGAAATAAATTCTAGATTTTTTCCTAGTCTTACTGTGCATTGTCTTATATCTAGAGTTTCTATGAAAAAATCATTTATGTCTTTATGACTAGCATTTTTAAGACTTACGCCAATGTTTCCCTGTGGATCTAAATCTATTAGTAAAACTTTTTTATCTTGCATTGCTAGTCCTGCTGCTAGATTGATTGCGGTTGTTGTTTTTCCAACGCCTCCTTTTTGATTTATGACTGCTATTTTTCTCATTTTAACACCTTATTATTTAATCTATACACGATGTGCGTCTAGAACTAATATATAATAGTTACTATTTTATAGAGAATATTATTTTTGTAAATAGTCTAAAAATTCTTGGGGAGTGTTCCATCCTGCTTTAAAGTAGAGGGTCATGTGTTTAGGCAGAGGCATTTTTTGTATTGTGCCGTACGCGTCTTCTAATGCGTATACTATTTCGTTGATGTTTTTTGTTTTTGAGAAGATGTCTGAAGATAATTGAAGTATATCTAGAATTTTTCCTTCTTTTTCATAAATCCATTCTGCTTCAAGATCTGTTTTTCTTATTGAATCTTGTTTTTCGTCTAAGAATATAAAATTTCTAAGCTGAGAGTCTCCATCTATCACTCCGTTTTGGTGCATTTCTCTAAGTATGGAGAACATTTGTCTGCTGTATATGTTTCTTTCTGAGAAACTTAAATTAGAATATGTTTTTGATAGGTCTTGACCCAATTTTTCTAAGAAAATTGTTTTTGTTTGTTCGTCATATTTTAATAGGTCTGAAACCAGCTCTTTGTCTTCGAGTTGTTTTCGTTTATATATTTCGTTATAGAATCTTAGTGTTGCAGGGAGTATTTTTTTACCGCCTATCACGTTAAGTTTTTCCATTTCTGAATCTGTGAATTGTTTTTTGTAATATGTTTCATTCGCATGAGTCATATTTCTAGGAAATTTAGCCAGAATTTTGTTTACAAAGAGTTCTATTGCCATTTTACGCCGTGTTTATTTAAGTTTAATTCCTGTTTTTTTTGTGTAGTATTCTTTTGGACTTGAGGTATAGTCTCTTAGTTCGTTGTAGATTTTTTTGCCTGCTTGTAGAAAGCCTGCTGCACCTATTGTGATTGCTGCAATGCTTGCATAATACAGTGCGTTTTCATCTTGAGCACTTTTGGAGTTCATAACTGTGCCAAAATCTATTAGTATTCCATTTATTAATAGGTATCCTGAAAAAAGCCCTATTTTTTTTAAAAGTATTTTTGTGGCATCTTTTGTATATGTTTCCTGTTGTACTAAATCATCTAGATCTTTGTTTTTTTGATTCATATTTTTTGTAACACAGAATCATTTATAAATTTTTTGCTACTGTAAAGTGATATAATTGTTTAGAAGTTATATTATGCCCCAGCTTGTTAAAACGCCCTTTAATCCATTTATTATGAATTGAACACCGACAACCATAACTATTAAACCAAGAATTTTATCAACAACATTTTTTCCTGTTCTTCCTAATTTATTCTGTATTATGTCTGCTTTTGCAAGAATAATATATGATAATAAACAAACAACAAGTATTGCTAAAACTATTGCTGAAACATGATAAACATTTTCTGCACCACTCATGAGAACAATAGCAGTAGTCATAGCTCCAGGTCCAGAAAGCATAGGAATGGCCATAGGTATTACTGAAATATCTTCTTTTTCAATTGCTTCTTGTTTCTCTTTATCTGATTTAATCTGTTTATGCGTAGATCTAGTCATGCTCAAACCAACTCTTGCAACAAGAAGTCCTCCTGCAATCCTAAACGCATCAATGGTTATACCAAAAAAATTTAATATTATGTTTCCGCCAAAAGCAAAAACAATGAGAACAATTGCACTAACAATAGCTGCTTTTCTAGCCATCAATATTTTCTTCTCTCTGCTATCATCCTCGGTTATTGATGTGAAAAGAAACGCAGCACTAAAAGGATTAACGATAGTGAACAAACTAGAAAAAGTTGCTAAAAAAAATGCAGCCAATAAAATCCAATCCATACAATTTCAAGAAAATCAAAAGTATATAAAGATTCGCTTCTTTTATTTAAGAAACTCAAGAGGTTCAAGCATGGCACAGACCCATGCTTGCTAACTGAGTTTTCAGTTAAGCGGAAAATGTGTTTAGAGAATATGTGCTCATTTAATGCGCTTGAGCGTAGTGAAACGCATCTCCGAAGTTACAGCGGAAAATGTAAGCGGAAGGAGGGATTCGAACCCCCGAATAACCGC
>CAZJQL010000015.1:0-7307 GCA_964548665.1 uncultured Methanosarcinales archaeon
AATAAAAAAACAAAATGATGCAATCTGACGATAAAGAAAAAACATATAACTATAAAATAAAGCTTCTTATAGCTACAGATAATTTTCTTCCCAGATGGGACGGCATATCTAGATTTCTTAAAGAGATAATACCCATGCTTAAAGAAAAATATGATATAACCGTAATCGCGCCAAACTTTGGGAAATATGAATCTAAAGATTTTAAATTAATCCAAATACCACTCTCAAAAATAAGAATGGGAGACTATACTGCTGCAAAAATAAAATCTAGAACAATACAAAGGGAAATAAAAAAAGCAGACATATTATTCACACAAACAATAGGCCCAATAGGATCAACAGCACTCATTTATGCAAAAAGAAACAGACTTCCTTCTGCTGCATTCATACACAGCATAGAATGGGAATTAGTTCCAATGTCTACACAAAATCCCCTCATTAGAAAAGCATCATATCCTCTAACTAAATTTTTTACAAGATTCATCTACAACAAAGCAAATCTGTTAATTGTACCCTCAGAAAGCATTGCTGAAATAATGACCTGGGAAAAAATATATCCAAAAAAACAAGTTGTTCATTTAGGCGTAGATTGCAATATTTTCAAACCCATTCAAGAACGTACAGAAAAAGAACAACAAAAAATAATAAAACTCAGAGATGAACTTAACTTACATGAAAAATTTGTAATCGGAAATCATGGAAGAATAGCTCATGAAAAAGACCTATATACACTCATGAGAGCATTTTCTAGATTTAAAAAGAAATATGATGAAGCAACATTATTAGTGGTGGGAGAAGGTCTAGAAGAAATAAAAAATAAATTAAAAAAGGTGCCAGGAATAATATTAACAGGACCTCAAGAAGAAGCATATATTTACTTGAATTTACTGGATGTTTATGTAACAAGCTCACTAACTGAGACAACAAGTCTTGCAACATTAGAAGCCATGGCTTCAGGAGTTGCAGTAGTATCTACTCCTGTAGGATTCATAAAAGAATATATTCAAGACAACAACAATGGACTTATTTTTAATCAAAAAGATACCTATGCTCTTTATCAAAAATTAGATTTGTTGAAAAACAATCCCGCACTTTCTAAAACATTAGGTGTGCGTGCAAGAAAAACAGTTCTGAAGAATTTTACTTGGGAAAACACAGCAAAAGGAATACAAGAAGCATTATCTAAACTAGAAAATAACGAATGATAAATTTAAATATACAACTCAGTTTCAGATAAAAATGGCAGATAAGACTAAAAAAATAGATGATAAGCAAAGATATAAGCTTAAAAAATTCATAAAGGATCTTGAAAACTTTAAAGGAAGAGGAACAGAACTAGTCTCAGTTTATGTTCCAGCAGATTATGATCTTAATAAAATAAACACACATATTGCTCAAGAGCAAGGAACTGCTACAAACATAAAAAGCAAACAAACAAGAGACAACGTTATTGCTGCATTAGAAAAAATAATACAGCACTTAAAGCTTTATCAAAAAACACCACCTAATGGACTTGTTCTCTTTGCAGGAAATGTAGCAGAAAGAGAAGGCCAACAAGATTATCAAGTTTGGAGCACAGAACCTCCATTACCTATGAAGCAAAGACTTTATAGATGTGATAAAGAATTTGTTCTGGAGCCATTAAGAGAAATGCTTACAGATGACGAAGCTTATGGTTTGGTAGCAATGGATAGAAGAGAAGCAACCATCGCTCTTCTGAAAGGCAAATCAATAATTCCTCTAACTTCAACAGAATCAATGGTTCCAGGAAAGTTCAAAGCAGGAGGACAGTCTTCAGTAAGATTTGCAAGAAACCGAGAACTTGCAGCAAAGGAATTCTACCAAAAAGTAGCACAATTAATGAAAGATAATTTCTTCGAGATGAAAGAACTAAAAGGAATAATAATTGGCGGACCTGGACCAACAAAATACGAGTTTGTTGATGGAAATTTCATAACGCAACAGCTAAAAGACAAAATTATCGGCATAAAAGATTTAAGTTATACCGATCAATTTGGTCTTCAAGAACTTTTAGAAAAGAGTCAAGATTTACTGGCAGAAGAAGCAGTAGTTAATGAAAAAAAAATAATGAACAAATTTTTCGAATACCTTGCAAAAGATTCTGGCATGGTTACTTATGGAAAAGATGCAAGCATTAAATTTCTTAAAATGGGCGTAGTGGATACATTCCTTGTTTCAGAAACAGCAGGAGATGAAATAATAGAGGAAATAATGCAGGAAGCATTAAATTTTGGAACAAATGTAGAAATAATAAGTACAGAAACCAGAGAGGGAAAACAACTCAAAGACATAGGGGAGTTTGCAGCAATATTAAGATACTCCATAGGAGAACATTACTAAATATAAACTAATAAAATTATGATAAAAAAGTCTCATGAATCTAGCAAAAACCGCATTTAACGAGATATATCCTGATTTAATTGAGGAAAGAGAGTTTATTATAACATATTCTGGAAAATTTAAAAGTTTGAATGCTAATGTAAAATATAACAGATATAAGATACATTTTTCCTTAAGCAAAGATTGGCTAGAATACTCAGAGGAAATAAGAAAGGGTTTAATTCAGAGTTTGTTGATAAAAGTCTTTAAACACAAGTATACAAAAACATTAGAGCTTGACTTGTATGAAAAATTTCTTAATAACTTGGGAAAATATGCAAAGGTAGAAAAGACAGATCCTTTGCTTGAAGAGAGTTTTGAAAGAATAAACAAAAAATACTTTTTTGGAATGATGGAAAAACCTAACCTTGTTTGGGGACAGGACGCATTTAGAAAGCTAGGCCATTATGAATATGCAAGCAACACAATTCTCATAAGCAACATATTCAAAAATGAGTCTGAATTGTTGGATTATATTATGTATCATGAATTATTACATAAAAAACACGGTAATAAAACAACAAAAAGTGGAAGAACAATACATCATTCAAAAGCATTTAGAGAAGATGAAAAAAAATATCATGATAAGGATGCAGAAAAAAAACTTAATTCTTATATAAGAAAAATAAAAATAAGACAAGTTTTCCGATTCTGGTAAATACGTAAATCAAATTATAGCATATAACATTTCCATGATATTTAATAAAATTATAAATTAAGCGCGGACTTAATATCAGGATCCATTTTATCAGGAGACCAAGGTGGCTCAAAAGTTATGTCAATTATGACATTTCTTATACCCTCAAGCGTTTTCAGTTTTTCCTCCATTTCTTCAATAATTGCAGGACCAAAAGGACAACCCGGAAAAGTAAGAGTCATCAAAATTTTAACATCTGAATCATCAGTTATATCTATGTTATAAATCAAACCCAGACTCACAATATCTACATGCATCTCAGGATCGTACACATCAGATAAAAGATCTCTTACATTTTGCTCATTAAACATCATTTTGATAAGTAAACACCTTTTATTTAAAAAAATTTAGATAAAAATAAATAAAGCAACAAACCAACCCCTATTTGACAAATAGCATTTTGATAGACATGATAAAAATGAATGAAAATATTTTTGAAGGATTCATAATATACTCAACATATAGAGTAGAAGAAAGTACGCCTTACATTTATCTTTATGGCAGATTGAGGGATGGGAGGAGTTTTTGTACAAAAAACAGGACAGAACCATTCTTTTACATACGTAAAAAAGATTTATCAAATACAATTAAAATTGATTCTGGATTAAACAACCATATTTTAAGACATGAACCTGTTTCACTACTAAATTTCGAAAGAGAACCGGTAGAAAAAATAATTACTCGAGTACCTAAAGATGTTGCTGAATTAAGAAAAATACTAGAGACACAAGGAATAGAATGTTATGAAGCAGATGTCAGATTCACAAGCAGATTTATGATGGAAAAAGACATCAAAGGTGCAATAAAAATAAAAGGAAGATTATCAAAAAACAACAAAGAGAATGCAGATTGTTTTTTTAATGAAGCAGAAATAAGTTCAAGCGAATGGAGACCAACAGCGAAAGACTTCAGAATATTGTCAATAGATATAGAAACAAGTCAAGATGCAAAAAAATTGTATTGTGTTTCTCTTTATTCGAATGATGAAAAATTAAAAAAAGTACTTATATTATCAAATAAAAAACTAAAACATTCAGAATCTTATCATGATGAGAAATCGCTATTGGACGCATTCAAAACAGAAATATTATCTTATGATCCCGATATAATCACAGGTTGGAACCTCATAGATTTTGATTTAAAAGTAATAGAAGAAAAGCTAAAAGAACACAACATAGATTTTAAACTTGGAAGAACAAATGAAAAGTGCGCTCTTAAAATAACTGATTCATTTATTACAGACTCTAAAGCAGATTTTCCTGGAAGAATGGTTCTTGATGGAATACACATATTAAAAACGAGTTTCATTAAATTAGATGATTACAAATTAGGAACTGCTGCAAAAGAGTTCGCCAATGAAAAAAAGCTTATTGAAGATGAAAACAAAGGAGAAACAATAGACACATATTTTCTAAAAGAACCTCAGAAACTCATAGATTATAATCTTCTAGATGCTAAACTTGCATTAGAAATAATAATTAATTCATGAGGCATGCAACTAACAATACTAAGAAGCATACTTACAGGAATGACTCTGGACCGGGTTAGAGCAAGCATAGCAAGTTTAGATTCTTTGTATTTAAGAGCTCTAAATAAAAAAGGATTTGTTGCACCAAGCGCTAAGTTTGTTGAAAGAAATGAAAGAACGACTGGCGGATATGTTATGAATCCAAAACCAGGAATTTATGATTATGTTATTGTGTGCGATTTTAAGAGCCTGTATCCTAGCATAATGAGAACATTCAATATAGATCCATTAATGCACGTGACAAATAAAAGGCAAACATCAAACACAATAAAGGCGCCAAATGGAGCAATATTCTCAAAAGAAAAAGGAATACTCCCACAAATACTTGAAGAGTTATGGAATGAACGAGAACAGGCAAGACAAAGAAAAGATGAAGTGAGCAGATGGGCCATAAAAATACTCATGAACAGCATGTATGGAGTAATCGCAAGTCCTAACTGCAGGTTTTATAGTTTTGAAGTTGCAAATGCAATAACAAGCTTCGGACATATGATGATAAAAGAAACATCTCGCTTAGTAAAAGAAAAAGGATATGACGTTATATACGGAGATACAGACTCTATATTTATAGATTTGCGTGAAAATGATGTTGAAAGTGCAATCAACATCGGAAACAAAATACAACAAGAAATTAATGATTATTATAAAGATTGGATTAAGAAAACATACGGCGTTGAGAGCAGATTAGAACTTGAATTTGAAAAAGTCTATAAAAAATTCTTAATGCCGAAGATTAGAGGAAGCGAAGAAGGCGCTAAGAAAAGATATGCGGGACTTCTAATAAAAATAACCAAGGATGGAAAGCACGAAGAAAAAATAGATTTTACTGGACTGGAATTTGTAAGAAGAGATTGGACTGAATTGAGCAAGAAATTTCAATTAGAACTTCTCGATCTCATTTTTCATAATAAAGAAATATACAAATACATAAAAGACTTCGTTAAAAATCTAAAACACGGAGAATATGATGATTTACTTATTTACAGAAAAGCATTAAGAAAAGATGTAGGTGACTACACAAAAACAACCCCTCCGCATGTCAAAGCGGCAAGACAGCTTGATAAAATAACCAGCAACATAATTGATTATGTTATAACTGTGGAAGGGCCTGAGCCTATACAAAAAATAAAACACTCAATAGATTATGATCATTATATCGAAAAACAAATAAAACCAATAGCAGATTCAGTTCTTTATTTTTTAGGACAAAAATTTGAAGACATAATACAAGGCAATGAACAAAAAAGCTTAGGAGATTGGTAAGTTAAGTCTTTACGTTAAAAATAAATTCTCATAAAAGCTTTATGTAGCCTTCTTCAGGCTCGGAAATAAGCCTGTCTTTTTTTAGTTCATCGAGAAGTCTCAGTATTTCAGATTCTGAAAGACCTTCCATTTGTGCTTCAACAAGTATATTCTCAATCTGAATCTTTTTATTCCTGGCAGAATTAAGACTTTGAATTATTTCAAGTAATTTTATCTTGACATCATAGCTTCGTTCTTCTGCAATTTTGGAAGCCATCATTCTTTGAACTCTTAAAAGCTCTTCAAAGTCATTAGGATTCATATTGTTAAAAATTCCCCCCGAAGTTTATAAACTGATAAACATTAATATAAATATTTCGTTATCAGTATACAAAAAAGCACAACAGATATTAATAGTCGTCTTTGTTTGATTCTTCTTTTTTTAGAAGAGCATGCTTAAGACGCGTGTTTACAAAGTATTCTAAACAATCTAGTGCGTCAAAATATGCTCTTTTTCTTAAATAAGAAGAACCAAATTCTAGAACAAAAGCATTTTCATTTATTTCTGCACTACAAACAGGACAGAATTTTTCAGATAATTTTTCTCCTTCAAAGCCCCTGAGCTTTTTTTCAACAAGACGATCTATGTTTCCAGCAACAAGATCTCTTTTTATTTTAAGAACGTCCTCTTTTGGCAAATCATTTATGATCTTGGCTAGTTTGTTCATTTAATTATCACCATATAACTTGGTAGAGAAGTTTAAAGATTTTTCGTATAAAAGATCGGCACCGGACATAAGGTTTTCAAAATATTTCTCTTGTCTTTCAAGACCTAATGTGATTTCTTCAAAAGTATGACTCCAAAATTTCAATTTAACTACCTTTTCTCCTAAGGAAATCTCTTTTGAGCTTTTATCATGTCTAAATCTCTCAACATCAGAAGAGATTATTAAAAGATGAATTTCTGTTTCTTTTGCCTTTTCTTCTTTTCTAAGAAAAAAAAGTGCATCTATAGTGCTGAAAAAATTATCGGGTTGAAAAGAAAAAGACCATTTCAGCAAGTGCATTTGCTCTTTTATATCCAATGCAATTAAATTTTGAAGTAAAATATTTTCAGGAGTTTGCCTAATCTCTTTTTTTATAGCTTGAGAAGGATTAAGATATACAAGCCAAGCTTTGTTTTTATTTATTGAATAAACAATTCTTGCATCTTTTTTTTGCCTTGAACCAGGACCTTTATCGAGCTTTGTTTTTTTTATATATCCGTACGCTTCAAGGAGTTTGAGTTGTTGGCTCGCATTAGCAATAGTTGTGTTGAGTTTCAGGGCAACCTGTTTGGGGGACTGAGGCGCTCTAGATAAAACTTTTAGAATCATCCACTTCGAGCCAGACAACTCTGTTTCTATAAATTCTTCCTGCATGTAATTCTGCAATCATCCA
>CAZJQL010000015.1:7365-16306 GCA_964548665.1 uncultured Methanosarcinales archaeon
CATACAATACTTAATTTATCACTTTATTATAATTTATTGAATAAATATGCACAACATTTATATATGATTAAATAAAGCAACAACTCATAAAAGGGGAAGAGCGGATATAATTGAGAGTACTTATGCTAGGTTGGGAATTCCCACCATTCTTTGCAGGAGGAGCAGGAATAGTCTGCGGTGAACTAAGCAAAGCTCTAACAGAAAAAGGAACACAAATACTATTTGTAATGCCAAGCGGACCCGAAAACACAGCACCCGCAGAAAAAAAGAATCTTAAACTGATAATAACCAACAACAAATATAAGAACATAAAGATACCAATAAAAATAAAAAAAATAAACTCTCTTCTTCACGCATATGCAACAAAAGAATCTTACTCCACAGCATATAATCAAATAACTATAGGTCTAAAAAACAGCCACAAACCTTCTAAAAATATCTATGGACCAAATCTCAAAGAAGAAGTATACAGATTTGCAGAACAAGTCAAACTTTTAGCTGAAGAAGAAGACTTCGACATAATTCACGCACATGATTGGGTAACCTTTCCCGCTGCAATAGAACTAAGCAAACTGACAAAAAAACCGTTAATAATACATGTCCACATAACTGAATTTGATAAAACAGGAAGCCATCATGCTGACCCAGAAATATATGAAATAGAACGACAAGGCATGGTTCATGCGGATAAAATAATAACAGTAAGCAATAAAATCAAAGACACTTGCATACAAAAATACTATGCAGATCCAACAAAAATAATCGTAGTTCACAACGCTGCACCAACGATGAGCGAAACAGAAGCAACAATAAACAAAAAATTAAAAGAAAATGATAAAATAGTTCTATTTGCAGGAAGAATAACTCTCCAAAAAGGACCAGACTATTTTATAGATGCAGCAAAAAAAGTCCTTGAAAAAGCACCGAACACATTATTTATCATGGCAGGATCGGGAGATATGCTTCCTAAAATGATAGAAAAGGCAGCCAAATTAGGAATATCAAAAAAATTCATATTTACAGGATTCTACACACGCCAACAAGCAGAACAATTATTTGAAATGGCAGACGTATTTGTAATGCCTAGTGTAAGTGAACCATTCGGCTTAGTTCCGTATGAAGCGCAAATAAAAAAAACACCAACGATAATATCAAAACAATCAGGAATAGGAGAAATCCTATATCATACATTAAAAGTAGACTTTTGGGACGTGCATCAGCTTGCAAATAAAATTCTAGCAGTACTTCACTATAAACAACTGCATCATGAATTAAAAGAAAAAGGATATCATGAAGCAAAATCATCTACTTGGGACGTCCCTGCGACGAAATGTTTAAATATATATGAAAACGTGTTAAGACAAAGAGGGTTAATATAATGGTATCAGTATGCTTCTATTTTCAAGTCCATCAACCACACAGACTCAAAGAGTACACCCTCTTTGACATAGGGCAGCATAATGATTACTTCGATGAACATAAAAATAAAGAAATAATGCTAAAAGTAGCAAAAAAATGTTATCTTCCCACAAACCGACTTCTTCTTTATTTAATAAAAAAACATAACGGCCAGTTTAAAGTAACATTTAGCATAACAGGAACAGCCCTAGAACAAATGGAAAAATATTCTCCTGAAACAATAAACAGCTTTAAGGAACTAGCAAAAACAGGCTGCGTAGAATTCCTAAGCGAAACATACAACCACAGTCTTTCATATTTATTCTCAAAAGAAGAATTCAAAGAACAGATACAACTTCATAAAGATAAAATAGAAAATCTTTTTGACTACACCCCTAAAGCATTCAGAAATACGGAACTAATATTTAATAACGAACTCGCAAAATACATAGAAGATTTAGGTTATGAAGCGATAGTTGCAGAAGGAGCAGATCACATATTACAAGGCCGCACACCAAACTTCATATATAATCCTGTTACTTCGAACATAAAAGTTCTTTTAAAAAATTATAAATTAAGTGATGACATAGCATTTAGATTTAGCAATAAAGGCTGGGAAGAACATCCTTTAACAACAGAAAAATTTGTTCACTGGGTAAACCAAGCAAATGGTAATGGAGAACTAATAAATCTATTCATGGATTATGAAACATTTGGAGAACACCAATGGGAAGATACAGGAATATTCAAATTCATGGAACACCTTCCCTCAAAAATACTCGAACACCCTCACAATAATTTTCTAACAGTAAGTGAAGCTGCAAAAAAATATCCTGCAAGAGGCACAGTAGATATGCATAACTTTGTATCCTGGGCAGATCTTGAAAGAGATTTAACAGCGTGGTTGGGAAACCCTCTACAAGACTCAGCAATACATGAATTATATGCTCTTGAAAAGTACATAAAGGCAACAGGAGATAAAAAACTTCTTGAAGATTGGAGAAAGCTCACAACCTCAGATCATTATTATTATATGTGCACAAAATGGTTCAGCGATGGAGACGTTCACAAGTACTTTAATCCTTACGACAGCCCATATGAAGCATACATAGTTTTCATGAACGTGCTTAATGATTTCACAAGAAGAATAAAAAATAAACTAGAAACACTAGAAAAAACAAATGCTTCAAGAATATTAATCGCAGAAACATTAGCAGTCACAGATACTCCGAGCAAAATGCTTACAGAAATTTACGAACAAAAAGCAAATTAAAAAAAAATAAAAAAGAGGTGAGGAGATTGAAAGCTCCCAAAGTCAAATCGAAGAAACCGGTTATTAAAAAAACTAGTAGACAAGAACAAAAAATACAGGATGCTCCAGTAGAACAATATTTTATTCTAGCAAACGGTCAACCTGTTAAAAATGTTAAAGAACTAGCAGATGCTCTTGAACACATAAGTGAACAAGTTTTCAACCACCACGTAACAAATGATAAAAACGACTTTGCAAACTGGGCAAGAGATGTGTTCAAAGAAATACAACTTGCAGAAGAATTATCTGGAACAAAAAATAAAGAGCATACAAGAATAGTGCTTTACAAACACGTAATAAATAAGGTTCACAAATAATTAGACTGATTAAAAAAATGAATACGCCGCCTTTTTATTTTAAAAATGGAAAAATAGCTAAAAACTTATCTGAATTAGAAGATATTTTAGGAAATATAAGCATAGAAGATTTTGAATTCCATGTAAATTCTAATAAAAACGACTTTGCGAACTGGATACAGGATTGTCTTAAAAACAAAGAACTAGCAGATGCACTCAGAACAACAACAGATAAAGAAGAAACAATAGATTTCATACAACAAGAATTATCTATGAATGATAAGACTTATAGAAATTTAGAAGACTTAGCAAGCACTGCAAAATATTCTGATTTATTAGATGTTAAGACAATGGAACCTTCACAAAAACCAAAACAACACAACACTTATAAAAATAAAATAGTTCAAGAAAATACAACTTTTGATTATCAAAATGAAAAACATCCTACTGGAATAACAAAAGTTCATAAAATAACCACAGAAGCTCCACATGAATTCATATTGAAAGAATTTCTTTTAGGTGCAATTTTTGGATTATTAATGGGTATAATATTAATGGCGACCCTGAGACAAATAGGCGTACTTTAATAAATATGATAAAAAAAGTAAAAAACAAAAAAATGGAAAATTCAAAAAAAACAAAAAAAAATAACCTGAATAAAGATGTAGAACTGTATGAACTCTCCTGGGAAGTATGTAATAAAGTCGGAGGAATATACTCCGTAATAACCAGTAAAGCAGCACTAATAAAGGAACAATACCCTTCCTACACATTCATAGGGCCATACATACAAGATAAAGCACAAGAAGATTTTTCTGAATTGGAAGTTCCTGAAAAATATAAAGATGCATTTAATGAACTTGAACAAGAAAAAATAAAAGCGCATTATGGTAGATGGTTAATCAAAGGAGAGCCTGATGTAATACTTCTAGAATTTGAAGGTCTCAAGGATAGAAAAAATGATTTAAAGAAAGAATTCTGGGAAACCCACAGAGTTGACTCTATAAACAGCCAATGGGAATTCGAAGAGCCCATGCTTCTATCATGCGCCTCAGCAAGTTTATTGAATAAACTCGAGCAAAAACAAAAAATAAATCCAGAAAAAACAATATTGCAAGTCCATGAATGGATGACAGGATTTTCAATACTGAAACTAAAAAATCTTAATTCTAAAATAAAGACTGTGTTTACAACACACGCAACCATGCTAGGAAGAACAATAGCAGGAAATAATCAAGACCTATACGGATTACTTGGTCATTTTGATCCTGAACAAAAAGCAAGAGAATTAGGCGTGATAGATAAGCACACAGCAGAAAAGGCATCAGCAAACAACGCAACAATATTCACAACGGTGTCTGAAATAACCGGAAGAGAAGCAGAATACATACTAGGAAGAAAACCAGAAATATTAGTTCTCAACGGATTAGACATAGGTAAGTTCCCTTCAATAGAAGAAACTTCAATAAAACATGTAACTGTTAGAGAACAAATAAGAGAATTTCTGGCGTATGCTTTCTTCCCCTACTACAAGTTTGAACTTAAACACAACCTATCTTTTTTTCTAGCGAGCAGATATGAATTTGAAAATAAAGGTATAGACATATATATTGATGCGTTAAAAATGCTCAATGAAGAACTTAAGAAAAATAAGACTGAAAGAACAATAAGCGCATTTTTCTTCATAGCAGTCCCTAATAATGGAGTAAAAATGGATTTGCTTGAAAATAAAAATTATTATAGACATATAAAAAATTATGTGGGCACAAAATCCTCAGAAATAATGAACAAAATAATAAATGATTTTATGAGCAACGGACAAATATCAGACACAGTTTTTGACAAAGAGTTTCTTCAAGAAATGCATAAAGATGTTTTGCGCTTTAAAAGAAAAGGAGAACCGATAATATGCACCCATAAATTAAACGTGCCAGAAAATCAAGATAGAATAATAAATGCAATAAGAGCAGCAGGACTTAATAATTCAAAAGAAGATAAAGTTAAAGTCATACTATTCCCAGCATATTTGAATGGAAATGACACGTTATTCAACACCGAGTTCTATGATTTAATTGCAGGATGCCACCTAGGAGTATTTCCAAGTTATTATGAACCCTGGGGATACACTCCATTAGAAGCAGCAGCACTAGGAGTTCCATCAATAACATCAGATTTGACTGGTTTTGGAAGATTCATAGAACAGCAAACAGTAAATAAAGACACCCCTGGAATTTATATTCTAAAACGAGACAAAATATCAAAAGAAGAGTCGACTAAAGAATTATATTCCCTTATGAAAAATTTTGTTTTTATGTCTCATGAAGACAGAGTTGAAAACAAAATACAAGCAAAGGAACTCGCAAAACTTGCTGACTGGAAAATCTTAGTTAAGAATTATATTGAAGCATATGAACAAGCATTGAACAAATAATTATTAGTCTAAACTATTTATTAATTTAAATGGGTCTGACTCTATTATGTTCAACCCAGCATATAATTCCATACCGCCAACATCTGCAGTTTTATTATTTAAATTTCCTCTATCCGTTATTCGCAAAAAAGCAGGAAATTCTTTCCAAGAAGAACTATTTTGCATTGGAGGCAAAAATGCCGCCATATTAAACGAATTCACACCTTCTTTCAATAACTTTGAAATTACAAAATGCATAACTTCTGAGAACTCGATCAATGATTTTTTTTCGTAAATATTCTCAGGAAATATCAAAAATTCTTTATCTTTTACAGGAGTAAGATAAGCGACAATCTTAAATTTTTTATACTTCTTCACTAAACCTAAAGATTCATGAACATTAATTAAATCTTCAAAATAATTTGAATTGAATTCCTTTTTATAGAAATTTTTCACACTATTAAGAAGCTCTATTTTAGGATAATGCCTATCTCTAGTCATCAGCATTTGCATATGTCCATGAATTATGCTTGCTCCTGATTTCCACAAACAATTCCACATAATAAAAGGATAAACATAATCTTTTCTTTTTTTTCTGACAACATCAAACCACTTGTCCGCTGTTTTAAAATGATCTTCTAATTCCGTTTTAGAAACATCCAAAGGGTTATGTTTATCAAATATAATTAAAGAATGCATTGCATCATATTTAGCCACATTTGCAGAAGTCACATTATGCTTTCCAGTTATTCTACCAAACTCATCAATAGGCGTAAATGCTCTCGGCTTTGAAAAATTATCTCCAGATTCAAACAATATTTCTTTATCCTCTAATTTTTGTTTGACCTTAGGCCTCATTGATCTTAGCTCATTGAATGCTGCTCCTTCAAACGTTAACTTATTCCTAATATCAACAATTTTTTGATTTTCTACAATAGAAACTGAACCAAATTGTTTTTTTATCCAAGCAACCATGGGCTTGGGAATTTTCATTTTAGAAGAGCGTACAGAAACCGAATAAAATCTATCAAAAATTTCCTTATCTTTTTTGTTAAGACTTTTCACAACATCCGAAAAACCAGCCATAGATTTTTTAGGAACAACGACACTTCTTTTTGAATGTTCTAAAACCATAGTTTAAAAATTAAGTATCATAAATATAAATCTTGTGTTTTGAGAATAATTAAACATGGTTTAATGAATCAAAATAATAGAGAATATCAAGAAAGATTTATAAATATAAACTTCTGAACTCAAACAGGAGGGGGGTAAAATTGAAACTAATAATACCTATGGCCGGTAAAGGCACCAGACTTAGACCATTTACTTACACTAAAGCAAAACCAATGATAAGTGTTGCAGGAAAACCAATTCTAGGACATTTACTTGATAGCTTATCCACAATAAAAATAGATAAAGCAATATTCATTGTAAGCGACGATAATGATGATTTAAAAAAATTCATAAAAGAAAACTACTATTTTGAAGCAACATACATTCTTCAAAAAGATCAAAAAGGCGTAGCTCACGCAATATACGGTGCAAAAAATCATGCAGTAGATGATGAAATAATAATTTTATTTGCAGACACATTAATACGCGCAAATCTGAACAAAGTTCACCAAATAAAAAACAGCAAAGATGTAGATGGAATAATTTGGACCAAACAAGTTGATGATCCCAGAAACTTCGGAGTAGTATTTACACACAACGGACTAATATCTAAATTTATAGAAAAACCAGAAACACCGGTCTCAGACAAAGCAATAGTCGGTCTTTACTACTTCAATAATTCAACAAAACTCTTTAATGCAATAGAACATCTTCTTAAAAATGATATAAAAACAAAAGGAGAATATCAACTCACTGACGCATTACAACTTCTTGTAGATCAAAATCAAAAGCTTATACAGGAAGATGTGCAAATATGGAAAGACTGTGGAACCCCTAAAAATCTTTTAGAAACGCAAGAGTTCATACTGGAAACAATGAAAACAGGAAAAGTAAATACTACGAACTCAATAATACTTAAACCAGCATATATAGAAAAAGGAGCTAAAATAACAAACTCGATAATAGGCCCTAATGTATCCATAGGCAAAGATTCTGTTATAACTTCATCAATAATATCAAACAGCATAATTGATAAACAAGTTATTATTGAACAAAGCAGTCTTCATACATCAATAATAGGAAGTTATGCGAAAATAAAAGGAACACCAAGAAAATTAAACATGGGAGACTCATCAGAACTATTAGACAATTAAATAATCTAAAATAAAAAAACATAACCCGATAAATATGGAAAAAAAAGAGGCAGACATAGATTTCTTTGTAACAAATAACAGCGGCAGCTATATATCTCTAGGTAAAGATAATTTTTCGCATTATAACGGCGTATTCTTTTTTCTTGAAGAAGAAATGGAACTATACAAGACAATAGAGCACATAGCAATAAAAGAAGGAAAGCAACTTGAAGGAAAATTCGCATTCAGAGACAAAACAGCAATTTATGAATCGGACAAAGAACAAACACTAATACTAACTCTGGATTTCAGACGCATACATGATTTTGATGATCAGGGAAGAATATATACCATTACTAAAAACAAGCAATACACAATTGTCAAATATGACAAATATGAGAATAATTCTCTTCAAAAAATAAAAGAAACATTTTATTTAGCAATAAAACCGAGACAAGTTTTTAGCGAAATCAAAATCTTATCAGAATGGTCTCAAAAAAAATACGCATATGATTCTAGCAGAGGAACAAAGTCTGAATTTTATGTATATAAAGGACTAGAAATTAAAACAAATAAAATTAATTTAGGCTTTGGAAAAACAGAAAATGAAGCTATTAAAAATGCAGATAAAAATATTTCATTTGAAGAAACAGATAAAAGTATACTAAAAATTGCTGAAAAATCACTAGATAGGCTTATTGTTAACTTACAAGGAAAAAAAATAGAGGGAATATTCGCAGGTTTTCCTTGGTTTTATCAGATTTGGGGAAGAGATGAACTCATATCTCTAGGAGGTTTGATTGCCTCAGGAAAATATAACTTATCAAAAAAGATATTAATGAGAAATGTAGACAATCTTACTAAAGGATTTGTGCCTAATAGGTTTCCTTCATCAAATCTTATAAGCATAGACTCTACAGGATGGATGTATAAAAGAATAGCTGATCTTCTTGTTGCACTGCATAAAAACGAAAAATTAGGAACACACATATCTAAAAAAGAACTACAAATAATATACAAAAAATTAATTGAATCTATAGAAGCATACAAAAACAGAATGAAAACTGATTTAATAATTAATAATCCTCTTGAAACATGGATGGACACAGCAGACCCTGAAGGAAAAGATAATAGATCAGGTGCAAGAATAGAGATACAATGCTTGTTCTTAAATATGTGCTCTCTTGCATCATATTTATCTAAAATACTTGATCAAGATTTTTCAGAATACGAAGCGCAACAAGAAGTTCAGCTATTCTTTTATACTTCCATCCTGTAG
>CAZJQL010000016.1:0-14342 GCA_964548665.1 uncultured Methanosarcinales archaeon
ATAAACTTAAAAAAAATAACTAGTATTTAAAAAAACATTTAAAAAATAAAACATTTAAAAAAAACAAAGATTTTCTCTTTAATTATGTATAAAGCTCAGATTCTAGGAGGCAGGTTCGGAGAGATAATTGCTAGACAAAAATCTGATTCTGAATTGGAAATAGGAGAATTGTTAATAGATGAGAATTCTTATGGAAAAACTTTATTACAAGTAACAGATCTTCAATTCGGCTCTCAAATTTCTATGCAGAATTTAGAGAAAATATCTGGTTTTGATTTGGAGAATTCTATCAATGTCGAATTTTTTGATAATAAAAACAGGAACTATAAAATCGCTTTGTTAAAGAATATTCTGTCAATAAAAAAAGATCCTGTTTCCTCTAAAAATCTTCCTAATTTTTTTGGAAAATTAAGAGAAATAAATAAAGATGATTTGTCTTTTTTATCTAATTCTAAGAATGCCTTTTTTTTAGGAAATTTACGTTCTGGCACAAAAATTTTAGATCTTCCTGTTTTTCTTGACGGTGAAAAAATTTTATCTCATCATGTTTTGATAACAGGAACTACCGGTAAAGGAAAAAGTGTTTTGATGAAAAATTTTCTTTGGAGTTCAGCAAGTTCTGATTATTGTTCTATGCTTGTTTTTGATCCTCATGATGAGTATTATGGAAGAACAGAGTTTGGTTTAAAGGATTTTCCTGACAAATCTAAAGTTGTTTATTTTACTTCGAGAAATGTTCCTGCAGGCCAGAGAAGTCTTAAAGTTAATTTGAAATTATTAAGACCTGATCATTTTGATTTTTTGGATCTTAGCTCTGCTCAAAGACAAGTTATGTATTTATATTATAAGAAGCATGGTTCTGATTGGATTAAAAATCTTTTAATTTCTGATTCTTCAGATATATCAAGCAATGAAGTTAATGAAATGAGCGTTTCTGTTGTTAAGAGAAGACTTAAAATTCTTCTGGACATATCTGTTTCTGATTCTGCCTTTGTTTGTTCAGGAGTTTTTGATGATGTCTCTGGAAGTACGACTATTTCTGATTTAGTTTCTTTTTTAGAAACAGGTAAATTAGTTATTGTGGATACCAGTAATTTCTCTGGCTCTTCTGAGTTACTTTTAGCAAGCATCATAACTAGCAATGTTTTTTATAAGTATAAAGAATATAACACTAAAGGACAGCTAAATGATAAACCAGTTATAAGTATTGTTTTAGAGGAAGCTCCCAGAGTTTTAGGAAAGAATGTTCTTGATCAGGGCCCAAATATTTTTTCGACAATAGCACGAGAGGGTAGAAAATTTAAAACAGGTATTGTCGCAATAACTCAGCTTCCATCTTTAATTCCTAAAGAAATTCTTGCTAACATTAATACTAAGATTATTTTGGGAACTGAAATGAATTCTGAGCGTCAGGCAATTATTGAGAGCGCTAGCCAGGATTTGTCTGCAGATTCTAGAAACATTGCAAGCCTAGATAAAGGCGAGGCAATTATTTCTAGTAATTTTTCTAGATTTGCTATTCCTGTTAAAATTCCTTTATTTGGTGAGTCTATAAAAAAAGATGTGACTACGCAAAGAAATTCTTTTTCTGGAATAAACTTAAAGTAATGAGACTTCTTAATTAAAAATTAAAACAATTATGAAAAGTTTTTTAAACTACAAATGGACGTTTGATTGAATGGATCCTAAGAAAATTGCGCTTATTATTGGAATTTCGGTTTTATTACCTTTGTTTTTATTCTTGTTAGTGGATGCAATTCAATCAAAACCTGTTTATGAGGATTTTTGTAGATCTGATTATTTTTGGAAACCTTCATCCGCAAATTGTAGTTATGATTACGGTAAAGATTATAATTCTTGTATGATTGATGGCGGAACCCCTAGATTTATTTATGATGAAAATAATTGCGAGGTTTTTGATAAGTGCGATTTTTGCAATAAAGAATATGATTCTGCTTCTGAGAAATATGATTTAGTGGTTTTCTTGGTTCTGGCGCCAATCGGGCTTTTGCTTATAATTGTTGGACTTTATCTAAAGACAGATTATCTTTCAGGAGGAGCAATGTTTTCCGGGATAATAACATTGTTTTATTCAACTATTGCTTATTTTTCTAACATGAGCAAGCTATTAAGAGCCATAGTTATATTTGTAGAGTTAGTAGTAATATTATGGATTGGTCACAAAAAGATTAATTCTTCTGAAACAACTTCAAAATCATCTTCAAAAGAAAGAAAACATAAAAATAAGTACTGATTTCTAAGTATTATGAAGTTTGCACATATTGCTGATGTTCACATAGGCAGCTGGAGAGATCCTAAACTTAAAGATATAAGCACTATTGCTTTTTGTAAATCTGTTGATGATATTTTGAAATATGGTGTGGATTTTATTTTGATTGCTGGAGATCTTTTTAACACAGCACTTCCTAGTATTGATCAAATAAAAATAGTTATAAGGAAACTTAAAGAGGTGAAAGAAAAAAATATTCCTGTTTATTTTATTGCAGGAAGCCACGATTTTTCTCCTTCAGGCAAGACGATGCTTGATATAATTGAGGAAGCCGATCTTGGAATTAATGTTACAAAGGGAGAAATAACTGATGATGGCAAATTAAGATTGCTTTTTACTGTGGATAAAAAAACAGGTGCTAAGATTACAGGAATGATAGGAAAAAGAGGTATGCTTGAAAAGAAATATTATGAAGATCTTGACAGAGATTTTTTGGAGTCTGAAAATGGTTTTAAGATTTTCATGTTTCATACCGCTTTGGATGAATTAAAACCTGATGAGATGAAAGACATGGCTTCTTCCCCGGCATCTTTTTTGCCTAAATATTTTGATTATTATGCAGGAGGACATGTTCATATTGTTAAACAAAAAGATTTGAAAGAACAAGGATATAATAATGTTGTTTATCCTGGCCCTATTTTTCCTGCAAATTTTAGTGAATTAGAAAAACTTGGAGTTGGCGGTTTTTTTATTTATGATGATGGAGTTCTTGTTAGAAAAGATGTTGTTGTTAAACAAAGTGCATATTTTGATGTTTTCATTGAGAATAAAACAATTGAAGAATGTTATTCTTATATTGAGTCTTCATTTTCAGACAAAGATGTTTTTGATAAAATAGTTTTGATTCGTGTTCATGGTTCTCTCAAATCTGGAAAAGTTTCTGATATTAATTTTAATGAGTTATTTGAGAAGCTTTATGTTAAAGGAGGAGCTTATTTTGTTATGAAGAACACTTCTAAACTTCTTTCAAGAGAATTTTCTGAGATAAAAATAAATCATTCTTCTGTTGATGAGCTTGAGGAGAAAATTATAAGAGAGCACATCAATCAAATAGATAATGATTTTTATGATGAGTTTGATATTACGAAACAATTATTAAAAATTTTTTCTGATGAAAAGCATGAGGGAGAAAAAGTTTCTGATTATGAGAACAGAATTAAAAATAATGTTGATATAGTTCTGAAATAAAAAATCAAAATAAAAAATAAAGAAACTGTTTATTTCTTTTTGTGTTTAACTTCGCAAGTGTTTATTCCTAGCAAAGAGTACAAACCGCACCATCCGACTATTGCTGTGAATAGTGCTACAGCTGCAGGAATAAACCACCAATAGCTGAACAGCAATCCTAGCGCTATAAATGCTGCTGCCACAACATATCTTATTACTTTATCTATTGTTCCGACATTTTGTTTCATTTTTTTCACCTTTTTATGGAGTCCATCTTCTCATTGTTCTTGGAAATGGTATTGCATCAGTTATTGAGTCCAATCCGCATATCCAAGCTATTACTCTTTCTGTTCCTATTCCGTATCCTGCATGAGGAACGGATCCGTATTTTCTCAAATCGAAGTACCATTCATAATTTGATATGTCTTCTCCATCTTTTTCGAGTCTTTCTTTCATATCCTCTACATCCAGACTTCTTTGACTTCCTCCAACAATCTCTATTCCTATTTGAGGAGCTAACATGTCAAAGCACAGTGCTTCATCTTGATGTTCTGGGTCTCTTGGCTTGTAAAATGCCATTGCAACAACAGGATAATGCGTCACAACAACCGGCGTATCATAGTGCTTCATTAGTGCTCTTTCTTCTTCGGTTCTAAGATCTTTCCCGAATGGAACATCCATTTTTTCTTTGTCTTTTATTATTTTTAGAGCTTCTCTGTATTTAATTGTTGGCCATTCCTTCTCAGCCATTTTTATTAGTTTTTCAGAGTCTTGTCCTAGCAATTTAAGTTCTTCGGAGCACAATTCTGCGGTTTGCTTTATACAGTATTTTAACTCTTTCTTTGCAAATTCAGATACATCTTTAAGATCAAACCATGCTGCTTCCATTTCTGCCATCCAGAACTCTGATAGGTGTCTTGATGTTTTGCTTTTTTCTGCTCTGAATGTCGGTCCAAAGTTGTATATTTTTTCTAATCCAAAAACTCCTGCTTCAGCATACAATTGCCATGATTGGCTTAAATACGTTTTTTTGTCGTAGTATTTTACTTCAAATAGAGTAGATCCTCCTTCGCATTGACTTGGTTGAAGTATTGGTGCATCAAATCTTGTGAATCCTTCTTTTTTGAAGAATTCATCTCTTGCTTGGATATATGCACTTCTTATTTTCATTATTGCTACAAGTCTTCTTGTTCTTAAAGATAAATGTCTTATATCCATTAAGAATTCTGGGCTTTGATCTTTTGTTATAGGAAATGCGTCGCAAGAACCAATTATTTTGAAGTCTTTTACCGCAACCTCATACCCTGTTGGAGCTCTTTTGTCTTCTTTTATTGTTCCATGAAGTTCTATTGATGTTTCTACTTGAACTTTATCTATTTCTTCGAATTTTTTTTCTCCAAGTTTTTCTTTTTCAACTACACATTGAATTATGTCTGTTGAATCTCTTAACACGAGGAACTTTAGTTTACTTGAGCCTCTTTCTCTATAGACCCACCCTCTTATGCTTACATCTCCTGTTCCTTTTTTCATTGCTTGCTTTATTGATATGAATTTCATTTTTATCCTCCTGATCTTAGTTATTCATTTTGACTTTAAAAATTTAGTCTTGACCTAAAAAATAATCAAAAACTGTGCGCTTGATTAGCTTATAAAGAATTAGCGATTATTAATAGCAAGAGATCTAACTAACATTATTGCTATGCCTTCACTTGTTAATTGCTTTATTTCTCTTACCATAATTACTAAAATGAATATTTAATATTTAAATATTTTTATAATTATAAGATTTATGCTGAGTTATCGTAATAAATATTTTGAGAGTTCTTAAATGAAAATAAAGAAAAAAATACTTTATACGCCCAACATTTTACTTTATCTCAAGCCATAGCATTCATCAACATTTATAAATAAATAAGCTTAACTGAGTGAAATGATTTTTATTTCTAAACTCAAACAATTTAATGACCTTCAAAGAGTGTACTCTATGAACTCTTTGAGAACATTTGCTCTATCCATGATAAGTCTTTTCTTCCCAATATACTTATTAACAAAAAATTTCTCGCTAACAGAAGTATTCATAATAACGCTTTTCAATTATATTTTTTTGGGAGTTTTTAGTTATTTTGCATTTAAAACAGCGCAGAGTAGCGGTCTTGGAAGAATATTATTAATCAGCACACCCGCCATAATCATTCATTTTATGTTTTTATATCAAATAGATTTATTGGTAGGACACATAGGCAAGTTGTTATTTTCAATTATTCTTGTGCTTTCTTATGGATTATCATCCGGATTTTATTGGACTGCACTTAATTTTTTATTTTTCAAATCATCAGACAATACGAAAAGCGTAGAACAAATAGGTATTTTTAATATTTTGGGTATAAGCTTGGGCGCAATCGGACCATTAATTGGAGCATACATCATCATTTATTTGGGTTTTGAAATTTTATTTCCCATAATTATTATTCTAGTTTTTTTATCTACTGTGCCTTTTCTTTTTGGAAAGCATCTTGTTGATTCATTTAAAACAGAAATAAAGAAAGATTTTTTTAAAAAAATAATTAGAGGAAGAAATTTTTTAGGTTATGCAGGAACAGCTTTCTTAGAAGTGAGCACATCTTTTTTTTGGCCATTGTTTATTTTTTACTCATTTAACAGCATAAAGGATTTGGGCTTTATATATACCGCATCAAACATCGTTTTGGTTTTTGTCACATATTTTCTTTCAAAAAAAATAAAAGATCAGAATAAATTTTTCTTCATAAGACTCGGAAGTATTCTATTTGTTTTGAGTATACTGTTGAGAGTTTTTTTATCTGATTTTTATTTTATGGTCATTGTTCAAAGCATCGGCGCCCTTTTCGCGGCAATGTATGAACTTCCATATGTTTCTATAGTTATAAAAAATTCTAAGAAAGCGGGATTGGCCGAGGAAATTTTTGATAGAGAAATATATCTTATGATAGGACGATGCTTATTATTAATACTCGGCTTATTTTTCATTCATAAATTAGCTACTTTAGACGCATTAGCTCTTCTTACAGGAATAAGCGCAATTTTGGGCTTGACAATCAATAAATTAAAGGAATATACTTAAATACTGTGCGATCTTCAAAATATTTAAAATGAGTTAATTGTTTCTAAGCTTATGAGTTACTTTGAATTAACTAAAAGCGATGATTTAAGAAAAGGAATATTAAGAACAAAATCCGGAGATATTGTAACTCCTTTTTTTATGCCTGTAGTTACTAAGGCAACTGGAAAGCATATAACTACCGATGATTATAATAATCTCGGTTCAGGTGTTCGTGCACGGGCAGTTATTTGTAATGCGCTAATTCTCTCACTTAAACCTGGTGTTGATCTTCTTGAAAAAGTAGGCGGAGTTCATAAGTTTATGAATTTTGATGGAGTCGTTTTTACTGATTGCGGTGGTTTTCAGTCTTCATCCACTTTTTTCGAGGGCAAAAGTAAAAAAGGTCTTCATTTCAGAAGCCCATATAATAATCAAAGAATAATTATTACTCCCAAGAAAATTATGGAGATACAAGCAAAAATTAATTCTGATGTCTCCATGATGCTCGATGACATGTCTCCTTATGGGGCATCTTATGAAGAAGCACGTAAAGCCATGGAGAACACTCATCGTTGGGCTGTTGAATCTCTTGAAGCGCACAAAAAAATTTGGGCTGGCAAAGAAAAAAGACAGCTTATTTTTGGAATAATCCAAGGAAATTTTTATCCTGATCTTCGTGAAGAAAGTGCAAAGTTTATCACTTCTCTTGATTTTGATGGTTTTGCCATAGGAGGAGTTGCTATTGGTGAGCCTTCTGAAAAAATGTATGAAGCAGTTTCTGCAGCATTGCCCTTTATTCCGAAAGATAAGCCTCGCTACGTAATGGGCGTTGGCAGTCCTGATGATTTAAAAAAATTAATTTCAATGGGCATTGATTGTTTTGATTCTATTTATCCAACACAAAATGCCCGTCATGCAAGTATCTTCACAAAGGCCGGCAAAATTTATTTAGATTCAGGAAAATATGTTGATGATTTTACCCCTATTGAACAAAACTGTGGGTGTCATACTTGTCAAACTTACACAAAAGCATATCTTCATCATTTGCTAAAAATAAAAGAACCCGCAGTAAAAAGACTTCTCAGCATTCACAATCAATGGTTCTTACAAAACTTAACAAATAAATAAAAATAAAATTATCTTCTGTATGCAACTCTCGTATTTGGATTATATTCCTGTCCTGCAGGGCAACTTCCTTGAGCGTAACAAGTTACAGAATAAGATACTGTTATATTATTAACAATTATAGGACTTCTTTTCATTGAATATGATGCAAAGCCTGATGAACAAAGATATTCTATGTCTCCGATTCTTCCAATAGATGCTGCATTATAACATTGGTGTGTTATCATCTCATTGAGTTGATAATCTGAAACACCATTACAGTTATAATCAAAAGAGCCATCTCCTCTGTGAATATTATAATAAGTCACAGCTCCGGGATATGCATTAGCATTAGCATCATAACAATCTCCAATACCTCCTTGTCCTCCCGGTAGAGGCTGAAGCTCTTGATATGTTTTCCATTCAGGTCCAGGTCTTGTTGTTGATTGAAACACTTCTCCTCCGAAGTTATCATTATCTGCATCTCTATACCACCATTGAAGCGGAGCTAAAGGTTCTGAAACACAAGTTTTTGTGTATAAATTTCCGTCATCTGTTATCATAAAAACAGGTTCACCGTCATATTGTACAATAAAATCACTTCCGGAAGTTGGATTTATAGTATTTTGATTTTCATATATTTGACCTTTCAAAAACAAAGAACCTGAGCTATCGATTGATGCAACGAGTTCAGCTTCATCTTTAATCACATTAAATGCACGTCCTGTAGGAGTTATCGAAGATATATTTTCATTTATTATTCCTGTAAGTTTTAAATGACCATTTTTATCCACAGCAGCTACCTGTACACCATTCAAATTTATTTTAAATGATTTAGAATTATTAAATGTTGCAGGATTACAGCCATATCCGCAAGTGCCATCTTGTTTCCAAACCATTCCTCCTGGACATTGACATTTATTAGTAGAACATATAGCTCCAGTATATTTGCTTAAATTGTATGTTCCACTTGAGTCAACATAATTACAATCTATTTTTACTTCAGCAGGAGCCAGACTATTTTCTATGTATGGATAAAAATCAGAAGAATCCACACGAGCATTTGGATGTGTTGCATTATATTCTGAATAAGAGGTAACATTATCTACAAGAGCACAAAAGTATTCCATTAGATAGTTATTGCTAACGTTAAGTGGATCTTCACATTCATCATAAAGAATTCCTCCATTAGACCAGTTAATATACGAGTCTTCCAATAAACCAGGAACATTTATCGGACTGATGGGCTGATAAGCAGTATCTGTACTGAAATATACATCTTGATTGGCAAGATAACTATTAAAATCTTTATCAATACAATATTCTGTCGGAGTCACACCTCCTCCGGATTCAGTCGTACAGTTTGCTATAGTGCCATATAAAAAAGCTATACCTCGATGAGTATACTCTACTCCGGGATATGGATACTCTTCAGGCAGACAGCCATCGCATCTTTGAATTGTTGTCCAAAATTTATCTATCGTTTTAGTTTGATAAAGACAAACATTACTGGGTTGATTTAAAACTATTTTATATTCAACAGGCAAAGGATAATCTCCTCTAAGATATTGTATCGTTCCACCAATATAATCTGAATAACCTATAGCGCCATAAGAAGGCTCACTTTCACCCCATAAATTTATTACTCCCCCAGAAGTAAAAGCACACGTACACCCATAAACAAATATATTGTCGGGATCTACATACCTCTCATAAACAACAGTTGAAACGGGAACTTGAACACCATTATGCATTACACTCGATGGACAATATTGAGTTACTGCTCCACTTACAACAGCACACGTTCCTGCTTCTTGTGCTCCTGCCCCTGAAAGATAGCCAGCATATACTAAAGAAATATTAGAAATAAATAATCCTACGATCAAACACATAAAAAAAAATCCATACAAATATTTTTTTTTCAAGTTAAACCCCATTTCACGAACTAAATAATTATTATTCCTATTTATTGTTGACTTAACTCACAATCAGGCAAGGTATTAAGATTTACTATAACATCTCCTGTTGCACTGATTACAAGACCAGATCTGAAGTCTGCAATTGTACCTGTGTTACAATTTTTAGCCACATTTATACTTACGCCACTATCTGAATAAGAAATTGCAGATGCATATCCTTGTTTAAATCTTAGCCAGCTATTACCCTCCCAATACGCATTACTAGTCAAGTATTGCGCCCCTCCTGCATGAATACATACTGGCTCGTTTCCAGCAGCACTTGATGTATCACCATAACATATTACTCCAGTTTGATTCGTCCATTGAGTTGCTTGAGGCAAACCTGTTAATTGAGATCCATTTCCAATAAATGCTGTTGCTCTTATAGTCCCTGCTACATCAAGCATAGATGAAGGATTATTTTTTCCTATACCTACGTAACCTTTGGCAGTTGTTCCATCGTGTGCTAGAATTGTATTTCCATAACTTGCACCATATCCCCCATAAATATATACTTCACCGCCATCCCCAGGTTCTTCAATTGCAGGAGGATTAGTAGGACCTCCTTGTCCGCCAATTATTCTTACTGCTCTTCCTTGAGCACCTGGCTGAGACACGACTCCTGGATATATTGAGTATGAGTTGTCAGATGTTGATTGAGCTAAGTATAGGTAGGGTACGGAGTAGAGATTGAAAGCTACACTGTATGTGCTGTTGTCCATAGGAGTTATTGTGCCTGTGTATAGAACTGGATGAAATCCGTCTGTTTTTGCACCTAATTTTAATTCTGCAGATGCAATTGATATTGAAAATAGTAGCAATATTACAAAGATAGTTAGTTTATGTTTCAAGACCCTCACCACATCTTAACTCTAAAACAAAGAGTATAAAAAGTTTTCTATTAATATAAATCTTATTTAGAGAAATATTTATATAATGTGTTTGCAATTTTAAAAAAAAGAGGTGGTTTCTTGCGCAAGAAGCTTGGATTCAATAAGCATCTGATTTGGAGCATCATAGCATTCCTGTTTTTTTTGGGAGTTTTCTTGGTGTCAGATTTTTTTATGGAGTACAGATCAAGAGATATTTCTCAGTATTCTGATAAGGAACTTCTTGCTTTATCTGAAAAACTCAAATTAGAGACTGCTGATGAGAATAATTTTCAGAACGCTTTATTTTTTGATAACAGGCATTATTGTGATGAGATAAAGCATGGTTCTAAAAGAAGAAGTTGTTATAATCTTGTAAAAGATTATAAAGAGTTGCCTGAATCAGAAACATACACTCAGGCAAGTGATGAAAATTTTTTTCAGTCAGCTTTATTTGAAAAAAATAAATCATTGTGTAATGACATAGTAGATTCTGAAAAGAAAGATTTATGCTTCACACTGTTGAGTTGAAAAAATGGATTTGCTATTAATTATTCATAGAACGTCTTATGTTTTAATGATTTTATCATTAATATATACTTTATACCAGTTTTATATTTCTTATAAACAAATAGAGTTAAAGTTAAGGAGGCAAAATGACTTGACTAGCAAAATTCTTACTCTCATGAAAAACAGACATTCTAATAGACAAATATATGATATTTTAATTAAAGAAGGATATCTCGGCGATGACATAATTTCTAAAATGAAAGACATTTATGATATGTTGGGCGTTAAGAGAAATCAAGAAAAATAGGATTGATTAATCTCAAATAATCATCACTTTTCATCTTTATGGAATCATTATGTGTTCCCGCACTGAAAAATATTATTTCTTGTTTTGATAAATCATTGCTTACATAAACCTCGATTTTGAATAAATTTCCAAAAGGAGGCACGCTTCCTATTGTGCAACCAGTTTTTTCTTGAACTTCTTCAGGCGATGCTAACGCTGCTTTTTTTAATTTCAACAAGCCCTTTAGTTTTTTTAAGTCTATTTTTTTATCTCCGGGCAAAACACATTGTATGAACGTATAATTTTCTCCAGATTTTACTTTTAGGATTATTGCTTTTGCTGCTTGACTTATAGAGTTTCCTCTTATTTTTGCAGCATCTTCACTTCTATGAACATGCTCGTGTTTAATGTGCTCAAAAGAAATATTTCTTTCTCCAAGAATTTTTAGTATTCTTTCCAGTGTTTCTTTTCCCATTTTGTGACACTAAACTATAAAACATACGTGAATATTATGTGTATTATGACTAAGATTCCAGCCACTTTATCAAATTTGTAAATAAGTAATTTTTCGTATGCTTTGTTCCAGTTCAGACCATTTTTTTCTTTCGTGTTTTTTGAAAAAAAATTATACCATTTATTTGAATAAGGATAAAAAAACATCATTCCTTCATTGCAGAAAAACATATCCATTATTAAGTGAAGCAATATTGCGCTCGCCGCAATTATGAAAAATAATTCTCCAGTAATTATTGCAACAACAAATATTGGAACATAAATTATGGGCCAGTGACTGGGCCAGTAGTGATGTTTTAAAGGAACTTGGTATTTTTTTCCATTAATTTTTTGCCTGAAAAAATCTAGAACATAATCTAGGTCTGGAAGAATACTGAAAAACAGAATTGCTAAGTTGTATTCTATTGGGACTTGCCACTTTAAAATCCAGGCAATTAGATTAAATAACAAATAAGGATAAGCAAGGTGCGATATTAAGTGCATTTTTCATCTCCTGATAAATTATAAACAAACTTCATCTATAATTTTGTAATTAAAAACCTTATAAAAAAGTTATGATTCTGTTTAAAATAAACAAAAGGTTTATAAACTACAAGTAGAGTAGTATTCTCATGGCCACATCTGCATTTAGAGGAGCTCTCGAATTTATGGAGAGACTCGGTATTTTTGATACAGTCCTTCCATTTCTGTTGGTTTTCACGCTCGTTTTTGCGTTTCTAGAAAAAACAAAAATATTCGGAACAGAAGAATATAGATCAGAGATTGATGGAAAGCAACTTAAGATTTCTAGAAAAAATCTTAACAGCATGGCTGCATTCACTATAGCTTTTTTTGTTGTCGCATCAACGCAATTAGTTGCAATGATAAGCGAATTAACATCCAAAGTTGTTTTATTGATAATCTTAGTATTTTCTTTTACTTTAACAGTTGGAGCATTTCAAAAAGAGGAAAAAGATGGCTTCTTTCTCAATAAGACTTGGACAACTGTTTTTGAGATAATTGTGTTTTTCGGAATTGCTTTAATTTTCCTCGAATCTTTAGGTTGGCTTGATTTAGTTTTAGGTTGGCTTAATGGACTTTGGGGTAGCGAGGCAACTGCTTCAGTAATTATGCTTTTAGTGATAGTTGGATTCATGATATACATAACTTGGACTCCTGAAAAACATGGAGATAAGAAAAAAAGATGATTTATTGAAAAGAAATATAAATGAGTGAGTTAAATAATAATAAAGAAAAGGTGATTGTTAATGGCTTATTTGGACTTTAGAGGTATGATGTATGATCTTGAAAACATGGGCATTTTAGATGTTATTATGCCATTCATACTTATATTCACTGTAATATTTGCAGTTCTTCAGAGAACAAAGATTCTTGGAAAAGATGAAGAAGGCAAGCCAAGAAAGAATTTTAATGTCATCATTTCATTAGTTATGGCTTTAGCAGTAGTCATACCTCATGTAACTGGAAGATATCCCTACGGAGTTAGTGTAGTGGATATAATCAATAACTCTTTGCCCAATGTTGCTTTAGTTGCAGTAATAATTGTTATGATTCTTCTCATAATAGGTGTTTTCGGTAAAGAACTAGATATAGGAGGAAGTAGCGTAGGAGGCGTATTTGTAATACTTGCTTTCGGCATAATATTATTCATATTTGGAACATCTGCAGGTTGGTTTGATACATACTTGCCATACTGGTTGTATTTCTTATATGATCCACAACTTCAAGCACTACTTGTTACCTTGTTAGTCTTTGGAGTAGTTATTTGGTTAATAACTAAAGAAGATAAACCTAAAAAAGGAAGCGACACCAATTTGTTGAAAGAAATCAACAAAATGATTAAAAATCCTTAAGATTAGAGATGTATTAAATGGCCACATTCCTAGATATCGGTGTGTTAAATTACTTTAATGTAATTTTCGCACTACTATTAGTTTTTGTTATTGTTTATGGATTCTTATCTTTTCTAAAACCTTTTGGAGACAATACAGGACTTTATGCATTGGTAGCTTTTTCTTTTGCAGTATTAAGCATAACAAGCCCCGGAGCATTGTCATTAATTACGTTTATGGCTCCTTGGTTTTTTGTTGTAATCTTTGTCGGCTTCTTTATTTTATTCATATTAATGATGTTCGGACTTAAAGCTTCTGAACTCAAAGCAGGATCTCGTTCCGAGTTTAGGATTTGGCCAATAATTTTTGCAATTTTAATTTTGCTCTTTGGTTTAGGTCATGCATTTGGACAATCAACTCTTGAGCAAGGAGGTGGAGCTACTTCTACAAGGGGCGAAGTAACAAAAACAGATAATCTTACCATAGGAAATAATGGTGCTCCAGGATCTCCAGAAGATACTTCAACGGACGACTTTGGAACAAATGTTTTGAACACATTAGTTAACCCTCAAGTTCTAGGAATGATTGTTATAATGCTAATAGGCTCTTTTGCAATATTTCTTCTTACAAAATCTTGGATAGATAATAACTAAGAAAAAACTTTATATAAAAAAAGATAAAATAACACAATATGAAAATGAAAGGTCAGGCTGCCCTTGAGTTTCTTACTACAT
>CAZJQL010000017.1:0-13381 GCA_964548665.1 uncultured Methanosarcinales archaeon
ACAATAAAATCAGCCACAGAAATAGCACAAAACGCACAAACACCACAACCACCAACAACTAGCGGATTGCTTGCATTGTGGAAATTTGATGAAGGAACAGGTTCTTCAACAACAGATTCCAGCAGCAACGGAATAACTGGAACTTTAGCAGGAGGTGCAACATTTGATGCTTCAGGTATACAAGGTAGCGCATTAAAAGTCAATGGAACGAGCCAATATGTAAATTTTGGTAACCCTTCATCTTTTTCAATCAATGGAGATATGACGTATACACTTTGGTTTTATCCTTTTTCCAACTGGATAAATTTTAACAGCACAGACTTACTAGGCAACACATTGTTCAGACTTCACAGAAGAGGAGATTGGGCCGAAGAAAGACTATATTTCTTATATTCTATTCAAGAATCAGTGAATGTAGGATGTTCTGCATGGTGGACAACTGCCGGAGCATGTAGCACAGGAACTGCATTTTCAACAACAAATAAATGGTATTTTATCACAGCAGTGAAAAGAAACTTAAATTTAGAGTTCTGGATTGATGGACAAAAAGTATCTGATACTAACGTTTTTTCCACAACAACACCTAGAAATACTTCTAATATATTTTACGTAGGTAGAACAGCAGGATTATTTGACAATGTAAGAATATATAATCGCGCATTATCAAGCACTGAGATTCAGGCATTGTATGTTTCACAAAGCTAATCAATAATTATTCTTCTTGAGTTTGTTTTTTTGATAGTTGTTTAATTTGTTGTGGTTCTTTTTGTTTAAATTCTTTAGAAATTCTTGACAATTCTGAAACGTTTTCTGTGAATACAGGGAGAACTTTTGAGAATACTTTTTCCATTGCTTTTACTTCTGCACCTACATTAGTTATATTTCTGTCATAATCATCTATTTTTGAAATTATTGCTGAATGTAACTTATCAAACTCTCTTCTCATATCTTCAAATTTTTGTTCTAGAGCTATCATTCTGTTGTTTGTTGAGTTCTTCCACTCCACAATTTTGTTTAAATCTCTGACTAATTCGTTCCATTTTTCATCAATTATTGCTTCTACTATTTCTTCTGTGGACGAGTCTGCACGAACATTAGGTGCTGGCGTTGATTGTGCCCCAAAACTCATTTTTTCAGAGTAATTTTGGTTTCCGAAAGATCCATAATTTGATTGCCCGAAAGATGAGCCTAAACTTGTTGGTGCTTGTTCCGCGGAAGGCATATCTGCTTGATTCATAGCATCAAATATCATAGAAGAAGAATAACCTTCCCTCTGAAGTGTTTGTATTATTTGATTATTGTCCATACCTTGTGCACGCATAGTTTTTATTTTGTCTATTGGAAGACCCTGCGCATTGAAGTTCATGGATGCACCGAATACTGGCATTTTTTTATCCTCTTTTTGATATTTTTTATTAATTCCTCTTATAAGTATATAAAAGTTTCTTTTAACGTTTTTTTGTGACTGGGGGAGGCCTTATGTGATTAACACTTTTTTCATTTGATTTATTATTTTTATTTATTTTCACACCCTTGATACCGACCCTGTCTTGTTTTTTATTCAACTTTTTTTCATGCAGTTTTTGTTCTAATTCATCAAGTAAGTCTTCTGCTTCTTTTCTGGTTACGAACTCCATTGGTTCCCACATATCTAAGTATTTTTCTAGAACTTTGAAATCTTTTTGCTTTACTACATCTTTAAACTCTGATTTCATAAGAACTATGTCCTCTTCTAAGTCTTGTAGCTTCATTTTTGCTTCTGTTAATTCCTCGCTAAGAATTTTTTTTTCTTTATAGAAATTTTTTTGAGTCTCAAGAAGCGCCTGGTCTGTTAACTGATTTTTCTTTCTCAGGTTTGCGTATCTGTCTTCCAGTATTCTGAGCTCAGTGGCGACATCAGCAAGAATCTTAGTTAACGTTCTTGCTTCTTCATGTCTTTTTATGCTTTCTTTGAATTGTTGCATTTGAGGCTCAGGAACCATTCCAGCAGCATTTTGTTCTAATTGACCAGAATTTATGTTTTTAAAACCCGAGTTGTTAATTGGTGAAGCACTCATTTGAATCCTATTTCATTTTAATAGCAGTATTTTTATATTTTCGCTTTTATAATTATTTTTTGAATTTTTTAAGTTTTTTAAGTATTTTGAGAAAAGATTTATATACAATCATACGAGAGTACTTAATGCTGCCTAGAGGTGTGTTTTGATACAGAAAAAAAAAGGAATGGGTTTTTTTGAGGACTACACCATAACCAAAGAAGGATATGATAATGTTCTTAGAGTTAATTATATTGATGTTCCCAGGCTTCCTTCTCTTGAAGATGATTCTTTGTGTATGGCTAAAACTTGTGAGATTTTAATTGCAAACCCAAGCATAACCAAGGTTATTTTTAATCAAAAGCATGATTATGAGTATGATTATGATCAGATTCGTCATCTTGTTGAAATTTCTAAAGTTTATAAACAGCTAGTTAAGCAAAAAGATCTTTTCTCTTATAGCACAATCTCTTCTGTAATAAATGAATCTAATAAGTATATTTTAACTCAAAGATATAATGAAATACATAGTTTGATATTTAATTTTTTAACTAGAGATCCTGTTGGTTGTTTTGTTGAATTAAAAAGAATTCATAGACGAGAGAAAATTGAATTAGAAAAAGAGTTTGATAAGAAGATAGTCTCGGCAAAAAGAAACTATTTGGGTTTAATAGAGTTCTTAATTCAGACTTTGGAGAACACCAGACTTATTCAAATAGTTCTTCCATATCTTGCAGGATACAAAATAGGAGACAGGGATATTTACAGGAAAATATTCTATCCTATAATTAAGCCGGACTTTATGTTTACAAAACTAATGGCGACGTATCCTAAAGAAGGAGAAGAAGTTATGAATTATAATGTTGGAGATACAGAAGTTGTTATTTTTAGATTGCCTGATAACGTCCAATATTTATATCATATAATTCCCCCAGAGTTTAAGCTTTCTGAGGAAAAATATGAAATTCTTGATATGGCTAGAAAAATAATGGCTGATTATAAACCTGAAGAACAGGATTTTGTTAATCCTCAAAGAATGAGAGAGATTTTTTATAATGTTGGAATGGATCTTCTCGAGGAACTTGTAGAGTATAAAAAAATAAGCATGAGCATTGATGAGTTGGAGGAAATGACTCAGATTCTTATAAGGTACACTGTTGGTTTTGGTTTGATTGAAATTCTTTTAAGAGATGAGCATGTTCAGGATATAACTGTTAATAGTCCTACAGGCCAATCACCTATTTTTTTAGTTCATTCTGCTTTTGATGATTGTAGAACAAACATAATACCTAGTATAAGCGATGTTGAGTCATGGGCTTCTAAATTAAGATTGCTTTCTGGAAGACCTCTTGATGAAGCTAATCCTATACTTGATACAGATATAGAAATTCCTGATGTGGCTAGTGCAAGAGTGGGCGTTATTGGTAAACCTCTTAATCCCACAGGAATTGCTTATGCATTTAGAAGGCATAGAGATAAGCCTTGGACTTTAGCTTTGTTTATTAAAAATGGCATGTTGAGTCCATTAGGAGCAGGTTTGATTAGTTTTTTAATTGATGGTAATAGAACCATACTTGTTGCAGGAACAAGGAGTGCAGGTAAATCTTCTTTGTTAGGTAGCGTGATGGTTGAGTTGATGCGAAAGTATAGAATTTTGACTATTGAAGATACTTTGGAGTTGCCTGGAAATGCACTTAAAGATCTTGGCTACAATATTCAAGCAATGAAGGTTGCTTCTGCTTTGTCTAAAGGAACAAGCGAATTGCCTGCAGATGAGGGAATTAGAACTACTTTAAGACTTGGCGATTCTGCTTTGTTTATTGGCGAAGTTAGAAGTACTGAGGCAAAGGCGTTGTATGAAGCTATGCGTGTCGGTGCTTTGGCTAATGTTGTTGCAGGAACAATTCATGGAGATAGCCCTTATGGGGTTTACGATAGAGTAGTTAATGATTTGGAAGTTCCTAAAACAAGTTTTAAAGCAACGGACATAATAATTGTTACAAATCCTATAAAGAGTGCTGATGGTCTGCATAAGTGGAGAAGAGTTACTCAAATAACTGAAGTAAGAAAAGATTGGGAGAACGATCCGTTGCATGAAAAAGGATTTGTTGATTTAATGAAGTATAATTCAAAAACAGATTCTTTAGAACCTACTGATGATTTGTTGAATGGTGATTCTGAGATATTAAAAGCGATAGCATCTAATGTAAAAGAGTGGGCAGGAGATTGGGACTCTATTTGGGACAACATTATGTTAAGGACTAAGCTGAAGGAAACTTTGGTTAAAGAAGATGAACGGGAGCCTGAACTTGAATTATTGGAAGCGCCTTTTGTTATTGCTTGTAATGATCAGTTTCATAAAATAAGTGATAAAATAAAAAACGAGACCGGTAAGCTTGATAGTAAAAAAATATTTTTCCTGTGGAATGACTGGCTTAGAAGAGAAATAAGAAAAAAGAAGCAGGATTTAAAAACAGGAAAATTACAGAATAATTAAAAAAATACTTAAACGCTTGGTGCGTGAAATTTAAAAAAGAAGGTTGAGAATGAAGAAAGAAGATCTTGATTATATAGATATTAAACAAAAGTTTAAGAATCGTATAAATAAAGAACTTGGAAAAAAGAGTTCTCCTAATAAAAAAATAACTACGCAGGATTATGAGTCGTTTAAAAAGACTTTTCTTCCTAAAGAGCTCAGTTTGTATGAGAAAGCTTGTAATTTTTCAGAAAAGATTCTTCCAATAACTCCAGATAATAAAGATATCCCTGAGCTTGAAGAAGCCATACGTGTTAGTCATCTTAGTATAAGTCCTACAGGAACGCTTAGCTTTGCTGCAGTTGCAACAATCTTAATAGTTATTGCTTCAGCAATTTTAGGATATGTTTTTCCTGCAATTATTTCTGGTGGAAAAGGTGCAGATAATCTTTTCTTTGTATTATTTGGAATAATTATGGGAGCAGTTATGTTTATTCCACTTACTAAGCTTCCTTACATAATTGCAAACATGTGGCGTATGAAAGCTAGCAACCAAATGGTTTTAAGTATTTTTTATGTTGTTACATATATGAGGCATACGCCTAACTTGGAGCTTGCTATTGATTTTGCAGCAGAACATCTTTCTGCACCGTTATCTTTAGATTTCAAAAAAGTTATTTGGGATATAGAAACTGGTAAGTTCGATAATGTTAGTCAATCTCTAGACTATTACTTGCTTGGTTGGAGAAAGTGGAATCCTGAATTTATAGAAAGTATGCATCTCATTCAGAGCAGTTTGTATGAATCCTCAGAGTCTAGAAGAGTTGATGCTTTGGATAAGAGCTTGACAGTTATTCTTGATGAGACTTATGAAAAGATGTTGCATTATACTCACGATCTTAAAGGCCCTATGACTGCATTGCATATGCTTGGTATTGTTTTGCCTATTTTAGGTTTAGTTATTCTTCCATTACTTACAGCATTCGTTCCTGAAGCAAAATGGTTTCATTTGTTTGCACTTTACAATATTGCACTTCCTGTACTTGTTTATTATATGGGAAGACAAATATTATCTACCAGACCTACAGGTTATGGAGGTATTGATATAGAACACATAAAACAAAAATTTGATATTGACTCAATTGATGTTAAATTTAGTGGTTCATCATTTTCTGTAGCTCCTGCGGCGGCTGCTTTTTTTATAATCTCCACTTTTTTAATCATAGGATTTTCACCTGTTTTAGTTCATACATTAAATCCTGGTTTTGATTATTATTTTTCTGGGCAAGGTTTTGTAAGTCCGGAAGATATTGATAATGATGTTCCTGTTTATGCAAAATTCTTAGACTATCGCGCAGAACTCATTGAGGGATCTCCTACAGGAGAAATCATAGGCCCTTATGGTTTGGGAGCTAGTTTGCTTAGTTTGTTTATTCCCCTGGGACTTGGTTTAGGTTTAGGACTTTATTATAAATGGAAGACTCTTTATCTTTCTAAATTAAAAGAGGAGACTTCCAAGTTAGAGCAAGAGTTTGCTTCTGCATTATTTCAATTAGGTAACAGATTAGCTGATGGCATTCCTGCTGAAATTGCTTTTAGCGGAGTTGCTAGAGTTATGAAAGGAACTGAATCTGGAAGATTTTTTGAAATGGTTTCAGCAAACATTGTAAAAATGGGTATGGGCGTTGAAGAAGCAATATTTGATAAAGAATATGGAGCAATACATCAGTTTCCTTCAAGCATTATTGAAAGTAGTATGAAGGTTTTTATTGAGAGCAGTAAAAAAGGTCCTATGATCGCCAGTCAGGCTTTAATAACTGTTGCTGAGTACATAAAATCTATGCATAGGGTTGATGAAAGATTAGATGATCTTATGGCAGATATAATAAGTAGTATGAAAAGCCAGATTAGTTTTCTTACTCCAATAATTTCAGGAATTGTAGTTGGAATAACAAGCATGATTAGCCAGATTCTTGGTAGTCTTAGTGAAAAGATTAGTGAGTTTAATCAAGGAACAGATAACGCTATTTCTGCTGCAGGAGTTCTTAGCATGTTTGGGTCCGGAGGGGTTCCTACATTTTATTTTCAAGCAATCGTGGGATTATATGTTGTTCAGATAACTTATGTTCTGAGCATATTAATAAGTGGAATACAGCACGGTGCTGATAAGATTAGTGAGATGGAAATAATAGGAAAGAATCTTCTGATAGCCACAATACTTTATGTTATAATTGCTGGATTATTCACGATAGGATTTAGCTTCATAGCTGGAACGGTAAGTGCAAATATAGCGACTTAAGAATAAAAATATTTATTTTGTTTCTTCTTCTCCCTGTATAACTCTGGTTGCTTGGTTTTGAACCATGTCGTAGTCTTGTTTTATCCAATCTGCAGATTTTGCTACGTTGTATATTTTTGTTTCATCCATATATCCGTTTAGGTGATATATACTTGAAGAACCCCAACCTAATGTAGAATTACTTGTGCCTGTCAATAAATTTCCTGTTAAGTTATGAACTACACCAGTAGGTTGGCCATCATAATATGCTTTAAGACTTTGACCGTCGTAAGTTAAAGTATAATGTCTCCATGAATTTTTATAAGTTGAAGGTATAGCAAAAAACAAATCATAAGATCCTGTTGAATTTATTGGCTGAAAGTATATCGCATTATTGTTATTTAGTAAAATTCTATTCCTTCCGCCATATCCGTTTAGAGAATTTATTAAACCAGCATAATTTCCTTCATGAGTTATATAATATGCCCATGTTGAAAATGTGAAAGCATTTGTCAGTGCTGTTGGCGAGACACTTACTCGTCCTGAGCTTCCATCAAATGCAACACCCGCCCCAACTTTTCCAGGAACTCCCCTTGTTACTCCTCCATACGCAGTTCCATCTTTTGAATTACTCGTAGAATCAAAAAAAGTTCCTGTTAATTCATTTAAATGATGAACGAACACATGATCTGAACTCCAAACTTGCGCAGGGTTTGATTGAGATGTTGCCAAAGAATTATCATAATACAAACATATAGCATTCTCTCCAGGCACAAGTGCAGGAATTTTTACCCAGAAATTTCCATACGCTACGGAATAGTTTTGTTCTGAACCTGCGCTCACAACTGAACTTTGATTCTTTATCATTTGATAGTCTTGTTTTATCCAATCAGCAGACTTAGAAATATTTGAAACTTTTAATTCATCTAAACTTCCTATTATTCTATAGCTTCCTCCCCAGTTTCCCAATCTCAAGCTTACAGTTCCATTATCAGTTATAGCACCTATTATTGCTTGATTAACATAGGTTCCATCTCTGTATATTTTAATTATATTTCCATCATAAGTAACAGCTATGTGAGTCCACATATTCTGATAATTCAATACAGAAATATCTGTGCTGTTATATAAACCATACTCTATTGAATAATCAGACCGTATTTGATTTAAAGATCTTACACGAATCGCATTATGATATAATTGTGTGCTTGTCCCTGTTATTCCCTCTATAATACCTGCTGAACTAGTTGGCACCCCATTTCTTTTTAGTTCTTGTATATTCATCCAAAATGAAACTGTGTAATTTCTATAGGTATTATAAGTTTTCAAAGAGCCTAAATTAACAATGCTCTCATTAAAAAATAGACAATTACCAACAACACAATTTACTGGTAGAAGCCATTCTGTCGCTCCAGACAAAGTTCCAGTGATTCCATTACCACTGGAGTCCGTAGTTGATAAACCCTCTCCGTCTTTAAAATGTTGAACCAAAACTTGATCCATGTTCCAAACAGTTTGAGGTGCACTTTGTGTTTCTGCTAGAGAATTTCCGTAGTATAGGCAGATTTGTTTTGTTCCTGTTTTTAATGATGGTATTTTAATCCAGAAGTGCGCATTTTCTGAGTCATAATTTTCTAGTTCATAATTTAGTTGTGTTGCTGATGTGTCGCATGAACCATCTATAAATCTTATGTCTGAATAATCGCTTTTCATTGCATCTTCTTTTTTTATTTTTAAGTATGCAGTATAATTGCTGAGTTCTGTTGATCCTGTGTTGGTTATTGTTATTTGTTTTCGTTTTGTGAAATTAGAATTCCACCAATAAGTTTCTGATTCTGTGCTTTCTAGTTCAAAGCTTAGCTGTGTTCCTGTTGCGCCTAAGTTGCAAGTGCCTTGTATGAATCTAATGTCTGATAAGTCGTTCTTCATATTTTCTGTTTTGTTTATTTTTATGTATGCTGGGTAATCGCTAAGAGTTGTTGTGCCTACATTATAAATCGTTATTTGTTTTCTTGTTTTGAATTGTTGGTTCCACCATGTTGGGTGTATTGTTGGAGGAGTATATAATTCGAGTAAACATTCTGTTTGGGATATGCATGTTTTTTTGATTGATATATCTCCTGGTTGTAGCAGAGAATAGTTTCTTAGTGCTTGTCCTGATAAGAAATAAACATATTGGCGTCCATTATAATCTATTACTATTTCTCTTCCATCAGGAGAGTATATGTTATACGTAGTTCCGCGTATAGAATTGGGTAGTGAAAATGTTCTTGAGTATTGAGTTGGTGCAGATTCTGCTAGGGTCATCTCTGTCAGCAAAATATTTGCTATTTGTTGTGTTTCCTGTTCATTTCTTGTTTTTTGAATATCTAATAAACTGTTTTGTAGAAAGTACATCATTATTAAAACAAATAGTAATGCGAATCCTAGCAACATTACGAATTCGAATGCAGATTGACCTGATTTGTTATTCTTTGATGCTTTAATCATATTTTTCTCACAATTACTTGGGTTCCGTTTGACTCTATTCTTACTTTATTAATTCCTTGAGAAAAGTTTAATTCGCAGTAATCCTGACATGAAGTGTTTGCTATTGATGTTATATTGTATCTGTCAAAGAAGAAAACTGCTTGAGATGTTCCTTTGGTTGTGGCATATGTGAAGAATAGTTCGTTTCCTGAGTTTATTCCTGCCTGTTCAAAAGATGGTGGAAAGTTAAGTTCTAGTGTGATCCAAGATCCTTTTCCCACCACATACATTTCTTCTGTTTTTGATTGTATTGTTGATCCTATTAGGTTAAGCTGACCTGAAGTTACTGAATCAGTAGTGGATTTTGAGTAATTTAAGAATAACACGGTTGTTGGAATTAATACAAGCATAGCTATGCTTATTACTGACAAGTATTCCATTGCACTTTGTGCCTTTGTTTTAAGTTTCAGAACACTACACCTCTTTAGTCTATTTACTTTATGGCTTTGCATCTCTTTTTTATAAATTTTTAGTTTAATTGCGTAAAAATATTTTTAATTGCAGTAAAATTATTAATCGAAAATTTTATATAACACTCACCTAACTGTACATATTGATACAAAACATGGAATTTCTAAGATCTATACCTCCTGTGCTTAAAATAATATTCATAGTTGCGGGCTTTGTTGCATTTATTTCTATAATTAGTGCATTAATTTCAAGCATGAGCAAAGATTATAGCAGTTGTAATGACATTTATGTCGAGGTTGGACAGATAAATGATAAAGAGGGTGTCTGTTATAGTATAAATAAAGCAGCTTTGAGAATGTCTCTTAAAAATGTAGGAAGCGGATCTATTCATTCCTTTATATATGTGACTGAGGGTTCGTCTAGAAAAGAAGTAATTCTTCCTCGATCAAGATTAGGAGCTGGAAAATCTATTGAATTAGAGGGAGATTACTCAATAAGCGATAATCTTAATGTTAGAATAATACCTCGCGTAGAAACTGAGGAAGGAGTTATTAGTTGTGAAGATAAGTCCGTCTTTATGGTTAACATAAGAAATTGCTGATTATAAAAAGGGTAAAAATAAAAAGAAGTATACCTTTTTGTTCTTTATGAGAATTGATTTGTTCATTGATAAAAGCGTAGAGGAAAATGCTCAAGTATATTACGAATTAGCTAAAAAGTCTAAAAAAAAGTTAGAGGGAGCTAAAAAAGCGTTGAGCGACACTCTGTTAAAAGTTGAGTCAGAATCTAAAAAAAGAGAAGCTAATGAAACAAAGAATAAGCTTATTCTCTCAGAAAAAAATAGAAAAAGAGAGTGGTTTGAAAAATTCAGGTGGTTTTTTTCAAGTGACAATTTTCTTGTAATCGGAGGGAGGGATGCTTCTAGCAACGAGGTGGTTGTTAAAAAGCATATGGATTCTTTTGATGTTGTTTTTCACACGGAAGCTCCTGGGAGTCCTTTTGTTATAATTAAAAACCCTGATAAAAAGAATATTCCTTTAACCACCAAAGAGGAAGCTGCTTGTTTTGCTGCAACTTTTAGCAAAGCATGGGATTTGGGAATAAAAAGAGTTGAAGTTTTTGAGGTGCTTCCTGAACAAGTTTCTAAGCAAGCAAAATCTGGAGAATATATTTCTAAAGGTGCTTTTATGGTTCAAGGAAAAAGAACTCTGCATAATTGCATTCTTAATCTGGCTATTGGCTACTTTCTTGATTTAGAAGGAAATAAAGTTGTTATGTCAGGTCCGGAATCTGCGGTTAGAAAAAAATGTGATCAATTTATTGTTCTTAATCAAGGAGATTTAAAAAAGAGCGATATTTCTAAAATGATTGTTAAAAAGTTCGGTTTAGGGTCTAATGAAGCAATACTGTCCTGTCTTCCTTCAGGCAAGTTTGGAGTTAAAAAGCACTAATTTATTTTCGAAGTATTTAAAAGATGAATTGAATTTCTTTAATTATGAATCTTCAAAAAGAAATGCCTTCATTGCAGTTAGGCAAAAAGGGATATAATGCCGCATTTTTGGAAGAAATTTTAAAATACATGAAGAAAAATACAAGCATTAAAGTTAAGTTTTTGAAGAATGCTCTGGGCAATACTGAAAGAGAAACATTGGCTGATTTAATAATTGGAGATATTTCTAAAAAATTTCCTGTATCTCACAAAGTTGTTGGAAATGTTCTGTTTATTGAGAAGATTAAAAAATAGTTTTTGAAGAATGTTTGATGTTCTAGACGTATAAGGATCTTCTTTTTTTATTCTCTCCAGATTATTCTTTTGAAGCGTAATTTTGTCTTGTTCTTTTATTTGATCTGCCAAGAAGAACTAAAAAGGCTTCCTTTAATTATTTTTTGGAGAATTTTAAAATCATAAAAAACAGAATTTTACCAGGAAAGCAAACCGTGCGACTTCTTATAATTCTTGAAGACCATCCACATCGCACCTGCTGCTCCTTTAGCCGCACTTTTTATTTTATCAGAATCATCTTTTGAAGCGCCTTTAAATAAACCAAGTCCTTTGGGATTTAAAAGACCGAACATTTCACCAAAACCACTAAACAAAGCTGAAAACGGTTCAAATACAGATCCGCCTGAATTCACAGGTTTTAATTTGTCTTTTTTTAGAGGAGCATCTGCTTCTTTTTCATTTAATGTTCCTTCAGCTTCACGTATATAATCCTCGAGATCTTTTCCTAACAAATCCATTGCTGATTTTAATTGCTCATCAACTAAACCTAAAAGCTCGAAGTCTTCATTCTCCCTCATTTTTTTGTAGTTGTCAATTTGTTCTTTTGTCCATCCATATGATCTTAAAGTCATGGTTCCTTTTCCTACATGAATTGGTCCTTGATTTCCTCCTTCTTGCCTATACTGAAGAACGGGCCTTGTAGTAAATTTAAAAGTCATAAGAACTGCTGAATTTATTTTTGACTTAGGCAGAGGCTTATATGCTATTACTTCAATTTCTGTTGCGGATGTTTCAAAACTTGATATTAAATCAGGGCTATCTAATTGTTCTTCACTCATTGTTAATCTTTTTATGTGCCTCAAATATGGTTTAACCCAAACCATGTCTGTTTTTATTATAGTGAAGTGTTGTCTTAAATATTTTATTTGGAATTTTCTTCTTGCATTTAATTCTTCTTCTGTTTTTTCTTTCCAAACTAAAAATTGATAGAGTTTTCTTTTTAGAACAGATTTGACGTTTTTATTAAAAGATAATCCGTCTACAACTTTATCAACATCGTCCTTATTGTAAACAACAGTGTTAAAAAATAAATCTGGAAGAACAGCATAACCTACTTGATTAGATAAGTGATATATTGATCCTGGTTGCATTTGACTGCCTTTATTTTCTGCAAAATCAGCAAATATTCCTTTTAGTGTTGCATCAGCGCTTTTTGATTTCTTCCAATCCTTGTATATGTCTAATCTTTCATCTATAATTCTTAATTCTCTTACTATTTGGAACAGTGTTTTAACCATTTCAGATATTCCTCTTAGAAAACTACTTGCTCTATCTTCTTGAATGCTTAACCTTTGAGCAGATTGTCCGAAAAAAGCGCTGTTTTCTGAAGCAGAAAATATATCTGTAACTTTCACCATGAATGGAAATCCTGCATCTTGTTTTATGTGTCCTATTGACCAGAAATACATTTCTTCTATAGACATATTAAATGCTTCATAAACCAATTTGTATCTTTTTGAAGGTTTAGGAAATCCTGTTTTGTAGTACTGCTTATTTGCATCTATGTTGAATTCTTCATCTTTTTCTTCATCAGCATGTGCTTCATCATATTCTTTTATTCCTGGCTTAGGCTCCGCAAGAACATAATATTTTTTTTTCTCATCGAACTTGTACAAACCTTTGAAATCCTTTTTTATAAAACCATGTTTTACCAGAAGTTGCGAACTTGTTAATTGATCTGCCAATTTATTTTCTCACCCGAGCTTAACCACATATAGATGTAAACTCACTTCGCAGTATATAAATTTTACTCGAAATTAAATTATTTCAAAAAATATATAACTAATAATATGCCTAGAAATACGATGTACAAAAAAGGTCAGGCTGCTCTTGAGTTTCTTACTACATATGGTTGGGCATTTCTAATA
>CAZJQL010000018.1:0-5483 GCA_964548665.1 uncultured Methanosarcinales archaeon
CACTCAAAACCACAATAAAATCAGCCACAGAAATAGCACAAAACGCACAAACACCCCCTTTACTCTGGGAAGGATTGGTCGGATATTGGGCATTCACAGAGGGAAGTGGAACCACAGCATACGACTCAAGTGGAAACAACAACCATGGAACAATAATAGGAAATATTACTTGGCTAAGCAAAGGGTTGAAGTTCGCGGCCAATTCTAAGGTGGAAATACCTATAACTGCTGATTTAAAATTACTGAATGGTGGGACTATTTTGATAAAAGTAAAACCAGAATTGCAAGGAACTGGAAGACTTATAGATAAGTCTACCGCAACTAACTTAGGTACAAATGGGTACGGCCTGATTTTTGGAAGTAATTTAATGAATGCTTATGAATTTGCAGTGAACGGAGAAGCAACGGGCGTAAGATTATTTTCTTCACAAACCTTTGCAACAAACCAGACACAAACCATAGCGATAATATTTAATGATTCTGGAAGAAAAATTTATATAAACGGCCTTTCGAACAATAATTCCATAACAACAACACTTCCCTCAAACATCAATGTGCCTCTTACATTGGGAAATAGAGCAGGATTTTTTGACAGACAATTCTTTGGAGAAATATATGAACTAAAAATATATAATCGAACTTTAACAGATTTAGAAATACAAATCGCATCTTAAAGTTATTATACCAACTTCTCAAAAACCAAAACATAATAAATAAAGACTCAAAGCACACAGTATGGATTTAACAACCACGCTTCTAATAATCTCAGGAATCTTAATTCTGACAATAGGCTATTTCGTAGGTAAGCAAATAGGATATCTTGAAGCACAAAGAAACATGCACACAATTATAAAAAAAGAAAGAGAAGATGCAACAAAGAGAAGCAGAGCTGTTCTTAGCGGACAAATGTCTGAACAAATAGCACCTTACCTACCAGATTTTCCTTACTCTCCAACAGAAGTTAGATTCATAGGAAAGCCTGTTGATTTCATTGTTTTCAAAGGAATGGATGAAAAAAACATAGATGAAGTAATATTCTTAGAGATGAAGACGGGAAAATCAACACTTAATTCTCAAGAAAAAAAACTAAAAGAAACTATTCAGAATAAAAAAGTTTCTTGGAAAGAGTACAGATTAGACTAACTTAAATGTACGCTTTCAATCAAAACTTACTTGTTAAAAACTTTAAATCTTCAACTTCTTTTTTAATTATATCGAAACCTTTTTGCCAAAATTCTTCTGACTCAGGATCAACACCCATATCTTTTAAAATATCTGTGGTTGATTTGCTAGAACCTTCTGAAAGAAAATTTACATATTTATCTACAAAAGATTTTCCTTGCTCTTTATACATGGCATAAAAGGACAAAACAAGAAGATTGCCCCATGCATAAGCATAACAATAAAATGGACTTGCATGAATGTGAGGAACATAATTCCATTCATGACTAAAAACTTCAGGAATTTCCATATCTCCAAATTGCTCTTTCAGAAGAGAATAATAAAATTCATCTATTTCTTTTTTTGTCTTACCCAACCTTATGTTTTCATGAGCCCAATTCTCAAAAATAATAAAATATGCCTGTCTTATTATTGTAGACCATTGATTGTCCAACAACTGAATCAACAAAGAAACTTTCTTTTTGGGGTTTTTAGCTTCATCAATCCAACGAGATGCTAAGAGCATTTCCCCAAAAACAGAAGCTGTTTCAGCCAAGGGAAGTTTTGCATGAGAGACTAAGTTGGGTTGTTTTGAAGAAAAAATATCATGAATCCCATGACCAAATTCGTGCATCATAGTAAAAACATCTCTAGACGTATCCGTATGATTTAATAAAATATATGGCGTGTCTTTGTTGGTTACATCAAAACAAAATGCCCCGCTTCTCTTATTTTTTTGCGGGTGGGAATGAACATGGTTCGCATCAAAAATTGATTTGGCAGCATCATAAAATCTTTTGTCAAAATTTTTATAAGTTTCGAGAACAATTTTTTTGCTTGTTTCGAAATCAAATTTTTCGTCAGAACCATAATCAAAAGGAGCATAAATGTGATATCTTGAAAAATCACAAGATTGATTATTCTTTTTTAACAACTCGTGTTTTAATCTAAAAAAGTCTCTGAATAAAGCCACGTTCTTTCTCACAACATTCAATAATGCAGAAACAGATTTATCAGAAACCCTATTAGATAAATTTCTTGCACTTATGGGAGAATCATAATTTCTTATTTTGACCAATTCATTATAAGAATCAAGAACTATGTTTTTGTACATCTCTGCGAGAACCACTGAATTATCTGAAAACTTACCATAAACAACATCATAAGCTTTTTTTCGCTCTTCAGGAGCCATAGACTTATATTTGGCAGTCAGTTCTTCCTGAGTTAATTCTTTACCATCAAATTCGAATGTGAATCCTCCAGTAAAAACCTCATATATGCCTGCAAATGCTCCTCCGCCCGTAACATTTTTCAAAGATAGAATTTTTTCTATATCTTCTTTTAATGTGTGTTTTTTAGCAAGTCTTACAGACTCCAAATAACCTTTGTATACTTTTAAATCGGAAGATTCAATTATTTTTCTTGCTCTGTGCTCATCGAGATCCATAAACCATATATTAAAAAACATCAATTCATTTTCTAGTTCAGAGCCTAATTGATTTAAGTAACTAAGTTTGGCTAAAGCTTCCTCATCAGAAGTATTTTCATTAAACTTTAAAGAATAAAAAGCTGAAACCTTCGAAAACTTTGAATAAATATCTTCTTTTAATAAAATAAATAACAAAACCTCTTTTGAAGAAACATCATTAGTCAATTTGTTTTTATTCTTAGCAAACTCCCTGACTAGTAGTTTTACTTCGTCAAGAATAACATCGGCTTTTTTTCCATTTAACAAATCATCAATATTCCAAACATATTTTTTTTCTTTCATGCAAAAAAGACTAGACGTGCATTTTATAAAATTTACTAGAAATCTAAAAAACCCTGATTGAGCTTTTTTTGACTTCAAAAACTATTAAAAACCATAAAAAGCGAATAAACGTCAGAATATTGCTTATATTGCTCATTGTTTTTGCCACAAAATATATATTAATACCTCTAAATCAACATAAAAACAAACAAATGAGGTGTTATAATGGGAAAAAAACATATGCATCATGAACATCATGAGCACCACTCTAAAAGTGAAGAAACAGTAACTCTATCAAAAACAACAATTTGGCAAATATTAACAGTTGTATTTTTAGCATTATTTGTACTTTCTTTACTAACAGGAGGATTCAGCAAAGGATTTGGAGGAAAAGCAGCCGTTGCAAACAATCCATCACCAACATTGAATAACAATGCAGGCCAAGGAGAAGCTCCTACAATAACGCTAGAGGGCGCAAACACAATGGGATCAGAAGATGCACCAGTAGTAATAGTAGAATGGTCTGACTTCCAATGTCCATTCTGTTCAAGATTCGCACTAGAAACTGCACCATCAATAAAACAAAACTATGTAGATACAGGAAAAGTATTATTTGTGTACAAACACTTTCCACTAGACTCAATCCATCCAATGGCCACACCAGCAGCACTAGCAAGTGAATGTGCAGCAGAACAAGGAAAATTCTGGGAATACCATGACAAAGTCTTTGAGAACATGGCTTCACTAAGCACAGCTAACTTAAAGAAATGGGCAGGAGATCTTGGTTTGAATACTGCAACATTCAACTCTTGTTTAGACAGCCAAAAGTACGCTGACAAAGTTAAAGCAGACTTACAAGAAGGATTAGCTGCAGGAATAAGAGGAACTCCAGGATTTTTGGTAAACGGAGAACTAGTATCTGGCGCACAACCATACTCAGTATTCCAACAAATAATAGAAGCACAACTAAACTAAGATGAGCTTCAAGGAAAGACTTGAAAGAATAAATACAGCTAGTTTTAAAGGAAAAAAAATAATTTATTTTTTTATTTTTTTTATTACATATTTGATAATAACTGGAATAATAAACCAATTTCACATAATTCTTCCAACACTATTTCAAAGCAACCTAAAAATAATAATACCTTTTTTAATATTAAACACACTTATCGCAATAGCATTTGCAATAACAATAAATCTAGCAATATACAGATATCAAGAAAGCAAAATTTTAAGAAAACATGCAGGATTAGCACCCGTAGGAGCAATATTGGGATTGTTAGGCGGACTTTGCCCAGGATGTTTTGCAGGACTTTTTCCCGCAATATTCGCAATATTTGGCATAACAACAACTCTAACCATATTTCCATTACTAGGAGCAGAATTCCTAATAATAGCATTAATATTAATGACTCTATCTATATGGTTTCTATCTAATGACCAACTAATGTGCCCTATACAGAAATAAAAAATAAATGCTCATAATAATTCTTTAATCAGCAAACCCTTGAAATCAGTAGATAATTTATCTTTTGCTTTGATAGTAATTTCCCCGTTAGTTAAAAACAAAACAGGGAGTCTTCTAAACTGACCCTGCAAATAGGCCTGACTCAAATCCCCTTCATTACATCTCTTCTTACCTTTAGCTTTACAAAAATACTCAGCTTTACCAACAGGAGTGTCCATCAAAATAACAAATTCAAAATCAGAACCCTTTCTAATAAGCTTAGACTCCTTGACAATAATTTTATTCTTATCAAAAAAATCTTTTATATTACTAAGAAACTCATCAGAGTTTTCAGCAAAGAAATCATATTCATTAACAGCCGGCAAAGAAACCTGAACTTCTTGCACAAAAGGAATTACCTTTTCTCTTCTTTGTCTAACAACTTTTTGAGCAACACGCTGTTCTGGAACAAAAACTTTTTCCTCGACAACTTCTTTTTTTACTTCTTTCTCTTTATATAATTCAGGATTAAGTTTCTTTTCAATTAAAAATAAAGCCTCATCTTCAGGAACAAGAAACCAGCGCCAAAAAAACTCTTCCTGACCCTCAACAATTCTAGGAATTTTTTTAGCAAAATCAGGAATGTTTCTTAGTGAAACTCTTGTTAGAGGTTCTTCCTCAGAATCGCGTATTATTTTTTTCTCTTTCAAATAAGCAAAAGTTCTTCTGTCTTTCTCATTGAGATAAACCCCTAATTTCTCGAGATTAACTTCTTGACCCGGGACATAATAAAAAGGACTGCCTCCTTTCTTTACATTAGTTATTTTTACTTGACCTCTTGCAACAGTAGAAGATAATGCAGCACCTATTGTTATACTGTCTCCTTTGCCTAAAATTGAACGAATTTCCAGAGGAATAATTGGACCTCTATTTTTGACAGCGTGTAAAATATCCTCATCCCTAACTAACTCAAAAACAACCATTAAAACAAAAAATTCTTAGAGATATATAATGATTACGAAAAGACGTAAAAAATATAAACTATCTAGCTTAAATAAAACCATGCATACAAAAGGTCAGGCTGCTCTTGAGTTTCTTACTACATATGGTTGGGCATTTCTAATA
>CAZJQL010000019.1:0-2751 GCA_964548665.1 uncultured Methanosarcinales archaeon
TTTAACGATTAATCTCTATTTTTAATCGTGACAACTTTTGGGGGAGCTTTCACCACGACACCTAACGTTGTTTGAAAACTAAAACTACGAATTTACTCTGAACCCCGCCATTGATTATGCACAGTGTTATGCACAGTGCCGCAGTCACACGAAACCTAACCACACGGATGCCAAAGCTTTGGATGTGCGAGGGTTGTGTGGCTTTGGCATTGGTGTGGTTTTTCGAAGCGCTCATTAATTCTCAATAACAAATGTCGAGATGGATGTCTCAAGGGTCAATTTCTCGTCTTCGAAAAGTTTCGTCTTTGCGCTTGCCGTTATTGTATAGAACAAATTGTCACTTGTCAGTGCAACACTATAAATTGTCGAGTTGGCTTCTTTATCCAGAGTCTTATAAATCACCGATGATTTAACTATAAATGCTTTCCTGTTGTCAATCGAAATTTCCTTTTTAAGAAGAATCTTAGCATCTGGAAACTTTTCATACAAGGATTCGGCCCATTCGTCCAAGGTTATCATTTCGTCTATGTCCCCAATTGCAATACCTAAATCCTTAACAAGAATATTAATACTGCTACCATCTGCATTAGCCGCTTTAATTAAAACATTGGGGCTGTCACCTTTCTTTATCTCCCATGATTCTGGGAATTTAATTCTGAATTTGTATTTGGTGTTCCTGTATAAGTTACCGACTATTTCCTCATTTGTTGAATTTTTGTCAGCCGGAGCATTGATTTTATTCTCAATATAGAAATACATGAACCCTCCAATTGAAGCAATTGCTGCTAACAAAATGAATATGTTAAAAACTGAAGAAAGTTTATTATTGAAACCACTTTGAAAGTTCTCTTTGTCATTGCTCTGTACAGTATGTTTATTAGTAGCTATCACCTCTATCTTTTTTCCACAATGAACACAGAAATTAGAATCGATTGGAGATGTGTTTTTGCAATAATTGCAATTTACACCTTGGATATTTTGGCTTGCCTCAGGAGTTTCTTTTTTATATCTCAAATCACTCCCGCAATTGATGCAAAACGCAGAACCTGTTTGGATTTTATTATTGCAATATGGACAAGACTCAATAAAGGGCATTCTAAAATAGTACTGAAAGAAAAAATAGAGCCACAAGGATTGTAAAAAGATAAACTAAGCTGGCGAATTCATCTTTTGGGAATTTCTTTTTTACTAAATAAATAGTTAGAGAAATGGCCAATGGAAGAATAAGAACTACGATTAAGAATCCCGCTCCAGCACCAATAATTGAACCAATAAGAGAACCGATATTGGAATTAGGCGTGAAAAAATGTTTATAAAAACCGTTTCGAATTTCCATTACTATTATACCAACAAATAATGAAATCCAAATTGAAATATTTGGAGTTTTCAATTTGGTCAGTGTGTTAGGAGGCTCTGCCCGTTTTGTTGGCGTGATGCTCTCATTCTTCTTACTAGTGGGCTCTCTTAAATCTTGGCCGCAATTTGGACAGAATGAATGATTGTCAAGGAGTACTTTATTACAGTTGGGGCAGTTACTCATTTCTTCTCAAGATTTTCGAGTTTAGCAAGGAGTTCTTGTTTTTCGATTCGCTTCTTTATTATTTCATTTTCCTTATCAAGATTTTCAATTACTGATGATTCATTTTTAAGTTTTCCAAAATTCGTAAGAATAACATAAGAGATTCCGATTAGATTAAGCATTAACATAAGAGACCATATTGAGTTAAGCTCAGTTACGCTAAGAGAATATAAAGCTGCTCTTTCGTAATATTCACCAGTATAACCAGGACATTTCCAAGTTCCACAACCTCCACTACTAATACAACCGATATTGTCGGAGTATGTATATATCCAATAATCTCTTTCAGATATTATAAACATAACCAAAAGAAATATACTTAAAGCTGAAAGGATTGTTAACATTATAGCTAGGACCTTTTTCATATGTTGCTGTTTTTTAATTCAATTCTTCTTTTTAAGAAAACCATTCTCGTTTAGTCCCATAGAAATTTTTATCGTAAGCTCTTCCGAGAATGCTTCCTGAAAAAATACCTGTAATCCATCTTCAATTTTATTGTAAGTTGATTGTTCGAACTTGTGGTTATCAGTTACAACATGACCTTCTTTATTCCTGAATACTTTCTAAATCTTTAATGCGGTCTTTATTTTGCCCCAGTTTTCAAACTTATCTATTTTATTTAAGTTGTCAATAAGTTCGTTAAAGGAGAACGTTTCTTTCTCGTTTATTTTTTCCAATTCACATTCTGTAAATTTTATTTTTTTGCTCTTGATAGTATTTGTGTCAATGGGTTTATTAATGTAACATCCATTTTTCAGGTAATATGCTTTTATTAAAAGTTCGCCACCAATTCCCAAAAAAAGTCTCTTTTGAATATTTCTTAACAATAGATGATTGTCAACAGAGGTTATGTTCTTTTTTTTAAGCGTGGCGGCAGTTTGAAAATAATACTCCGCTGTCTTCTTAAATAATTTCCAGTCCTTTTGAAGAAATATTTTCGCGTACTGCGATTTTATGTCTTGCTCAATTGATGTACTCATTATTTAGAAAATAAGACTTAAGCTCATGTTAAACTACTTAATTGGCTCTTTTGCTTGCTTTGGTGTCGCGCGGGAATGAGCGGCAAGCAAATGTGCCAATGTTCGAAGCACAGTCTCTGTCCCGCGGCATTGTGCATAACGTGAGTGCATATTGCGTTGCGGGGTTAGGAGCGCTTGTTAAATGGCCATCGG
>CAZJQL010000020.1:0-2486 GCA_964548665.1 uncultured Methanosarcinales archaeon
GTTCAGGTTTTGCTAAAAGTTTTTTGATTAGCATAACTTTGGTTACTGTTAATTTTCTACCGTTAGATTTTAAATTATGTTCTATTAAATTTTTCTTTGCTTGGATTACAAACGGACTTTTTCGACCAAATTCAAGCATTTCTTCTCTTGTTGCCCATTTTAGATTTCTGTAATCATCATTATCACGTTTTCTGTCTAAATGCAAAACATAAGTTTGTTCTTCTGAAGTTTTAGGTATAAAATATTCCGCAATAAGTTTTGAGAAAAATAGATGCTTGTTGGTTATTTTTCCGTTGTTAAAGATTTTATAATTGAATGTTTTGTAACCATCAGCTCTTCCGCCTTTCAATTCTCGTCCAAACTTTATATCGTTTACAAAGCTAATTAATCTTCCTTTATTAGAAATTGCGTAACGTAATTTTAGTTTATCCTCAATTATTATTTCCCTAAATTCTTCGTTTGGAAAAACTCTAATCGGTATCATTGGTTGAAGTTTCATTTTAAATATAAATTTGATTTTTTTCACTTTTTTTCTGCGTTCCGCCAAACAGACAGCTAACCTTCCCAAGCTTGGCGCGGTTGCGAAGTTCGGAACGAGTTATTTTCCGTTAATGATAATACTCTTGCGAAACGCAAACGTGAACTTACCACAAAATTCGCAATTGTTACAAGCATCTATGTAAAAGCATAACTTTGAGATACTAAAACGAAGATTATGCAATTACACGATGCCTTAACTATTCCAAAGATATTCATTGGTTTGGATATCCACAAAAAAACATGGACTGTTTCCATACAAACAGACCTTCTTTTTCACAAAACCTATTCGATGCCTTCTCTTGCTGAAGATTTGTATCAATATGTGGAGCGAACTTTTCCTAGTCATGAAGTCCATTTAGTTTACGAAGCGGGTTGTTGCGGATTTTCGGTGGCACGCTATTTCTTAAATTTAGGATGGCATGTTTTAGTAGTAAATCCAGCTGACGTAAAAACTGGCGATAAAGAACGCTATCAGAAAACCGATAGTTTAGATGCTAAAAACTTATCCAATCAATTAAAAGCGGGATCACTAAAAGGAATCTACATTCCTACAGAAGCACAGGATCAATTTACAACTCTAGCACGCCACAGAACCCAAATTACAAAGAAACTCCGACAAACCAAATCCCACATCAAGAGTATGTTGCTCTTTCACGGTATCAAAATTCCAGATGAGTTTGACAATTCAAATTGGAGTCTTGATTTTATAATTTGGTTGGAAGGCTTAAAGTTTAGTACTGCATGTGGCGATTTAGCCTTGAAAGGCAAGATAAGGATGTACAAATTTATCAAATCAGAATACTTAGAAATAGCCAATCAAATGAGAGCTTATTGTCGAAAGAACCTTAAAATCGATTATTATTTATTGAAATCTATTCCCGGAATAGGCGGTTATTTAGCCAGTGTTATTTTAGCTGAATGTGGCGATTTACGAAGGTTTACTAACGAAAGTCAATTTGCTTCATTCATCGGATTAGTGCCAGGAATATACAATAGTGGAGGATCTGAAAAGTGCTTGGGAATAACCCCAAGAAGTAGGTCTCAGCTTAGGAGTTATTTAGTTGAAGCCGCTTGGATTGCAATAAGAAAGGACACAGAAATGCAGAATTATTATAGAAAACACCACGGAAAAAACGTAAAGAGTGTGATTGTTAAAGTCGCTCATAAAATGGCAAGAAGAATATTATCAGTTATAAAAACACAAACACCCTATCAAATCAATCACAACTTAGTTCAAGCACAATAATTTAGAAAAATTAAATTACAACTATCTTAAAAAAGCTCAACCATACAAGAGAAATAGACTACAAAACAGCCGTGGTGGTTGCAATTATAGTAAGCCACATCGCCAAGCAGGTAGCTATTTTATTTATTCTTACAATCATACCGATGCTGGTGGCTACCAAGAGTAGACCACATATAGGAGCGTGAGCCTTAAGATTATTAAAAAGATATTTTATGAACTAAAAGAGAAAATAATTCGTGGCATTATTTGAAAAGTTAGAACAACTTTTTCTGTCCCATGCCTTCGGCGGACAAAAAGTTGTTGCCAACTTTTCCAACAAGCCGTTGGAACCGAATTTTATACTCGAAAATTAACCAACATATAAACCCTCTCAAAAGTTGTTAATAACTTAATGATGCTTTACATAGGAACGTGTGTTGGCGGTAGTTTTTATTTTTTCGCTATCACAATTGTTTTTTCTGATTTGTCTTCTGTATCGTAAATATATTTCTCTTTATGATTCCATTCTTCATTTGCGAGTTCCAACTCTGAACCTTTAATTTTAAAAGAATTAAAGAATAATGAAATTCCATTAAGCGCAATTTTTTTTCCTTCTTTAGTTTTCAAAATTGTTGGATAAAAACCCATTCTTTTTTCTTCTGCTTTTTCTGCTTTGTTTCTTATTTCTATTGAAATTCCGTATTCGCTTTCTGTAATATAT